>DURH01000020.1 GCA_012837385.1 Bacillota bacterium
AAGGATTTGGCGGCACCTTGGTGCTTGATGTAACCGTCGAGGGCGGCAAGATTACAGCCATCGAAATAGTGGAAACGAGCGAAACGCCGTTTATCGCTGATACAGCCTTTAAGGAACTGATCCCCGCCATTATCGAAGCGCAGGGACCTGTAGATGTAGTCAGCGGAGCAACCTTCACTAGTAGGGCAGTGGAAAATGCTGTGCGTGATGCCCTGAGCAAAAAGGAGGGCCAATAATATGAAACCGTTATGGGATGGTCTGTTTAGGAAAAACCCTGTGTTAGTGCTTGCCCTTGGGCTGGTACCTGCTGTGGCAGTGACCACCACCGCCATGAATGGCCTGGCTTTGGGGCTGCTGACTGTGGCTATTTGGCTGGCAGCTACCATTGTCAGCAAGGCGGCTGCTCCTTACGTCCCTGCGACGGCGCGGACGGCAGTGCGGTTGCTCATTCTCATCGTATTGGTTGTCTGTGTTTACGCCGTGCTGCTGAGGCGGAACCCCAGCTTGGTCGCGAGCCTGGGCATCTTCCTGCCCCTCATAGCTGTTAATGACCTGCTGCTCAGGGCTGGCAGGGAAGAACAGGGTATGAAAGAAGCCCTCCTTAACACTCTAGGTCAGGGCTTAGGATTTGCCCTGGCTCTGTTGGTGCTCGGCATGATCAGGGAATTCTTGGGCTACGGGTCCCTTTTCGGTACACAGATCCTCTCTGGACGCCTGGCGCCCTTGTCCTTGGCCAGCACTGTCCCAGGGGGTATGATCATCCTGGGGCTGGTTATGGCTGTAGTGAATCTAGTGAGCAAGCAGGGAGGGGAACTGCATGAGTAATGGACTAGAAATCTTGGCGCAGACAGTCGTTAGTGGAAACCTAATCTTGATTCAGGGTTTGGGGCTCTATGCGCTCACCCGGTATACTAAGAATGTCAAAGAAGCCGTTGAGGCGGGCATAAGCGTTGTCACCAGTATGCTGGTGGGCTCAGTGCTGCTCTGGCTGTGCGGCTCGATTATTCCGTCATCACCCGTTCCTCAGCTTGGTTTCTACCTGTTAGCAGCCTTGGCAGCAGCCGTTTTGGCGCCTCGGATTCTGAAGCAGGATCCCTCCGCTGAAAAGATGGCAGTGGACAGTGCCTTGGTTGGACTTTTACTGCTGCTCGGCCGGGACGGCGTTACAGGTGTCCAGAACGTTTGGATCGCTTTAGGTGCGGGAGTGGGCTACCTATTGGTGTTGGTTGTTATGGCAACCATAAGGAAGCGTTTGGAGCTGGCACCTATACCGAAGCCGCTGCAGGGATTGCCCATTCTGCTGATTACAGCGGGCTTATTGGCCGCGGCACTGATGGGCTTTAGATTCTAGGATGGTTGAGATGAAAGCTCCGGGGAAGCCTTTTTTTCCCCGGAGCTTTTTGCGATCAAACCCTATAAGAAACATATCTGAAAAAAGAGGTTTTATTCAAATCATGCAGAAATTAATAGTGCCCAGGGAGCAAAAGGAGAGAGTATTATGCCCACGAGACAGCGAGTGGTTCTGCTCATCCTCGTTTTGCTCAGTCTGCTGCAGCAGGGGGTTCGTTGGAAGCTGAGCAGCCCTGAGGCGGCAGTCGTGCAGGCGGCGGAGCCTACAGCAGCAGCCCAGACGGAGGAACCGCACTGCCTGCTTGTTCATGTGAATACAGCTGGAATGGCCGAACTACAGACGCTCCCAGGCATTGGCCCAGTATACGCGGAACGAATTATCGCGGCACGTAAGGAAGAACCCTTTCGCGAGAAGCATGATCTGCTCAGGGTATCTGGCATCGGTGAGAAGCGTCTGGCCAGGATCGCTGATCTGATCTGCTTGTACTATGACGAAGATGAGCAGATCAAATAGCTCACTGGTGCTCTTTCCCTTCATGGCTCTGGGAATCCGCTTGGGTTCCCAGGGCTTGTTTGACCCTGGCATACTCCTCATCGTCGCTGCGGCCGCAGCCTTAATCTGGCTCATTTCTGCCTATAGAGGATCCGCCAAGGCCTGGTTCTTTCGCCTTGTGCTGGGCTTGGCCGCGGTCGCTTTGGGGCAGCTGGCCATCCTTCCCCAGGAGGTTTGGGTGGTTCCCAGGGAGGGGGAGTTCATCGGTCAAGTCTATCAGGTACAGAAGTTAACGTATGATCAGCGGGTCTTAGTGCACCTCAAGCCTTCCCGGTTGCAGGTCGCCGTTCACCTACCTTTGGACGTCTCAATTTCGCCAGGAAATGAACTTACCTTTTGGGGTACGATAGCCCAGCCCAATCAGGCACCCAATCCGGGAGCGTTTTGCTACCGGGATTACCTGCGTCGGTTAGGGGTGTTCGGGGTGTGCTATCCAACCGAATTCCAGGTTACGGCTGGGGATAATCCTGGACTCTTGGCACGGGCACGAGGGGTGATGCGGCGGAATATCGTGACACACATCCGCGATCCAGGGTTGGTCTTGGCTTTGGTCCTGGGAGAACGAGATGAGCTGGGAGAAGGGCGTAGGGACAGCTGGAGGCTGCTTGGCATTTCCCATCTCCTCGCGATCTCAGGTATGCATGTGGGCTATGTGGCCCTGGGCGTAAGCCTGGTGGTCAAGCGGTTTCCGTGTCGCCCCTTGTTCAAGCTGGCCCTTCTTCAGGGCCTGCTCCTAAGCTATATTGTTATATCGGGAACAGGGGCCTCTGGTTGGCGCGCCTTTTTGGTGAGCCTGCTGGGCGGCTATGCTGGCTTGCGAGGGCTGCGCCGTGACCCCCTGCACATTTGGGCCACCGCCGGGCTGATCATGCTGCTGGTCAAGCCCGCTTTGGCTTTCGATCTCAGCTTTGCGCTGTCCTTTGCAGCTTCCGGTGGCATTCTGCTCTGGTCACCTACTATGCAGGTGCGGTGGAAGAGCCGCACTCTGACCTACCTTGCCCAGTCTCTGCTCTTGTCCCTCACCGCTCAGTGCAGCTTGGTACCCTTCCTCATGGGCAGCTTTGGAGAAGTGGCCCTGTTAGGTCCCCTGGCCACCCTGTTGTTCCTACCCTGCGCGGCAGTGTTGATAGTGGGGGGTCTGCTCACAGCCTTGGGTCTGGGGTCGCTGGGTATAGGCAGTGTTCTCAACAGAGTTATGCAGGTGGTGCAGGCCATGGAAGCACTGCTGCTGCCCTATGCCCGGCAGTGGAAACTGGGCACCCTTAACTTGTGGGAAATATCGCTGTGGTGGGCGCTCTTCATCTATGCTGGTTGGCGCCTCAGGCAGCCCCGTTTGACCAAGCCCTGGCGGACCTTAGCCCAGCTCTGCAGCTTGTTTGTCATTGTCTTGTTCATCTCAACCTTGCCACCGGTGGTACGCCGCCCCTTAGAGATTACCGCACTCAACGTTGGGCAGGGAGACAGCTTCTATGTGCGCACCCCCAGCGGGCTGCATCTGTTGATTGATGGAGGGGGCGACCTATATCCCTGGCAGCCGCGGACTCGGGATGCAGGGGTAGAGCGTGTTGTGCCCTATCTCCGCCACCGGCAGGTGGAGAGATTGGATTACGTCATTCTCTCCCATCCCCATGATGATCATTTGGGAGGGCTGTTGGCGGTTTTGGAAGAGTTTGAGGTGGGTATGGTGCTGGACAATGGTCACGATCATCCCAGCCCAACCTATGAACGCTACTTAGAGCTCTTGGAAGAGAAAGAGATCCCCTATCATCCGGTTAGGGCAGGGGACAGGGTCGACCTGGGAGATGGGATTACCCTAACGGTGCTCTATCCCCAGGCACTGAGGCCAAATCTTCGGTCCGCACAGAACAATAACTCCCTGCTCCTGCGTCTGCAGTATGGCGGCGTCCGGATGCTCTTCACCGGCGATTTGGAAAGTGCAGTGTTATATGATCTGGCCCACGACCCCAACCTAGACTTGCAGTCCCAGTGGTTGAAGATTCCCCACCACGGCAGTCGCGGCAGTATGGAACCTCATTTCTATGCCGCGGTGGATCCTGCCTGGGCTGTAATACCGGTGGGACCCAACAACTTTGGCCATCCCCACGAAGAGGTCGTGGAAGAGCTTAATAAACGGGGGATCGTGTGGCGGACCACATACGAAGAGGCACAAACTTTTCAGGTCTGGTGGGGAGTGTGGGGCAGGTTTACCAGGGGTCCATCGTGAATTAAACAGCGGGAGTGATGGATTGTGGACAAGACTCTGCTGGATAGACTGGCGACAGAACCCCTGCCCAGGGTGATTTGGGTCCATGGCCCAGAGTCTGTGTGGCAGGACCAGGTGTATGATGTTTTGAGGCAGAGAAACTCAGAAGACAGCATGGCCCAGTGGAACTGGTCCGTGTTTCACGGCACCAAGGACTTGAGTTTGGACCCCATACTTATAGAACTGGCTACAGTGCCGTGGGGCGAGGCACCGAAAATCGTGGTGCTGAGGGATGCCCACTTGGTGCCAACTGCCACTATGGAGAAGTTGGTGAGTTGGCTCCAGGATAATCCTGAGGCCAACTGCCTGGCCCTATTCTTCGATGCCGTGGACAAGCGCTGGAAATATCTCAAGGTTCTGCGCAAACTAGCCCTAGAAATCGAGTGCTCCCCCCTGGAAGGGGAGCGCTTGACCCGTTATGTGCTGGACTATTGCGCCCAGCGCGGCAAGAAGATGGAAAGGGTGACAGTAGAGCATTTTTTGGCCCGAGCGGACGGAAACCTCAATTTCATCCATAACGAACTGGAAAAGCTGATCGCCTTTGTAGAAGGGCGGGAAGTGATCACGGCCCAGGATATCCAGGCCCTCACTTCGCTGTGGCCTGGGCAAGTTGCGGATCACACCATTTTCCAGCTTACAGACTTGATCGTGCAGAAAAAGCGCGGCGAGGCCCTAGGTGTCCTCAAGCTCTTGCTCTCAGGTGGGGAGTCTCCACTGCGCATACTGCCCCTGATTGAGCGTCAGCTCCGCCTAGTTCTGGCGGCCAAAACATCATCTGGAAATTGGGAAGCTACTGCTCAGGAAATGGGGGAAAGCAGTGCTTGGGCCCTGAAGAAACTGCGCGCCCAGGCCAAGAAGTTTAGCCTGGACGAAATCTTCCTAGGTTTTCAGGCTGTTGTGCAGGCCGATGGCGAGCTGAAGCTGGGGGCTTCCGGGGAAGAAGTGCTTACAGATTTGATCATAAAACTGACTTAGAAAAGCAAAAACGCCTCATCCAAGTGGAAGGGCGTTGCTTTTTTTATGCGTTGTTCGCTAGTCTTTTGCTCAAACGAGATTTCTTGCGGGCTGCTGTATTCTTGTGGATAACGCCGTTTGCGGCTGCTTGATCCAGAGCCTTGAATGCCTTGCGAAGGTGGGCAGGGGCGTTACTGGGATCGTTCACTAACGCGGCCTCGTACTTCTTAATCGTAGTCTTCAGGGCAGATTTCCTCGAAATGTTGCGCACGCGTTTCTTCTCGTTGACTAGAATCCTCTTTTCAGCGGATCTGCTGTTGGCCAAACCAGTTCACCTCCTCAGGCAAAATTACCCTCTCATTATACCATCTGAACCAGGCGAGTTCAATAGTTCGTGCTGAATAACCTTTTCCCTTTAGGTTACTCTATCAGTGATTGGAGGAGAGACCATGGAAAACCTTCGGGAAGAGGACCTGTTGTTCGCTAAGCACAATATCAGAACTGACTTAGCTCTGGAATCACACCAAGCGGTGATTGAACGAGAAGGCCCTCCAGAACTGCCAGGCGTCAAGGTGCATACGGAAAAAGAACCTGGAATTACCATAACCCGTATTGTGGTGGAAAATGATCTCGGTGCCCAAATGATGGGCAAAGCTCCTGGAAACTATTCTACCATAGAATCCACCGGTTTGCGAGAACACAACCGCGATCTTCACGAACGAATTGCCCAGCTTCTGGCTAAGGAAATTGAATGGTTCTTTGAGCAGTCAGAAGTGGGTGCGGAGGATCCGGTTCTTGTTGTGGGGCTGGGTAACTGGAATGCAACTCCGGATTCCTTGGGCCCAAAGGCCCTAGATAACCTCATGGTTACTCGCCATCTCTTGGAAATGTCCCCTCCTGAGCTGCGCCAAGGCCTGCGGCCGGTGGCGGCCATTGCCCCTGGAGTACTGGGGCTGACAGGGATTGAGACCGGTGAAATCATTATGGGAGTGGTTGACCGCATGGGGGCCAAGGCGGTTATCTGCATTGATGCCTTGGCCAGTCGGAGCGTTGACCGATTGTGCAGCACCATTCAGATCTCAGATACGGGAATTCATCCCGGTGCAGGGGTGGGTAACCGCCGCCTGGCCATCAACAAGGAAACCCTGGGCATTCCAGTGATCGCCCTCGGTGTACCAACTGTGGTTCATGCTGTCACCATCGTCTCAGATGCCCTCAATCTCTTGGAAACAGGGGGAGAAGGGCAGAACCCGAGCATGGAAACATCGCCTGGACGTACTAAGTTCAATATCGACCCCAAGGCGTTGATGAGCGGTGAACCCACAAGCCCAGCCGCGCCTCCGCCCCTAGATCGCAGGCAGCTGATCAGTCAGGTGCTGGATCCCTATTTCAGCAGTATGATCGTCACGCCCAAAGAGATCGATCTCCTCATCGATGAGGTGGTGGATGTTATTACAGGGGCGCTGAACACAGCCTTTCATGAGGGCGTAAGCTACGATGAGGTTTTCAAGTACCTCAGTTAGCAGCCCTTCTCAGGGGTTGGTTGACTAGGATGTGGCCCCCAATTGATTCCGTCACCTGGCCATCCACGAGAATCTGCACCTGCTGGATGTGGTCAAACTCAGTGAGGGTGTTCACAATGGCAGTGACCAGGTAAGACTCCAAAAGGGAACCGCCGTTAAAACCAGTTACAATCTCTCTGCTGAAGTTGGCAGTGGCCAGTCCGTTTTCAACGGTTAGGTTCAGCAGTTTAGCTGTATGTGGTACCGAAGCAAACAGATCTTCATGGGTGAGGGGGCCGTTGAGCAGGGCCTGCAGTGCTGCTGTAGGGCTGGCAGGTCCCCCGATTTCCCGCTGCACAGGAACAAGGAGAAACTCCGTAGGTTCAGATTTGATAAGGTAAATGGTTACATAGTCTAGCGCGGGTTCAGCTGGGGGCTGAGGCACTATCTCACCTTGCTGAACCTGCTGCAGTTCTTTCAGCTGGTTATGTAAGGAGAAAAGAGCCCAACACCCGACTGCCACCCCTAGGGCAAGCAATGTGATGAGAATGATCTTGACTGCACGCATGTGCTCATCCCTTCCCAGGAGAATTGGCTACTACGAGTTTATCATATTTTCCCTGGCAAACAAATATATTGCCAAGAGAAGAGGTGGTGACATGGGTCTGCGGCTCCGCCGGATGTACAAACGGATTCGCCGTCGCACTAGTGCGCTAGGACAGGGTTTTCAGGTTGTTCCCCTCATGATTCTTGCTCTACTCTTCCTGTCTCTGTCTCTCAGCGGCTACCAGCTGCTGATCAAGGAGGCCGGTTTTGATCATACATTAGCCCGCTCCCTGCTGAACTTGGGTATGCCCGGCAATGGCGGAGCGCAGCAGCAGCAGGAAAGTGCGGATCTGAGCCTGTTTCTCTATTGGCTGACCAATTATGATTTCCGGGATCCCTTGAGCATGGTGGAGTCTACTCTACCCTTTTCACCGCAAGTGGTGCTGCACATGCGAGTTTGGGAGGATCGGCCCTTTGTTTTTGTTCAGGAGCTGTCTTTCGCTCCTGACCCAGTGCGTCCGCCCGGTTTGGAGGCGGGGATTGAGCGGCTGGAGGTTGGGGAAGCTGCTCCTAGGGTTTTGATCTACCACACCCATTCCTCAGAGATGTACTTGGGACGAGCTCTGGAAACAGGGCAATCTCTGCAGGCGCACTACCAGTTTCGGAATCAGGCGGATCCCACAATTACTGGAGTGATGGCTGTGGGACGCCACCTGTCTAATGCCCTAACCAGCCTGGGAATGGAGACACTGCACGAGACCAAGATCCACACTCTGCCCAGCATCAACAACTCTTACAGCAACTCAGAACGGACAGTGCGGGAGATCCTGAGCAAACAGAAGAGCTTTGACCTGGTAATTGACGTGCACCGCGACGCGGGGGTGCCCAATCCCACCGTTCGCATCAACGGCAGGGATGTGGCCCGCATTGCCATTGTGGTGGGAACGGCACAGAACATCCCCTTGAGCCATCCTAACTTCCAAGAAAATCTGGCCTTGGCTTACAAGATCAAAAGTCTGTGCGATACCATGTACCCTGGTTTGATGCGTCCTGTGCAGGTGCATAAGGAGGCAAGGTACAATCAGCACCTGCATCCCGCCAGCCTGATCTTGGAGATTGGGTCGGTGGAAAACACCCTAGACGAAGCACTTCTAGCCGCGGAAGTGCTGGCGAATGTCCTGGTTCGCGTCCTCTGACAGGATTTTGCCCTTCGAAGGAGAATCCTTCAATTTGTTGCTAGGAAGAGGAGCGAGAAAGATTGGAGAATGAAAACAGAGCACAGGTTACTCGAGCAGCTACCGTCGTAATGGCAGCGATTTTAGTCAGCAGGATTCTAGGGTTCCTGCGGGAGCGGGCAGTGGCAGAGGTGTTCGGCAGAACAGCTACCACTGACGCCTTTTTTGCAGCTTTTGCACTGCCTGATCTGATGTATCAGCTTTTGGTAGGTGGGGCACTAAGCTCCGCCTTTATTCCAGTTTTTACCGAGTATTTGGCCAAGGATGAAGAAAAGGAAGCCTGGTATGTGGCGAGCGTTTTTCTTAACGCCACTTTTTTGATTCTCCTTGGTATCATGGTCTTGGGCGTGATCTTTACGCCCGTTCTAGCCCCCTTGGTGGGAGTAGGTTTTGCTGGAGAACACAAGGAACTACTCGTTCTCTTGATGCGGGTAACCTTTCCCGCTGTGTTTTTCACCGCACTAGCGGGGCTGTGCATGGGCGTACTGCATTCGTACAAGACCTTCTTTCGCCCTGCCTTGGGGCCCATCATCTACAACCTCTGCCAGATTCTCGGTGCCTATATCTTAGGGCCACTCATGGGCATCATGGCCATGGCCGTCGGTACAGTGGTGGGGGCGGTGGGCAATTTCTCAGTGCAGATTCCAGAAGTATGGCGCCGGGGGGCCAAGTATTACCGGCCAGTTTTGGACCTCAAGCACCCTGGCATTAGGCGCATGGTGGAGCTGATGCTGCCGGCCATCTTAGGCTTGTCCATTGCCCAGATTAACGTGATTATCAGCCAAAACCTTGCTTCTACCCTGGAGGAAGGCTCCATCGTGGCCCTAAGGCTGGCCAACCGCTTGATCAACTTTCCCTTGGGTATCTTTGCCATGGGAATTTCCACAGCAGTGTTCCCAACCTTGGCGGGATTGGCAGCTAAGAACGAGCGCCAGGAGTTTATGCGCACCCTTTCCTTTGGCCTGCGCATAGTGGCTTTCATAACCATCCCCTCTGCTGTGGGCATGGCTTTTTTGAGGGTGCCCATCGTGCGCCTGCTCTTTGAATCTGGGGAGTTTACGGCTGCTGACACCATGGCCACTGCTTTTGCCCTGCTGTTCTATGTGCCGGGCCTGTTCGCCCAGGCTGCCCTGCAGGTGACGACAAGAGGATTCTATTCCCTGCAAGATACGAAGACTCCAGTGAAAATAGGCTTCTGGACAGTTGTGGTCAACCTGCTCCTCAGCATCGCTTTCTTGAAGTGGACTGACTTGGGAGCAGGAGGACTAGCCCTTGCCTTCTCCCTCAGCTCCATCGTCAACGTGGTGTTGGCCTTTATCATTTTGGGCAGAAGGCTCCCCGGCCTGCTCAGCGGGGAGCTGCTCACTACAGTGGTGAAGTCCAGTGCGGCGTCTGTGGTGATGGGCCTAGCCGCTTGGGCATCAGCTTCTATGTTGGCACGCTATCTGCCCATGGCCAGGAAGCTCGCGCAGACGGTTCAGACTCTGGGATCCATTGGCGTGGGAGTGCTGGTGTACATGGTGTTGACCGTGATCCTGCGTATGGAGGAGATCAAGTTCGTCTGGGACTTGATAAAGAGAAAGGCGGCAGGGCGCAGGGCCAAGGGGCAGGAGCAGAGGAGCTAGGCCTGCTGGCAGTACTTGTTTTGCAATTAGTGGGGCCTATGTTATAATATCGGCAGGCTACTATTCTATGAAGGATTTGGTAAGCGTATGGTCCAAAAGAACATTCGCAATTTTTGCATAATCGCCCATATTGATCACGGGAAGTCCACCCTGGCTGATCGCATTCTAGAGGCCACAGGTGCTGTTAACAAGCGCGAGATGACGGAACAGGTGCTGGATTCCATGGACTTGGAGCGGGAACGGGGCATCACCATCAAACTGAAGGCAGTCCGCCTCACTTACAGGGCTCAGGATGGGGAAGAGTATTTAATCAATCTAATTGATACCCCGGGGCATGTGGATTTTTCTTACGAAGTGTCCCGCAGTCTAGCTGCCTGTGAGGGAGCTCTCTTGGTGATAGATGCCTCCCAAGGCGTGGAAGCGCAGACCCTAGCCAATCTCTACTTAGCCCTGGACCACGATTTGGAAATCATTCCGGTGATCAACAAAATCGATCTGCCCAATGCGGATCCCGAGAGGGTTCTTAGGGAACTAGAGGATATCGGCCTCTCCAGCGATGAGGCTGTATTGGTAAGCGCCAGAACTGGACAGGGAATCGATCAGGTGTTGGAGACCATTGTAGAGCGCATTCCACCTCCCCAGGGAGATCCAGGAGCGCCCACCCGCGCCATGATCTTCGATTCCCATTACGATCAATACCGCGGTGCAGTGGCTTACGCAAGGGTGGTGGAAGGCACCATCCGGGTTGGTGATGTGATCCAAATGATGAGCACAGGGCGCAGATTCGAAGTCGCCAATCTAGGAGTGCTCCAGCCCCACTTTGTCCCAGTGGATTCCCTGGGTCCAGGCGAAGTTGGCTGCGTTTTAGCCAGCATGAAGGACGTGCGGGATACCCGGGTTGGCGATACTATCACCACTGCCAGCAGGCCAGCCACGGTTCCCTTGTCTGGCTACCGGCCAGCTAAGCCCATGGTGTACTGCGGGCTGTACCCCGTTGTTAATGAAGAATACACTCTGCTCAGGGATGCCCTGGATAAGCTGCAGCTTAACGATGCGGCTCTAACATATGAAGCGGAATCCTCAGCCGCCCTTGGTTTTGGCTACCGCTGCGGTTTTTTGGGGCTCTTGCACCTGGAGATTGTGCAGGAACGCCTAGAGCGGGAATTCGATCTAAACCTGATTACCACTGCTCCTAGTGTGGTCTACAGGGTGGTTCTCACCGACGGCAGCGTGAAGGAAATTGATAATCCCACTGCCATGCCTGCAGTGACCCAAATCGAGCATATTGAAGAGCCCTTTGTACGGGCCACCATTTTGGTGCCTGATGAGTTCATCGGCCCCGTTATGGAGGTCTGCCAGGATCGTCGTGGTGTGTTTGTAAACATGGAGTATATTACGCCAGAGCGGGCTAGGCTGGAGTACGAACTGCCCCTGGCAGAGATTCTGATGGATTTCTTTGATCGCTTGAAGTCCCGTACCAAGGGTTACGCGTCTCTGGACTACGAGTTCATCGGGTATATGCCATCTGACGTGGTCAAGCTGGACATCCTCCTCAACGGCAATCCAGTAGATGCCCTGTCCATTATCGTGCATAAGGATAAGGCTGTGACCCGGGGCCGTGCCCTGGCGGAGAAGCTGAAGGAAGTAATTCCCCGTCAGCAGTTTGAAGTGCCCATTCAAGCAGCCATCGGCAACAAGATTATCGCACGGGAAACGGTGCGGGCCTTGCGTAAGGATGTCCTGGCTAAGTGCTATGGCGGTGACGTGAGCCGTAAACGCAAGCTGTTGGAGAAGCAGAAGGAGGGCAAGAAGCGCATGAAGAGCCTGGGCAATGTGGAAGTTCCCCAGGAGGCTTTCATGGCCATCTTGCAGGTAGATTAGGTGATTCTATGGGTGTCTATGTACACATCCCATTCTGTGAGCAAAAATGTTCGTATTGTGATTTCTATTCGGTAGTTGTTGGTGCTGGGGAGTTTTCTTCCCTCACTGACAACTACCTTGTTTCTCTGCGCCAAGAGGCGCTCTATTATCGCGCCCTTTGGGGTGACAGCCCCTTGACCACCATTTTTTTCGGCGGAGGCACGCCCAGCCTGCTGCCCCCAGAGAAGCTGGCTGACCTTATTGCCTTTCTCCGAACAGAGCTGCCCTTTGTCACAGATCCTGAGATTACCATAGAGGCCAATCCCCATTCCCTGACTGAAGCTGGTGCAGAAGCCTTGGCTGCAGCGGGGGTGAACAGGGTGAGCCTGGGAGCCCAATCTTTTCAAGATGATCTCCTGAAAGCTATCGGCCGGTTGCACAGAGCCGAACAGATTAGCGAGAGCGTCCGCAGCCTCAGGAGAGCCGGCATTGACAACATCAACCTGGATCTGATTTTCGGTCTTCCAGGCCAGAGTGTCCGGCACTGGCAGGAGACTTTGGAGCAAGCGGCAGCTCTGCAGCCTACCCACCTTTCCTGCTACGCCCTGATTCTGGAGCCGGGTACACCGCTGGCGGCCTGGCACGAAGCAGGCTTGGTGCAGCTCCCTAATGACGATGACCAAGCGGATATGTATGGTCTGGCCAGAAGCCTGTTGCGGAGTGCTGGCTATGAACACTATGAGATTTCCAACTTCTGCCTTCCCGGCTGCGCCTGCCAGCACAACCTCCTCTATTGGCGCAACCGGCCCCACATCGCCTTGGGCACCGCGGCTGCTGGCTATGTGAACAGGTGCCGCTACATCAACGCTCCCGATTTGCATGGTTATCTGCAGTCCTGGCAGAGCGGGAATCCCAACTACCTTGAATGTGAGCAAGTGGGCGTTGAACAGGAAATGGACGATACCATGATGGTAGGGATGCGCCTGATCGCAGGGGTAGCCGAGGAGGAGTTCCGCCACCGCTTTGGCGTAAGCTATTGGGATGTGTATGGAGAGGAGATAACTGAGCTGGTGGAAAGAGGTCTGGTGGTAGAAGTGGAGGGCTCCCTGCGAGTTACCGAGCAGGGATTGTTCCTGGAAAACATGGTTTCTGGCGCCTTCTTGAGGGGAGCAGGCCCCCTTGACAAAGGGGGGGCAAAGTGATATTTTATGGTTGGGATCTGTTAGCACTCTCTCGTGTTGAGTGCTAAAAGGAGGGTGAAGGTCATGTTGGACGAACGCAAGCGGCTGGTGCTCCGGGCGATTATTGACAGTTATATTGAAACAGCTGAGCCTGTGGGATCACGGACGATTGCGCGCAAACATGATTTGGGCGTCTCACCAGCAACCATCCGCAATGAAATGGCTGATTTAGAGGAAACGGGCTATCTGGAGCAGCCGCATGTTTCTGCCGGAAGAATCCCTTCAGACAAGGGTTACCGCTTTTACGTTGATGCACTCATGGAGCCGCATCGTTTTTCCCAAAACGAAGTGGAGAGAATCGAGAAGGAACTGCTCGATGCACAGCTCACCCCTGAAAGGGCACTCCATGAGGCCGCCAGGCTCCTGTCCATGCTCACCGACTCCGTGTCCTTAGTTCTAGCCCCGAGCACGGATCAGTTAGTGTTCAAGCACGTGCAGCTGGTGTGTTTAGAGCCAACAGGAATCCTTGTTACCCTCGTTTTGCACCCCATGACTGTGAAAAACCGCCTCATACGCACGAAGCGGGAGTACTCTCCTGAAGAGATCAGTGAGATTTCCAAAGCGCTCAACAAGAAGCTTAAGGGAATCACTTACAGACAGCTGAGCGTCACGATGTTCAATGAAATCATCGGCGATTTCGGGGAGATTGGACGGGTCTTGGTGGAGCTTGTACTGCAGGGCTTAGCCGAGGAAAAGGAAGAGCAGATTTACGCCACCGGTGCGTCCAATATTCTTACGCAACCGGAGTTTCGCGATGTGCAGAGGGCTGTGGCCATCTTCGAGGCCCTCGAGCAGAAGGAACTGCTGCTCAAGATGTTGGGCACAGCCGCCAAGTCAAGCGGTGTGCAGATAGTGATCGGGCAGGAAAACACCTACAGCGCTATGCAGTCCTGCAGTGTGGTGACCTGTACCTACTATGTGGGAAATGATGTGGTGGGTACCCTGGGAGTGTTGGGGCCGACCCGCATGGACTATCCCAAGGTGGTATCCGCCGTGAATCTGGTGGCGCAGACGGTGAGTCTGCTGCTTACTAGAGATAAATAGGTTGAGGAAGTGACCTTTGGCAGCAGAGGTCACTTTATTGAGGAAGGAGGTACCCAGGTGACAGAGAGAGACGAGAAGGTGGAGGAGACAGAAGAGGCAGCAGAAGAGGTTGTAGAAGAGGCCGCTGAGGGTGCTCAGGTGGTAGAGCAGGACACTTCAGAGTGGATGGAACAGGTGGGCCAGCTGGAGCGGGAAAAGGCTCAGCTTGCTCAACAGCTGCTGCGCCTCAAGGCAGACTTTGAAAACTTCCGGCGCAGAACCAACAATCAGTTGGAGAACATCCGCTTGGAGGCCAATGAAGAGCTTCTGAAAGATCTTCTGCCCGTTCTGGACAATTTCGAGCGTGCACTGCAGTCGAAAAGGGATGACCAAGATCAGGATCCCTTTTTCCAAGGTATGGAGCTGGTGCACAAGGGTCTCCAGTCTGCCCTGGCCAATCACGGGCTTAGGCCCATTGAAGCAGTCGGGCAGCCCTTTGATCCGAATCTGCACGAAGCGGTAGCTATGCACGGTGCAGGAGGAGATGAGCTGTGGGTGCTAGCCCAGGTTCAGACGGGTTACTTATTATACGATAAAGTACTGAGACATACTAAGGTATTAGTAGGCCAGAGTGAGGAGGAAGAGAGTCAATGTCAAAAGTAATCGGTATTGACCTAGGAACGACGAATTCCGTCGTAGCGGTAATGGAAGGCGGAGAACCGATCGTTATCCCCAACGCTGAAGGTTCTAGAACAACGCCTTCCGTTGTAGCTTTTACTAAGGATGGTGAGCGCCTGGTAGGCCAGGCAGCCAAGAGGCAGGCGGTGACCAATCCTGAGCGCACCATTGCTTCTATTAAGCGCCACATGGGCACAGATTATAAGGTTACCATAGATGGCAGACAGATGACGCCTCAGGAGATCTCTGCCTTGATTCTGCGCAAGCTGAAGGAAGAGGCTGAGGCCTATCTGGGCGAACAAGTAGACAAGGCTGTAATTACAGTTCCTGCTTATTTCACCGACGCCCAGAGGCAGGCTACCAAGGACGCGGGTACCATCGCCGGTCTGGAGGTTCTGCGCATCATCAACGAACCGACAGCTGCCGCGTTGGCCTATGGTCTCGACAAGGAGCATGAGCAGACTCTGCTGGTCTTCGACTTGGGCGGCGGAACCTTTGACGTGTCCATTTTGGAACTGGACGAAGGTTATGTAGGCGTTAAGGCAACAAGCGGTAACAACCGCTTGGGCGGAGATGACTTTGACCAACGCATTATGGACTACTTAGCCCGGGAGTTCAGGAAGGAAACGGGCATAGACCTGACTCAGGACAAAATGGCTATGCAGAGGCTGAAGGAAGCCGCGGAAAAGGCAAAAATCGAACTTTCTGGCTTACTGCAGACCACCATTAACCTACCCTTTATCAGCGCGACTTCAGCTGGTCCTGTGCATCTGGACATGACGCTGACCCGCGCCAAGTTTAATGAGCTTACCGCCGACTTGGTGGAGAAAACCATGGGGCCTATCCGTCAAGCTCTATCCGATGCTGGCTTGCAGCCTCACCAAGTGGATCGAGTGATCTTGGTGGGCGGTTCCACGCGCATTCCAGCGGTGCAAGAAGCTATCGAAAAGCTGATGGGCAAGGAAGCCTACAAGGGCATTAACCCAGATGAGTGCGTTGCTTTGGGTGCCGCGGTGCAGGCGGGTGTTCTGGGCGGTGAATTTGACCAAGGCAAGGGCCTGGTCTTAGTGGACGTTACTCCACTCTCTTTGGGAATTGAGACCCTCGGCGGTGTGATGACCACCCTGATTAAGCGCAACACCAGTATTCCCTGTCGGGAAACCAAGGTCTTTACCACCGCCGCTGACAATCAGCCCGCTGTGGATATCCATGTGCTCCAAGGCGAACGCCCCATGGCAGCCGATAATGTGACGTTAGGGCGCTTTCAGCTTACAGGGATCCCCCCGGCTCCCCGCGGTGTGCCTCAAATTGAGGTGACATTTGATATTGACAGAAATGGTATTGTCAATGTCACGGCCAAGGATAAGGGAACAGGCCGGGAGCAGACTATTACGGTTACTTCTTCCACCGGTTTGACCGAAACTGACATTGATAGGCTGGTCAAGGAAGCCGAAGAGCACGCAGAAGAAGACCGCAAGAAGCGGGAAGCTATCGAACTGCGCAACAACGCTGATAACGCCATTTGGGCCACGGAGCGGACCCTCAAGGAGCTGGGCGACAAAGTGACAGCGGATCAGAAGGCTGAAGTGGAGTCGGCCAAAGAGGCACTGAAGGCAGCCATGGAAAAGGACGATCTAGAAGAGATCAAGGCGAAGATGAAGAATCTGGATGAGGTTATGCACCGCATTTCGGAGCGCCTGTATCAGCAGGCTCAGGCTGAAGGTGCCCAGGCCGGCGCTGCAGGACAAACCCAGACCAGTGATGAAGATATAGTGGACGCTGACTACACTGAGGAAACATAGGTCAGCGCCGAAAAAGGCGGTGTAACGCTTGGCGAAAGAGGATTATTATGACGTCTTAGGCGTTCCCAGAGGCGCATCCGACGAGGAAATTAAGAAAGCCTACCGCAAACTGGCTAGGAAGTATCATCCAGATGTGAACCAAGATCCAGGGGCGGAGGATCGCTTTAAGGTTATCAACGAAGCCTATGCCGTTTTGGGCGATCCAGAACGGAGAGCTCAATATGACCAGTTCGGGCATGCTGCCTTTGACGATATGGGCCCCGGCGGATTCGGAGGATTCGGCGGTTTTGGCTTTGAAGATCTAGGAGACATATTCAGCGAATTCTTCGGAGGTGGGTTTGGCACCCGTCAATCCCACAGGCCCCAAAGGGGAGCCGATCTGCGGTATGAAGTGGTGGTATCTTTTGAACAAGCTGCCTTTGGTTTGGAAACGGATCTCACCATCCCCCGTACCGAAATCTGCGAGCACTGCCATGGCAACCAGGCAGAACCAGGCACTCCCATCGTGACCTGCCCCGAGTGTCATGGGAGCGGCCAGGTCCGCTTTGTGCAGCAGACTCCCTTTGGCCAGATCGCAACCACCAGGACCTGCACCCGCTGCCAGGGTGAAGGAAAAACCTTTGATACTCCGTGTACGGTGTGCCACGGCAGCGGCACCCAGCGCAAGACGGCCACAGTGAAGGTGAAGATACCAGCGGGGATCAATAATGGGCAGAGCCTGCGCTTAGCAGGTAAGGGTGAAGCTGGCTATAGGGGTGGGCCGCCGGGAGACCTGTTGGTTTCTGTGCGGGTGAAGCCTCACGAACTGTTCCGCAGGGAAGGGCAGAATGTAATTCTTGAGACCTCCATCTCCTTTGTTCAGGCTGCCTTGGGTGATGAGATTGAGGTACCAACGCTGGACGGCAATGTGAAACTGCGCATTCCAGAGGGGACTCAATCAGGCAGAGTGCTGCGCCTTCGGGGCAAGGGCATTCCCCATCTGCGCGGCTCGGGACGGGGCGACCAGATGGTGCACATCAAGGTCGTGACGCCGACGAAGCTCACTGCGAAACAGAAGGAACTGCTCCGGGAGTTTGCTAAAGCGGGAGGAACTGACCTGCCCGATGAGAATAAAGGATTCTTTGAGCGCATGAAGGATGCTCTGCGCTGAGTGGGCTGCCCCTTGGGGGCAGCTCTTGGCTTACATTGAGAAAGGGGAAAACCCATGACAGGCTGGCAGGAATTGAGGATAGTGATAAACCGGACTGCACTAGAAGGTGCCTATGCTGTGTTGAGTAAGTGGGGCATTGACAGCTTCGCCGTAGAAGATTCTGACCTGATGGATCAAGCCCAGCGGTTGGGCTGGGGAGATTATTTCCCCGACGTTGAGCCCTCTGAGCAGGCGACCATCATCTGTTATTTGGCAGAGGACAGGCTCAGCAAGGATCAGCAGGAGGAGCTGAGAAGGGATCTGCTGAACTTGAGAGAATTCGGTTTTGACCCTGGGCCGCTGGTTGTTTCCGAAGGCCAAGTGCAGGAAGAAGACTGGGCTCATGCTTGGAAAGCGTACTACCATCCTCTGCGCATCGGACAGGTTTTGATTCAGCCTGCTTGGGAGGCCTTGGAACGGGATCCTGGCCCGGGACAGATTGTCGTGGAGCTTGATCCTGGTATGGCCTTTGGCACTGGAACCCATCCCTCCACAGCGATGTGTATCGAGCTTCTCCAACACCTCAACCTGGAGGGCCGGTTGGTGTGGGATATCGGTACGGGTTCGGGAATTCTCGCCATTGTCGCAGCCAAACTGGGAGCGCAGGTGGAGGCGGTGGACATTGATGCAGTGGCTGTGCGGGCAGCCAAGGAGAACCGGGATCTCAACGGGCTCAGTTTTCCCGTTTCCCAGGGAACCCTGGAGAATCTGCAGGGAGGGCCCCAGGTGATTGTGGCCAATATCGTAGCCCATGTGATCCTGCCGATGCTCCCGGAAGTACAGAGGGTACTTTCGCCCAAAGGATACTTTATTGCTTCCGGTGTGATTATGGAGCGCGATGGGGAGATCCTCTCTGCCGCCAAGGAGGCGGGGCTCAGGCTTCTGCGCAGGAAAGAACAGGGAGAATGGGCGGCTTATCTATTCCAGAGAGGTGATTGATCTGGCGCGTTTTTTTGTATCAGAAGATCAGCTGCGCCTTGGTGTAGTGGAGATTTCGGGGGACGATGCCCATCATATCGCTAAAGTGCTGAGGCTTCAGGCAGGTGATGTGGTGGAATGTGTGGATCCCCAGGGATTGGTGCATGTGGTGCGCTTGGAAAAGGTCGGGACTGTAGTCCAAGGACAGGTGGAAGAAACGAGAGAGGGTTTACAAGAGTCTCCCCTTCATTTAGTATTGTTTCAGGGATTGCCTAAAGGGGACAAGATGGATTATGTGGTCCAGAAAGCTGTAGAGTTGGGGGCCGCGGAGATTGTGCCCTTTACTTCCCGGTATACAGTGGTCAAGCTGGGTGCCAAACAAGAGGAGAACAGGAAGAAGCGCTGGGAGCGCATTGCTCTGGAAGCTGCTAAGCAGTGCGGCCGCACTCGCCTGCCCCAGGTGGGGGAGGTATATTCTTTCGCTGAACTGGTTGCTAGAGTGGGGGAAACAGTCAGTGAGGATCACGTGGTTTTAGCTGCTTATGAGGCTGAGCGAAGTGCCGGAATCGCCCAAATCTCGGGAACCCCCCGTGCCGTCTCTGTGATAGTCGGCCCGGAAGGAGGATTTGCCCCTGAGGAAATGGCGCAGCTGCAGCAGGCTGGCGCTTCAGTTATCACCCTGGGTCCTCGCATTTTGCGGACTGAGACCGCGGGCTTGGTGGCACTCAGCATATTAGGATATAGATGGGGAGATTTGGGATGACGAACGCAGCAAAAAGGCTAGCGGTGGCTACTCTAGGCTGCAAGGTGAACCAATATGATACAGATGCGGTGGTGACTCAGTTTCTCGATGCAGGCTATACCATGGTGGATTTTCGAGAACCCGCCGATGTTTATTTGATCAACACATGCACAGTCACCAATCTTGGTGACCGCAAGTCGCGCCAGATGATTCGCAGAGCCCACCGCCTCAACCCACAGGCTCAAGTGGTGGTGATGGGCTGCCTGGCACAGACCTCTCCGGAGGAGGTTGCTGAATTGGAAGGAGTCAGCCTGATCGTCGGTACAGACGGCCGCGAGCGCATTGTGGCAGAGCTAGAGCGCTTGGCAGAGGGCACCCAGAAGACTCTGGTGGAGGACATCTTCCAAGTCAAGGAGTTCGAAGATCTGCCTGCCTTGGGCTTTTCAGGGCGTACCAGGGCGGCTTTGAAAATTCAGGATGGCTGCAATCAGTTCTGTACCTACTGTCGCGTTCCCTTTGCCAGGGGGCGCTCACGCAGCCGCAGCGAAGCCAGTGTGATGCAGCAGGTGGAGATGCTTGTTAAGCAGGGGTATAAAGAAATCGTACTCACAGGGATTCACCTGGGGCTCTATGGGGCGGATCTGGAACCTCCCACCACACTTGCCGCGATCAGCCAGAAAGTGGCGTCCTATCCCGGGCTCTTGCGCCTCCGGATCAGCTCGGTGGATCCCCATGAACTCAGTGATGAACTTGTGGAGCTTATCAAGAATAATTCTGTTGTGTGCCGTCATGTACACATTCCCCTACAGAGCGGCAGCGATCGAGTTTTGGAGCGCATGCGGCGCAATTACTCTAGGCAAGAGTATCTAGATATCGTGAGCAGGCTGCGGGCAGAAATCCCTGAGATAGCCATCACCACAGATATTATGGTGGGCTTTCCGGGCGAAACAGAGGAGGATTTCACCGTCACCATGGAATTGGCCCAGGATGCAGCCTTCAGTAGAATTCACGTTTTTCAATATTCCCCGCGGGAGGGAACCAAGGCGGCTCGTTTTCCTGGACAAATTCGTGCTGAGGTAAAGGAAAGCCGCAGCCGACGTCTAATAGAGTTAGGGCAGAGTCTGTCTGAGGACTTCCACCGCTCCTTAGTGGGAAGGACGGTACATGTTCTAGTGGAAGAGGAAGAAGAGGGTACTGCCGTGGGTCACACAGACAACTATGTAAAGGTGAGTTTTCCAGCACCAGACGGCCTAGTGGGCCAGATTATCCCCGTAAAGGTGCTGGACAGCAGCATTGAGGGAGTTTGGGGAGAAAGAAGCTGAGGGAGGGGAGTCTAGTGCCAGAGAACTGTCTATTCTGCAGAATCGCCCGGGGTGAGCTGCCCACGGAGCTTTTATTGGAAACGGAGCATGTTGTGGCTTTTCGCGACATCAATCCTGTGGCACCCACCCACATCCTGGTCATCCCTAAGAAGCATGTTCCCAGCCTAGCGGGGCTTGAGCCCGAGGACCAAGCTTTGATGGGAGAGCTGATGGCTGCCGTTAAGGAGCTGGCGGAACAGGAAGGTTTGAGTTCCGGCTACCGGGTGGTGGCCAATACGGGCAGTGATGGGGGGCAGAGCGTCAACCATCTGCATTTCCATCTCTTAGGCGGCCGTTCTTTACAATGGCCACCAGGTTGATTATTGACCCTGGCAGCCAAATGGATTATAATTAGTGTGATATTATGCCAAGGCGTATCCTGCAGCATACAAAGACGCATTCAGCATGGAAGGAGGGATACTAGTGGCAGAAGTCAAAGTAGGCAAAAATGAGTCCCTCGATAATGCGTTGCGCCGATTCAAGAAGCAAATTCGGATGTCAGGTGTTTTGTCAGAGGTAAGAAAGCGTGAGCACTACGAAAAACCAAGTGTGCGACGGAAGAAAAAGTCCGAGGCTGCTCGGAAGAGAAAGTTTCGGTAAGGTTGTGATAGCTCGATGTCCTAACAGATGTCGAGCTTTTTTGCAAAAAAGGGGTGATCGCGATGAAGAATGTGCCGTTCTTAACAGTGCTGGTGGTCTTTGTTTTGGTGTTCGCCCTCAGTGTTACAGCGCTGGCTGCCCGCATGGTGTACGTTCTTCCCATTCACGGAGAGATCGAACCTGGTTTGGCTGCGTTTGTAGCAAGGGGCCTCGCCCTGGCTGAACGCAATCATGGTGTGGTCCTGCTGGAAATCAACACCTTTGGCGGCCGGGTAGATGCTGCAACTGAAATCAAGGATTTGGTTTTCCGGGCTCAGGTGCCGGTCATCGCCTATGTTGGCGAGAGAGCATGGTCCGCAGGGGCCTTGATTGCGCTCTCAGCCCCGAGAATCGCCATGGCTCCCGGCAGCAGTATGGGTGCTGCCGAACCTAGGCCGGCGGAAGAAAAGACCGTGTCTGCCCTGCGGGCAGAGTTCGAAGCCACTGCAGAACGCTGGGGAAGAGATCGCCGCTTGGCCGGTGCCATGGTGGATTCCAGTGTGGTTGTGGAAGGTCTAAAGGAATCAGGCAAAATACTTACCTTGTCTGCTCAAGATGCCTTGGAATACGGGATGGCAGACTTTATGGCCGGGAGCGTCCATGAAGTGCTGGAACAGGCGGGCTACGAAGGCTACGAGCTTGTGCAGCTTGAGCCCCATTGGGCTGAGTATATAGCGCGTTTCCTTACTAACTCCACCATCAGTTCCCTCCTCCTCACCCTGGGCTTTCTCGGACTAATCTTTGAGATAACTTCGCCAGGCTGGGGTGTCCCGGGGACAGCTGGTGTAATCGCGTTGAGCCTCTTTTTCGGCGGGCGTTATGTAGCGGGGCTCATTGGTTTTGAGGCTATTCTGCTCTTCGTAGGCGGCCTTATCCTGCTCTTTTTGGAGCTTTTCGTGATTCCAGGATTCGGCGTTGCTGGAATTGTTGGCATATTAGGTGTCATGGGGAGTATAGTACTGGCCTTTGGCGATCTTCAGACGGCTCTGATCAACCTTTCCATAGTGCTGGTAGTGACCATTGCAGCGGTGATTCTGCTTTGGAAGCGTCTGTCTCAGTCCCGCTTCTGGAAGCGGATTGTGCTCTCGCACAGTGAAACCCCGTCGGCAGGCTATCGCGCTCCTGTAGATCTCCGCCATTTAGTTGGCAAACAGGGTATGGCGATCACACCTCTGCGACCGGCTGGGACCTGCATCATTGATGGTGAGCGATATGACGTGGTTTCCGATGGCGGTTTTGTTGCCGCGAATTCCAAGGTGGAAGTTGTGTTGACAGAAGGAACTAGGGTAGTTGTTCGGGAAATCAAAGAAGACTAACACGTTAAAGGAGGATGAAAGATGTCATTGATTCTTGCTGGGATGCTTCCACTCCTTATCATCATCTTCTTAATCTTCTTCTTCAGTTTTGTCCCTATTGGCCTATGGATTTCAGCCATCGCTGCTGGCGTAAAAGTCAGCCTGATGAGTTTAGTGGGTATGCGCCTGCGCAGGGTTCCCCCTGTCCGGATTATTCTGCCCTTTATCAAAGCGCAAAAGGGCGGAGTGGAAACCACTATTGATAAACTGGAGGCCCACTTCTTGGCAGGTGGTAATGTAGACAATGTGGTAGATGCCTTGATCGCTGCCACGAGGGCTGACATTCCCATTACCTTTGAAAGGGCTGCCGCCATTGATTTGGCAGGCCGGAATGTCTTGGAGGCAGTGCAGATGAGCGTTAATCCCAAGGTGATCGAAACGCCGCTCATCTCTGCTGTGGCGAAAGACGGTATTGAACTAAAGGTAAAGGCTAGGGTCACAGTGCGTGCCAACATCGATCGCTTGGTTGGTGGTGCTGGAGAAGCCACAATTATTGCCAGGGTAGGCGAGGGCATCGTCACCTCCGTTGGTTCTAGTGGAAGTCACGCCGAAGTACTGGAGAACCCAGATCTGATCTCCAAACTGGTTTTGGATAAAGGCCTTGATTCGGGTACCGCCTTTGAAATCCTTTCTATTGACATCGCTGACGTAGACGTGGGTCGCAATATTGGTGCCCGTCTGCAGATGGATCAAGCGGATGCCGACAAGAATATCGCCCAAGCCAAAGCCGCTGAGCGCCGCTTTGCTGCTCAAGCTCGAGAGCAGGAGATGAGGGCCGCCACTCAAGAGATGAGGGCCAAGGTGGTAGAGGCCGAGGCGCAGATCCCTCAAGCGATAGCCGACGCCCTGCGCTCCGGCAATTTGGGGGTTATGGATTACTACGGAATGCAGAACATTCTAGCTGATACCCACATGAGAGAGAGCATCGGCGGGCGCACGCCGGATCGCGACCCTGATCGCGCAGACAACGAGCGGGAGCGGTAGGTGGGGAGCATGCGGGGAGCGCTTGGTCTCATTATATACCTGGCTGTGGTGCTGTTCTCCAGCCTGATCAAGAAGGCTGCTGAGGAGAAGATCAAGCGGGCGAAGTTGGCAGGAGAGCTCGGGCAGGAACCGCAGCTGGACACAGTTGAGGTGTTCTTCCAGGAGGACGAACCAGAGGGCGTCCTGGAGCGGGGCTTCGGCCAGGAGACCCAAGACGGCGAACATGAAGCTGATTACCAGGCTGATTGGGAACAGGAAGAGGATGGCTGGGGCGCGCCGAAGCCAACCTTAGAGGAGGATTTTGGGGAAGAAGGACAGGTCGCCATCGCACGCAGCAAAATGGCGGAAGCAGTGATCATGTCCGAGGTCCTAAGGCCACCGAGGGTTATGCGGCGCTGGCCCAGTCGTTAACGGACGCAGAGGAGGTAGTGGAACTTGCAGGGGAAGCTGAAAATCGGAATCATCGGCTGCGGTGGCATAGCCAATGGTAAGCATATGCCCAGCCTAGCAAAGCTGGCCAGTGTGGAAATGGTGGCTTTCTGCGACATCATTGTGGAGAGGGCTCAGGCAGCGGCGGAGAAGTATGGGGCTGCCGGTGCCAGGGTCTATGCGGATTACAAAGAACTGTTGGCCCAGGAGGATGTGGATGTGGTGCATGTCTGCACCCCCAACAGCTCCCATGCGGAGATCACCATCGCCTCCTTGGAAGCGGGCTGCCATGTGAACTGTGAAAAGCCCATGGCCAAGACGGCCCAGGAAGCAAGGGCAATGGCTGAGGCGGCTGAGCGTACAGGCAAGAAGCTCACCATTGCCTATCAAAACCGCTTCCGCAGGGACAGCCAGTATCTGAAGGCACTCTGTGAGCGGGGCGATCTAGGGGAGATCTACTACGCAAAGGCCAAAGCTCTGCGGCGCCGGGCCGTACCCACATGGGGCGTATTTTTGGACAAAGAGCAGCAAGGGGGAGGACCCCTGATCGATATCGGTACCCATGCCTTGGACCTAACGCTCTGGATGATGGACAACTACCGTCCCCGTTACTGTGTGGGCACAGTCTATCACAAGCTGAACAAGCGGGAGAATGCCGCCAATGCTTGGGGCCCCTGGGATCCAGAAAAGTTTCAGGTGGAGGATTCCGCCTTTGGCTTCATTGTTATGGAGGACGGGGCCACCATTGTCCTGGAGTCCAGCTGGGCGCTGAACACCCTCCTGGAAGGTGAAGCCAGAACCATTCTCCATGGCACCGAGGGTGGGGCAGATATGGAGGATGGTCTGCGGATCAATGGAGAAGAGTTTTCCACCTTGTACACCAAGAAACCCGTCCTTGACGCCGGCGGAGTAGCATTTTATGAAGGAGAGAGCGAGTCCCCGGCTGACCTAGAAATGCGGTGCTGGATTGAAAGCATCTTAAACGATACGGAGCCCCTGGTGGTTCCAGAGCAAGCACTGGTAGTGACAGAGATCCTCGAGGGGATTTACAAATCAGCTCAGCTGGGACAGCCAGTCTATTTCAAGGATGGACGCCTCTTGGACTAAAATGAAGCGGGGAGGTTAGGCCAATGCGGTCTAACCTCTTTTTTACTGCATAATTTTAGGTGAAGGGAGGAAGACAATGCGGCCAGCTGTGACCCACAACCTGAAACGCAAGTTCGCCCACGCCCTCGATCTCCCCCCCAATGTGGTACTGGATCACGCCGTCATCCAGATCCTAGGTGACGGGGAAGTGAAGATTATCAATCACAAGGGGCTAGTGCAGTACACCACTAGCGCCGTCAAAGCCAAGTCAGTACAGGGCATGATCGAAGTGGGGGGCTTAGATCTGGAAATCGCCTCCTTTTCCGCGCAGGAAATCAAGATTCGCGGGCAGATTCGCCAGGTGATCCTAAAATGACTTCCCTTCCGTGGATGTGGTGGCAGGGGTATGTGACCGTGCACCTGCGTGGACCAGGAATTGAGCAGGTTATGAACAGGGCGGCGGAGGCCGGTGTGGTAATGTTGAGGGTGGAGCGCCTCACATCGGATGTGGTCATTGTGCGCATCACGGCTCGAGATTTCCGCCGTTTGCGGCCGCTGTTTCGAGAAACCGTTCCTAGGCTTGCAGTAAGTGTATCTGTCCTGGATCGCCACGGAGCACCCTTCCTGCTGCGCAGGTTCAAGCGGCGCCTGTTTTTGGCGGTGGGGTTTGCGCTGGCTGCGCTGTTCGCCATTTACCTATCGAATTTCGTGTGGTTTATTGAGGTCGTAGGTAATAGCACCATTGACTTGCCTTCAATCAGGGCGGCTGTGGCAGAGACGGGGCTGAAAAGCGGTGTCCCCAAGCGCTCCATAGATGCCCAGGCTGTGGAACGGCACCTGTTGGAGAGATTGCCCAGTTTGGCCTGGAGCCAGATCAAGACCAAGGGTGTGAAAGTGGAGATTCACCTAGTTGAACGCGATACGGTGGAAACAGATGGTCAGCAGGCAGGACATGTGTATGCGAAGCGGGATGGCCTTGTGACAGAGATTCTCGTCCTGCAGGGAACTCCCCAGGTTAGAGAGGGAGATACAGTTCTTCAAGATGATCTGCTCATCTCTGGAATGTACTATGATCGGCAGGGACGCCGACAGTTTGGGGCTGCCCGCGGGATTGTGAAGGCCAGAGTATGGTATCAGGCAGTAGGCGAAGCCAGCTTGGTGCGCTGGGAACCCCAAAGGACTGGCAAGCGGCACCGGCAGTATGTGCTGACTGTTGGGCCCCTCCGCATTCCCTTAGGGCGCAGCTACCCCCAGGAGACCCATCTGGAGAATGTCAAGAATTGGCGGCTCTATCTTGGAAGTGCCATGGCACCCTTGAGCTGGTCCCGTATTGAGTATGAGGAAGTGGAATGGATGGCTGTGGGCATACCAGTTCAGGAAGCTGAACAGGCTGCCTATCTTCTGGCCTGGGAGAGCTTGCTGGGTCAGGGGGTGGAAAGAGAAAGTGTGATCCAGGAGAAAACTGCGGTGGACTATGTGGAAGATGGGGAAGGAATCCGGGTCACGGTCAGGGTAGAAGTGGTGGAGGACATCGGCCAATTTCTAGGTCAATAGTTTGCACTTTTGCGCCATTTTGCTTATAATAAGTGCAGACAGAGACATAAAAGGATGGTTGATGTATTGAGTCAGATATTGCGCCTTAGAGATAATGATCAGGCTCAAGCACTGAGCGGTAAGGCCGATGAGTACCTCCGTTTGTTGGAAGAGGCTTTCGGTGTGAAGATCGCTGCCCGGGGGCTTGAGTTGATCATCAGCGGCTCCGACGAGGCTGTTGCCAAAACCAAGCACGCGCTCCAAAACATGGCTGGACTAGGTTCCAGCATTACTAATCACGACGTCTATTACGCCATCAAACTGAGCGCCAATGGTGATTTCACTCCCCTGCACGAGTTGAACTCTGGAGTGGTGGTGGTTACCCATCGAGGCCAGAAGATACGCCCCAAGACAGCTGGACAGCGCCGCTACATTACTTCCATAGCCAATCACGATATTGTTTTCGGCATTGGCCCAGCTGGTACCGGCAAGACCTACTTGGCCATGGCCCAGGCGGTGGCCAGCCTCAAGCGGAAAGAAGTAGAACGGCTCATTTTGACGCGCCCAGCGGTGGAAGCAGGAGAGCATCTGGGGTTTTTGCCTGGCGATCTGCAGGACAAGGTAGATCCGTATCTCCGCCCCCTGTACGATGCTCTGTTTGACATTTTGGGGCATGAGACCTATTCGAAGTATCGAGAAAAGGGCATTATTGAAGTAGCCCCCCTGGCTTATATGCGGGGAAGAACCTTGGATGATAGTTTTATCATCCTTGATGAGGCACAGAACTGCACTCCTGAACAGATGAAGATGTTCTTAACCCGCCTCGGCTTTGGCTCCAAGGCTGTGGTCACTGGAGATATCACTCAAGTAGACCTTCCCCGTGGCAAGGCCTCTGGTCTGGTCAAAATACAAAAGATCCTTAAGGGTGTTGAAGGTATCAGTTTCTGCTTCTTAGACGAAGCAGATGTGGTGCGTCATCCCTTAGTGCAGAGAATCATACAAGCCTATGAGGCCCATGACCATAAAGTCAGCAAATCGCAACCCTAGGAGGCTTATCGTGAAACGAAAGAGCAAAAGCAGGCTGGGACAGGTTTGGCTGCAGATGGCGAGAGAAACCGCCTTGAGCAAGTGGCTTCTAGGTGTTGTCATTGTAGCAGCTATGCTGGCCATCCTGCTTATTGATGCCCAACCTGCAGGCGTTCAGATTGAAGTGGGTGAAGTCGCCAGACAGGATTTAGTGGCTCCCATCACCGCTGTAAATACCAGTGAAACAGAGCGTCTGCGGGAGGAAGCGGCGAGGCAGAAACTGCTCGAAGTGCAGGATGACCCGAGTTTTTACCAGATCAATCCTGCCGTAGTTATGATCGTGGAAGAAAATGTTACCGGGGTACTCAATCTGCTGAGGCAGGGGATTGCCTCGGAAGCACCCCAAGTGGAGGAAGAGGGCGCAGAAGAGGTGGAGGCTCCTCCCACGCCCCTAACCGTCTCCGAGATTGACCGCCGCTTGATCAGAGATTACCAAATCGAAATTCCCCAGAGCAGCCTGGAAGCAGCAGTCTCCTTGTCCTTGGCTGAGTTTGATCAGTTTGCCCAGATTACCACTGACTTGGTGCTGGCCACCATGGAAGGGCGCATCAACGAGGATGGTCTGAGAGACGCTAGAAACGCCTTTGAAGAGAGTGTGAAGCGGAGTGGGCTCAGGGGAGATTTGGAGCAGACTGCTGTGATTTTGGGCAGGCAGCTGATCCAGCCCAATTTAGTGCTCAACACAGAGAAAGTGAACGCCGCTAGAGACGAGGCTGTCCAGTCCGTTGAACCCGTGCAGATCAGGCAGGGTGAAATCATTATCCGCAAGGGAGATGTAGTCAGGACTGAACACATCAACCTTATGCGTGATGTGGGGCTGTTGAGGACAGGACGCGATTACGGCGCTCTGGCCGGCCGTACGCTGCTGGTGCTCGCCATTGTGGTGCTCATGGTTGTTTACCTCCACCAAAACCGTTCACATGTCTTGGAAAGCACCTCGCTTCTAGGATTGCTGGGCTGCGTCTTGGTCACGGTACTGCTCTTGGGCCGTTTGTTCAGTCTGCCTGCCTGGCCCCCTGCGCCATACCTCAATCCTTCTGCTCTCGTGGGCCTTCTGCTCACTTTGCTCATCGATGCCAGAGTGGGAGGTATGGCTGCGGTTGTTGCGGCTGTGCTCTTGGCCGTGATCAGTGATTTGAGCTGGTCTGTAGGTGTCCTTACGCTTGTTGGCGGGCTCACGGCTGTGCTCAGTGTATCCAAGGTGAGCCAGCGGGGTGACCTGATGCGAGCTGGCTTTATTGTTGGTGGTGCAAATTTCCTGCTCATGATCGCTTTGGGCTTGGTGAGTAAGGATACTGGTCTGATCCTCCATAGTTACCTGGGCCTGCTCAGCGGCGTGCTTGCCTCCATAGTGGCCATTGGGGTGCTTCCCTACCTAGAGAGCGTGTTCAAGATCACCTCTTCCATTCGGTTGTTAGAACTTTCCAACCCCAATCATCCCCTCCTCAGAAGGTTGATGCTGGAAGCTCCAGGCACCTATCACCACAGCATTTTGGTGGGGAACCTGGCAGAGGCCGCCGCGGAAGCGGTGGGGGCAGATGGCCTCCTGGCGAGGGTTGGTTCCCATTACCATGATATAGGAAAGCTGAAGCGCCCGTATTTCTTTGTCGAAAATCAGGTGGGCAAGGACAACCCCCACGATAAGATTGCGCCTTCCCTCTCCACCCTGATAGTCACTTCCCATGTCAAGGATGGGCTGGAACTCGCTGCGGAGTACAAGTTGCCTCCCGTAGTCACCCAGTTTATCGCTCAGCACCATGGGACTGACTTAGTCCGCTTTTTCTACCATCGGGCGACCGAAGCTGCAGAGGACGATTCAGTGGAGGAAAGGGATTTTCGCTATCCTGGGCCTAAGCCTCAGGGCAAGGAGGTTGCCATCGTTTCCCTGGCTGATGCTGTGGAGGCGGCGGTGCGCTCGCTGTCGAAACCAACTCCAGGCAAAATCGAAGGCTTGGTGCGCAAGATTATTAAGGATCGCCTCAATTCGGGTCAGCTGGACGAGAGCGATTTGACCTTCCAGGACATGGATCGGATCGCCAACTCCTTCGCAAAGGTCATTATGGGCATGTTTCACACCCGAGTGGAATATCCGGATAAGATAACCAAGGAAGACATCGAGGGGAAGAAGGGGAAAAATGGAAGTTCTCTTTAACAGCGAGCTGCCTGACCATGACACCACCAGTTTTGAAACGCTCATCGAAAAGGCCTTCGCTTTAGCGGCTGGTCTGGAAGATTTGGCTGAACCCTGGGAAGTGAGTGTGTCTTTTGTCGATGACAGCACCATCAAGGATCTCAATGAGCAGTACCGCGGTATGGCTGCTCCCACAGATGTGCTGTCCTTTCCCCAGGACATAGATGAAGAGTTTGATCTCATTGACGATATGCCCCAGATACTTGGCGATATTGTCATTTCATTGGAACGCGCCATGGAGCAGGCGGAAGACTACGGGCATCCCTTGGAACGGGAGGTAGTTTTCTTGGCCGTCCATGGGTTTTTCCATCTTTTAGGTTATGATCACGAAACGCCTGAGGAACAGCTGGTGATGCGGGAGGCCGAGGAGCGGGTCCTGAAGGAGCTGGGCTTAGGGAGAGATTAAGGTGAAACAGCGGAGTATCTGTGCGAGCTTCCGTGACGCCATCCATGGTGTTGTTCACGTGGTGCGCAGCGAGAGGAATATGCGCATCCATCTCCTGGTTGGACTGCTGGTGGTGGTGCTAGCCGGGGCCTTGGGTGTTACCCGTGTGGAGATGACTGCCCTCATTCTCACTATTGGAGTTATGTTTGTGGCAGAGCTTTTTAACACCGCTGTGGAAGAAGTGGTGAACTTAATTACGCCTGATTTTCATCCCCTGGCTGGGATAATCAAGAATATCTCTGCGGGGGCTGTTCTCATCGCAGCCCTCACGGCTGTAGCCGTGGGCTATCTAGTGTTCATAGACTATCTGATCCGCTTGGATGAACTGGTGCTGCGACGACAGATTCCTCTGCAGTACCTCATTGCCCTTTCCTTAGCCGCAGTTGTCATGATCATCATCGGTTGGAAGGCTGGACTGGGGCAGACTGGGCTGCTGAGGGGAGGCATGCCCTCTGGCCGTACTGCGGTGGCGTTCGCCCTAGCTGTGGCCATCAGGGAGACAAGCCACGGCTTTCCGGTGGTAGCCGCCTTTGCCTTGGCTGCCTTGGTGGGGCAGAGTCGAGTGGAAGGTCAAATTCATACCTGGTGGGAAGTAGCAACAGGGGCGCTGGTGGGCGCCTGTTTAACCTTGGTGTTCTTTCGGTTAATCGCTTAGCGAAAGGTGGGCTCGCAATGAAGGAAAGAGAGCTTATGGAACTGGCAGTTCAGGCAAGGGAAAGGGCCTACGTACCCTACTCTCAGTTCAAGGTTGGAGCTGCTCTGCTGGATTCGGCTGGGCAGGTTTACTTAGGCTGTAATATCGAAAATGCCGCCTTCAGCCCGACCAACTGTGCAGAAAGGACAGCCATCTTTAAGGCTGTTTCCGAAGGGGTTACGGAGTTCACTGCCCTGGCGGTGGTGGCGGACACGGCGGAGCCGGTTACTCCCTGTGGTGTGTGCCGCCAGGTGATGGCAGAATTCTTTGATCCTCAGATGCCCATAATTTTAGGCAACCTCAAGGGCGATCTAGTAAAGACAACACTGCAGGAACTTCTTCCTGCCTCGTTTACCGCGAAGGAGTTTAGGTCAGATGAACGACGGGACTAAGGTGTTTAAGTCAGGTTTTGTGGCAGTGGTGGGGCGCCCAAATGTGGGGAAATCAACCCTGCTTAATGCCCTCTTAGGTCACAAGGTGGCCATTGTTTCCGATAAGCCGCAGACCACCCGCAATACCATTCGGGGTGTGCTCACTCTGGAAGATGCCCAGATCATCTTTTTGGATACTCCTGGGCTGCACAAACCCCTGCATAAGCTGGGCGAATACATGGTCAAGAGCGCATTCCAAGCGCTGGACGATGTTGATTTGGTGCTCTGGGTAGTGGAAGCAGGACGCTGGACAGTAAGTGACGAACACATTGTGGGTGAGTTGGCTGCAGTGAAGCAGCCGGTGATCTTGGTGGCCAATAAAGCGGATCAAATCTCCTCTGAGGAACTGGAGGCTTTCCTCGGTGAAGCCGTGCAGAAACGGGAGTTTGCTGCCTCCCTGGCTGTTTCTGCCCTGGAGGGTACTAACGTTGCGGAGCTTGTGCAGCTCATTGTAGAACAGCTGGATGAAGGCCCCCAATACTATCCTGAAGATTGGCTTTCCGATCAGCCCGAGAGGTTTATAGTCGCTGAATTTATCAGGGAAGAGCTGTTTCTGCGTACCGAGGAAGAGATTCCCCATTCCTTAGCGGTGGATGTAGATGAGATCAAGGAAGACGCAGAAAAGAACTTGATGCGAATTCGCGCCACCATCTATGTGGAGCGAGAGAGCCAAAAGGGAATTGTTATCGGCCGAGGTGGCAGAATGCTCAAGGAAGTCGGCACCAGTGCTAGGCGGCAGATGGAGCGTCTGCTGGGTACTCGGGTCCATTTGGATCTCTGGGTGAAGGTGAAGAAGGATTGGCGCAATAAGCCCGGGGCCCTGAAGGAGTTTGGCTACGAATAGTGCTTGAACCTTACGCTCGCCGTGAGGCGGGCACCCTCATACCAAGTTGTGGTTTAACGAAATTTGTCAAGGGAGGTTCGGCAATGACAACGACGCATGCCCATAAACAAGATGAACGAGGTCAACTAACTGACTTGGTAGCCCGGGCCCAGGCTGGAGATATGGTTGCGCGGGAACAACTGCTGCAGGATTATCGTCCATTTTTCCTGCGGGTGGCCTCCAACAGCTGCCGCAAATACCTAGTTCTAGGCCGGGATGACGAGGCCAGCATTGCCATGATCGCGTTCAACGAAGCTATAGACTCTTATGACAGCCGTGGAGGAGCCTCCTTTCTGAGTTTCGCCGAGATTGTGGTGAAACGGCGCATGGTGGACTATTTCCGGCGCCAGAGCAGGAAGTCTGATGAGATTCCCCTGTCCACCTTTGAGACTGAAGAGAATGAAGACAGCGTGATCCAAAAAATCGAGGCTAAAGAAGCCCACACTGTCCTGCAGATTCAAGAGGAGACGGAACAGCGGAGAGAGGAAATCTTCCGTTTGGATCAACTCCTCAGCCACTATGGCATTCGCTTCGCCGAATTGGTTAAAATATCGCCTAAGCACCAAGATGCCAGGGACAGGGCTCTACAGGTGGCCAAAACGCTGATCAGCGAACCAGAACTCCTGGGCTATTTGACCAGAAAGAAGTCTCTTCCACTCAAAGAGCTGGAAGCTAGGGTGGATGTAAGCAGAAAGACTTTGGAACGTCAGAGGAAGTACATAATTACACTTGCCCTGATTCTAATTGGAGACTTCCATTACCTGCAGGAATATCTGAACCGACCAGTGTGAAAAGGAGGGGGACCCGAGTGAGACACAAAGGGGTTGTTGTGGAGATTGCCCCTAAGGGCAAAGTGATAGTTTTGACACCACAGGGGGAGTTTATCAAGGTCCCTTTGCGCAAGCACGTTCAGGTGGGGCAGGAGATCAGTTTTGCCCCCCGTAAAGATCGCCTCAGCGCGCTGCAGCTGGCGGCAGCGGCCGTATTATTCCTAGCGCTGTTAGGCAGCTGGCCGGTGGTCAGTGAATACCTGAGCTCTCCAGCGGCTGTACCGGCCTATATCATCACCCTGGATTTGGATTCCAGCGTGGAGCTGGTTGTCAGTTCAGATGGGAAGGTGTTAAGCGTTGACGGCCTGAACCGCAGTGGGAAAGATTTAGCTGGTGAGCTGGATGTGGTGGGGAGCGGCCTTGCCTCAGCCCTCAAGACCATTGCATCCCGAGCTGATCTGAAAGCAGGCAGCCAGCAGGCTGTGGTGACAGTGGCCTCGCAACAGGATACCGGAACAGGCAGTATTCGAGAGAAACGAAGTGGGACCTACACAGGCCTAGAGCAGGAGATTGTCACTGCTCTGCGGGCAGCGCAGTTAGCTGATGTGCGCATCTGGGAAGTTCCCCGTTCGCTGCAGACGGAAGCGAAACTGGCGGGAATCCCACCCAGCAGGTACATGGCCATTCAGATGCCTGCCTCTCCTCTCATCCCTCCCAAGATTGAGACTAGACTGACGATGGCGGACCCGCCGGAGCTAGAAGAGACGGTCATCAGCCAGCTGGCGGGAACTGCGGTGGCACAGAGGGTGATGGAGCCCGCCAAGCCTGCCTTGACTCCAACACGGTGGACTAGAGAAGCTACCGAAAGAACCGCAGCTGGTATCTATAATGTGAGTTTTCCTATTGCAGCAGTTAAAGGAGATTATTAAGCTTACCCATGAGAGTAGAAGAGTTTGATTTTGACCTGCCCCTAGAGCTGATTGCCCAGAAGCCCCTGGCATCCAGGGATGCTTCTAGGCTACTGGTGGTGAAGAGGGGCTCTGGAGAGTGTGTTGACGGGAAGTTTTCTGACCTGCCCTTGTATCTTCGTCCCTCGGACGTCTTGGTGATCAATGACTCCCGGGTACTGCCCGCTCGTTTATGGGGGCAGAATCCGCAAAAGTCGGGATTAGTGGAGATCCTGCTGCTTCGCCCCCATGGTGAGGGGAAGTGGGAGGTACTGGTGAGGCCGGGGAAAAAGGCCCGGGTTGGTGCGGAGATAGTTTTCTCACCCCGCCTGTCCTGCACTGTGCTGGACACAACCCCAAATGGCACCCGCCTGGTGCAGTTCCACTTTGAGGGAGACTTCCAAGGCATCTTGGAGGAGTTGGGGGAAACCCCTCTGCCTCCTTATATTCATGAGAAACTGGATGACCCTGAGCGCTACCAGACGGTTTACGCCAAGCATTCCGGTTCGGTGGCAGCTCCCACTGCGGGGCTCCATTTTACTCCGCAGCTGTTGGATGCCATAGACCGCTTGGGAGTGGCTGTGGTGCCTGTAACACTACATGTGGGGCTGGGTACCTTTAGGCCGGTTCAGACTGAGCATGTAGAAGATCATGTGATGCATGAAGAATACTATGAGCTCAGTCCCGAAGATGCGGCGGTGATCAACGCTCGGAGAGAGGCTGGAGGCCGGGTTATCGCGGTGGGAACAACCTCAGTACGGGTGCTGGAAACCCTAGCTGACGAACAGGGAAGAGTACACGCTGGATCGGGCTGGACCGATATTTTCATCTACCCAGGATATAAGTTCCAAGTGGTAGATGGAATGGTTACCAATTTCCATCTACCGAAATCCAGTTTGCTGATGCTGGTTTCTGCCTTTGCAGGCAGAGAAGTGATTCGCCATGCCTACGAGCATGCTGTTGCCAAGCGCTATCGCTTCTTTAGTTTCGGCGATGGCATGCTGTTGTTGTGAAGGGAGTATACTGGTGCCGTTAGAATTCACGGTTATGAAGGAAAGCACAAACAGCAGGGCGCGCCTGGGGCGCCTGAAGACGACTCACGGCGTAGTGGAAACGCCTGTTTTTATGCCTGTTGGTACCCAAGCGACAGTGAAAACCATGACACCCCAGGAGTTGGAAGGCCTTCAGGTGGAGATTATTCTCAGCAACACCTACCATCTATACCTGCGGCCGGGCAGTGATGTGGTGGCTGAGGCGGGGGGCCTGCATCAGTTTATGAACTGGAGGCACCCGATCTTGACTGACAGCGGGGGTTTCCAGGTGTTCAGCTTAGGTCCGCTGCGGACCATTTCTGAAGAAGGGGTGCAGTTCCGCAGCCACCTCGATGGATCCAAGCATTTTATCAGTCCTGAGAAGTCCATGGAAATCCAAATGGACTTAGGCGCTGATATCATCATGGCCTTCGATGAATGCGCACCCTATCCTGCCGATCGGTCCTACGTGCAGAAATCCAAGGACTTGACCACCAGGTGGGCCAAGCGCTGCCAAGCGGCTCACACTAGAGAAGATCAAGCCCTCTTTGGTATTGTCCAGGGCGGCGTTTACCAGGATTTACGGCGGGAGAGTGCTTTGGAGCTTTTGGAATTGGACTTCCCAGGCTATGGAATTGGCGGACTCAGTGTGGGAGAACCCAAGGAGTTAATGTACGAGGTGTTAGATGATCTGATCCCAGTTATGCCAAGGGAGAAACCCCGTTACTTGATGGGTGTGGGCTCGCCTGACTGCCTAGTGGAAGGTGTGCTCAGGGGTGTAGATATGTTTGACTGTGTGTGGCCGACGCGTTTAGCCAGGCACGGCATGGTAATCACCCGCAGGGGAAACCTGCCCATCCGCAATCTGCCTTACGCCAGGGACTTCACTCCCATCGAGGAAGGGTGCGGCTGTTACACCTGCCAGAACTTTTCCAGGGCATATATCCGCCATCTCATCAAGGCCAATGAGGTGTTAGGCATTAGGCTGACCACCATCCACAACATTTTCTTTCTCACTCGTTTGATGAAGGAGATCCGCCAAGCTATCGCCGCGGACTCTTTGCCAGAATTTGCCCGGGAATTCCTCGGTGCCTTTCAAGGAGAAAAATAGAGGAACCCGTGGTTAGAAGTAGAAGATTAGTGAGGTAATTCGCTTAGGCGGGAGGTGAAACATATGTTTTTGCAGACTGAAGTTCCTGCAGCGCAGGGAGGCATCATTCCCATGCTTCTGCCCATTATTCTGCTTGGTGCCATGTTTTATTTCATGCTCTGGCGCCCCCAGCAGAAGCAGCAGAAGGAAAGAAAAGCCATGCTGGACTCCTTGAAGAAGGGAGACAAAGTCGTTACCATCGGTGGAATTCATGGTGAGCTCACAGCTCTCAAAGAAGACTATGTAACACTGAAAGTGGCTGACAAGGTTGAAATCAAGTTGTCCCGCAGTGGAATAAGCCATGTAGCAAAATAGAAGGAAACACCATGAACGGCGGACTGCATACAAGGTTTGCAGCAGCCGTGGTTAAACCACCGTTCAGGTGGTTTTCTTCTAAATACAGACAGAAAGGGGATCGCTGTGCGCAGAGCACTGATTGTTGGAGCACTTATATCTATCCTAATCCTGCAGGCCCAGGTTGTTCAGGCTGGTACCTTTTATTTGCATGACCACCCCAGTTATTGGTGGTATGTGGTGGACGATCCTGCCTTCAGTGTTGTCCTACCATCAACTGCAGATAACTATATCGAGCGCTCCATTTTTGGCATGGAAAGCCTGCTTATGACTTTTAAGGAAGGCAGCGTCACCATGGAGGTTCACTGGCAGCCAGGTACCGATATCGAGTCAGTGCGTAACAGCTTGGATGTACGCTATAAGCCTGTAGTCAAAAACCTAACAGTGCTGTCCAACCAGGAAATCACCACCTCTAATAATCTGAAATGCCACTTTTACGCTTACGAAGCCACAGGCGCAAATGGTAAGAAGGTTATGCTGAGGTCCGTTTTCTTCCAAAAAGGCCGTCATGTGGTGTACCTGACCTACTTTTTGGAGGCGGCGCAATTTGAGGGCGATCTTAGGGAATATTGGATTAGGGCTGTAAATGGCTTTGAATGGAATTAGGCGGTATCTATGGAAGTCCAAGTTGAGGTTGCCAAGCTAGGCAAATATGCAGTTGGAGTAAGCGGAGATTCAGTGGAAGTGGTGGAAAGGCCCTGTGGGGGCATTTCCATTGTGATCGTAGACGGCCAGGGGCACGGCAAAGCAGCCAAGCGCATGAGCCTGATGATTGCCAACAAGGCAGCAGGGTTGATCGAAGATGGGGCCAGGGATGGTGCCGTCATGAGGGTGATCAACGATCATCTCTACGCTTTCCGGGACGGTCAGGTGTCAGCTACGGCAACACTGATCTCTGCAGATTTGGCCCATGGCTGTTTGGTGGTCTCCCGCAACTCTAACAGCCCCGTGCTGGTGGCGGTGGAAGGGAGTCCCCGGTGTTTGGATTCCCCTGTGGAGCCCATTGGGGTTCGGCGCCTGCTCAAGCCGTCAGTGACCCATTTCGAACTGGCGGAAGGAACGGTGATCATGGGGTTTACCGATGGGGTGATTCATGCAGGACGGTATGGCCAGGAGAGGTTCTCCTTACCGTGGGTGTACCAGCAGATGGCTCAGAATCTCTCCCCCAGGGAACTGGTTGATCGAGTGCTGAGCTACGCGCTTGAGCTTGAGCAGGGAAAACCCCGGGATGATATGGTAGTCGCCGTGATGCAGGTAACGGGACGGAACGAGAATCTAGGCATCAGGAGAGTCTCCGCCTCCTACCCTTTGTGAGGTGTAGAGAATGCAGCAGGATCCTTTGATTGTCGTTGTGGGAGTGTGTGCGTCGGGGAAGACAACACTGGGAGCGGGCTTGCGGGGCCTTGGCTATCAAGTGCGTACCTTTGCTCAGGAGCACTCGGTTAGCAAGCATTTGTGGCAGCGCCTGGATCCCGACTTCCTCATTCTCTTGGAGTGCAGTTACGAAACCATAAGGCGCCGCAAGCGCGTTTCCTGGGGTGTCAAACGGTATCGCAAGCAGCTCGCCCTGCTTTCCAACGCCAGGGCGCATGCGGATCTCATCGTGAGGACAGACGGCTTTTCCGCTGAGCAGTTGGTGGAGTACGTACACAGGCATCTGGTTGAATTAGGGATGGGGAGGCTGAGCAATGGCGGTTAGACTATCTGAGCTGGAAAAGCATCCATCCGTTCGAGCCTATGTGCAGCAGGCTGATGCCAACCTTGCAGCTATGGGTTTTACTGAGCATGGCTTTCGGCACATTTCCCTGGTTTCTTCTATAGCCCGTAATATCCTGCTGCGCTTGGGCTATGACGAACGCCAAGCGGAGCTGGCGGCGATTGCTGGTTACGTGCATGATCTGGGAAACTGTGTGGGGCGGGTTAATCATGGAGCCGCGGGTGCCCTCTTAGTGGAGCCCGTGCTGAGGGAGCTCGGTATGCCTCCGGAAGAGATCGCTCTGGTACTGAGCGCAGTGGGGAACCACGAAGAAGAAGTGGGGGAACCGGTGAATGCGGTGGCGGCGGCGCTTATTTTGGCAGATAAATCCGATGTGCACCGCACCCGCGTGCGCAACACGGAGGTCAGCACCTTTGATATCCACGATCGTGTCAATTACGCGGTAAACAAGTCCTTCCTAGATGTGGACGAGGATCAGCGGCTGATTACCCTATGCATTACCATTGAGACGGAGTACACCCCGATCATGGAATACTTCGAGATCTTCCTGGAGCGTATGCTGATGTGCCGTAGGGCTGCAGCTTACTTAGGATGCCAGTTTAAGCTGAAGATCAACGAGGTGCTTCTGCTATAGCCCGAGGGGCTGGGCGGATTAGAAAAGATAAGATAAAATGAAGAACTGGCGCCCCTGCATAAAGGGCAAGGCGCCAGTTTTGTGATCAGTCCTGGATAAACTCTTTCTTGGGAACGAAGACATAGGGGATGTTGCGGTAGAGCTGCTTGAAGTCTAAGCCATAGCCTACCAAAAAATCATTGGGGACCTTAAAACCCACGTAATCTATGGGGATTTCCACGCGGCGGTTATCCGGTTTATCTAAGAGTGTGCAGATACGGAGGGAAGCAGGGTTCCTGCTGTGCAGGTTCTTCAAGAGGTAATTCAAAGTCAGGCCCGTATCGATAATGTCTTCTACGATGATTACATGTTTGCCTTCGATGCTTTCTTCCAAGTCCTTGGTTATGCGTACAACTCCCGAGGATTCGGTGGCATCTCCGTAGCTGGAAACTGACATGAAATCGTAGGCGACAGGTTGTGTAATGTGTTTAGCTAAGTCGCAGAGGAACATCAGTCCGCCTTTGAGCACGCAGAGCAGGGTAATGGTCTGGCCTGCGTAATCTTGAGAGATGGCTTCCCCCAATTCGCGGACACGTTTTTGGATATCTTCTTCACTGATTATGATGCGATCGACTATCTCCACCGTTTCACCGCCATTCGTTTTTTTCAATGATACTACTGTGCCAAAAAAAGGTCAAGGGGTTTGCAGGGGCGACTCTAGGGCAGGACTTCCCTACACAGCGTAGAATGTACTGGATGTGGAGGACTACCTATGGGGAAAAGACAGTGGATTCTTTATGAGCAGGGCAGCCAGGAGGTAGGGGAGCTGGCTGCGGGGCTTGGTATATCGCCGCTAGTGGCCCAAATTCTAGTCAACCGCGGGATCACCACGGTGGAAGCTGGGCGGCAGTTCCTGAAATGTGACCCAGCTGAAGCCCCGGATCCCTTTTTTATGTCTGGGATGGCCGAGGCGGTGAGCCGCCTGCAGCGTGCCCTAAGAGATGGCGAGTCCATAGTGGTCTATGGAGATTACGATGCTGATGGACAGACTGCCACAGCTCTGTTGGTTCGGGCGCTGCGGAGGCTGGCAGGTGATCCGGGCAGGGTTACTTACTACCTGCCTGATCGCTTTGATGAAGGTTACGGTCTCAATCTGCAGGCCGTGGAGGCGCTGAGCTCTACCGCGGATCTCCTCATTTCCGTAGACTGCGGGATTACCTCACACGCTGAGATTAGAGAGGCTCAAAATCGGGGATTAGATGTGATTGTGACCGATCATCATGAGCCTGATGGAGAACCGCCTGCTGCTTTAGCGGTCCTTAACCCCAAGCAGCGGCACTGCTCCTATCCCTTCAAGGGGCTAGCGGGAGTGGGTGTGGCTTTGAAACTGGTGCAGGGCCTGCAGGTGCCTGGGTGGGAAGAAGACCTGGACTTAGCTGCTCTGGGAACAGTCGCGGATCTGGTACCGCTGCAGGGGGAAAACCGCATCATAGTCAAGCACGGATTAAGGCGCATGGCCGCGACTGAGAACGTGGGACTCCGGGCCCTGATGGAGTGTGCGGATGTCACAGTACCCACCGCGTACGATCTCGGTTTTCGCCTGGGGCCGCGCCTCAACGCAGGGGGGCGGCTGGGTGATCCTACCAGAGGTGTGCGGCTGCTCTTGACTGAAGATGAACGGGAGGCTAGAGAGCTCGCTGCCGAATTGAGCCAGGAGAATGCCAGAAGGCAGCAGCTGGAGATAGATATCTTACAGGAAGCTGTGGACACAGTTGAGAAATACGGCCTGCATCAGCGCAGTGCCTTGGTGGTGTGGGGGAGGGGCTGGCATCAGGGAGTTATCGGTATCGTAGCTTCGCGCCTGGTAGAACTATACTATAAGCCCACGGTGGTAATCAGCGTAACCAACGGCCAGGGTGTAGCTTCGGCCCGCAGCATTGCTGGCCTGGATCTTTTTCAGACCCTCACTGACTGTTCCCATCTGCTCTTGAGATTTGGTGGCCATGCCATGGCGGCAGGGCTCAGCATCAGTACGGACAACCTGCGGCCTTTCCAGGAGCTGTTTGAGAGTCTGTGTGCAGCTAGGCTCACGCCGGAGGATTACGTCCCCAAACTGTACATTGACTGCCGGACTGAGCTGCGCCAGATCACCTTGGACTTGGTGGAGGAACTAAGCATGCTGGAGCCCCATGGACTTGGCAACCCCGGACCCTTGCTGCAGGCGGATGTGGCGGTGCTGCGCACCAAGAGGGTGGGTGCCGAAAACCAGCACCTATCACTTGCCATCCACGATTCTACAGTGGACGAGTTTGAAGCGATAGCATTTGGGGCGGGGGCGGATCAGGAGGAGCTGGAAAAGCAGGCGGAAGGGGTGGCTGTTGCTTTTGTGCCCAAGGTTAATTCGTGGCGGGGCACTACAACTGTGCAACTCCAAATTCGAGACTGGGAGGCGGTTGAGAGCAAGGACGGCTATGTCCGGCACTGGATGGTAGAAGCCTACCCCTGGAAGCTGGGGCCTTCGTACTATCAAAGCGCTGCCCTGTTCTTGGACGGCAGGAAGCTCCCTTCTGGGCAGGGGCACAGGGTCGTGGACCTGCGGGGGACCTGGGATCAGGCCAGAGCCTTAATGGAAAGGCGCGCTTTTGAATTCCCAACTCTGATCTTGGTAAACAGGGCTGCTTCAGTCCTGGAGGTGTGCCGGGCGCTGCGGGTTAGGGCCGCAGGGGATGCTAGGTCTATCGGTTTTGAACACGAGTGGCTTTCAAGGGAGGAACGAGGCGAGTTTGAACGAGCAGGTTTTCCCTGGCTGGTATCTACCGGCTTGGGCCTGGTGGGAACCAGCTGGCCTGTGGTTTGGTTTTGGGAACCGCCCTTAAACGCTGAAACCCACAGGTTGTGGTCTTCCTTGGTGGAAGCCGGCGGCGAGGTCGTAGCTGCCTACGGGCCCAAGGAAGTAAGGGAGCTCCAGGCACATCTGCGCCAGGACTATCCTGACCGCAGGGGGCTGGCCAGGGTGTACTCACTCTTGAGGAGTGAACAGAGGGTTGTGTTGGCGGAAGCGGCGCGTAAACTGGATGAAATCGGGCTCTTGGGTGCCCTGCCTGCGGCCATGGGCATCTTTTCTGAGCTGGGTCTTTGGAAAGTAGAAGGTGAATCCATCTTCTACCTGCCGGAGCCTGACCATAAGCTAGACTTGGAGCAAGCAGTTTTGTATAATAAAATAATGAAGATACGCGAGCAGTCCACACTGTACCTAAAGCGTTCTTTGGAAAGGGGATTCCTCCAGGATGGACTTAAAAGAGAAAATTAGGGTGATACCGGATTTCCCGCAGCCTGGTATTAGTTTTAAAGACATTACCACTCTCCTCAAAGATGGTGAGGCACTGAGAGAGACAGTTCAGAGGATTGCCAACCACTTTAAGGATGCTGGGGTAGAAATGATTGTCGGTGTTGAGTCGAGAGGCTTCATTTTGGGTGCGCCGTTAGCCTATGAAATGGGCCTGGGCTTTACTCTGATTCGGAAGCCCAAAAAGCTTCCAGGCGAAGTTCTTGCCGTGGAGTATGACTTAGAATACGGCACGGACCGCTTGGAGATCCATGCCGATGCCTTTCCCCCTGGTACCAAAGTCTTAGTGGTGGATGATCTTTTGGCCACAGGCGGAACCGTTGCCGCGGCTATGGAACTCATCCACAAGCTGGGCGGAGAAGTGGTTGGGCTGGCTTTCCTGATTGAGCTGGCTTACCTTGGCGGAAGAGAAAGACTGGGAGACTACGACGTCTTTGCCCTTGTCAAATATGATGAGTAAGAACTAGAGGGAGGGGGCGCTGTGAATCTGCAATACTTGATCGATCGCATTCTAGCATATAATTCCAACGCAAATGTGGATCTCGTCGAAAGAGCATACCATTTTTCCCAGCGCGCCCACGAGGGACAGTTTAGAGAGTCTGGGGCCCCATATTTCGAGCATCCCCATGAAGTTGCCCTGATTCTGGCCGATCTGGAGCTGGACATGGAGACAATTGCCGCGGGCCTCCTCCACGATGTTCTGGAGGACACCCCGGTAACAAGGGATGAGCTGGCACAAGCCTTTGGCCCCACTGTGCTGATGCTGGTTGAAGGCGTGACCAAACTCGAAAGGCTGCCTGTCCACAATCGCTTCGAGCATCAAGCGGAGAATATGCGCAAGATGATCTTTGCCATGGCAGAGGACGTACGGGTAATCTTGATTAAGTTGGCGGATCGGCTGCACAACATGCGGACGCTGAGGCATATGCCCCCTGAGAAACAGGTTCTCATCTCTCAAGAAACCCTAGACATTTTTGCGCCCTTGGCCCACCGCATGGGAATTTGGCGCATCAAGTTTGAAATGGAAGACCTGGCTTTTCGCCACATCAATCCCGAAGAATACTACCGGCTGGTGGCGGAAATTGACCGCAAGCGTCAGGAACGGGAAGGCGATCTCCAGGAAGTGATGAACATCATCGTGGAGCGTTTGGCTGATGTGGATATGGCCTGCGACATCCAGGGGCGGCCCAAGCATCTGTACAGCATTTACCAGAAGATGCAGAAGCAGAATAAGAGCCTGGATGAGATCTATGATCTGATGGCAATCCGCATTATTGTGGACAGCGTGCGGGACTGCTACGCTGTTCTGGGCATCATCCATGCCCTGTGGAAGCCGATTCCAGGACGCTTTAAGGACTATATTGCAGTTCCCAAGTCCAACTTGTACCAATCCCTGCACACCACTGTGGTAGGTCCTAGGGGTGAACCCTATGAAATCCAGATTCGCACTTGGGACATGCACCGCATTGCCGAGAAAGGCGTGGCGGCTCACTGGATGTACAAAGAGGGTCAGACCCGCAAACCAGGGGACGAAGCAGCCAAGATCGGCTGGCTGAGGGAAGCGGTGGAGTGGCTTCAGGAAATGAAGGATCCCCAGGAGTTCATGGACACTTTGAAGATTGACCTCTTCGAAGACGAAGTGTTTGTCTTCACTCCTAAGGGAGATGTGAAATCTCTGCCCAACGGGGCAACTCCCGTGGACTTTGCCTTTGATGTGCATACTGATGTGGGTTTGAGGTGTCTCGGGGCCAAGGTCAACGGCAGAATTGTGCCTTTGAACTACGTGCTGAAGAATGGCGATTTCGTGGAGATCCTAACCAGTAAGACGGCAAGTCCGTCTCAGGACTGGTTGAACTACGTGAAAACGTCTAAGGCCCGCAGCAAAATCCGCTCCTGGCTCAAGGAAGAACAGCGGGAGGAAAACCTCATCCGCGGGCGAGATCTGCTGGAGCGGGAGTGCAAAAAGGCAGGAGCAGATGCTAAAACTCTGCTCACCGATGCCAATCTGCAGCAGCTGGCTCGCAAGTACGGGGTGAGCAATCCTGATGAGCTGTTGGCCAGTGTGGGGTCGGGCCGAATCAACGCCAGCCAGGTAGTTCAAAAACTGACTGGGCAGGATGCCGCTGAAAAGCGCAAACTGCCTGAAGTTGGGCAGAAGCGCAGACGGGATACAGCCCGGGGCGTGGAAGTCAAAGGTGTAGACAACCTCCTGGTACGCTTCGCCAAGTGCTGTAATCCAGTTCCTGGGGACCAGATCACTGGGTACATTACCAGAGGCCGGGGTATCTCGGTGCATCGCGTGGACTGCCCCAATGTGTCGGTGCTGGGTTCGGAATCTGCACGTCAGATCGATGTGGAATGGAATGTAACGAAGGGCGATTCCTACCCGGTGGAGATCGAGATTGAGGGTATCGATCGCCCGAATTTCCTGACCAATATTATGCACGCCCTATCGGAGAAGAAGACGAATGTAGATGCAGTTACAGCCAGAACAACGAAGGACGAAGCGGTGGTAGTGCAGCTGGTGTTGGAGATTCACGATGTAAACCACCTGGATAATGTGATGAGTGCCCTCAGGCAGATCAACGGGGTGGTGGGGGTTCACCGGGCCAATCCCACGTAAAGACTGAAGGATGATGGTTAGTGCGAGCAGTTGTACAGCGTGTGAAAAAAGCAAGTGTTGCAGTAGACGGAGCCACAGTGGGTGCAATTTCCCACGGGCTCTTAGTTTTGCTGGGCGTAGGTACCGGCGATACAGCGGATGATGCCAGGTACATGGCGGGCAAAATTGCCAGGCTGCGGATCTTTTCCGACTCCCAGGGGAAGATGAACCTAGATGTACAAGAAGTGGGGGGTGGCATTCTAGCCGTATCCCAGTTCACCCTCTATGGAGACTGCCGCAGGGGGCGAAGGCCCAGTTTCAGCCAGGCTGCTCCGCCACAGACAGCCGAAGAGCTGTATGAGGAGTTTGTGCGGGAGTTGAAACAGCTGGGCGTTCCAGTGGCAACCGGCGTGTTCCAAGCCCATATGGACGTGGAGCTGGTCAATGACGGCCCGGTAACCCTGATTGTCAGTAGTGAAGGAGAGTAAGGATGCAAATTGAGTCTTTTGCGTTAAATGCTCTATCAACTAACTGCTATGTTGTTTACGACTCAGGCGAGGCCGTAATTGTCGACCCAGGTGATCAGTCCCAGGCAGTCCTGGATTTCCTGGAAGACAAGGGGCTGAGCGTGGTGGCAGTTGTGAACACCCACGGCCATTCGGATCATATCCACGGCAACGCTTGGCTCTTGGAAAAGACCGGAGCTCCTTTGGCCATCCACGAAGACGATGCAGCCTTTCTGGTTGATCCCGCTCTACACCTGGGGCCCCAAATCCGCATGGATGTAGTGCCCACTGAGGCCCAACGGCTGCTGAGGGATGGGGATCGGATCGTGATCGGATCTGGCAGCCTGGAAGTGCTGCATACACCGGGACATACTCCTGGGGGCATCTGCCTGTATGGGCATGGCCTGCTGATCAGTGGGGATACTCTTTTCAAACGGTCGGTGGGACGCTGGGATCTGCCTGGTGCCGATGAGCGAGCTCTCCAGGACAGCCTCAGGCGCTTAGCGAAGCTGCCCCCAGAGACCAAGGTGTTTCCAGGGCACGGCCCCAGCACCACTTTAGGTGAAGAACTGGAGTCCAACCCTTTCTTGACCTCTCTATAAGGATGTGAAGTCAATAGGCGTTCCTTTCTATTTTCGCACTGCAACCTATGACATCCAGGCTGAAGGCCTGCTGGTTCCCACCATCCAGGCTGCAGTCATTTCTTTGGCACCTAATGCCAGTTTCGGTGAGGGCCAGGCTATCCAGGCGCACTATGCCTGGGAGGATGGTTCTTTGTTTGTTGTTGTGCGTTTCCAGGGCCAGGAGTGGGCGTTTAGAGATACGGAAATCCTCGATACCCGCTACACAGACGTGGATCGGGAGCGCCGGCTGAAAGAGCGTGTGCGTTTAGGGGTCCGCAGGGTGTTTGAGGCGGCCTATGGACTGGCGGAGAGCCCTTGGGGTATTCTCACAGGAGTGCGTCCAGTGAAGATGGTCCATTCCATGCTGGATCGAGGTTTTACAGCAGAGGAGCTGCGCAGCATGCTGCTGGAGGTTTACGCCCTCAGCCCCCAAAAAGCTGAGCTGGTGTTAGAAGTGGCTGCCAGGCAGCGTCCCTTTTTCCATGTCGATCCCGGGAATCCCATTGGCATCTATGTGGGCATTCCTTTCTGCCCCACTCGCTGCAGTTACTGCTCGTTTGCAGCTTACCCTCTGGCCACACATGGCCATCTGCTCAGGGATTTCCTCCAGGCGCTGCAGGTGGAAATCAGAGAGGTGGGTAGCCTTATCAGGGAGCTCAATCTTCAGGTAGAATCAGTCTACCTCGGCGGTGGTACGCCCACCACCGTGCAGGGATCTGATCTGGAGAACCTGCTTGGCCTAATTGGGGAGCATCTGAGTACCTCTGCAACCCGCGAGTTTACCGTGGAAGCGGGAAGGCCGGAAACCCTGTCCAGAGAGACACTGAGTATCCTGAAATCCGGGGGGACACAGCGCATCAGCATTAATCCCCAGACTATGCATGATGCCACCCTGGAGGCTATCGGGCGGAGGCACAATGTGGCTGATGTGCGGAAGGCTTTTAGTTTGGCCCGTGAGGTGGGCATTCCCCTGGTTAACATGGACATTATCCTGGGCCTGCCAGGTGAAGACCTCTCCCATGTGCAGCATACTTTGGAGGAGATCGGCGCCATGCAGCCTGACAACCTCACGGTGCACAGCCTGGCTCTGAAGAGGGCCTCGCGCCTTCGAAAGAACCTGGATCAGGTACAGATCGCCCAGGAACAGGGTGAAGCGATGGTTGATCTAGCGAGAGACTACGCTTTGAGCTGGGGGATGGATCCGTACTACCTGTACAGACAGCGACACATTTTGGGTGATTTAGAGAACATTGGGTATGCCCAGCCCAACACCGAGTCCGTTTATAATATCCAGATGATGGAGGAGCGCCAGAGTATTGTCGCTCTAGGCGGGGGAGGCATCTCTAAACTGGTGGCACCAGATTTGACCCTGATCCGGCAGGCAAATCCCAAGTGCCCCGCTGCTTACACCACTCATATTAGGGAGAGTCTCCAAGCGAAAATCAGCCTGCTGCGGAAGCACCTATCTAGCAGCAATTGACTGGACAAGCAGAACTTGTTCGTTTGACATAGAAGGGCATTTCAAGTACAATTAGCTTGTTGGTCTTTCTCGAATGGAAAGGGTTGGTAGGCTATGTTCCATAAGATGCGGAACCAAATGAAATTCGTAATTATTATTGTCTTAGCGGCAATGGTTGGCGGTGGGCTGTGGGCTGCTGGAGTCTCTCTATTTGGAGGGTCTGCAAACGTTCCGGCAGAGGCTACTGTTGCGGTGGCTAAAGTGAACGGCCAAACCATTTCGCTCTATGATCTTTACCTGACTTATCTACGCTATGCTCAGCAGATTGAGGCGCAGCAGGGACCGCTTTCGGATCGCTCCCATGAAGCCCTGCGCTATCAAGCCTTAGAAGCCTTGGTGGACAGCGTGCTGGTAAACCAAGAACTTACTAAGCGCAAGATTTCAGCTTCCAAAGCTGAAGTCGATGAGCAGATGAAGCAGATTGTTGAGTTGTTCCCCAGCGAGGAGGACTTTAAGGTACAGCTAAACGCAGCCGGCCTGACCGAGGCTGGGTTGAGAAACCAGCTTGAGCACCAGATTAAGCTGGATAAACTGCAGCAGGAGATCGTGGGTCACCACGAGGTAAGTGACGAAGAGGTTCGCCAAGCCTACGAGCGGGTGCGCGTCAGTCACATTCTCATTGAGCCAGAGGGATCGTCTGACGAAGACTGGGCTGCTGCTGAGGGCAAAGCCTTGGAGATTTACGCTCAGGCCAATACCGAGAACTTCGCTGAACTGGCTCAAGAGTTTTCCGCGGATGCCAGCAGCACCAGCGGAGGAGAGCTTGGTTACATCTATCGGGGAAGAACTGTTCCCGAGTTTGAACAGGCAGCTTTTGCCCTTGAGGTAGGCCAGATCAGTGAGCCAGTCCGTTCTGTCTATGGCTACCACATTATTACCGTTACTGATCGCATTGAAGCGGAAGGCGAAGACTTCGAGAAGGCCCGGCCTGAGTTGGAAAAAGAGCTGCGGTTGGAAAAGGGGCAGGATGATCTTGAGGCTTGGCTGGACGGGCTGCGCGAGTCTTCTGAGATAGTATTGATGGAGAATCGTCTGAACGCCTTTGCCCAGATGCAGGCAGAGAACTATGAGGATGCTGTTCACTACTACAAGCTCGCCATAGAAGAGCAGCCCGACAGCGGATATCTCTACGCTTTCCTGGGAGACGCCTATCATGGACTGGGTGATTTGGAACAGGCTATCGCTCAGTATAAACTGGCTGCGGAAAAGTCTGCTAATGACTATTCCCTCTTGTACAGTCTTGGAAAACTGTATGAGGAAGCAGAGGATGTGGATGCAGCAGTGGAGCAGTACCTCAAAGCAGCTGAACTGGTTCGGGATGACATTTTCGCCCTGCTCACGCTTTACTACAGCGTGAATGCACTGGAACGGTACGATGATGCCATGGTGATTGAGAAGCTCATCGAAGAGTTCCAGGAACGTCAGGATGAACTTTTGAAAGAGCAGGCTGCCACGGAGGTTGCAGAGCCAGAGGAGACGCTGGAGGAACCAGCAGAAGCCGAAGCTGAATCTACTCCGCAAGAATAACACTGAGGCGAGTGGTGGTTACCATCACTCGCTTTTTGCAAATGCTGAGGGGGGGAGCACAGATGACATTGACTACCAAGCCGCGGGGCACCAATGATATCGCGCCTGGCGAAATTGAATTTTGGCATGAGCTGGAGGAGCGGATCAGACGGGTCTGTTCTGCCTATGGGTTCCAGGAGCTGCGAACGCCTATTTTTGAACATACTGAGCTTTTCCAAAGGGGTATTGGTGAAGCTACCGATATTGTGGAGAAGGAAATGTACACCTTCTTGGACAGGGGACAGCGCAGTCTGACCTTGCGGCCGGAAGGTACGGCACCGGCGGTGCGCGCCTTTTTAGAGAACAACTTGGGTGCTGGCTCGCTGCCGGTTAAACTGTATTACTATGGACCCATGTTCCGCTATGAACGCCCCCAAGCCGGGCGTTACAGGCAGTTTGTACAGTTTGGGTTTGAGGTTTTTGGTTCAGCAGATCCTCTCCTGGATGTGGAAGCCATTATGCTGCCTTTGGAGCTGTACAAAGCCTGCGGCCTGAGCGGCTTCGAGGTGGAGATTAACAGCATTGGATGTCCAGAGTGCCGTCCCAACTATCGGCAGGAACTGATCGAGTACTTTGAGCCCCGAATTGATGGAATGTGCAGCAGCTGTAAAAGCAGACTGCACCGCAATCCCATGCGCTTACTGGACTGCAAGGTGGAAGCCTGCCAAGAGGTTCTGGCAGGAGCTCCACCAATTGCCAAGCACCTGTGTGCCGATTGCTCCCAGCACTTTTCCGAGGTTTTGAGCTATCTTGACGCCTTGGGAGTCGAGTACAAACTCAACCCACGCTTGGTCAGGGGTTTCGATTACTATACCAAGACTGTTTTCGAGGTCACCAGTAAGGAACTGGGTTCCCAGAATGCCATCGGCGCTGGTGGGCGTTATGATGGACTAGTGGAAGAGCTGGGAGGCAAACCTACACCCGCGGTGGGGTTTGCAGTTGGGGTAGATCGCCTGCTCTTGGCCTTAAAAGTCCAGGGCAAACTGAAGTCAGAGGAAACCGGTCCCCAGGCCTACCTAGTTCACTTCGGTGGTGAAACCAAGCGGCGTGCTGCCTGGGTGGCTCATTATCTGCGCAGCCACGGTTTCTGGGTAGAACTTGATTATCTGAACCGCAGTATTAAGGCCCAGATGAAAGCGGCAAATCGTCTGAACAGCAGACTTGTGTTGATCTTTGGTGAGGAAGAACTGGACAGAGGCCGCGTTATTGTCCGCAATATGCAGGATGGACATGAACAAGAGGCGGATCTGCAGGAACTAGAACAGTTAGCGAAGATGGTAGGAGAGTGTGCGAAATGACGGATTGGAAGAGAACCAAGTACTGCGGCGAGTTGAGAGCCGCTGATGTGGGCAGCACCGTGACCTTAAATGGCTGGGTTAACCGCCGCCGCGACCTTGGACAGCTCATTTTCGTGGATTTGAGGGATCGCTCAGGCTTAGTCCAGATCGTTTTTGACCCGGAAGTGTTAGGAGCTGAGCAGTTTCAACAGGCAACCAGCTTGCGCAGTGAGTACGTTATCTCCGTGCAGGGCGTTGTTCTGGCCCGTCCAGAGGGGCAGGTTAATCCCAATCTGGCCACCGGTGAAGTGGAGCTGCAGGTCACCCGCCTGGTCATCCTGGCTGAAGCTAAAACTCCTCCCTTTCCCATCAGCAGGGCTGAGGAAGTGGATGAGTCCATCCGTTTGAAGTACCGCTATCTGCATCTGCGCAGCCCAGAGCTCCAAGAGACTCTGGCTCTCAGACATCGTACAACTGCTGCGGTGCGTTCCTATTTGGACAGCAAAGGCTTTTTGGAGATTGAGACTCCGATCTTGATCCGCTCGACACCTGAAGGTGCTAGGGACTACGTGGTGCCCAGCCGTGTTCATCCAGGGGAGTTTTATGCGCTGCCCCAATCTCCACAGTTGTTCAAGCAGCTGCTGATGGTCGGCGGCTTCGATCGCTATTATCAGATCGCGCGCTGCTTCCGGGATGAGGATCTTCGGGCTGAACGGCAGCCGGAGTTTACACAAATAGACGTAGAGATGTCTTTTGTCGACCGTGAAGACGTGATGCAGATCATGGAGGACATGATCATCCACGTCTTGGAGGACGTTAAGGGGATCTCTGTGGATGGCCCTATTCCGCGCCTTTCTTACCAGGAAGCCATGGACCGTTTTGGATCGGACAAGCCAGATACCCGCTTTGGGATGGAGATCTGTGATCTCACTGCACAGCTCAGCTCCAGTGAGTTCCGCGTCTTTTCGGAGACAGCAGCAGCCCAGGGTGTGATCAGGGGTATCAAAGTGGAGGGTGGAGGCAGCTTTACCCGCAGACAGATTGATAATCTCAGTGAACAGGCTCAAAGCTGGGGAGCCAAGGGCCTGATGTGGCTGGCAGTAGAGGAAAATCAGGTGCGGTCACCCATAGCCAAGTTCCTAACAGAAGAAGAAGTGGACGCGATTACAGCGGCGTTCTCTGCTGAACCTGGGGATTTGATTCTCATGGTTGCTGGCAAGTATGATCTGGTCTGTGACGTCCTTGGCAGGCTTAGGCTTGCCCTAGGCAGAGATCTGGGCCTAATCGATGAAAACGCCTACAATCTGCTCTGGGTTGTGGACTGGCCCCTGCTTGTCTACGACGAAGATGCGGAGCGTTACGTTGCCGCCCACCATCCTTTCACGGCGCCTCTAGATGAGGATGAGCATCTCCTGGAGACTGATCCTGGGAAGGTGCGGGCCAAGGCCTATGACCTAGTGTTGAACGGGGTAGAGCTTGGCGGGGGAAGCATCCGCATAACCAAACGCTCCTTGCAGGAGAGGATGTTCGCCGCTCTGGGCTTCACTATGGAACAAGCCCGCAGCCAGTTCGGCTACTTCCTGGAAGCCTTCGAGTATGGGGCTCCCCCCCATGGCGGCATCGCTTTTGGCTTGGATCGCTTGATCATGCTCCTGGCCAAGCGTCAGTCCATCAGAGATGTTATTGCCTTCCCGAAGACGGTGAGCGCATCCGATTTGATGATTGAGGCCCCTGGCCCCATCAGCGAAGCCCAGCTGAAGGAGCTGAAAATCAGCTTGAAGAACTGAGCGTTTTGGCCAGATCGTGGACGATGTTAGCGCCCCTGGAGGTTACGATGCCAGTCACTAAGTAGTCCAAGACCGCATGGCGCACCGGGATCTCCAGGGTGCTCAGCAAACCTACTCCGCTGATCCAAGCCAGCGAAACGCCCAGCACTCCTGAGATAAATGGCAGGTAGCGGCGGTTAAGGTCTGGAGCAACTGTCTTGATGGTGTTGGTCAGGACCTCGATAACAAATGCAATAGCCAGCACTTTGCCTAAAAGCTGATCCATGTCTCTATCCCTCCTCTGCTAAGATGTATGTCTATCCAGGGTAGAGTAGAACCGGGAAAAACCGGTACAGGCAGAGGACTTGAATCTGCTCAGCGACTGTGATATTATCTAGCTAAGAAGATGCACCCCTGCTGTGCTCGCGATCAATCTGGCCTTGTTATGAGCCAACACCATAACACAGGGAACCTTAACTCGCTTTAGCTAGAACATGCCCCTTGGTGGGGAAGTTCGAACTACTGCGGTGGGTACCCACCTGCCGAGGCAGGTTCATTCGGGTCAGCACTAGCGGTACGGTGGGGGATGAATCTGGATACCCCATATGGGGTATTTTTTTTGGAGGAAAACCATGGAACATAGGTTTATACGTACTGAGTTGGTCTTGGGAGCGGAGAACCTCAAGCGGCTCCACGCAGCAGAAGTTGCTGTGGTGGGTGTGGGCGGGGTGGGCGGTTACACAGCTGAAGCGCTAGCCCGCTCCGGTGTGGGCACGCTCATTCTTATCGACCACGACGTAGTTGCTCTATCTAATCTAAACAGGCAGATCGTGGCCCTGGAGTCCACAATTGGCAGGCCTAAGGTGGAAGTGCTTGCGGAGAGGATTGCCCAGATCAACCCTGACTGCCGGGTTATTGCCCATCAAGAATACTACAGCAGGGAGAGCCACAGCAGACTGCTCCCAGATACACTGGACTTTGTCGCCGATGCCATTGACAGCGTGCGGGCTAAAGCCGATCTGATTGAAGCCTGCCTTAAACAGGGTATTCCCATTGTCTCATCCCTGGGTGCAGGCAACAAGGTAGATCCTACACTCTTGAAGATTACTGACATCTCCAAGACCCATACCTGCGCTTTAGCTAGAGCAGTACGGGGTGCTCTGCGTAAGCGCGGCATTGAGAAAGGAGTGACCGTAGTCTTTTCCGAAGAAAAGACGGTGGGGAAGAAGGAGGGTTCCACGCCTGGCAGTACCGCTTTTGTTCCCGGTGCAGCCGGTTTGATTTTGGCCAGTTGGATTGTGAGGCAACTCTGCAGGGAGGTTTGATCATGGACTTGTTCGAGCATAGCTCCTTACGGCATGAGAATGCGCCCTTGGCTGTGCGCATGCGCCCTGAATCCCTTGAGGAGTATGTGGGCCAAGAACACATACTCGGTCCAGGTAAGCTGCTCAGGCGTGCCATCACAGAAGACATTTTGCGCTCCATCATTCTGTACGGCCCTCCAGGTGTGGGCAAGACCACTCTTGGTTATGTGATCTCCAAAACCACCAAGGGTGTGTTCCTGAATGTCAGCGCCACCACCACAGGAGCAGCTGAACTGAAGAGGCTGATGGCAGAGGCCAGGGACAGGAGGGCGTTTCACGGGCAGCGCACCATCTTGTTTGTGGATGAAATCCAGAGGCTGAACAAAGGCCAGCAGGATGTCCTGCTGCCAGCTGTGGAGCAAGGGGATTTGATTCTGATCGGAGCCACCACCGAGAACCCGTTCTTTGAAGTGAATGCAGCACTGCTCAGCCGGTCCCAGATCTACCAGCTTAAGCCCCTCACTGAACAAGACCTAGAGACTGTGGCGCGGCGGGCCCTCCAGGATCCGCGAGGATTGGGGGATCTACGCTGCCAGGTGTCTTCAGATGCCTTGAGCCACTTGGTGCGGATTGCCAATGGAGATGCTCGGGTGCTCCTCAACACCCTAGAATTTGCCGTACTCACCACGCTGCCTAATGAAGAAGGTCTACGCATGGTGGATCTGGCTGCAGCCGAGGAGGCCGCTCAGGCCCAAAGGGTGCGTTACGACAAGAGCGGAGACAATCACTATGATGTTATCTCTGCCTTCATTAAATCCCTGCGGGGCAGTGACCCAGATGCTGCACTGTACTGGTACGCCCGCATGGTCTATGCCAGTGAGGACCCGCGCTTTATTGTGCGGCGGCTCTTGGTCCACGCCGCGGAAGATGTGGGCATGGCGGATCCCAATGCTCTGCTTATGGCACAGGCCGCTGGATTTGCCCTAGAATGGCTGGGGATGCCAGAAGCCCGCATTCCCATTGCTCAGGCCATCATTTACATAGCCACAGCACCCAAGAGCAATTCTGTGGTGAATGCGGTTGATGGAGCACTGGCTGCCGTGGAAAAAGCTGGGGCGGAACCTGTTCCGATTCACCTGAGGGATGCCCATTATTCAGGAGCGGCTAAGCTGGGCCATGGCAGAAATTACAAGTATCCCCATGACTATCCCCATCATTATGTGGTGCAGGACTACCTGCCGGACAATATGAAGAGTCTTCGCGTCTACGAACCGTCGGACCAGGGGCGGGAGAAAGTGATCAAGGAACGCCTCGCCTATTTTGCCGCCCTAAAGGAGCGAACCAAAGCCCAAGAGCCCTAACGGGCTTTTTTGCTTTAAGCCGTTGACATCCGCTTTTGAGCTGTGCTATGATTAACACGAATTCAATTCCGACGAAATTAGTCGGAAATGAGAGGGGGCGGAGTCATGAAGGTATCCACCAGGGGCGAGTACGGCGTGCGCGCCATGTTTGATCTCACCCTCAATTATGGAACAGGCCCCATTCCCCTGAAGGAAATCGCCCGACGTCAGCTGATCTCTGAAACCTACTTGGAACAGCTCATGGGTGCTCTGCGCAAAGCAGGACTGGTGTCCAGCAAGAGGGGTGCGCAGGGAGGCTATGAGTTGTCCCATCCCCCGGAGCAGATCACGATTGGACAGATTATCCGAGTGCTGGAGGGCCCCATAACTCCCTTGGACTGTTTGGATACAGACTCAGGCAACGGCCCTTACTGCGGACAGCCCGAGCAGTGCGTGCTCCGCAACCTGTGGAAGGAATTGCAGGACAGCATGAAACGGGTGTTAGACAACACAACACTAGAAGATTTACGGCAGGATGCCGTCAAATTAGAGGTGGCTAAGGGACAATGAACAGGATTTACATGGATCACGCAGCAACCACTCCGGTGAGGCCCGAAGTATTGGAAGCCATGCTTCCCTACTTCAACACAGAATTCGGCAATCCATCCAGCGTCTACAGCTGGGGGCGCAGCGCCCGCAAGGCATTGGACAGCGCCAGAGATCTGGTAGCGGAACTTTTGGGAGCCTCTGCCAGCGAGATAGTCTTTACTGCAGGCGGTTCTGAAGGGGCCAATATGGCCGTGAAAGGTGTAGCCTGGGCGGATCAGGGTAGGGGTAAGCACATCATCACCAGTGCCATCGAGCACCACGCTGTGCTTGATACTGTACTCTGGTTGGAAAAGCAGGGTTTTGAGGTAACGGTGCTTCCCGTGGATGAATTTGGCTCGGTCAGCCCAGCTCAGGTACGAGAAGCTCTGCGTCCGGACACCATTCTGGTTTCCATTATGCATGCCAATAATGAGGTGGGGACTATTCAGCCCATCAGCGAGATCGGGGCGATAGTCAGGGAGCACGGAGCCAAGTTCCACACAGATGCTGTGCAGACGGCTGGAGTGCTGGAGCTCGATGTGCAAGCTTTGAACGTTGATCTGCTCTCAATCTCCGCCCACAAGTTCTACGGCCCCAAGGGCGTGGGAGCACTTTATGTGCGCAAGGGTGTACGCCTCCATCCCTTAGTGCACGGCGGAGCACAGGAGAAAGGGCGCCGGGCTGGTACTGAGAATACTGCTGGGATTGTGGGCATGGCCAAGGCTTTGGAACTGGCTCAGGCTGAGCGGGTGGACGAAAACGCCCGTCTGACCAAAATGCGGGATCGGCTGATCCAGGGCTTGCAGAAAATCCCCCATACCAGGGTGAATGGAAGCCTAGAACAGCGCCTGCCCAACAATGTAAACGTCTGTTTTGAGTTTATTGAGGGCGAGTCCATGCTCCTCAACCTAGATTTACGGGGCATAGCGGCTTCCAGCGGATCGGCCTGCACTTCAGGCTCCCTCGATCCCTCCCATGTGCTGTTGGCCATGGGACTCTCCCATGAAATCGCCCATGGGTCACTGCGTTTGACCCTGGGACGGGATAATACCGAGGCCGATGTGGATGTCGTTCTTCAGGAAGTGCCTGGTATCGTAGAGCGTTTGCGGGCTATGTCACCGCTGTATCAAGGATAGGGGGAAGACCATGTATTCCGATAAAGTAATGGACCATTTCACCAATCCGCGCAATGTTGGGGAAATCCCCGATGCCGACGGGGTGGGTGAGGTTGGCAACGCACGCTGCGGAGATATTATGAAGCTGTGGATTAAAGTGGAGAACAACGTCATTACTGACATTAAGTTCAAGACTTTTGGCTGTGGAGCGGCCATAGCCACGTCCAGCATGATTACTGAGCTGGCCATTGGGAAAACAGTGGAAGAGGCCGAGCAGATTACGAATAGTCAGGTGGCAGAGGCTCTAGAGGGCCTGCCGCCAGTGAAGATGCACTGCTCCAACCTGGCAGCGGAAGCCCTAGAAGCAGCCATTGAGGATTATAGGAAAAGGACGGCTAATACCGCTTCTTAGTGAGAAATCACCGAGCTGAGTCTCGGTGATTTTTTTGCCCTGAATTGGAGAAGCTACAGGTAGAACGAAAAACGAGGTGATTGAGGTGGCCAATGGACGCAGCATGGTGCTTATGGGCTTAGCAGGGCTGGCCCTGGGTATTTATGTTGGAAACACTATGAATAAGGGCTTCGTAACTCGGCAGCTGCGATCTACCGGGCGTGTCTTGATGCGAAAAGCCCGGGGGACAGTGGAGCAGCAACTCAACAATTGGATGGATTGAGGCCAGTGTCTAAACGCACCTGGTGGGCACTGCTCTTTGTTGGTATACTCGCTTTTCTATACAGGGTCAGGACAGTACTGACCCCTTTCTTATTCGCGATACTCTTTGCTTACGTTCTGTACCCCCTCATCGCAGCAGTAGAAAAACGAGGTGCGTCTAGGGTGGCAGCCATCCTCCTGGTATACGTTTTGTTCGGGGTGGTGCTGGGCGTTGTGGGCTGGGCCACGTTACCAAGCCTGCTCAAGGAGCTCGAGGAGATTGCCCGCAGGATACCCCGCCAGGCGGTGCAACTCGAAGAGTTGGGACAGGATGCAGTGGGCTTTTTTCGGCACTTGGAGCTGCCGGGCACCTTAAGGGATGCCGTTGATACGCTTATGGAAAGGGTTCAGCTGGCTTTAGAAGGACTGGCCAGTAAGCTGATGCAGGTTCTCATGGATGTGTTCACGAACATGGTTTCCCTCATTATCTCTCCCATCCTCGCTTTCTATCTGCTCCGGGACCATCAGGCCATGAGGGAAAGGGCCCTTCGTTATGTTCCCGCCCAGTATCGAGGTGATGCCCAGTACATCCTGCGGGAGATCAACACTGCTCTGAACGGCTTTTTCCGAGGCCAGCTGTGGATTTGCCTGTTTGTGGGTCTTTTCATCTATGTGGGCCTTGTGTTGCTCAAGATACCTTATGCCCTGTTTATCGGACTCTTGGCAGGCCTTTTTGACATCATCCCCTATTTTGGCCCTGTTTTGGGCTTTCTGCCAGCCGCAGCCCTTGCCGTCGCCCGCTCCCCCCTCACAGTGCTCTGGGTGCTGCTGCTCTTTACTGCCGCCAACCAGATTGAAAACGGCCTGATCTCGCCTTGGCTCATCGGCGACCGGGTGGGACTGCACCCTTTGGCGGTGGTCTTCGCTGTATTGGTAGGTGGCCATCTTATGGGGCTTATCGGCATGCTCATGGCCATACCAGCCGCGGCCATCCTCCGGGTCTTTCTAGACTATTTCCTGCTTAGGCGCAGGCAGCCAGAGTAGCAGAATCAACAGTGGGAAAACTGGGGCAACGTAGGCTGCCCCTTTTTTTGAGGCGGGCAGGAGGTACTGCCCGTCCGCGTTCTAAGTTGACAATGTAAACCCACTTGGATAATATTGTGTTAGCGAGGCCTGTGTGCCTCTGTTTATGAATGGGGGGAACCGCTTCCGGCGGCTTATTATGAAGAACTATACCGTTGATCAGATCCGTACTATGTTTTTAGAGTTTTTCCAGAGCAAGGATCACCGCATCCTGCCCAGCGCTTCGTTGATTCCCCATGGGGATCCCACCCTGCTGCTGACTGTGGCGGGCATGGTGCCTTTTAAGCGCTATTTCCTCGGATTGGAGAAGCCCATTTCTCCGCGGATCGCCACCAGCCAAAAGTGCATCCGCACTGGTGATATCGAGAGCGTGGGGAAAACGGATCGCCACGGCACCTTCTTTGAGATGCTGGGCAACTTTTCCTTCGGAGACTATTTCAAAAAGGAGATCATCCCTTGGGCATGGGAGTTTGTAGTGGACCACTTGCAGCTTCCCACTGACCGGATTTGGGTTTCCATTTATCTAGATGATGATGAGGCTTTCGAAATTTGGAACAAGGATGTGGGCATCCCCGCAGAGCGCATTGTGCGATTGGGTAAGGAGGACAACTTCTGGGAAACCGGCTCTGGACCCTGTGGGCCCTGCTCCGAGATCTATATTGACAGGGGACCTTCATTCGGCTGTGGTGAGCCTGACTGCAAGCCCGGCTGCGATTGTGAGCGTTTCCTGGAGTTTTGGAACCTGGTCTTTATCCAGTTTCACCAGGATGGGGACAGCTACACTCCCCTGGAAGCGAAAAGCATTGATACTGGTATGGGTTTAGAGCGAGTGGCTGCTTTACTCCAGGGCAAAACCAGCATTTTTGATGTGGACAACATCCGCCCCATCATCGATGGGGTGGGCGAATTGGCCGGGGTTGCCTATGGCAGCAGCGCCCAAACGGATATGTCGCTCAGGGTTATTGTGGACCACCTGAGGGCGGTCACCTTCTTAGTAGCCGACGGCGTCTTGCCCAGCAATGAAGGCCGGGGCTATGTGCTGAGAAGGCTGCTGCGCCGCGCCGTTCGCCATGGACGTCTCTTGGGTATCACCAAGCCCTTTGCTGAAACCGTGGTGGATTTGGTGGTTAAACAGATGCAGGCTGCTTACCCCGAATTGGTGGAGAGGCAGGAGTATGTGAGTAATGTAGTCCGCTTAGAGGAAGAGCGCTTCAGCGCCACTTTGGAGCAGGGCTTGCGGCTTCTCCAAGATTTGGTGCAGGACGCCAAGGCGGCTGGCCAGGATGTGATTGCTGGCAAGGACGCTTTCCAGCTCTATGATACCTTTGGTTTTCCCTTGGATCTAACTCGGGAGATTCTAGACCATGAGGGCTTAACTGTGGATGAGAACGGCTTTCAGCAGGCTATGGAGGCCCAGCGCGAACGGGCTAGGAAGTCCCGCACCGCCCATGGCTATCTCGACAGCAGCCTGGAAGCCTATAAAGAGCTCGCTGGCGTAGTGACAACGGAATACATTGGCTATGATTGCTTTGAAACAACTGCCCAGATTATGGGTATTATCGTAGACGGCCACAGTGTGGATACTGCCGAGAAGGGCACTCAGGTTGCTGTGGTGCTTGATCGTACGCCTTTCTATGCGGAGGGAGGCGGCCAGATCGGGGACCAAGGGCTCATTGAGGCTGACACCGGTGTTGTACGGGTCACAGACGTGCGTAAGCCAGTGGAAGGTCTGATCAGCCATTTTGGAGTGGTGGAAGAAGGCTATATAGCAGCTTCCAGTACTGTAAAGGCTTCTGTAGCCATAGAGCTGCGGCAGGAAACGGCGCGCCATCATACCGCCACCCACCTGCTGCACCGTGCCCTCAAGGATATCCTAGGCGACCATGTGAATCAGGCCGGCTCCTATGTGGGGCCGCAGCGTTTGAGGTTTGACTTTACCCATTTCCAAGCAGTGAGCCCTGCCGAGCTGGCTGCAATCGAGGAAGAAGTGAACCGGCAAGTCCTGCGCAACTCTCCCGTAATGCCTTCCATTACCGATCTGGAAAGTGCAAAAGAGCAGGGGGCTGTAGCCCTGTTCGGCGAAAAGTACGGTGAGCAGGTAAGGATGATCCAGGTGGGCGACTATTCCCTGGAATTGTGTGGGGGCACCCACGTTAAAGCCACTGGAGAGATTGGCTTGTTTAAAATCGTCTCTGAAGGCAGCGTGGCTGCTGGAGTGCGTCGCATCGAAGCTGTAGTAGGCAGGGAAGCTCTAGCTCAGATCCGCGCCCAGGAGCAGGTGCTGCAGACCCTCCAGACGACGCTGCAGAGTCAGGCAGAGCAGCTGCCTGAGCAGGTAGAGCGTTTGCTGGAGGCCAACCGCCGGCTGGAGAAAGAACTGGCTGAGCTCAAGAAGCAGAATCTGTTGGGTTCCTTGGACGATCTGCTGTCCAGTGCGGAAAAGGTAGGGAGCGCCTCCCTGGTGGTAGCTGAAGTGGTGGCTCAGGATCCAGAGGAGCTGCGGGAGTTGGGGGATCGCCTGCGCGATCATCTTGACCCTGCTGCCATTCTCCTGGGGGCAAAAAACGGTGATAAAGTACTGCTGCTGAGTATGGTGTCCAAGTCTCTGACCCAGTCTGGCATCCATGCTGGAAATGCCGTTAAGAATGCGGCTAAGATCTGCGGAGGCGGTGGAGGAGGCAGGCCCGATATGGCACAGGCTGGTGGGCGACTCCCTGAAAAGCTCCCTGAAGCCCTGGAAGAAGGCCGCAAGTACTTCAGAACCCTATTGGAGGGAATCATCCAATAGTTACAGAATAAATATAGAGAAGATTGCGCAGGGGGAGGGATACCATGAACGATGCTCACGACAAGACCGCGCTGTTCAGTTATAGGACCCTAGAAGAGGATTCTTCTGAGGTCAAGGCCATCCTGCGGAAAGTGTATGAAGCACTGCAGGACAAGGGTTACAATCCCTTTGGACAAATTGTCGGTTATCTGTTGTCGGGAGACCCAACGTTTATCACCAGCCACAAGAATGCCCGTTCTCTAATCGCACAACTAGAAAGGGATGTCATCCTCGAGGAGTTAGTAAAGCACTATCTTCAGAAAAGCTAGAGGGCACTGGCCCCAGCTCGTTGTTTTGTTACACGGCAAAGGAGTGTTTAGTGTTGACGCGTATTAGTACGGATAGTACTTGTGATCTTTCAGCAGGATTTGTTGCTAGAATGGGCATTGCCATTACTCCCTTAAGCATAACCGTGGACGACGAGGTTTTTAGGGATGGTGTTGATATCACCCCCTCAGATCTTTTTTCATACGTGGAAGCAGGCAAGAGCTGCCGCACTGGAGCCGTAAACATTTATGAGTATCAGAAGCATTTCCAAGACTTAACTGCGTCTGGGGATGAGGTTGTTCACATCAGTCTGGGCTCCGCTTTTTCATCTTGTTATAACAACGCACTGTTGGCGGCCAGGGACTTTCCCGGAGTACGGGTAGTGGATTCCAGAAACCTGTCCACTGGGAGCGGCCACTTGGTTCACGAGGCAGCCCTCTTAGCGGAGGAGGGTAGGAGTGCAGCTGAAATCGCGGCAGTGCTGGAAGAACTTGTTCCGAAGGTTGACGCCAGCTTCATCATCGATCAATTGGACTATTTAGCTAAGGGTGGCAGGTGTTCAGCCATAACCGCCCAAGGTGCGAAGATCCTGCGCTTAAAGCCATCCATTGAGGTGCGCGATGGCGTGATGATTGTGGGGCGCAAATACCGGGGAAATTTCATGAAAGCGGTAAGGCTCTATGTCCTGGATAGGCTGGAGCAGAATGGTGAACTGGATCCCTGCAGAGTGTTCATCACCCATGCTGGCTGTAATGAGGAAATTGTCGAGATGGTAAGGTCTCTGGTGGACGAGCATGGCAAGTTCAAGGAAATTATAGTAACTGAAGCGGGCTGCACCATTTCCAACCACTGCGGCCCCAACACCCTAGGTGTGCTGTTTAGACGCATGAACTGAGGAGATCAGGTTTGAAGTACACAGAACTCGGCCGTAGCGGCCTCCATGTTTCCAAACTGTGTTTCGGCGCCCTGACCATTGGTCCTCTCCAGCGGAATCTCTCTCCTGAAGAGGGAAGCCAAGTCTTGCTGAGAGCCTTGGAACTGGGCGTTAATTTTATCGATACAGCTGAACTTTACGAAACGTATCACCATATTCGCCTGGCTCTCCAGCGCTTTCCCTGGAGGGAGCGAGTGGTAGTGGCAACTAAGAGCTACGCTTATACCCGCGAGGGCATGCTGCAGAGTCTGGAGCGAGCCCAAAGAGAGATGGGCCTCGATACAATCCCCATTTTCCTCCTGCATGAGCAGGAATCCAGCCACACTCTGCGAGGTCATTGGCCAGCTTTGGAAGTGCTGTGGGAAGCGAAGCAGGCCGGTGTGGTGCAGGCGGTGGGCATATCCACCCATCATGTGCAAGCGGTGCAAGCTGCCACAGCCATTCCTGAGATCGAGATCATCTCCCCTCTGATCAATATGACTGGGATAGGTATTCAAGGAGGCACCCGGGAGGAAATGCTGAAAGCCATTGCTCAGGCTGCCCAAGCTGGCAAGGGTATCTATGCAATGAAGCCCCTGGGTGGAGGCCATCTCTTGGGTGATTGGTCCAAGGCCTTGGACTACCTGCTCCAGATAGATGCAATCCATTCCATTGCAGTGGGCATGAAGAGCACTGCAGAAGTGGAGAGTAATGTGGCCTTTTTCCAAGGCCGCAGGGATCTCCCCTCCCCAGAGCCCGTCAGCAGGCGCCTGCACATCGATGACTGGTGCACTGGCTGTGGAGCTTGTGCTGCTGCCTGTCCCAATGGGGTTTTGGAGATTCGAGAAGGAAGGGCTGCCGTGGCAGTGCGCAATCAATGTGTCTTCTGCGCCTATTGTGGGGCTGCCTGCCCTGAGTTTGCCATCAAAGTGATTTAGAGGAGTTTACCCATGAGGATACTAGGCTTGGATGTGGGCGAAAAGACCATCGGTGTGGCAGTCAGTGACTTAATGGGATGGACTGCACAGCCTGTCCAAGTGGTGCGCCGGAAAAGCCTAACAGAAGACCTGGCTGCTCTGCGCCTGCTGGTGGAAGAGTACGCCGTGGACAAGTTTGTTCTGGGCCTGCCCCGCCGTACAGATGGCAGCTATGGCCCGGAAGTGGAGAAAATATACTTATTTGCCGCCGAATTGGAGAGGGAATTTGGACTGCCAGTAGAATATTGGGATGAACGGTTCTCAACCGTTGCTGCACAGCGAATCCTTTTGGAGGGAGATGTGAGCAGGGCTAAGCGCCGTAAAGTAATTGATAAGCTGGCTGCCGCCGTCATTTTACAGGCATATTTGGATCGTAAGCGGTGAGACTAGCAAGCAAAGGGAGGATATATCAATGGCTCATAAACATGACCATGACCATGATCATGACCACGAACACGACTATGAGGAGATCGTTGTGCTCCAAGACGAAGATGGCAATGAACAAGAGTGTGCCATCTATGACTTTGAGTTAGATGGGCAGATGTACGCTGTGTTGTTCCCCATTCACGAGCCCGACCAGGGAGGCTTCATCTACAGAATGGAAACCAACGAAGATGGCGAAGAAGTTCTGCTGGATATCGAAGATGATGAGGAATTTGAGCGGGTATTAGCGTTCTTGGAAACCGACGTCATGGAGATGGAGTGACGAGAGGCAAGAACTAGTGGTTTTGGGGGTGCTTCCATGCCCGATAGTGTGCAAACAGTGTCAAAACGGACCTGGAACGGCGTGGTCCGTTTTCTCTTCTTCTTTGTTGTGGTGAGCTGCGCAGCATTGGCGGCTCTCTTTATCGTGGGTAATCAGCCCCTCAGTTCCAATGACAATGCTTTGAGCAAGGTTGTAAGGGTTCAGCCTGGGATGAACACCAGGCAGATCGCGGAACTCCTAGAGGAAGAAGGGATTATCAGCAATCCGGCGTTGTTTCAGATCATGGTTAGGTTAGAAAGTGCAGAACACCACCTGCAGGCAGGTGCGTACCTACTCAGTCCGGAGATGCGTCCCTTGGAGATTATTGACCATCTGCGTTCGGGCAGAGTGACCACGGTGCGTGTGATCATTCCCGAAGGTTTTGAGATTAAGCAGATCGCGGCGCTGCTGGCGGAGAAAGGCCTTGCGGACAGGGAGCGTTTTATCGAGTTGGCCTCCGATGCTCACTCGGTGTTTGGGGAAGAGCTGCCCATCGATCTGCCCATCGCATCTCTAGAAGGCTATCTGTTCCCTGATACCTATTACTTTAGCGAAGGGCAGACCGAAGAGGACCTCATTGGGCAGATGGTGTCACGCTTTGTTCAAGTGGCCGAGGAGGAGGTAGTGCCTCTCTTGGAGGAGAGCGGGCTGACCCTGCACGAGGTTGTTACTCTTGCCTCCATCGTTGAGCGGGAGATTATGGTTCATGAAGAAAGGGCCATAGTGGCCTCTGTCTATTTGAACCGTTTGGCAGTGGACATGCCGCTTCAGGCTGATCCCACTGTTCGCTATGTCACTGAGGAAGAGCGCCCCATTGTACTATACAGAGATTTGGAGATAGACTCCCCATACAATACCTATCGCTACCGGGGACTGCCTCCCGGGCCCATTGCCAGTCCGGGCCTAGCCTCAATGCTGGCTGTTCTGAATCCTGCAGAGACCAATTACTTCTTTTTTGTGAGCAGGCGGGACGGCACCCATGAGTTTACTGAAACATACAGTGAGCACCTGAAGGCTAGGCGCGCCTTAGGATACTAGGAGGGACCAATTGTGAAGATTCCAGAACTTCTTGCCCCGGCAGGAAATATGGAAAAAGCCATCGTCGCCATGGAGTATGGCGCCGATGCCATATATTTAGCAGGAAAGGCTTTTGGCATGCGTGCTAAGGCCGGGAATTTCAGCCAGGAAGAGCTGCAGGAGGTGCTGGCTCTGGCCCACGTCCGGGGCGTAATGGTGTATGTTACCGTTAATATCTTCGCCCACAATGACGAGATTGATCTGCTCCCAGCCTATCTCGAGGAACTGGAGGCACTCGGTGTGGACGGCATTATTGTGGCGGATGTTGGCGTTTTTTCCCTAGCCCGCAGGCATGCTCCGAACACACCTGTGCATTTAAGCACCCAGGCCAACACTGTGAACTACCAAGCTGCCAGGTTTTGGGGAGATGTGGGTTTTTCCCGCCTTGTTCTAGCTAGGGAGCTGACTAGGGAAGAGATCGCTAGGGTGCGTCAGGAGACCAATGTGGAACTAGAGGTTTTTGTCCACGGAGCAATGTGCGTAGCTTACTCAGGCCGCTGCCTGCTCAGCAATGTTTTGACGGGCAGGGATGCGAATCGCGGAGAATGTGCCCAAAGCTGCCGGTGGCGCTACGCTGTGGTTGAAGAGACCCGGCCTGGTGAATACATGCCCATTGAGGAAGATGAGGGAGGCACTCACATCTTCAATTCAAAAGACCTGCGCCTTCTGGAGTACATCCCTGACTTGGTGCAGGCCGGGGTAGACAGTCTGAAGATTGAAGGGCGCATGAAGAGCGCCTACTATGTGGCCACTGTTGTGCGGGCCTATCGGCAGGCCCTAGACCTGTACGCCCAGGATCCTGAAAATTACCAGCTCCCAATGGAGCTCCTGGAGGAGCTGGACAAGGTGAGCCACCGGCCCTATTGGTCTGGCTTCTTTGTTCCCACTGGTGCAGGGATTCACCGCCCAACAGGCTCCTATATCCGCAGCTATGATGTGGTGGGAGTTGTAGAGGGCTATGATGATCAGCGCGGTGAAGCGGTGGTCGGCGTGCGTAACCGCCTGCCTGTGGGCTCAGAGGTGGAAATCATGCAGCCCCGGGGTCCTATCACAACGGCAGTGGTGAGCCGCCTGACCCGAGTGGAACCAGAGGAGGAGCTGGAAGAAGCTCACGCAAACTTCAAGGTACGCATACCCATGGAAAAGGTAAGACCCCTTTCCATGCTGAGGATGAAAGCAGAATAAGCACTAAGCCCGAGAACCGATTCCCAATCAGTTCTGGGCTTTTTTAAAGGGAAGTGGAGCTATGACAGCCTGGAGAGTAGGAGCAGAACATCTAGTGGAGATAACCGGCCTCACCCATGAAGGATTTGGAGTGGGGAGGGTGAACGATCGGGTAGTGTTTGTACCCCAGGCCATCCCCGGCGATCAGGTGCTGCTTCGCCTTGTACATGTTAAAGAACGTTTGTCCTATGGAGATCTTCTGCGAGTAGTGGAGCCTTCTCAAGATCGCCGTAAGCCCAGTTGTCCCCATGCGGAACTCTGCGGAGGCTGCCAGCTGCAGCATATGGAGTATGGCGCGCAGCTGAGCTGGAAGCGGCAGCAGGTAGTGGATGCCCTGGCGCGCTTGGGCAAGCTCTCCGTGGAAGTCCTGCCTACCATAGGAATGCAGGAGCCATACCATTACCGGAACAAAGCCCAGCTTCCCCTGGGACGCCAGGGGGGAGAACTGGTGATGGGCTTTTTCCAAAAGGGCAGTCACCGTATTGTTGATCTGTCTACCTGTGAAATCCAGCATCCCCTGATCACCACTTTGGCTCTAGCGGTGAAAAAGGCTGTGCAGGAACTGGGCATAGAGCCATATGATGAGCAGCGCCATCGGGGCGTGCTGAGGCATGCGGTGATAAGGGCCAGTTTCTCTAAAGATGCGCTCATGTTGACCCTCGTGACCAGGACCCCTGAGCTGCCCCAGCAGGCTGAACTCATTGCTCGGCTTAGCAAGGAAGTGCCCAACTTGGTGAGTGTGGCCCACAACATCAACCCAGAAGTGACCAATGTCATCCTAGGGAAAGAGACTAGGATTGTCTGGGGCGCGGAGTACCTGGAGGATTCCATTGGCCATGTGAGCTATGCCATCTCCCCTGGTTCGTTCTTTCAGGTTAACCCAGCCCAAACCAGAGTTTTATATGATCTTGTGCGGCAGAACCTGCGGTTAACAGGAAGGGAAATGGTGCTGGATCTGTACTGCGGTGCAGGAACTATTGGGCTTTACTTAGCCGCACAGGCGGGGAAGATTGTTGGCGTGGAGACGGTAGAGGCGGCTGTACAGGATGCACGGAGAAATGCCGACCTAAACGGAATTGCCAATGCAGATTTTTACCTTGGCAGGGCAGAAGAAGTGCTTCCCAGGCTGATCAAGGACTACAAGAAAGTGGATGCAGCGGTTGTGGATCCTCCCAGGAAGGGCTGTGACGTCGCTGTGCTGAACGCTTTGGCTGAGGCTGATGTTCCTGCCCTGGTTTATGTGTCCTGCAACCCGGCGACCCTGGCCAGGGATTTGAGCCATCTCGCCGGCCTGGGCTATGGGGTGGGCTCTGTGCAGCCGGTGGACATGTTCCCCTGGACCAGCCACGTTGAGAGCGTGACAATGATATCTAGGGTAAAATAGCATGAAGTCCGAAAACCCTGATATAACAAGGTTTTTCACACATATAGATTTGAACTCCACAAAGCAAGAATTACATTTTTTCGCTTTGTGGGAATAAGTTAAGAAATGCCGTATTAGATAGTCAAGTGGTCAGGTTAGATGTTCTCCGGAGGTTTTTGAGGTTGACAGAGCAGGTCGGATGCAAGTATTCAGGAAGAAATTCTGTGGATTCAGCGCTATAATCTACCAATGGGGGGAAGATTATGGGATACCACAGTTGTATTCTACTTGGTATTATTACTCTTTTAGTTAGCTTTCTATCTGTATCTAACAGGCAAAAACTGATCAAAAATGTTATGTTAAAAAGAATGGTAAATGTACCCACTATAATTGCCATCGTGTTTATTGCATTTGCGGTTGTGTTGTTTCCTGATCTGGGAAGTATAAAAACCACGGGTGAATATTCTTACACTCATAGCGTGCTGGAACTGACAGATACATCACGCTTGGAAGATTATAAAAGTGATGGCTGCTTTCGCAAATTATCAGTATTGGTCTATTACCCTGACTCGGATGGTATCGAAAATAACACCTGTCCTTTGATTGTTTTTTCCCACGGCGGCATTTCAACAAAAACAAGCAACCTTTCGCTCTACAAAGAACTTGCAAGCTACGGCTATGTGGTTGTTAGCATCGATCATACATATCATTCGCTCAGTACAGAAGTTGGGGGGAAGAAAATATACATAGATTCAGGGTATATGAAAGAATTAATCACAGAGGACTCCCATTCTGATATAGAAAATTCCTATGCCCTTTTTCAGAAGTGGATGAAACTTCGCACCGAAGACATAAATTTCGTGCTTGATACCTTTATCCGGAACGCCGCAGAAGACGGCAATTCCTTTTATGCATTGATAAATGTGAAAAATATCGGCGTTGCCGGGCATTCTCTCGGAGGTTCCGCCGCACTTGGGGTTGCAAGGCAGCGTGATGATATAAAAGCGGTGATCGCTATGGAATCTCCCTATATGTGTGATATAACAGGGATAGACGGAAATGACTTTATATGGGATGCGAGACCGTATTCAAGTGCTGTTATGAACATCTATAGTGACAGTGGTTACCCTTTGATTGAAACAGACAATAAGTATGTTCAAAACAAAAATATGTACCAGAATGAAAATGTAGAAAATTACTATATTAGGGGCAGCAATCATTATACACTGACTGATTTAGTTAGAACATCACCAATTTTATGTGCTATCCTTGGTGGTGGATATAAGAAATCCGGATATGATACTTTAGAGTTTATAAATCAAAAAAGCCTTGTCTTTTTTGATAAATACCTGAAATGATCTATATGCGGTCGATTAGTATGGTGTTGTCAGTCACCATAATTGTCCAGATTTTGCTCAGGGTGTTTGACCGAGTAACCGGGTTGAACCCGTTTCAAGTAGAATCTTCCTCTAGTTCAATTAGGGGAGGAAAGGGAGAAGCGTTGCCTGGTGGTCAAGGGTGTAAGCCTAAGTTGACAGAATGGAAAACGGGTATTTTCCTAGGGTTGAGGAGAGGGCGATAACGTGGGGAAAGTTGACAGGCTATATGCGATAACCACATATTTGATGAACCATGGTAAAACTCCAGCACGCGAGCTTTCTCAAAAATTCGAAGTGTCAGTACGCACAATTCAACGTGATATAGACTCATTATGTCAAGCGGGGATTCCCATAGTGGCAGAAACCGGAGCAAACGGAGGCTATTATCTGGAAGAGGATTTCCGCATGGATGCACATACGGTATCAAATGAAGATTACTCGTTTATCCTTACTTCCCTAAAGGGATTCTATTCTGCTATGAAAAGTCCGAGAATTATTTCAACCCTTGAAAAAGTTGCCTCGTTAACCAAAAATCCAGATAACACAATTATCCTTGATTTTTCGGTGTTGCGCGAGGGTGATAATCAGCTTCTGCAAATACTCCAGGATGCTATACATACCAAGTGCCCTGTCCGCTTTGAGTATACAAATGCAGACAACATTACACGAATACATAACGTTGAACCGATAGCCGTCGTATACCGGTGGTATTCTTGGTACTTGCTTGCTTATTCTGTTGTTAAGAACGATTATAGAACATATAAACTGATTAGAATGAGAAAGGCCAAGATAGTCGACGCTGCTTTTACGCTGGAGCATAGAAAGGCAGAAGAAATCTTACATGACATAGATAAACAGATGCCACGAAAGCTTACCGAAATAACTGTTTACGTCAAATCGGAGGCGCGTGCCAAGGCCGTTGAATATCTAAACGGTACAATTACTCGTGAATATGACAATAACGACTGTGATATGGTACTGAATGTCATTGAAAATGAGCACCTATGGTTTGGAATGCTGTTATCGCTTGGTGATGGGATTGAGGTCAAGGCACCAGAGCATATCAGAAATCGGGTACTTGAGTCGGCGAAAAAAATGGTAGCGCTGTATCAAAAACTGTGACATGACGTTGTCGTAGTTTCTCTGTTATGATTAACTCATAACAACAAAGAAACGGAGGCAACGAACGATGGCTAGTATTAAAAGATACGATGTAAGCGAGGAAAACGCATGGTCACAAATGGTAGAGGCGGGAGATTTTGTGTTTCTGAATTTCTGTGTAGGAAATGTTGGCCAATCTGTTGAAGCACAGGTACATGGTGCATTGGATGATTTGGAAAATCGTCTAAAAGACATTGGCTTGACTTTAGAATCTGTGGTCAAGGTAGATGTTTTATTACGAGATGCATGGAATATACCTATCATGGAAAAGGTTTTTCAGGAACGTTTCGCTGGTACATATCCCGCGAGAAAGACGATCCAGACAGATTTTGCACATTTTGGTGGTCCAGATGGGCTTCATGCGCAACTTGATGCAATTGCGTATAGGAGATAAGCTGCAGATAACAACTACAGAGTGACTGTGTGAGCGTTGACCTGGAATTGGAGGGTGGAGTGGGTGGATATGAGATTTGACCCGAACAATGCCGTTATCCAACTGTGTATGAACGGGCTGAAATTGGAGGATAGCGGAAAGCCTGAAGAGGCAGCCGCGCTTTTTCATCAGGCATGGCGCGAAGCAGCTGACGACTATGAAAGGTTCATTGCGGCCTATCATTTGGCTCGGCAGCAGAAGAGTGTTACAGACAAGTTGCGCCTGCTGGAAACCTCTTTGCAGTGTGCACTAAAAGTGGATGATGACAATGTTAAAAGCGCCTACCCTACGCTGTATGCAAACATTGCCAGATGCTATGAGGAGTTACGGGATTTTGACAATGCAAAAAGAAACTATGAGCTATCAAGTGTACATAAGGGTGCGCCGTCTGATCAAGGGCCGTTTTATCATGGAACAAAGGCAGATTTGCAGGTTGGTGATTTCTTGACAGCCGGTGGGAAGTCAAATTACGACCCCGAGCTTAGAATGAACCACATATATTTCACTGCCAATCTAAATGGCGCAAGACTTGCGGCGGCTCTGGCGAAAGGTGAAGGCAGGGAACGCGTTTATATAGTGGAGCCCACAGGTGAATTTGAGGACGACCCCAATGTTACTGACAAGAAGTTCCCGGGCAACTTGACACGTTCCTATCGCTCGCGAGAACCCTTAAGAATTATTGGAGAAGAGACTGAGTGGGAGAAACTGACAGCTAAAGAGCGAGGTGAATGGCACAAAAAACTAGCTGAAAACAAGGGTGAAATCATCAACTGAGCATGAAGCTGAATCAGTGGACGGTACGATACGTGCCGAAGGTGTGCTACTGAGAAGCAGATAGCCGTTAACAGGGAAGAATCCGCCCATGGGGGATGACATAGCATGCATACTGCAGCATATCTGATAGACATCGCAGCACTGTTTTATCTGATGGGACTCCTGCATTCAAACACCTCGTTGAATGCTGAGCGCCAGAAGCCCTTTCTTATCGCCGTAACGCTCACTATATCCGTAATCGTGTTGGAAGCGGCGACGATCGTGACCAACAATTACAACCTCAATCTCCGTGGTTTTCACATTCTCTGTAATACCCTGGGCTTTGCCCTGGCCCCACTGATTCCCTTGGCCATAGCCCTCATTTTTGACCGTATGATTTTGGAGAAACACAGGATTATGCTGCTGCCCACGGTGTTAAACGCCGCGGCTGCAGCATTGTCTCCTGTGTTTGGATGGATCTTTACGGTGGATGCAGCTAACAACTACACACGGGGTGATTTCTTCTTTGCTTTTGTCGCAGTGTACGCCACAAATCTCCTGTGTCTAATCATCGCCACCGTAGAAGTGGCAAAGAGGAAGAACTATCCCATCGTAAGTAAGATGGCGGGGCTGGGAGTTTTCACCTTCATTGGGACAAGCGTCCAGCTGCTTTTTCCTTCCTCTTATACTTCCTGGCACTGCGTTACGCTGTCCCTCCTGCTTTATCTGCTCTTGATGTCGGAGTTTGACAGCAGCTTTGACACTCTAACCAATGTATACAACCGAGCAGCCTTTGATAAGCAGGTGAAACGCATCTCTGAAGCCAAGGGAAAGGACCATGCATTCTCCCTGATCATGCTTGATATCGATGATTTTAAGGCGGTCAACGACACCTACGGACATGATTGCGGAGACGATGTGATCAAGGCAGTGGCAGCTGTTGTGCGGGAATCCTTCGACAAGCGATACACCTGTTACCGAGTGGGCGGCGATGAGTTCTCCCTGATCGGCAGCGAGACAGATGCAGAGAAGATTGAGGAACAGCTTGCAAATCTGAAAAGCGGCCTGGCCAGGCTTAGGGAAGAGGGAGCCATCCTGCCAACAGTGTCCTGTGGATACAGCGTTTATATAGGCGGAGAAAAGCTGAATTTTCACAAGGTCCTGAAGGAGGCCGACGGCCAGATGTATCACAACAAGCTGAGGACCAAGGGACGGGAGAAGAGCACTCCCTAGCTTGGCCGGCTGGAGGGGAGGAAGCGGTGATGAAACAGTGGTACGAAAAGTTGTGGGAGAATTTCGGGAAGGGGTATGATCAGGAGCCCTTTACTCAGGGGACTATTGGCGAATGTGATTTCCTTGAAAAGGAGCTGAACTACGATAGATCCCTAGAGATCATCGATGTCGGCTGCGGAACGGGCAGGCATACCATCGAACTCACCAAACGAGGCTACTCCGTCACTGGGATCGATTTGTCTGAGGCTCAGCTGAGAAGGGCTAAGGAAAAGGCGAAGGAGCAGAATCTGCAGATTGAGTTCTTCCGGCATGATGCGCGGGACCTGCCCTTTGATCATCAGTTCGATGCAGCCATTATGCTCTGCGAAGGTGCCTTTCCCCTTATGGAAACGGATGAGATGAACTTCCAGATCTTAAGGAGCGTCACTAAGGCCCTTAAACGCGGTGGCAAGTTCATATTCACCACACTCAACGGCTTATATCCGTTGGTGCGGTTCAAAGCTCTCTATGGCAAACCCGGTGCCCAAGGAGAGGGAGAGGCAGCTGCCGGAGGCAGTTTCGATCTACTCACCATGCGGGAACGCTCCATCTTGGACTTCATCGATGACGATGGCCGCCAACAGCGCGTTGAGGTCGAGGAGAGATACTATCTACCCAGTGAAATTACCTGGCTCTTGAAATCCTTGGGATACAGAAGAGTAGAAATCTTCGGGGTTACACTGGGAGCCTTCTCTAGAGATGAGCCTCTCACACCGGATCACTTCGAAATGCTCGTAGTGGCTGAGAAGGAATAGAAAGGGGGAAGCCCAGCGCTTCCCCCTCAGTATCTAGTTCTTCTTGCCCTTGAACTGCTTTCTGTGCTGCTTCATTTCGTTTTTGCCGCCAAACATTCGGTTGAGCTTTTCCTGTTCACGCTGCCGGGAATTGAGCTCCGCATATGCTGCTTCCCGCTGCAGCTTCAGATAGCTTTGCAGACGCTCTGCCGAAAGTGTCCCGCTGTGGATAGCTTCCCGAACTGCGCAGCCTGGTTCTGAGCCGTGAGAACAGTCGCTGAAGCGGCACGATCCAGCAATTTCCTCAATGTCCTCAAAAGCCCTGGAAAGGTTGGCGGTGTAGATCTGCAGTTCCCGCATACCAGGGGTATCGATCACTATGCCGCCGCTGGGCAGCTTCAACAGTTGGCGGTAGGTAGTGGTATGCCGTCCTCGACCATCATCTTCCCGGATTGCCCCAGTGGCAAGTACCTCTTGCCCCATAAGGCGATTGATGATGGTGGACTTGCCCACACCTGAGGAGCCCACAAAGGCGATGGTTCTACCAGCTTCAACATAGGAATTGATTTCCTCAAAACCCTGCCCATTTTCTGCAGAGCAGGTGATCACATCCACCCCAACGCTCACAGCGGAGATTTCTCTGAGCTTGTGCGGTAGATCAGAGCACAGGTCAGACTTGGTCAACACGATAATAGGAGCAGCCATGCTGTCCCAGGCGATGGTTAGGTAGCGTTCCAGGCGCCTGACGTTGAAGTCCTCATTGAGCGCCATGCAGATGAAAATGGTGTCAATATTGGCTGCGATAACTTGTTCCGAGTACTTCGTCCCCGCGGCTTTGCGCACTAGGGCGCTCTTCCGGCGCAGGATATGATGGATTATAGCGCTGCCCGTTCTGTCATTGCAGCGGTCCACCATCACCCAGTCCCCAACAGCAGGGAAGCTAAGTTGGCTGTCAGCCTGATGCACCAGTTTCCCTGCCAATCTGGCCTCGAATCCTCCGCCCTCTCCGATTACCCGATATAGGTCACGGTGCTGTTCTGACACTCTGGCCAGAAACAGTCCATCGTACATGGCCGCCTCTTGGGTAAACCGTTCGCTCAAACCGTATTCTTTCAAGTTTATAGTCAATGCTGTCAAATCCTTTCGCTAAGGTATGTGCTCCAAAGAACCTGCGAAAGCAAAAAGCGCAGTTGCCCACTGCGCTGTACACGAAAAAGCGGAAAAGAGACGCTCTTCCGTCCTTCCTCAAGGCTCCTGGGCACACTTAACAAGCGGGTGAAAACCCACTTCTGTGACACACAACTAACGGCCTCAACGAAGGACAGACATCCGCACACCTCTTTCTTCTAGAAAGAAGTGTACCACTCAGCTGAGAAGCTGTCAAAGGGGAAAAAGACGGCGCCATAATAGGATCACCCTGCTTCTCCTGGAAAAGCAGGGTGATGCTTTAAGGCTCTGGTGTTTGCTTGTCAGACAGATCCGGGGGAACATATCTGCCTGTTTTCTTGCGCTGCCGGACACATTGGGTTAGCAGATATTCGATTTGACCGTTGATGGATCTGAAATCCTCCCCAGCCCAAGCTGCAATTTCATCATACAGCTTCTGCGATAGGCGCAGGGGAATCTGCTTTTTCTTCTCAGCCATGCTTAATACAGACTCCCGCTATTCACTACCGGCTGGGCATCTCGATTCCCGCAGAGGACAACCAGCAAGTTGGACACCATAGCAGCTTTCCTCTCCTCGTCCAGGTTGATTACATCATTTTCGTTGAGCTTATCTAAGGCCATTTCCACTATGCTTACCGCACCATCCACAATCATCTTCCGGGCGTCCACAATGGCGCTGGCCTGCTGCCTCTGGAGCATTACTGCCGCGATTTCCGGAGCGTAGGCAAGGTAGGTGATGCGTGTTTCTAAGATTTCCAGGCCGGCATCCTTGACCTTCTCCTGGAGCTGTTTACGGATGCGTTCAGCCACGATGGTGCTGGAACCGCGCAGGCTTCCTTCGTCCGGCTGCCCATCACCAGTGGTGTCAATGCCTGGAGCCATATCATAAGGGTAAATCCGGACGATGTCCCTCACCGCACTATCGCACTGCAGCGAGAGGTACTCTTTGTAGTTGTCCACGTTAAAAACGGCTTTCGCGGTGTCCACAACCCGCCACATGACGGCCACCCCGATCTCTACCGGGTTGCCCAAGGCATCATTTACTTTCTGCCTGGAATTGCTCAGCGTTAGGATTTTCAGTGACACCTTCTTGCTGAGACGGCTGTCTAGAGAGACATTGCCAGATTGCGATACTGTGACATTGAATTTGCTGTCGCTTTCCACATCTCCGCTCTGCCCGAGCCGCGTTCTAGCCGCGGGGTTTACAGCCACTGCAAAGGGGTGGACGAAATAGAATCCCGGTTCTTTGAGGGTTCCGATGTACTTTCCAAACAGGGTCAAGACTAACGCTTCTTGAGGCTTGATGATCTTCAGTCCTAGGAAGGGGATAAAACCGACTATTACCCACAGGAGCCCTGTCCCCAGCAGCACGCCTCCCAAGGCAGCAGCTCCCCTATCCAGCAAGACACCACCCACGATGATCAGGGCAATGGCTGCCGCGTAAAGCAAAATGAAGAGGATCAATATGGGCATACCAGCTCTAGCCTTTAATGTTTTCTCCTGCATATTCCGCCTCCACTCATATTGATATGATATATTAATGATATCATAATGGTATGAATCCAACAATAGGGTTTTTCCTCATTTGGCAGATCATGGCTTGGTCATGTGAGCTTCGGCCCCGAGAGCTGGCAGCAAGGGTAAAAAAACCAGCAGAGGGCATGCTTTTGGTAAAACATAATGGAGTGAAACCAGCGATGAATCAAGCAACGGTGGCCCGCGCATTGGCCGATCTGCTGAATGCTTGGGGTGTGGAACACGTCTTTGGTACGGCGGGAGATACTATCCTGCACTTCCTGGCCTCCCTGCACGGTCATCCCACTCGGTTTATCCAACTGAGAAATGAAGAAACAGCGGCGTATGCAGCTTCGGCCTATGCCAAACTCACAGGGAAACTAGGTGTGGTGGTGGCTGATGGAGGGCCCGGAACAGGGCGGTTAGTAAATGGTTTGGCTGACGCCATAAGTGATAGGGCTCCGGTCTTGGCCATTACCGGCCAGGTGGAGACCACTTTTTTGGGGACAGGCTACAAGCAGTACATCAACCAGCAGCAGCTGCTTGGTGCGGTTACTATCCGATCCGAGAATCTAGGCGTTCCAACCAGTTTAGTGGCAGTAGCCTCCGCCCTGGTGCGCACGGCACTCGCCCAAGGAGGGCCAGTACACCTCAGCATCCCCAAGGATTTCTGGCAGGAGCACGTAGGATCTGCCTTGGTTAAGACAGAGCCTTTTCTATCTGAGATGCCCCAATCGGCTGATTCAGTAATCGCCAAAGGGGCTGAATGGGTCTCGGCTCTGCAGAAGCCCATGGTCTTAGTGGGCAGGGGAGCTTCACATGCTGTACCAGAAGTGCTTGCCCTGGCTGAACGGTTGGGAGCAGGGATAGCATACACCCTGCCAATGGTGGGTGCTATGCCCGAACATCCCCTCGTTGTAGGGGGAATAGGTGAGGGAGGATCGGAGGTATCCGTTGAGCTTCTGCGTCAGTGCGACGGCGTAGTTAGAGTTGGCGCGACCTATTGGCCTCCTGAGTTTACCTCTGATGAGAAGAGAGTTTTGTCCCTTGATGCAGTTCCTGCTCAGGTGAGCATGGGCATCTCCGCGGACTTCGGTTTGGTAGGTGACACTAAGGCGGTGCTTGCCAAGCTGCTCAGCCAACTCGGGGACACAGCTGTGCACGGTCCATGGATCGACCAGGTGAGAAATGAAGCTGCGGAATGGCACCAGCGGCTGGAGAGAGAATTGGAGGAGGCTTCACCAAACCATCCTGGGAAGGCGGTAAGGATTCTGGCCGAGCACGCAGCAGCTGATGTCGTGATCTGCCTGGATGTGGGCGATCATGTGCTCTGGTTCAGCCGGTTCTTCCAAGGGAAGGGACAGAAGGTCTTGGTCTCAGGACGCTGGCGCGGCATGGGCTTTTCCCTGGGAGCCAGCATTGCCGCGCAGCTTGCCAAACCCCAGAGCCAAGTGTTAACGGTTGTAGGCGATGGAGGTTTTTCCATGTTAATGGGCGATTTTGTGTCCGCAGTTGAGTTAGGACTTCCCATCACTTACATACTCATGAACAATAAGTCCTATGCGCTGGAAGCTAATGCCATGGCTGCCTCGGGGCTTGAGCCCTGTGGCGTACAGCTCGGTGATATCCGCTTTGACCAAGTGTCTCAGGCCTGTGGGGGTTTGGGCTATCGGATATCTCCCCCAGAGCTGCAGTCTGTGTTGGATACGGCAAAGAATGCTATCAAGCCCGTTCTCATCGACCTGCAGGTGGACCCCATCAAATTTCCAACAGCGCGGCTGTAGATGGGCAGGTATTCGGCCCTCGATAGAATATTCTCTCTGTGTAGAGGCGAGTGCAGGCAGGCAAAGAAAAGGTCAATGCGGAATAAGCAATCAAGGGGGAAATACATCCATATGGATTCGAAGCAGGTAACGCAATGTTAAACAAAAACTCTGTGAAGCAGCCCATAGTCCTAGTGTCTGTAGTAACTGCCCTGGCCATGCTGGGGGACTCTCTGTTGTACAGTCTCCTGCCTCTTTATGCAAGTTCTCTTGGCATCTCCACCTTCATGGTAGGTGTTCTGTTGAGTGCGAACCGCTGGGTACGCCTGGCTGCCAATTCACTGGCAGCCCGCACTTTTGAACGGTGGAATTTCTCCGTTATCATGCTTGTGGTAAGTATTGTTACGGCCATTACAACGGGAATCTATGCCTTTCCCATGGGGATGGCAGCCTTTCTAGCAGCTCGCATTCTGTGGGGAATCTGCTACTCCCATTTCCGCTTGGGTGGATACCTTGTGGCGCTGAAGACCAGTCCGAATCGCTTAGGAACTGCCATGGGAGTCATTCAATCTGTTTCTTATCTGGGAAGCGTGTTCGCTGTGTTAGGCGGCGGGTTACTGGCGGACCACGTAGGTTACAGCTGGACTTTTGCCATTGTGGCCCTGCTTTCCTTGGGAGCTGTCCCCTTTGTATTTGGCTTGGACCAGCTGGTCACTCCTCCTGTCGCAGCAGAGGACAAGAGGAACCTGCAGCCGGTGATGAAGGAGCGATCCAACGGCACACTATCCTTGGCCTTCTGTTACGGAGCGGGCTTTATCACCCACCTAGTGGCGTGGGGTATGGTCTTCTCCAGTCTCTCAGCAGTCCTGCACGAACGAGTTGGATCGGAAATGCAGCTCTTGGGCTGGGCGATTGGGATCGCCACCATCTCAGGTTTTGTGAACGCGATCAACTGGGTGAGCACCTTGGTGGTTTCCCCCATCGCGGGGAGGCTGTGCGATACCTACGGCAGACGAGGGCCATTTGTAGTCTCAACCCTTCTGCAGGCAGGCTCTTTGGCACTTATCGCGGTGATGTCCAATACCTTGGTTGTCATTCTGTTCTTTACGGTGTTCTTCATAGTCACCAACGCTCAGAAGGTCTTTCTAGATGCGGCGGTGGGAGATGGAGCTCAGGAGAAGGGGTCTGGGCCAGTTGGGTGGTACAATTCATGGCAGGATTTGGGTGCTGCCGCGGGTCCGGTGCTCGGCTATGGCTTGGCATCTTTTGTCAGCTTTTCCGAGGCTTATCTGGGAGGTGCAGTGCTGCTCCTGGCCATCGGTTTGTCCACGGCAGGGGTCACGAAACAGACCCGGTATCGTGGGAGAGCTCAGATGGGATAGTGAGGTCACGGACACGAGGTACGGGATCGATTTGGTCAAGAAGACAGCAAGGGAAAAGAGCAGGGGGAGAACAGATGCCAGGCGCTGCAAGTAGAACACGTGGGCTCAACCTCGGTGCAGGGGCTGTGCGCCGAACCGATTATTGATATACTATTAGTTGTGGAGGCACGTGGAGCATTACGCGGACGCCAAGACTGAGGTAATAGAGGAAATCCTGGCCAGGGCCGGCTGGGAAGAGAAGTGATGGAATGATGAAGTATAGATTCGAAGTGGAGAGAAAGGATTACAGCGATTTCGCCAGCGGACGCGTTTTGTACAGTGCTCCCAACACAACGGCCTTTCCGGTGCGGTTGGCCAGCGAGATCGTGCAGCGAGCTTTCGATATCTTAGAAGCAAAGGGGGCCAAAGGCCCTTATACCATTTATGATCCCTGTTGTGGTGGTGGGTTCTTACTTGCCACTGTCGGGTTCTTATTTTCTGAACGAATCGCGGAGTTGATCGGCACCGATATTGACCCAGATGTACTGGAAGTGGCCGCTAAGAACCTATCCCTGCTTTCCCAAGCAGGTTTGGAGGGGAGGGAAAGGGAACTACAAGGGTTCGAGGCGGCCTTCGGCAAAGCCTCTCATCGGGAAGCGCTGGCCAGCCTGGGGCGCCTGCGGGCACTGTTGGGGGGCAGGGAAATCAAGACGTCCTGCCAGCAGCGAGATATTGCCACACCCAACGCTTTCCCCATCGCCGGCAGCGATATCGTTATGACTGATCTTCCCTATGGGCAGCTGGTATCTTGGGCTGGGGAGCAAAGTTCCACGCCCCTGGAAGGCCTGTTTCAAAACTGCCATGGCGCACTGAAAAAGGACGCATCGGTGTTGATCATCGTCGCGGACAAGAAGACTAAGCTGCAGCACGAACTCTTTAAGCGCATTCAATACTTTAAACTGGGCAAACGCCAGATAGCGTTTTTCGAGCCACTGGAGCTGTAAGTAGGAGGCGGCCGGCATGTTTGCCATACTCAGCGTCGACTTTGACTATTTTATCCATGCTTCTGCTGAGGAACGAGCTCGGTTTTTTCTCAAAGGTGGGGAGGAAATACCCCGGGATCAGCTCTCTGCTTTGTGGGCAGAGCAGTACGCACGCTATCCAGAGTTGAGAGGCATCGGGGTGGTTGATGAGTATTATTATCTGAAAGCCTTCTTGGAAGGGCTGGCTGGGGACCTCTGGGCTTTTCGCCAGTCAGACACACATAGAGCGATCAAAGATCTAATTGACAGGATACCTAGGGAACTACCGCTGCGCATTGTCAACATCGATTTCCATCACGATTACTACCATTATTTCAGCGGATCAGACTACTGCAATTGCGGGAACTGGCTGCGCCGGGTGATGGAGGAAAGGCCACACACAGCAGTAAAATGGATTAGGAGGGCAGATTCTCAAATCTGCAGCCTGGAGGGCGAAGTCCCCTTTGAACATACTACTGATCTGAGGTGTGTGTTTACGGAACGATTTGACTGCCTCTTCATGTGCCGCAGCCCTGAATGGAGCCCGCCCCATCTGAGCTGTATGTATGAAGAATTGGTGCAGGCGGCGCTCAAGGCCCCCCAGGATTCTTGGAACCAGGGAGGCCTGTGGGCCTAGAAGGTTACTCCACGCAGCTTGCTGGCGGTAACAATTCTGTCCAGTGCGAGCATGTAGGCGCCCATGCGCAGAGAGGTACCTGCCTGCTCCGCCATATTCCAGACATCGTGAAATGCCTTGACCATCGTATATTCCAGTTTCCTGTTGATTTCATCTTCTTCCCACTTCACTGACTGTAGGTTCTGCAGCCATTCGAAGTAGGAAACTACAACCCCACCGGCATTGGTGAGGATGTCTGGTACTACTGTAATGCCTCTTTCGGCTAGGATGTTATCGGCGTCAGCAGTGGTGGGGCCGTTAGCACCCTCCAGAACGATCTGAGCTTTGATGTGAGGAGCATTTTCTGCCGTGATGGCATTCTCTAGGGCTGCGGGTACCAGAATGTCTACCTGCAGCTGGAGCAGTTCTGTGTTGGATATCCTGCTGAGGCCAGGCGCATCATAGTCTTTCAGAAGCCTGCCCCGCTCTGCCCGGAGAAAACTCCAGATCTCTTCAATATCCAGCCCATCTTCTTTATACACTGCACCCGATACATCGCTGATGGCCACCACCTGGCAGCCTTCTCTATGCAGGAATCGGGCGGCAGTTCCGCCCACGTTTCCGGCACCCTGTACAGCAACCCGTGCCCCTTTCAGATCCAATCCGACCTTGCGCGCGATTTCTCGAGCAGTTAACATGATACCCCTTCCAGTGGCCTCGCTGCGGCCCAGGGAACCTCCTAGGGGAACGGGCTTTCCGGTCACAACCGCCAGGGTAAGCTGACCATTGAGTATGCTGTAGGTGTCCATAAACCAGGCCATCACTTCATCATTAGTGTTGACGTCAGGCGCGGGAATATCAATGTGGGGACCGACTATGGGATAGAGCAGGGTAGTATACTTCCGAGTTAGCCTCTCCAATTCGGCCTTGGACAGTTTGGTTGCATCCACAGTGATGCCGCCCTTGCCTCCGCCATAGGGGATATCCACTACAGCGCACTTGAAGGTCATGGCTGCAGCCAGGGCCTTGACTTCGTCCATGTCCACGTTTTGATGGTAGCGGGTACCACCCTTATAGGGACCCCGCACTCCCGAATGCTGTACTCTGTAGCCTTCAAACACTTGGATGGATCCGTCGTCCATCCGAACTGGCACGGAAACCTTGAGTTCTCTTTCGGGCGACTTGAGCTGAATGTAGTCACGCTTTTCTAGTCCCAGTAGGGCAGCGGCCTGATCCACAATTCTCAGTATTTCTTCATGGGGATTGTAGCTTTTGCTCATGGATTCGGTTCTCACCTCAAAGCTTTGTTGTAGCGGCGCTGATGGGCGCCACTCAGAGTTTTCATCAGTTTACTAGTCTTATGTTCTAATGTCAACGTCAGTTGTGATGACCCCTTTCTTCATCTTTTGCCCTGCAGAAAGGAAAGATGCAATGAAACAGATCTTGTCACTTCTTTACATCGGTTATCTCTTCTTCGTCATTCTGCTCATCTTCTTTAGCCGGAAAAAACCAACTCAGCGTTTCAGTTGGATTTTGGTGCTCATTTTTCTGCCTGTGGTTGGCCTCATCGTGTACAGCCTGATGGGGAGTGAGATGTACTGGGATTACAAACGCAGTAGAATCCGGCAGCGCCATCGGGCCACATTTCTTGAGCTAGACACGATTGTGGGGCAGCTGCACAACCCCTCAGACGCAGAGCTGTCCCCAACTCAGGAGTTCCACTACAAGTGGTGCGGCAGCATTTTTACGGATAATAACGGAGTGGAAGTGTTTACAAACGGCAGGCCGAAGTTCGCTCGCCTGTTCGAGGATTTGAGGGCGGCTGAGGATCACATTCATGTCCAGTACTTTACGATCCACAATGATCCCGTGGGCAAAGAACTCATTTCTATCCTTCGGGAAAAGGCTCAGCAGGGCGTGGAAGTGAAGCTTCTCTATGACAGCTTTGGGTGTTGGTTTACTTTTGTCCGGCCCCTGTTTAGGGAGCTAAAGAACGCTGGCGGTAAGATTCAGGGCATTAGGCCCAGGGCCAGGGCTTTAAACTACCGGAATCACCGCAAACTGGTGATCATCGATGGACAGGTTGGCTACTTGGGCGGAATGAACGTGGGAGTGCACTATGCTGAGGGAGTGGGAGGAAAAGAGTGGAGAGACACCCACGTGCGCCTTACTGGAGGGGTGGTTCGGGATCTCCAGCAGATCTTCATCTCCGATTGGATTGCCTCTGCCAAGGAAGGACGCCTTGGTTTCCGCGACCGCTTGCGCCACTATTTCCCGGAGGCTAAGGCAAATGGTACCCTCCCGGCGCAGATTATCGCCAATGGTCTGTACAACAAGTACATCGGCCAGGATGTGATCAATGTGAGTTACTTCAACCTGATCAATGGCGCCAAGGAGAGGCTGTGGATTCAGACTCCCTATTTCGCCCCATCGGAGCCCGTGCTCCAGAGCCTAAAAACGCTGGCTCAGAGAGGCGTGGATGTACGTATCATGACCTCATCCTACTACACCTTCGGAGGGCTGTTTCACCACAACATTAAGAACTACTTTTTCCGCCAGCTTATCGGCAGTGGCGTGAGGGTGTTCAAGTACAAGGGGATCATGCATGCCAAGACCATGCTCATCGATGATGAGCAGCTCTGTATCGGCACCGTGAATCTCAACGTACGCAGTCTGGAGAGGGATGATGAGCTCTTCATCTACTTCGAGTCTCCTGAACAGAATGCGCAGTACTCCGAGATTTTCCAGAAAGATTTGGAGGATAGCTGGGAGCTGGATTATGCCAGATTCCGGAATGAGACCCTGCTCTCCCGGGCCTTAGAGTCAGTTGTGAGCCTTTTCTCTCCTCTGTCGTGAAAATCTCACTTCCCCTTTTCCCCCTTAGGCGGTATTATAGGGACAGACCTTTTTGGGGGAGGAGTATTGTGGACAAGGCGCATCTTTATGTTGTACTGACCAGAACCAACACAGTCATTTCTCGCCTGATCCACCTCGTGACTCGTGATGAGTACACCCATGCTGCCTTGGCGCTGGATAGGGACCTCAAGGAAATGTACAGTTTTGCGCGCAAATACACACATAATCCCTTCATTGGACGATTCAAACACGAGAGACTGGACGAGGGTATCTACAGGTTGGCCAAACGGCTGCCTGGGTTGATTCTAGAGATTGAGGTGGCTGAGGAACAGTATCAGCAAGTGAGCAGGCTCATTCAGGAGTTTGTCGACAACAGCTCGCGTTATAAATACAACTGTCGTGGCTTAGTTTATGGGCTGCTCAACAAGCCCACTAAGCGCGACGATCGCTTTTTGTGCTCCCAGTTTGTCTATTATCTACTCAAGGAAAGCGGAGTCGTGGACTTCCACATGCCCGCCAACTTGGTTAAGCCGCAGCACTTCCTGGATCTGCAGGCCAGGGTTGTCTATCAAGGCGACTTGAAAGAGCTTCTGGGAACTGCGGGGCAGGGAGGGAGATTTCGCATTAGGCGGTGGGTTAAAAAAACTGGCTAACGCTGACGTTAAGTGATGGGGGTGGACGCTGTGCAGATTTCCAAAAAAGAGGAAGCGCTGAGGCGCTTTGCAGGAAACCTAGAGCTGTTCCGGTGCCCTATCTGTCAGGAATCTTTTCGGCGCCACGAAGAGGGTTTTCGCTGCTTAGGAGGGCATCATTTTGATCTGGCCCGCAGCGGTTACCTGAATCTATATATGGGTTCACAGAGCAGTATTTACGATCGGAGCCTGTTTGCCGCCAGGCAACAAGTGTTTATGCGGGGAGTGTACGATCCTCTTATTGCTGAGGCTGCTTCTCTGATCCAAAGCCAGTCCGCTGCCCACCCTGTCATCCTAGATGCTGGCTGCGGGGAAGGCTCCTTTTTGGCGCGCTTGCAGGGGCGGTTCTCGGGCCCTTTGATCGGAGTGGATATTTCTAAGGATGGGATTCGTTTAGCCGCTGCTAGCTACCGCTCTGCTATGTGGTGTGTGGGTGATCTGGCCTCTCTTCCTCTGGCCGACTCTTGTACAGACGTTATCCTCAACGTTCTATCCCCAGCCAACTATGGTGAGTTCCAGAGGGTGCTCAAGCCTGGAGGTATGGTGATCAAAGTGGTTCCTGGGCCAGCCTACCTGCAGGAGATCAGGGAGCGCCTTCAGGGGAGTGAAGACTATTCCAATGATGAGGTGCTGTCGCTTCTGGAAGAGCGGCTGGAGATAGTGCAGCAGAAGAGCCTGTACTACCGAGTGCCAGTAGATCAAGGACTGTGGAAGGCTTTGGTGGAGATGACGCCCCTCACCCAGCACCGCAGGGTGGAAGGGCTGCCTCCGAAAACACTCACCGTTGATCTGCTGGTTGTGAAGGGTATGTTGGACTTTTCCAGATAATATGTAATTCGCCAGCTAGTAAACAAGGGATTGTGGTCATGATGTCGAATTAAGAGATGAACAAGACTAGGTTGGGGGTAACAGGTCGAAATGCTCGATGACATAGATCTCGGGAGAAGGCAGCGCATCCTTATTGTTGAGGATGTTAAGCTCAACGCCCAGATACTTGTGAATGTCCTCAAGGATGAGTATGATTTGCGGGTGGCCAACAATGGCGTGGAAGCTTTGGCCATGGTTCGCGAGCAGATGCCTGATTTGATTCTGCTCGATATTATTATGCCCGAAATGGATGGCTATGAAGTATGCGCCAAGCTGCAGAGCGATCCCAACACTCGCGATATCCCCATCTTGTTTCTCACTGCCTTGGAAGGCGACCAGAATGAGGCCTACGGCCTGGAACTGGGGGCTATGGACTATATCCGCAAACCCTTTACTGTTCCTATTGTGAAAGCAAAAATACGCAACCACCTGGAACTGAAGCGCTACAAAGACATCCTTAAGAGGGACAGCAGGGTGGACGGCTTGACCAGGATACCTAACCGGCGTCGTTTCGATGAGGCTTTTGCAGATGAGCGCCAGCGGGCGCGGCGCACCAAGTCGTCTCTAGCTGTGTTGATGATCGATCTAGACCGCTTCAAGTCCTACAACGATGCCTATGGGCATCTCCAGGGCGACGATGTGTTGAAGCTGGTGGCTAGGACGCTCTACCATGCACTGCAGCGCCCAGGTGATTTAGTGGCTCGCTGGGGAGGGGAAGAGTTTGCAGTGCTGCTGCCACAGACCGATCTCGAGGGCGCGATACACGTGGCAGAGCGGCTGAGGAATGCCGTGCTCGATTTGGAGATTCCCCATGAGGCTTCCACGGTTGCCGATGTGCTCACCATCTCCGTGGGGGTGGCTGCTTCCAAAGCCGATGACCCTTCTTCCTATGACATGCTGTTGCAGTGGGCGGACGAGGCTGCCTATCGAGCCAAAGATCGAGGACGCAACTGCGTAGTTGCCTATGAAGATTGACCCATCGCACCGCGATGGGTTTTCTGTTTCTTTTGTCAAGGCAAAAGCAGCCCCCGTTTGCTGCCAGAATTGGAAAAGGCGCCTTTCAGCAGCGTGAAAAGCGCCTTTTAGAACCTTTTTGGGACTCCCTTTGCGGAGTCCTTTCTTGATTGGGGTCGTCAAGAGCCCTATCCCTTAACAGCACCAGCGGACACGCCCTCGGTGATCTGCTTCCTAAAGAACAGGTAGAAAATTACCATTGGCACCAAACCGATGGTTAGGGCTGCGAACTGGCGCCCATGGTCGGAAGCGAGGGGGCCTGAGAATTTGAGGATCCCCACAGGCAGCGTGCGCAGGGCGTCACTGGAAACTAAGATGTTCACGAGCATAAACTCGTTCCAGACTCCCGACACGTTAAGAATGGCCAGGGTAACACCTACCGGTTTGGCCATAGGGGCGACTATGGATGCGAAGATGCGCAGATAGGAAGCGCCATCAATGCGTGCCGATTCCACCACCGAATCAGGGATGGACTTGATAAACTCTGTACAGAGGTAGATGCCCATGGGCATTCCCATGCCCACATAGGGGATGAGCACACCCAGCCTTGTGTTATACAGATCCGTGGCCACCGCCATCAAGAAGAGGGGTACCATGATGGACTGCAAGGTGAGCAGGATTCCGATGACAAAGCTGCCATGTAGGAAGGGCGTGGCTTTGGACCGGATCTTGGCAAAGGCAAACCCGGCCATCATGGAAAATAGGATCACCAGGAGTGTGGACAGCGTCGTAAAGAAAATGCTGTTCACAAACAGAGTATCAAACTGTGCCAAGCGCCAGGCGGTGGGATAGTTTTGAAATGTTGGATTCCACGGCCAGCCTGTAATATTCAACTGAAACTCGGTGTTGGTTTTCAGCGAGCTGATGAACAACCAGTACAGAGGATAGAGGGCGAGCACAGTAAAAATGGCCACCATGACATAGACAAAGATCCTCAGGAGGGGGTGGAAATCTGTTTTTTTGATGCGGTTTGTGTTCCTCATTCTTCCCGACCTCCAAATCTAGCTTCAGTAACCCTAACCAGGACAATCAAAGCGAAGCTGACTAAGACCATGAACACGGAGATGGAATTGGCAAGCGGATAGTTGGGCGAATGCCTAAAGGCCGTGTCATACATGTATAAAGCCAGCACCGACGTTCGTCGTGCCGGATTTCCTCCGGTCATGGCATAGACCAAGTCGAAGCTTTTCAATGACCCTGAAATGGCCAAGATGCATGCAGTAACAATAACGCCAGAGAGGGCAGGGAGGATGATCTTGGTGAGGACCTGCCATTCCGTAGCCCCGTCGATGCGGGCCGCCTCTATGAGAGAGGGGTCGATTTTCTGAAGGTTAGCCAAGAAAATGATCATGTAGGTGCCTGTATACATCCATAGGATGACAAACAGGACAGGGATAATCGCCCGCTGGGGGTCATAAGCTAGTTCATTCTCCCAACCCGGCTGAAATCTCTGCATAAACTTGGTGAAAGGACCATACGGCGAAAAGAAAGACTGCCACAGCCTGCCCACGACGATGGTTGAGATCACGCAGGGCAGGTAGATAATGGTTTGGAAGAAGTCACCGAATTTGATCAATTTGCGGTGTATTACATACGCAAATAGGAAACCCAGAGGTATTTGGCCAAAGACCGATATAGCCATAATAAGGCCGTTGTTCTTAAGGGAAATCCAGAAATATCTGTCTTCGAACATGCGCAGATAGTGCTTAAGTCCGACAAACTGAATGTTAGGATTACCAAAGATAACGCCACCGTTGTAATTGGTTAGACTCAGTCCCAAAGAAAAAACTGTGGGGAACGCCATAACCGCCCAGTAGACTAATACTCCAGGCAGAACCAGCAGGAGGTAGGCACGGCGCTCTTCTGTCCACCATGCTAGGAATCTTTTCATGGGTCTTCCCTCCTTAAGGGAAAGGGGTAGGCTCGAAAACGAGCCTGCCCCTCTGTAGTAGATAAGGTTGTGGCTATTTTTTCGCTCTCCAGGATTCCAGAGCTTCTTGGACGCGCTCTGCCACTTCCATCGGCGTGGCTAAGCCGAGGCCGATTTCCTGCAGGCCTACGTTGAGCGGCAGGTAGACTTCGCCTTCTAGGGCGTTGTCGAGAACTTCTGTGTAGACTTCGATGTCTTCATAGTAGCGAATTCTCTCAAGTACCAGGGGTTCCAGCTTGTCGGAAGTGACGTCGATGCGGCTGGGGATGGTGCCCGCAGTCTCGAGGCGCATCTTCTGGACTTCTGGTCCTTGCAGCCACTTGATCAGTTCCCAAGCCGCTGCTTCTTTAGCGGAGCCATCAGGAATCTTGGCGTTCATACCAAAACCTACACCCACAACACCAGACGAAGACTTCTTGTTGATTTCGCCTGGGATGGCGGGGAAGATGGTCATCTTGAAGTCAGGCTGCTTGTCAACGGGGATCAAAGCCTCGCCAGTGGTTACGTCGGTGAGGAAGTTAGCTGTTTTCCAGTCGCCGTCAACCATGAACGGTGCCCGGCCAGCGGCAAAGAGGCCGTTGATCTCAGAGTAGTTGATGTTCATGATCTTGCGATCGAGAACGCCGTCCTTGTACATCTGGGCGTAGAACTCCAGAGCACCAACGAACTCCGGATCCGTGAATTTGGCATCGCCCCGGATGATCTCATAGAGTTTCTCATCGCCAACCAAGCGGCCTACGATCATTGAGAACAGGCAGGATTGGATTACCCAGTCATCTTGAGCACCCATGAGGATTACGTCCAGGCCAGCGCCCTTGATCACAGGCACCATAGCCACTAATTCTTCATAGGTCTCAGGAATGGACAGGCCAAGGCTCTCCAGCAGAGGAACGTTGATATAGAGGGCATGGCTGGAGGTCATGGTCTGAGGAAGTTCAGCTAAGTATCCGCCTGCTTGAGGTGCTAGAACGGCTGGGATGAAGTACTGAGCGTCGTCACCAAGGAGAGGCCGGAGGTCCTTGACCAGACCCAGGGTATGCAGGGACGTGGAACGGCCGCCTGGCCACATATACACTACGTCAGGGAGGCGGTCAGCCGCTGCATAGGCTTCTACTTTTTGGTGGAATGCATCTAGGAACAAGTCCTCACGCTCAACAATGATATTAGGATTGCGGCGGGAGAACTCGCGCCATACTTCTTCCAATTCCCTTTCAGCGCCTGGAGATGTGAGGTCAAAGTAGTTTAGTACTGTAAGCGTGATCTTCTCCTCAGCAAGGACAGTAGGAACAAAGATTCCTATGGCCACGAGAACAGCTAACAGAATCGATGTAAACTTTCTTAACATTCTCTTTCCTCCTAGCTTTTTTGATTGAAACAACGGGCAACACTACACGTTAGCTCTGAGACCACCTCCTTTGGACCGCTTTGACTAACAACCCTGCATTATCTGTTAAAAGGTACAGATAATGGGTCAAACCATCGATCAATGACCAACCCAGCTGCGCCAAGGAGGTCAGCGTCCTCACTAAAATCCGAACCAGTGATGGTGGTACTGCAGGGAATTCCCGATTGCCTTAAAATGGCTATGTAATAATTTTGACAATGTTCCACAATATCCTGCTTAAATGTTCCCCAAAAGCCACCAATGGTTATAACATCAAGGTCCAGAAGAATGCCCCAATGTGCACAGGCTAAAGCCAGTGCTGATGCGGTTTCCCTCACTAGGCGAAGTGCCTGTTCGTCTCTGGAGTGGACGAGTTCTATGAACTGCCCACGGTCGACTCTTTTTCCCGACATTCTCCCGTAACGAGCTTGCACGTCTCTGAAATAGACATAGGGTTCCAGACAACCCTGCTGACCGCAGCGACAGGGTTCTCCCTGGGGAATAACTGGGATATGGCCGATTTCACCAGTCATAAAGCGTGAGCCGCTCAACAGCGCCTTGTTGGAGATGATTCCTGCACCGGCGCCTTCTTCCGTTTTGATGTACATGGAGTTAGCGGCATCCTTAGCTGCACCCAACCACAACTCCGCTAGGGCACAGGCGTTGGCATCGTTCTCGATAAAGACGGGGAGTTCTAGCTGTGCGCCGAGGATGCTGGCTATCGGAACATCCTCCCAGCCCAAATTGACCGAGCGGATTACTCTTCCTTCTCCTGGATGGCAGATCCCCGATACGGCAACTCCCACTCCAATAATGTGCTCTCGGTTTACTTGTTCTTTTTCAAACATGGCGCTCAAGATTTTGACGGCGTCATTAAGCAGTACTTCAGGCTGTGCGTTCCAAGCAAGATGTTCCGTGTGCAGAATGCTTCCTTTCAGATCCAGCAGTGCAGCGCAGCAGTCGTCGCGCAGCAGCTTCAGGCTTGCTATGTACAGCTTGCTGTGGTCGATGTGGAGGTAGATGGGCTTTCTACCGCCTGTCGATTTGCCGGCTCTTCCCTCTAGGACGATACCCTGTTCCATGAGCTCGGCTACGATGCGCGTAATGGTAGCAGGGCTCATCCCTGTGAGCTTGGCCAGCTGTGACCGGGAGCAGCTGCCGTGCTTGTACAGGGTTTGGAGTACAGTGGAGGCATTGTAGGAGCGTACCAACCGCGTACTGTTGATATGTCGACTCACTAGACTCACCAACTTTTTTCCACTATGAAAACATCTAATTTCATAATAACTCACAACACATTTCTTTGCAATACTTTCTTTTCGGTAAAGTAAGATGGAGTTTGGCAGAGGACTCTGGCGGGCAGATGTGGAATAGGCAAGGTAACGCAATTATATCCATTCATAAAAGGAGTAGGTCTATGCTTAAGCTGAGTGGTTCTAACTTAAGCGGTCATGAAGTGGTGAGAGCGATAAGACAGGGTAAAACGTTCTCGCTAGATACTAAACAGCTGGAAAAAGCGGCAAAGGCCAGGGAGTTGGTACTGCGTCTTTTAGACGAAGGCTCACCTGTATACGGGATCAACACAGGTTTCGGCAAGCTGGCGGACACTTCCATTTCCCCGGCCAGCGTAGCAGAGCTGCAGCGCAATTTGATTCTGAGCCACAGCTGTGGTGTGGGAGAACCCTTCTCTGGGGAAGTAGTGAAAACCATGATTATCCTTCGGGCTAATGCCTTGATGAAAGGCCATTCGGGCATTCGGCCTGAGGTGATCAGGCTTCTCGTAGAATTGGTGAACCAGAATGTGATTCCAGTGGTTCCCAGCCAGGGTTCAGTAGGCGCCAGCGGAGATTTGGTGCCCTTGGCCCACATGTCTGCCGTGCTTATCGGTGAGGGGGAAGCCTACTATCGGGATCAACGGCTGCCTGGGGCTAAGGCCCTGGAACGGGCGGGTTTAGCGCCTGTGCAGTTGGAGGCGAAGGAAGGATTGGCCCTGATTAACGGCACTCAGGCCATGACGGCCCAAGCCGTGTTGGCTCTCTATGACAGTGAAATTCTGCTCAAGACTTCTGATGTGGCTTCCAGCTTGACCATGGAAGCTCTGCATGGGATCCCAGATTCCCTCGATGAGCGAGTGCATGCCCTGCGGGCGCACCGCGGTCAAATGCTCGTGGCGAGTAACCTGCGGAGGCTGCTGTCTGGAAGCGATTTGGTGTATGGTAGGACTCACCCCCGCATCCAGGACGCCTATTCCCTACGCTGCATACCCCAAGTGCACGGGGCCACCCGTGATGCCTATAGCTATGTGGAACAGGTGATCAACACTGAAATCAACTCCGTCACAGATAACCCCATTTTGTTCCCTGAGGATGGTCAGGTGATCTCTGCAGGCAACTTCCACGGCCAGCCTGTGGCCTTAGCCTTGGATTTTCTCGGCATAGCCCTAGCGGAGTTGGGGAACATCTCTGAGCGCCGGATTGAGCGCTTAGTGAACCCGCAGCTCAGTGGGCTGCCTCCCTTCTTGACCAGGGAAAGTGGACTAAATTCCGGGTATATGATCGTTCAATACACAGCCGCAGCGCTTGTTTCCGAGAACAAGGTGCTGGCCCATCCGGCATCGGTGGATTCCATCCCAACTTCGGCCAATCAAGAAGACCATGTCAGTATGGGCAGCATAGCAGCGCGCAAGCTGGGCAGCATTTTGGCCAATGTGCAGAACATTGCTGCCATTGAGATCCTGTGTGCCTGCCAAGCCCTGGAGTTTAGTGATCGCAGCCGAATGGCGCCGGCTACCAGGGCGGTGTATGACTTGGTAAGGAGTGCGGTACCGCCTCTGGAAGGCGACCGCTTCTTAGAACCAGAAATAAAAGCGGTGAGGGATCTGGTCGTGTCTGGCCAAATCCTCAAGGCCGCAGCGGGCCAAGTCGGACAGGTAGATTAAGATGTCATATAGATTAGATTTCAAATGGGAGGTCGTTTTATGATCAGAGCGCCGCGAGGAGCAAAACTGAACTGCAAAGGGTGGCATCAGGAAGCAGCCCTGCGCATGCTCATGAATAACCTGGATCCAGAGGTTGCTGAGCGCCCAGATGACTTGGTGGTCTACGGCGGGATGGGCAAGGCTGCCCGCAATTGGGAGTGCTACCACTCCATCGTGCGCACCCTGCAGAGCTTAGAGGACGATGAAACCCTGCTGGTGCAGTCTGGAAAGCCGGTGGGAGTGTTCAAAACTACGGCCCAATCGCCAAGGGTGCTGATCGCCAACTCCAATTTGGTACCTGCTTGGGGCACTTGGGAGCATTTCCGAGAGCTGGAGCGCAAGGGTTTGATGATGTACGGCCAGATGACTGCAGGCAGCTGGATTTATATCGGCACACAAGGTATTCTGCAGGGTACCTATGAGACCCTGGCTGAACTGGCCCATCAGCATTTCGGAGGATCCCTCAAAGGCCGATTGGTGCTTACGGCTGGCTTAGGCGGCATGGGAGGAGCTCAACCCCTGGCGGTCACCATGAACGGCGGGGTAGCTTTGGTTGTTGAGGTTGATCCGGAGCGCATAGAGAAAAGACTAGCCACTAAGTACTGCCAGGTTTCCACCGATAGCCTCGACGAAGCGCTGCGCCTGGCCATGGACGCCAAGGAAAAGGGCGAGGCCCTGTCCATCGGCCTGTTGGGCAATGCCGCTGAAATTTTGCCTGAGTTTGTGAAGCGGGGCATCACCCCCGATGTGGTCACTGACCAGACCTCAGCCCACGATCCCTTGAACGGGTACATCCCTGCGGGGCACAGCCTCGAAGAGGCTGCGCGGCTGAGGGCCGAGGATCCCGAGCGCTACATTCAGCTAGCTAAGGAGTCCATGGGAGTCCATGTACAGGCCATGCTTCAGCTGATGGAGCGGGGAGCGGTGGTGTTCGACTACGGGAACAACATCAGGCAGCAGGCTAAAGAAGTGGGTGTGGAGAACGCTTTTGCTTTCCCCGGTTTTGTGCCTGCCTATATACGTCCCCTGTTTTGCGAGGGTAAGGGGCCCTTCCGCTGGGTGGCCCTGTCCGGTGATCCGGAGGATATTCACAAAATCGATGACAGGCTCTGTCAGGAGTTCAGTGACAACGAGCGGCTGGTGCGCTGGATCAAGATGGCCAAAGAGCAGGTGGCGTTCCAGGGGCTGCCCTCCCGCATCTGCTGGCTGGGCTATGGCGAAAGGGCACGCTTTGGATTGCTCATCAACGAAATGGTGAGAACGGGTGATTTGTCAGCTCCTATAGTGATTGGAAGGGATCATCTCGATGCTGGCTCGGTGGCATCGCCCCACCGGGAAACGGAAGGGATGAAGGATGGCAGCGATGCCGTGGCCGATTGGCCTATCCTCAACGCACTGGTTAATGCCTGTGCTGGGGCAAGCTGGATTTCAGTCCACCACGGAGGAGGAGTGGGAATTGGCTACTCCATCCACGCTGGTATGGTTGTAGTAGCTGATGGTACCGATGAGGGAGCCGCTCGCCTAGAAAGGGTTCTCACTTCTGACCCCGGTATGGGCGTAGTCCGCCATGCCGACGCTGGATATGAGCTGGCCATCAAAACGGCCAGGGAAAAGGGCATTAGAGTTCCCATGCTGGAAGATTAGGAGGAAAGTTCGTGACGCAGATTGTACAGTGTGTACCCAATATCAGTGAAGGCCGCCGCCTGGACGTGGTGGAAAAGGTGGTGGATCAGATTCGCCAGACAAGCGGGGTAAAGCTGCTCGATTACTCCTCAGATTACGACCACAACCGCTCTGTACTCACTTTCGTCGGCGATCTGGCTGCGGTGACAGAGGCTGCCTTCCGTTTGAGTAAGCAAGCCGTGCAGCTGATTAATATGGAGGAACACCAGGGAGCCCATCCCCGCATCGGTGCTGTGGATGTGATTCCCCTCATTCCCATTGAAGGTGTCACCATGGCCGAATGCGTTCAGGCAGCTGTCAGCTTGGCGCAGAGGATCACAGAAGAGCTTGAGGTTCCCACCTACCTCTATGGGGAAGCGGCAGCCACACCTTCCCGCAGGAACTTAAGCAATATCCGCAAGGGGCAGTATGAGGGTCTGAAAGCCTCAATCGAGCAGGAGGACCGGCATCCCGATTTCGGCCAGCCCAGGCTGCATCCCACGGCTGGGGCAACTGTGGTTGGCGCCCGCCTGCCCCTGATCGCCTTTAACGTCAATTTGGGCACCAACAAAAAAGAGGTGGCCGACCACATCGCCAGGGCGGTTCGGGAGCGCAACGGGGGTTTTCGCAATGTGAAAGCCATGGGGGTTGTGCTAGAAGAGAGAAACCAGGTACAGGTGTCCATGAACCTGGAGAACTACCAAGCCACACCTATCCATCGAGTCTTGGAGGCCATTCGTAGGGAAGCGGCACGCTTTGGCGTCCCTGTGGTGGGCACAGAGATCGTGGGTTTAGTTCCCCAGCAGGCGCTCCTTGATGTGGCAGAGTGGTATCTGCAGTTGGAGAGCTTTGCATCCAACCAGGTGTTGGAAAACCGTTTGCGTTAGGGGGAGTCAGGGTGGCGAGAACGGAGATTGACCTGTTAATCAAGGGAGGACAAGTAGTAACTGCTTTGAGCGGCAGTGCCCCTGTTCGGGGCGGAGACATGCAAAAGCTGGAGATCATTGAAGAGGGCTGGGTGGCTTGTGCTGCTGGCCAGATCACCGCTGTGGGTCCTGCCGAAGAGGTTCGGGAGCAAGTAGAGTTAACAAATGAGACCATGGTGATAGGTGCAGCTGGTAAGGTGATCACACCGGGGCTGATCGATCCCCATACCCACTTGGTGTTTGGCGGGAGCAGGGAGGATGAGTTCTATCTCAGGGCCCGTGGCGCTGATTACATGGAGATTATGGAGGCCGGGGGAGGAATCCTCAGCTCAGTTCGGGCAACCAGGGCTGCTTCCCTGGAAGAGTTGGTATCAGCGGGGACAGATCGGCTGCGCTGGATGCTGGAGCAGGGTGTAACCACCGTGGAGTGTAAGAGCGGTTACGGCCTGGATTTGGACACGGAGCTGAAACAGCTGGAGGCAGTGCGCATCCTTAAAGACGCACAGCCAGTGGAGTTGGTTTCCACTTATCTTGGGGCCCATGCCTGGCCACCTGAATACGCTGAAGACAGGGATGGCTATGTTGACTTTGTAATCAATACAGTGCTTCCCAAGATCAGGGAAGAGGGTCTGGCGGAGTTTGTGGATGTGTTTACGGAGAAAGGCGTTTTCTCGGTGGAGCAGAGCCGCCGCATTTTCAACAAGGCTAAGGAGCTAGGATTTGCCCTGAGGGTGCATGCTGATGAGATGCATACCTTGGGGGGTGCAGAATTAGCTGCGGAGCTGGGCATGGCCAGTGCCGACCATCTGCTCATGGTTTCTGAGGAGGGGATCCAGGCTCTAGCTGAGAGCGGTGTTATACCCATCCTCCTTCCCGGTACAGCTTTCAGTTTGCGTAAGCCCTACGCACCGGCCCGCAAAATGCTGGATGCCGGGCTTCCCCTGGCTCTGGCCACAGATTTTAACCCAGGTTCCTGTCCCATAACCAGTCTGGCCTTGGTTATGTCCCTGGCCTGCCTGTACATGGCCATGACCCCTGAAGAAGTGCTTAACGCCGTCACGATCAATGCCGCTTATTCTCTCGGCAGATCAGAGCGTATAGGGAGCCTGGAAGCGGGGAAACAGGCAGACATCGTTATTTTCCAAGTAGATGATTACAGGAAGATTCCTTATTACATCGGCACGAACCTCGTGGAAACAGTGATCAAAACCGGAAAAGTGGTAGTAAGCAGGTAGAAAAGAAAAGGGTGGTAGTTTGCTCACGGAACAGAAGATCAGAGAGTTTGCCACAGGGCTGGGCTCTGCAGATCCCGCTCCAGGAGGGGGAAGTGCCTCTGCCTTGGCGGGGGCGTTAGCTGGTTCTTTGGTTCAGATGGTCGCTCGGTTGAGCGGTGAAGGCTGGGATGATGTGATAGCCAGGGCCGAGACCTTGACTGACCAGCTGCTGCACCTAGTAAATAGAGATACAGAGGCTTTCAACCAGGTGATGGCTGCTCTGCAGATGCCAAAAGAGACGGAGGAGGAAAAGCAGCAGCGGCGCCGAGCATTACGCTTGGCTACTCGTTTGGCCACAGAGGTACCGCTGCAGGTTATGGAAGTATCCCTGCAGGCTTTGGCTTTAGCCCGGGAAGTGGCGCTGCAGGGCAACAAGAACTGTTTGAGCGATGCTGGAGTGGCTGGATTGCTGGCCGCCGCAGCGTGCCGAGGAGCGTCCTATAATGTGCTCATCAATCTTCCTGGACTGAAGGGCGATGACCTTGCAGCGGAGGCCAAAGAAAGGCTGCAGGATATGCTCGCAGATGTGGAAGTTTTAGAGAGCGCGGTAGCCCATCACGTTACCGAAGCTTTAGGGTAGATTCTTGACAGCTGGGCTTGAATTGTGGTAGAATTTTGACCAACATAGATCGGGCTGTGAAGGAGCTAGTAGCCGACCATGGGTACTCAGAGAGCAGGCTGGGTGGTGCGAAGCCTGTAGAACATGGTAGCAGGGCAGGAGCGCTGCTGGGCGAATTACACTCTGGAGCTTGGGCAGGAGACTGTCCCGGATGCCATCCGTTAGCATGGCTGCAAGGCACGTCTTTGGCGTGCGAAGTAAGGTGGTACCACGGGTTCTCTCGTCCTTAGGGATCGAGGGAACTTTTGCATTAATGGAGGAGGAATTCCCATGAGGAACGTATTGGATGTGCTGGAAGAACGAGGTTTTGTGGAACAGATCACCCATCGCGAAGAGCTGAGGGAGCTGTTGGCCAAAGAATCGGTCACTTTCTATGTGGGCTTCGATGCCACTGCCCCCAGCCTGACCCTGGGGCACTTGATTCCAGTCATGAGTATGCTGCACCTATACAGGGCTGGCCATCGCCCCATTTTCGTTATGGGTGGTGGAACAACCATGATCGGTGATCCGTCGGGCAAATCGGAGATGAGGCAGATGCTCGCCGCCGAGACCATTGCCCAGAATATTAAGTGTTTTCACAGCCAGTTCTCGCGCTTTGTCAACTTTGAGGACGGATCAGCCATCATGGTGAACAACGCGGAGTGGCTGCTTGATCTCAATTTCATGGAGTTCATGCGGGAGATCGGGAGGCACTTTTCGGTAAACCGCATGCTGTCTATGGAGGCGTACAAATCACGCTTGGATACGGGCCTCACCTTCTTGGAGTTCAGCTATCTGCTTACCCAGTCCTATGACTTCCTGGAGCTGTTCCGCCGTTACAACTGCCGGCTGCAGATCGGCGGCAATGATCAGTGGTCGAACATCATCGGCGGCTGTGAGCTGGTGCGTAAGGTAGAGGGCGCAGAGGCTTACGGCCTCACTCTGAAGCTGCTTACCACCAATGCAGGGACCAAGATGGGCAAGACGGAGAAGGGTACGGTGTGGCTTGATGCCGAGCGGACCAGTCCCTATGATTTCTATCAATACCTGCGCAACATTGATGACGCCTATGTGGAGAGCACCCTGGGCCTGCTCACCTTCTTACCTATGGAAGAGGTACGCCGTTTGGGTTCGCTGCAGGGATCTGAGATCAACCAGGCCAAGGAGGTTTTGGCCTTCGAAGTAACCAAGTTTGTCCATGGGGAAGAGGAGGCAGTGAAAGCTCAGGAAGCTGCCAAGGCAGTGTTTGGAGGAGGCGGCACCCATGACAGCATGCCTTCCACTACCCTATCCCAAGCCCTTTTCCAAGCAGGGATGGATATTCTCACCCTGCTCACCGAACTCAAGCTCGCGTCCAGCCGCAGTGAGGCACGGCGCTTGGTCACTCAGGGTGGAATCACCCTAGGCGAAGAACGGGTGGAGGATATTGAGAGAACGGTAACCCTGGAAGACTTCACCGAGAACGAGCTCATTGTACGCAAGGGCAAGAAAGTTTACCATCGGGTTATAATAGAGTAAAAGGCTGGGGAAAAGCTGGGGAAACCCAGCTTTTTTCTTGACTCGGAAATAGTTCTCCTCTAGAATAGTTTATGTTGCTAATTATTCAGGAGTCAAACGATCGGAGTGAACATGTTGCCGCAGGGAGACCTTGTGCTGGACTTTATCGAAACCATGGAAAGCCTGAAACTTTACAGACGCTCCATTTTCCGCTGTGTGGCGCCGATTAGGGGCAATGCCATGAGGCTGCTGATGTTTCTGCACTACCATGCGCCAAGAGACTGCCCTGGCATTCAACCCTCGGAGTTAGGGGAGATGCTGAGACTGACCCGCCCGACCATCACTTCCCTGGTCAACGACTTGGAAGGGCAGGGCCTGGTGGAACGCATCAGCGATGACGAAGACCGCAGGGCGGTCTACGTAAGGCCCACCTCTCAGGGGGTGGAGCTGGTACATGAGGCTCGAGCAGAGTTTTCCCGAGGCATCAGCGAGATGATGGAATACCTGGGAGAGGCCGATGGACATGAGCTCATGCGTATTCTACGCAGGGTTCGCCAGTTCTTGCAGGACAAGGAGAACGAGCAGGAAAGGAACCAAGCACCATGTGGAAATTAAAGCACTATATCAAACCCTACTTGCTCACTTTAGTTGTGGTCTCGGGGTTAGTATTTCTGGAAGTAATGTCCACCTTAAGACTTCCTGATCTTATGAGCCGCATTGTGGATGAAGGGATCGCCCTGGGCAATGTGGGCTTAATCTGGAGAGTCGGAGCCGTGATGCTGCTTGTGGCTTCAGCGGGAGTGGCATGCTCTATAGCAGGAAGTTACCTCGCGTCCAGGGCATCAAGCGGTTTCGGGCGGGATCTGCGTTTCGCCGTCTTCAGCAGGGTTGGCCAGTTCTCCCCACGGGAGTTCGGCCAGTTTGGGACGGCGTCCCTGATCACCAGGACGACCAATGACGTACAGCAGATTCAGCAGATGTTCCATATGAGCATGCGCATGGCTCTGCGGGCCCCTCTCATGGCAGTTGGCGGCGTTCTGATGGTGGTGAGGAAGGATGCCCAGCTGGCAGTGATTCTCCTGGCCTTAATTCCGGTTATGGCTGCCATCATAGGTTTTGTTGTGCTAAAAGGGGTGCCTCTGTTTAAGGGTCTCCAGACCAGGCTGGACCGCCTCAGTTTGGTGCTGAGAGAACAGCTGATGGGGGTTCGCGTTATTAGGGCTTTCAATAAAGGTCGGGATGAACAGGAGCGTTTTCAAAAGGCCAATCGCGATCTCACTGAAGCCACCCTGCGGGTGAGCCGCATGATGATCACCTTAATGCCCCTTTTGGGCTTGTTGATCAACTTCACCAACATCGTAATCATCTGGTTTGCTGCGCAGCGCATCGATGCTGGAGTTATGCAGGTGGGCAACCTTATGGCATTTCTGCAGTACACCATGCAGATTTTCATGGCGGTGATGATGCTGTCCATGATCTTTATGCAGCTGCCGAGAGCCTCTGCTTCAGCTGAACGCATAGTGGAAGTGCTGCATACCGAGCCGGTGATCAAAGACCCAGAGACGCCCAGTACTCTACACTCTGATCGAGGAGTAGTGCAGTTTGAGGACGTGACCTTTTCCTATCCTGGGGCAGCTCAGCCCGTTCTGAGCGGGATCAGCTTTACTGCCCGCCCTGGGGAGACCACAGCTATCATAGGCGGAACCGGTTCCGGTAAGTCGACCATCCTAGAGCTGTTGCTCCGTTTCCATGACCCCGATTCAGGCAGGATTACTTTGGACGGTGTGGATATCAGGCATCTGTCCCAAAGATACCTGCGGTCCCGTTTGGGCTATGTTCCTCAACAGGCCGTGCTGTTTTCAGGGACCATAGCGTCGAACATCAGGAGCGGCAAAGGGGACGCTGCCGACGAGGAAGTGGAAGAGGCCGCTCGGGTTGCTCAAGCTCTGGGCTTCATCAAAGAACGGGACGGCGGATTTGATGCGGAGGTAGCCCAAGGGGGAACCAATCTTTCAGGGGGGCAGAAGCAGAGGCTTTCCATTGCCCGAGCCTTGGTACGTAAGCCCAAGGTCTATCTGCTGGACGACACCTTTTCCGCCTTGGATTACAAAACAGATGCTAATCTGCGCAGGGAATTGGCCCAGGCTGCCCAAGACGCCGCGGTAATCGTGGTGGCGCAGCGGGTGAGCACCATTCTCCATGCCGAGCAAATTCTGGTCTTGGATGCAGGCAGGATTGTGGGCCAGGGTACTCATGGGGAACTGCTGAGAAGCTGCCGAGTCTACCAAGAGATTGTGGCGTCTCAGTTCGGAGAGGAGGCAGTGTAATGAGCCGACAGATGAGTGGCAGAGGCGGCCGAGGCAGAGGGGGCGGCTTCGGACCCCGGGGGATTGGCAGGCCAGTGGAAAAGCCCAAAGACTTCAAGGGTACAGTGAAGCGGTTGGCTGGCTATCTCCGCCCCTACAGATGGAGACTTCTCCTGGTGTTGATTGCCACCATATTGAGCAATGTCTTTTCCATCCTCAGCCCTCGCATTATGGGCCAGGCCACAACTACCCTCTTTGATGGGATGATGAACCGGTTGCAGGGCACGGGGCTGGGCGTGGATTTCGCAGCCATCGGGCGCATTTTGATAATGCTGGGGTCGGTTTATGCTTTCAGCACCATCTTCAGCTACATCCAGCAGATGGTGATGGTGGGTGTAACCCAGCGAACAGTGTTTCAGCTGAGGGAAGATATCAGCTCAAAGCTGGCCAAACTTCCCCTGAAGTTTTATGATTCCACCGCCCACGGCGACACTCTAAGCCGAGTGACCAATGACGTGGACACGGTGAGCCAGTCCTTGCAGCAGAGTGTTATTCAGATGATCACATCGCTGATCAGTATTATCGGCGTTACCGCCATGATGCTCAGTATCAGCCCTGTGCTCACGCTGCTTACCATGGGCATGCTGCCCTTGAGCGTGCTGATCAGCACTTTGATAGCGGGCCGGTCCCAGAAGTACTTCATGCGGCAGCAAAACATCCTAGGTGACCTCAATGGGCATGTGGAAGAAGTATTTACAGGACACCGGATTGTCAAGGCCTATGGTTTGGAGCAGGACGTGCGGGATAGATTCCGCCAGGTCAACGATGAACTCTATGACAACGGCTGGAAAGCTCAGTTTGTTTCAGGAACCATCATGCCCTTAATTAGATTTGTGGGCAATTTGGGTTATGTGGTTATTGCGGTAGTAGGGGGTCTCTATGCCGCCAGGGGAGCAATCACCATCGGCAATGTGCAGGCCTTCATGCAGTATTCCAGGCAGTTTGGTATGCCCATCACCGAACTGGCCAGCATAGCGAATATGCTCCAGTCCACAGTGGCCGCCGCCGAGCGGGTGTTTGAGCTGCTGGATGAAGAGGAAGAACCGGCTGATCACCCCCAAGCCCTCACCCTCAGCGAGCCGCAGGGCGAGATCAAGTTGAGCAATGTCAGCTTTGGCTATGAGCCAGGCAGCCCGGTGATCAAGAACCTCAATTTGGATGTCAGGCCAGGACAGCTTGTGGCTATTGTGGGGCCTACAGGTGCAGGGAAAACGACTCTAGTCAACCTACTCATGCGCTTCTATGATGTGAACTCAGGAGTCATTTCGTTTGATGGGCACAATATTCTAGAGATCAAGCGAGGGCATCTTCGCACCTTGTTTGGCATGGTGCTGCAGGATACCTGGCTCTTTGAGGGCACTATCAGGGAAAACATTGCCTACGGTAGGCCGGGGGCGACGGATCAGGAAATCGAAGAGGCGGCTAAAGCAGCCCATGTGGATCATTTTATCCGCACTTTGCCCCAAGGATATGATACTATCTTAAGGGGCGATGCGTCAGAGATCTCCCAAGGGCAGAAGCAACTGCTCACCATCGCCCGGGCGATTCTGGCAGATCCAGTTGTGTTGGTGCTGGATGAGGCCACCAGTTCTGTAGATACGCGCACAGAACGTTTGATTCAAAGCGCCATGGCTCGACTGATGGAAGGGCGTACGAGCTTTGTCATCGCCCATAGGCTGTCCACTATCCTCGATGCAGATCGCATTCTGGTGATCAACGAAGGCGAGATTGTGGAGCAGGGAACCCATGAAGAGCTCATGGCCAAGGGTGGTTTCTATGCTGAGCTGTACAACAGTCAATTCACAGCAGCGACAGCTTAAGGAAGGTGTGTAACTAGTGCCACGTGTCGTGGTTGGGATGTCCGGTGGCGTGGATTCTTCCGTAGCCGCACTGGAGCTTAAGGAAAGAGGATTTGAGGTTATAGGAATCTTCATGAAAAACTGGGACGACCAGGATGAGAGCGGCCTCTGCACCGCAGATCAGGACTATGATGATGTGCGGCGGGTCTGCGACCAAATCGGCATTCCGTATTATACTGTCAACTTTGAAAAAGAATACTGGGATCGGGTTTTCGTTTATTTCCTCGAAGAATACAAGAGAGGGCGCACACCCAATCCAGATGTGATGTGCAATAAAGAGATCAAGTTCAAGGCCTTTTTGGAAAAAGCACTGGATTTAGAGGCAGATTATCTGGCCACCGGGCACTATGCTCAAATTGGCGGTGACCAAGGACGATATACGCTGCTCCGGGGAGTGGACCAGAACAAAGATCAGTCCTACTTCCTCTATACCTTGGGGCAGAAGCAGTTGGCTAAGACGCTCTTTCCCATTGGTCATCTCACTAAGCAGGAAGTTCGGGCCAAGGCGCACCGGGCCAAGCTGGCCACCGCTGGAAAAAAGGACAGTACCGGGATCTGCTTCATCGGTGAGAAGGACTTTAAGGAGTTTTTATCCCAGTATCTTCCGGCTCAGCCAGGAGAGATTCGCACGGTGGAAGGTGAACTGAAGGGTTACCATGAGGGGCTGATGTATCATACCCTGGGCCAGCGCAAGGGTTTGGGCATTGGCGGAGCGGGCGAGCCGTGGTTTGTAGTGGGCAAGGATGTGGCGTCCAATACCCTGGTGGTGGCCCAGGGCAGTGATCATCCCGCTTTGTACACTGGAGCGCTGCGAGCCGGGGATCTCAGTTGGGTACAGGGCGAACCTCCAGGGAAGAGTTTTCAGTGCACTGCCAAGTTCCGCTATCGTCAACAGGATCAAGGAGTGACCGTACATCTCACCGAAACTGGAGCGCTGGTGGAGTTTCACCAGAGGCAGAGGGCTATCACTCCTGGACAGGCAGTGGTGTTTTATGACGGGCCAGTATGTTTGGGCGGAGGGACCATTGAGGAAGCTTGGTAGGAGGAAGCCAAATGCTGGTGGGAACCTTACAGGTGGAAGTACACATTCCAGGGGCGACGTCCCTGAAAGAGAAGAGGAAGGTCGTCCGCAGCATGATCCAAAAAGTCCAGCACCGCTTTAACGTGTCAATTGCCGAACTGGATGGAACGGATCTCTGGCAGAGAGCCACCATCGGCGTAGCCATGGTTGGTGGCAGTAGAGAGTATGTGGAACGGCAGCTGCAGTATGTTTTGAACTATCTGGAGGCCGAACCACGCTGGAACATTACCGAAGTGGAAATGGACTGGTGTTGAGAGGTTTTTTCCCCTTGTTGGGGAATGGTACATGGATGGAGGGTGAGTTATGCAGGAGAAAATCGCGATCGTGACGGACAGCACCAGCGACATTCCACGGGAGATTGTGGAACAGTATGACATTCGGGTGATTCCCCTAAGGATTCTATATCAGGATAGGGAATACCGAGACCAAATAGACATCACGGCAGACGAAGTATATAGGAGGCTGGAACAGGAAGTTCCCACAACCTCCCTACCAGCGCCAGGAGATGTGCTGGCTTTGTTTGAACAGCTGAAATCGGAAGGGTTTACCCATGTCCTAGCTATACACATCTCTTCCGGCCTAAGTGGTACAGCCCAGCTCATCAGTCACCTGGCAGGCCAGGTGGAAGACATGGTGATCAGGGTAGTAGACTCCAGGAGCATCTCTATGGGGTTGGGCTATACTGTAATTGAAGCGGCCCGTAAGTTGACTCATAATGTCGGCTTTGAGGCCCTATGCACTCATGTGCAGGCGGTTCTCAGCAGAATGAAGGTTTATTTCGTTCTGGAGACCCTTGAGTACCTTAAGAAAGGGGGAAGAATTGGCAGAGTCGCGGGTACACTGGGCCAAATCCTTAATCTAAAGCCCATAATCACCGTGAATGAGGATGGTGTTTATACCACATACGCTAAGGTGAGAGGCCGCAAACAGTCCCTAGAGCGTCTTATGGAAGTGGCCAAGGAGCATTTAGCCAAGCCCATGAGCAATGTGGCCGTGTGCCACGGAGCAGCTCTTGAGGAAGCGCGTGATTTTGTGCAGCGCATCAAGAATCTGGGCAATGTAGGAGAAGTGCTGATGGGACATGTGAGCCCCGTTATTGGGGTGCATACAGGGCCAGGAACTTTGGGGTTTGTGGTATATCAGACAGACTAATTGGCAGCCCATGGGAGCTGCCCATGGTTGCAGCAAGGAGGTTCACACAAATGACAGAAAATATGTCATCCAAATTACAGACAGTATTGAGCAAATCTACCACCCAGTTCAACCTAGGAGCCGCGCAGTTGGTGCAGGCTGCCGTGAGACGGGGAGAGGGAAGGCTGGCGTCCACAGGTGCTCTTTCTACTACTACGGGAAAATACACCGGACGCTCACCCCACGATAAATTCGTAGTTGAAGACGAAGTGACCAGGGATACGGTGGCTTGGGGCCCAGTAAATGTCCCTTTTAGCGAAGAGAAGTTCTACAAGATCTATCAGATGGTGCTGGATTACTTAGAGCAACAAGAGGAACTTTTTGTATTTGATGGTTATGTAGGTGCTGATCCTGAGCATCGTATGCCGCTGAGGGTGGTCAACCAGTACGCTTGGCAGAACCTCTTTGCCCGGCAGTTATTCATCCGTCCTCTCCGGGAGGACCTCGAATCGCATCAACCTCAGTTCACCGTTATTGCCGTTCCCGGCCTCCAGGCAGTTCCGGAGAGAGATGGAACAAACTCTGAGGCTTTTGTCATAGTGTCCTTTAAGGAAAGGGTAGTGCTCATCGGCGGCACTGCGTACGCAGGGGAAATGAAAAAGTCGATTTTCACTGTGATGAACTACCTCTTGCCCTCCAAAGGCGTCTTATCCATGCACTGCTCAGCAAACGTTGGCCAAGACGGACGCACTGCCCTGTTTTTCGGGCTGTCTGGCACTGGCAAAACCACTCTCTCCGCTGATCCCCAGAGGAAGCTGGTAGGCGATGATGAGCATGGCTGGTCTGAGACGGGTATCTTCAATCTGGAAGGCGGCTGCTATGCCAAGTGTATCAATCTCTCCCGGGAGCATGAGCCGCAGATTTGGGATGCTATTCGCTTTGGCTCAGTTCTTGAGAACGTGGTGCTGGATCCCCACGATCACGTCGCCGATTACTCCGACGGTTCCCTCACGGAGAACACCAGGTGCGCATATCCCCTGGATTATATCCCGGGACGAGTAGACCCCAGCATCGCCGGCCATCCCACGGCAGTTGTTTTCCTCACCGCTGATGCCTTCGGAGTTCTGCCGCCCATCAGCATATTGGAAGATGAACAGATTATGTATCACTTTATCTCGGGCTACACCAGCAAACTCGCTGGCACAGAACGGGGAATCAAACAGCCAGAGGCTACATTCTCAGCCTGCTTCGGCGAACCGTTCCTGCCCCTGAGCCCCCTGACCTATGCTGAGATGCTGAAGGACCGCGTCAATAAGCATGGGGCTAAGGTCTACCTGATCAACACAGGCTGGTCTGGTGGCCCCTATGGAGTGGGCGAACGGATTTCCCTCAAGTATACCAGGCAGATGGTTACTGCCGCATTGTCTGGGGACCTGGATAATGTGGAAACCCGCCTAGATCCAGTCTTTGGTTTCAAGGTTCCCACCGGCTGCCCCGGTGTTCCCAGTGAGATTCTGGATCCCAAGACGACCTGGGCTGACCCCGCTGCCTATGATGAAAAGGCGAGGGAGCTGGCCAAGGCCTTCCAGGACAACTTCAAAGCAAAATACGCTGACTTGGCCCCAGAAGTGCGCCAAGCTGGCCCGAAACTAGACTAACTCGCTGTTAACTGCAGAATAACTCATCTGGGTTATTCTGCAGTTTTCGTAAACAGGAAATGACCCAATTGGGCCGAATATTTACAGGTTATAAACGGGAGACGGGGGAGGGATGGCATGATTGCCGGCCATGTCCCGTGGCCTGTTGGGCCATTACTGATGAGGTGGCGCAATTGTTTAAGGTGATTGTAGATGCCGATGCCTGCCCACGGGCCTGCCTGCTCTTGCTGCAGAAGTACCAGAAAACCTGGCATTACAGATTGCTCACCATCGCGTCGGTGGATCATCGCGTTGACCATGGGGATCATGTAGTGGTGGGAAAAGGCCGAGATGCAGCTGATCTGGCGGTGATCAACCACACTGCTAAAGGGGATATTGTAGTTACTCAAGATTGGGGTTTGGCAGCCCTTGTGCTGGGGAAAGGGGCCCACGCTCTGTCGCCTTCAGGGAGGATTTATTCCGATGAGAATATCGACTTCCTGCTGGAGGAGCGGTTTGTGAAAGCCAAGCATAGAAGGGCTGGGGGGCGTACCAAGGGTCCCGCTGCCCGTACAGACGAAGATAACCGTAGATTTGAACAGAGTTTAATCAACCTACTGGAACGCGCTGCCCAAGGCGGCAGCTGCAGTAGGTAAGTTTGAGTATGTAAGGAGGATTTTAGTGGCAGAACATCGTTTTGCCGTCTTAGTAGATGGCGAGAACATTTCGCCTCGGTTTTTAGGTCCCATCCTGGCCGAAATCAACCGTTCCGGTGAAATCATATTGACAAGAGTATACGGGGACTGGACTGAACCGCATATGGGAGGATGGAAGGACCTTTTGCAGAGCTATCCGGTAAGGCCGATTCAACAGTTTCGCTATGGCCAAAACGCCACAGACGGCGCTTTGATTATGGATGCCATAGAAATAGTCTCTACGAACCGCAACCCTGTAAATGCATTCTGTATAGTGTCCAGCGACAGTGACTACTACAGCCTGGCTTTACGTTTGCGGGAGCATGGGATGTATGTATGCGGAATTGGCCGTCAAGGAACCAAGAACATCTTAGTGCGCTCCTGCAATCGCTTTATCTATCTGGAGAACCTAGGTTTTTCGGGCAGCTCCCCCATCAAAGAAGAGGTTGAAACATCTCCGGGACAGCTTCCTGTGGAGGATATTGTGCGCAGGGCTTATGAGGCCAGTGACGAGGACAGCGATGGCTGGCTCCTTTTGGCCCACTTGGGACAAGCCATTCGCAGGGAGTATTCAGATTTTGATCCCCGCAGTTACAACTATACTAACCTGCTGGATATCCTGCGCTCCTATCCTGATTTGTTTGAGGTGCGCAGCAATAACAAGACTCCCCCTGTCTATTGGATGAGGGTTATTCCCACCGAATCCATGCCCCGCAAGCATAGAGGTGTAATCAAGCGCTTTATGGGCAACTATGGATTCATCCGTGGCGATAAAGGAGACTATTTTTTCACAAAAGCCAACCTAGCCGCGGATCAGAGAGACAAACATCTGAAACCGGGAACAACCGTGGAGTTCATCGAGATTAAGGCTCCTGATCCCGGTGGAGAGACATCTTTAGAGAAGAATGGCCGAGCCCGCAATGTAGTGGTAGTCCACTAGAGAGGGAAGGATACCATGCGCTTTCTACTCTTGTGTGACGCTTCTCAGCCCAGCAAAGTTGCCCCCATTTGCAGGAAAGCAGGGCTGGGAGTGGAAATGCAGTCCTTTTCGAATCCAGAATACCCCGTGAGGCAGCCAGATTCCGTTGAACTGCACAGCGCTGCTTACCATGGGGTACACCCGAGATCCCTGCATGGGCCCTTTGGCGATCTCAGCCCGGGCAGCTGCGATCCCTTGATTCGCCAGGTTACCAGGGAGCGGTTTGAGTTCGCCTACGACTATGCTGTAAGGCTGGGAGCCCAGCATGTCGTACTGCACCATGGGTATGTTCCCCACACCAATACCTACGGCGGGTGGCTGCGGCGCTGTGTGCAGTTTTGGGAGGACTTTTTGGAGGACAAAGACCCGAACCTGGCTTTTTACCTGGAGAACCTCTTGGAACAGGAGCCAAAGCTTCTAGGCGAGGTGGTGGGCACGGTTGATCGTCCCAACTTGAGAGTGTGTTTGGATGTAGGCCACGCCTTTTGCCACGGCAAAACTCCAGTGGAACGCTGGATTGAGGAACTTGGAGAGCTCATTGGTTATGTGCATTTTCACGATAATCAAGGGGACCAAGATGCCCATCTTTCCTTAGGAGAGGGGCGTCTTCCCTTGGATCAGATCTGTCACAGCTTGGAAAAGAACGCGCCAGGAGCGGTGTGGGCGCTGGAAGTTGGGCCAGAAAACCTAGAAGACTCCCTGTTTTGGCTGGAGTCCCATGGCTATCTTCCCGTAGGTGGGTGTTAGCAGTGAATTTTGATTTTCAGCCCATGGATCTGCGGTCAGCACTGTCCATTGTGGAGTGGGAGTACCCACCTCCCTATGAAGAGTACAACCTCTATGGCTCGCCCTTAGCCCTGCTGAGGATGCTGGAAGGAGAGTACTTTGCAGCTTTTGCAGGGGAAGTCTTAATGGGTTTTATCTGTTTTGGGCGCGCTGCACAGCTCGTGGAGGAGCGGGACCATGACCTCTATCAGGAACCCTATCTGGATCTCGGCCTGGGCATGCACCCCCAGTGGTGTTCCAAAGGGCTGGGGACAGCTTTCGTGGGCAGGGCCCTGGAGTTTGCCGGGCAGTTCTGGCCAGGTGGTTTCAGGCTCACAGTGGCCTCCAAGAATCTTCGGGCCATGAAAGTGTACTCCCGCCTGGGTTTCCGGGAGGTGGGGCGGATCAATGCGGGTTTTCTGGTAATGATTCGAGATAATCCCGGGCAAGCAGAACCAGGGTCTGGGGATGGTTGAGCTTAGGGTCTTCCCATACCCGTTCCAGCAAATAGGTTAGGATCTCCCCGATGATGGGGCCGGGTTTTAGATTCAGCTCCTTCATCACTTGATGGCCATCGATCTTCAGATCTTGGAGGGTAAGGGCAGAGGCCTCGTCTAAAACCGCTTGGATGCGCGCTTCCAGCTCTCTTCCGAAGGCTAGGATCTGACGGGGCGCGGCGTTCATGCCTGCCATATCTGCCTGTCTGAGTTTGACCAGTTCTAAAGCGGTCTCAGGACCCACTTTTCCTACAAACCTACGCACGGCTTTGTGGGAAGAGTGGGGATGGAGGCCAAACATATGATGGGCGATGAGCGTAGAGACCCTGGTGATCAGACTGCTGCTGGCGCGCAGACGCTTCAGCAGCTTTTCTGCCATCTGGGCGCTGATCTCTGCATGGCATCGCCCTGGCTCCTCCTGCTTGCCTAGGTCGTGGAGGAGGGCGGCCCAGCGCAGGGGCAGATCAGGGTAGGCGAAGTGGGCTGCTGTAAGGGAATGGGTAAGGAGATCATAGGGATGGCTTGGGCCTGCTGAAATTCCGCGGCAGGCAGCGAGCTCGGGAATTACCTGCTCCATGAGGCCGCTGGAGTAAAAGGTTTGCAGGGCAGGGAGCAGTTCCCGGCCCACCAGCATCTTATTAAGCTCGGACAAGACCCGCTCTGGGCTGACACTGGACATGAGGTGAACCAGCTCGGGCAGGGCTCTCTCAGTTTTTTTGGCGATACGGAAGCCCAGGGTGGCTTGAAAGCGGATCAAGCGAAGCATGCGCAGGGGGTCTTCCTGAAAGCGCGTGAAAGGCTCTCCCACAGTGGTCAGGAGTTTCTTTTTGAGGTGCTTAGCGCCTCCAAAGGGGTCAATGATTCGCTTGGCAAAAGGATCATAGCCCAAGGCGTTAATTGTAAAGTCGCGCCTGCTCAGATCCAGCTCCAGGCTGCTGGTATAGGTGATGTAATCGGGGTGCCGCCTGTCACTGTAAGGGCCGTCGCTCCGCATGGTGGTCACTTCCAGGGGCATACCTTCCAGAAGGACCGTTACTGTTCCAAATCTTCTGCCTGTGGGCAGGGAATGGGGAAACAAAGCTTCGATTTGATCAGGCTCAGCATCGGTAGCGATATCCCAGTCTGTGGGAGTTAGGCCCAGGAGACTGTCGCGGATGGCTCCACCGACTAGGTACGCCTGGAAGCTTTGTTTTTTTAGAATCTCGCAGGCACAAAGGGCCTGTGGGGGCACCTTGATGGGCATACGCGTTCCTCCTCAGCGCCTTTTCCTTTCGTCATTTGCTACTCTTTCTCCTTTTCAGCGAAGGAATGCTCTTCTAAATATGGAATTGTATTAGTCACTACGGAATCATCAGACACAGGTGGTGCAGCAGTGCAGAGCAATCTATCCCTGGAATTCGGCCCCTTAGTGCGAGCGGTGTTCCTAGAACGCCCTAATCGATTCTTGGCCATCTGTCAGCTGGAGTGTTCCAGTGAGACTGTGGAAGCCCATGTAGCGGATCCAGGGCGCTTGAAGGAACTCTTGGTGCCAGGCGCGGTAGTTTATCTAAGATCCTCAGATAATCCCACACGCAGAACCAAGTGGTCTGTGATCTTAGTGGAAGCGCCAGGGGCCGTCTTGGTTTCTCTGCAGTCTGCCCTCGTTAACCAATTGACAGATATGGCGCTGCGCAATAAAGCCGTTGCCGAGTTGGAGGATTGGGAACTGGTGAACCGTGAGTACACCGTAGGAAAATCGAGGTTTGATTTTCTACTGCGAAAGAGTAGAGGAAAGCAGATGCTCCTGGAGGTAAAGAGCTGTACTTTGGTGCAGGATGGAATGGCCATGTTCCCTGATGCGGTTACCACTAGGGGCAGGAGGCATCTGCAGGAGTTGACTCACCTCCAGGCCAGCGGAGCCTATGGAGGTACGGTGTTGTTTGTTGTACAGAGGTCAGATGCCCGGGCCTTTAAGCCTGCTGAGCATATTGATCCCCAATTTGCTGAAGCGCTGCGGCAGGCGCATCAGGGAGGTATTGGGGTATTGGTCTATGACTGTAAGGTGGACGTGCACGGCATAGCTTGGGGGCAGAGACTTCCCGTCGATCTTTAGAAGGAGGTTGGTTGCATGGTCGCTGAGCTCTTCACCAAGACGCATATTGCGGTGATTTGGGATTTCGACAAGACGCTCATTCCCGGTTATATGCAGGAGCCTTTGTTTCGGCATTACAAAGTAGACAGCCGGAAATTCTGGCGCGAGGTCAACTCCCTCCCTGCGTATCTGCGCCGGGAAGGAAACGAAATGGTGGCTGAGGACAGCATCTACCTTAACCATATCTTGTCCTATGTACGGGCAGGGGTGTTCAGGGGCTTAAATAACAAGCTTTTGAGGAAACTAGGAAGTGAGCTGGAGTTTTACCCCGGGCTGCCGCAGTTCTTTCTTGAGGTAAAGGAACATGTGACCAACCATCCAGTGTATCGTAAACATGACATCAAAGTGGAACACTATATTGTCAGCACCGGACTGCGCCAGATGATTTTGGGCAGCAAAATTGCGGAGTATGTGGATGGTGTTTGGGCCTGTGAGTTTGTGGAGATGCGGCTGCCGCCAGGCTATCTGCAAAACGGAGTTCCCGAACGGCCTGAAGAAGAGATTACCATCGAGGACATAGGTTTTATCATCGATAACACCACCAAGACTCGAGCCATTTTCGAGATCAATAAGGGAGTAAACAAACTAGAGGCCATTGATGTTAACACCTTTATTCCCCGGTCTGAACGGCGCATCCCCTTCCAGAATATGATTTATATCGCCGATGGCCCCAGTGATGTGCCGGTCTTTTCCCTAATTAACCAAAATGGGGGCAGAACTTTTGGAGTGTATGCCAAGGGTGCCCGGGAGGAGTTCGCTCAAGTCAACAAGCTGCAGAAGCAAGGCAGGATTCATTCCTTTGGAGAGGCAAATTACGAGCCCAATACTCAGACCTATATGTGGATTATGAACGCTGTGGACGAAATCGCCGAAACCATAGTCCGCAACACAGAGTTTGTGCTCTCAAGCAGAACTGGAGAATCGCCGCGGCACTTAGATGGACAGGAGGAGCTGGAGTGAAGGAGCTATTGGTTAAGTGGGGTTCTGAGTTTAGAGATGCTGACATTTCATCCCTGCAAGATGGGGTCTGGCGGGTCCAAGTTGGGGATCAGACTTACATTCTCAAACACCGGGACACCCGCACGCGGGTCTGGGAGGAGTATAACCTGCTCACCTGGCTGACGGAACAGGGGCATCCCATTTCTCCTCTGCTCTACACTACAGAGGGGCTGCCTTGGGCCGAATACCAGCTGGGGATCTATGTTCTCTACCGCTTCGTCGAAGGCACGCCAGGCGACGAACTGAACAGCTGCTCGCCGGAGTTCGCTAGGGAAGCTGGATCTACGCTAGCTCGCTTGCACCAGGCCTTGGCTGCTTACGATGCCGGTGACGCGTTTCCTACCTTTGATCTGTTTCACGAAGTGGCGAGTTTTGCCTGGCCAACAGTGCAGGGTTACGCTGCCCAGAGGTTCGGCCACACCCTCCATGCCTTAAAGGAGACCATAGAAGGGGAGCTGGTCAACCCCTATGAATCCCTGCCTAGGCAGCTGATTCACCGGGATTTCCATCCAGCGAACTTGATTTTTCGGGGGAATAAGATCGCAGGTATCCTGGATTTCGATCGGGTGCGCTTGGGTGTCCGCCTCTTTGATCTGTGCTATTTGGCCACCGCGGTCTTGAGCGAGGTGTTCGATGATCCGAATAAGCGCAGTGCCTGGCTGAGCTTTGTGCAGGAGCTTATTGCAGGGTACCATTCAGTCCAGCCCATGGAAAGGACGGAGGGCTACGCCTTCCTCTGTATGGCTTATTTGATTCAAGTGCTTTTTGCCGCTTACTTCCTGGACGCTGGGAATATTGGCCTGGCCGACCGCAATCTGGCTATGCTGATGTGGCTCTATGACCAGCAGGAGTTTCTTCAGCCTGTGATTGAGAAAATGGTGGCGGGCTAAGTAGGTGATGCGTGATGAGAGAGTTCAGCAAACTGGGGGATCTGCTTAAGGAAATGCTGCCCACAGGGAAGGTGTTAGCCTGTACGCTGAGCAAGCGCCGGCGCAAGTCCCTTCCCTATGAACGGGTGTCCCTGCGTCCCGTGGAACTGAGGGGTAGGCTGCATTACCAGGCTGCTTACCACTACCCCCAAAAAGTACTGCATGAGAACCTTCTTCCAGAGCAGGCCCAGGAGTTGGTCCTGCAGATGATGGAGGATACTTTTCGCCAGGCGCACTTCTGCACACCTGAGGCCGATTACCAAGTATTGGTAAGTAAGAAGGGGGTAGAGAAGATTCTGCGCCTAGCCCCTTCCCGCCAAGAGCAGGACGCGGTTTTGGCCCACAATCGGCCCAAGCGCTATGCCCTCCAAGAAGGAACCGTCTATCCCTTCTTGGTGGAGCTGGGGGTTATGAACAGCTCGGGAAAGGTTTTGGCCAAGCGCTACCACAAGTTCAGGCAGCTGAATAAGTACCTGGAGATTGTAGAAGACTGTTTACCCCATCTGCAGAACCGTTCCGCTTCGCCACTGACTATCGTAGACTTTGGGAGCGGCAAAGCCTATCTCACCTTTGCCCTCTACCATTTCTTGGTTGAGCATCTGCACATCCCGGTACGGATTGTGGGGCTCGATCTCAAGGCAGACGTGGTCAACTTCTGCAATCAGATGGCCCGCAAACTGGGTTACCAGCACCTAGAGTTTCTCTGTGCTGATATCCGGGACTTCGAAGCATCAGGACCAGTGGATATGGTGGTCTCCCTGCACGCCTGCGATACGGCCACTGACTATGCCTTGGCACAGGCAGTGCAGTGGGGGGCGCAGGTGATTCTGGCAGTCCCCTGCTGCCAGCATGAGGTCGCTGCCCAACTGGGCAAAGAAGTGGATCCAGTGCTTTTGGAACATGGTATTGTGAAAGAACGGGTGGCGGCACTGCTTACTGATGCTGCTAGGGGCAAACTCTTGGAGACAGTGGGCTATTCAGTGCAGATTATGGAATTCGTCGATCTGGAACACACTCCGAAGAATATCCTGATCCGTGCCTTCAAGGGCCGCCCATCGGGAGTGGCGCGGGCGGTACAGGACTACAGTCGTTTCAAGGAGTATTGGGGCGCTAAACCGACATTAGAAGTTCTTTTGACGAAGGAGAGTCGAGATGCTGAGACTAAGCCAGGAAGTTAGCAGTGCGTTAGCGGAGAACAGGCCCGTAGTAGCGTTGGAGTCGACTATTATCGCCCATGGTTTTCCCTATCCGGAAAACTATGAGCTCGCTGTGGAGCTTGAGGCTCTGCTCCGAGAAGAGGGAGTAGTTCCCGCCACCATCGCGGTTTTAGGCGGAGAGCTCAAAGTAGGCTTGTCAGAACAGGAGCTGCGTTACCTCGCGGAGTCGGGCAGCATTCCCAAGGCCAGTCTACGGGATGTGCCAATCCTTTTGGCCTTGGGCCTGGATGGGGCCACCACGGTGGCATCCACCATGCAGATCGCCCACTGGGCAGGGATCAAGGTGTTCGTGACTGGCGGCATTGGTGGAGTGCACCGCGCGGCTGAGCAGACCTTTGATGTGTCTGCAGACTTGAAAGCCCTGGCAACCTACAATGTCATGGTTGTCTGTGCGGGAGCAAAATCTGTGCTGGATCTGCCCAAGACCTTGGAGGTTCTCGAGAGCCAGGGGACAAGCGTTGTGGGTTATCAGACCGACAGTTTTCCAGCCTTCTATCTGCGGGACAGCGGCCTCAAGGTAGATTACCGAGTGGATGACCCTGCTCGCATCGTGCGCGCCTTCAAGGCTAAAGAGCAGCTGGGCATCCCGGGGGGAATGGTGGTGGCCACACCTATTCCTGAAGAAGATGAACTGGATACAGAGCGTTTTAACGCCTGGCTGGATCAGATTTTGAAGGAGTGCGAGGAGCAGGGGATTATGGGGAAGGACGTTACCCCCTTTATCCTAAGCCGCCTGCACCAAATCAGCCAGGGTGAGACAGTTCAGGCCAATATTGCCTTGGTCAAGAACAACCTCAAGTTAGGGGCGGCGTTGGCGCAAGCCTACTGCCGGGAAGACATGCTATGATTGGAGTTTTCGGAGATCTTACCCTGGATATCGCAGCCGCCACCCACGGTCCCCTGCAGCCGCGCAGCGATGTAACCGGGGACATCTCCTGCCGAGGTGGAGGCTCAGCAGCCAATGTCGCGGCTTGGCTGGGCAGTCTGGGCACTCCAGTCCGGTTTGCAGGTGCGATCGGCCGAGATGAGGTGGGCAGGAACTTAGCAGCTGAATTGGAACGTCTAGGTGTGGAGCTTTATCTGGCAGAGAAAGACAGCCCAACGGGGATGATCCTGGTTTTCCTCGATACAGAGGGGGAGAGGACCATGGTAACGTCCCGGGGGGCCAACCTCCTGTTTCGAGCGGAGGATCTGCCTGATCAGTTTTTTGCAGGGCTGCAGCATCTCCATATAACGGGGTACTCCTTTTTTGGCTCCGAGAGCCTGGCCGCTTCCACCGCCGCTGTACTGGGTAAAGCCCGGGAACTGGGCATTCCCTTTTCGGTGGACCCTTCGTCCTATGCTCTATTGGAGGATTTTGGGGTGGAGCGGTTCCTAGAGTTCACTCAGGGAGCAGCTTTGGTCTTCCCTAACTTGGATGAAGGCCGTGTCCTCAGCGGTCAATTGGAGCCAGAGAACGTGGTACGGCAGCTCCTTCAGTACTATCCCCGCGTCGTCTTGACCCTGGGTTCCCAGGGCTGCATTTGTGGCGAAGGAGAGGCAGTTGAGGCGGTCCCTGGGCAGAAGGCCCAGGCGCTGGATACCACAGGGGCAGGGGATGCTTTTTGCGCTGGGTTCCTCCACGAGTTTTTCCAGGGTGCAGGCTTGGTGGCCAGCGCCCAAACGGGGAATGAGATAGCCCGCCGCTGTGTGAGTCACTTGGGCGGTAGACCCCTTCACGCCGGATAAACTTGACAGTGAGTGTGGTTGTGCTACAGTGAATAGGAGGAAAGTTATAGGAGAGGATATGCCGATGGATGTCAATGTAAATACGCCAAGCAATTTTATCCGCAATATCATAGATGAGGATCTGGCTTCAGGCAAGCATAAGAAGATAATTACCAGGTTTCCCCCAGAACCCAATGGCTACCTGCATATCGGGCATGCCAAGTCGATCTGCCTAAACTTCGGCTTAGCCAAGGACTATAACGGGACCTGCCATCTGCGCTTTGATGATACCAATCCTGAAAAAGAAGAGGTTGAGTATATCGAGAGCATTCAAAACGATGTGCGCTGGCTGGGTTTCGACTGGGGCGAGCATCTGTATTTTGCCTCCGATTATTTTGACCAACTTTATGGCTTTGCAGTTGAGCTCATCAAGCAGGGCAAGGCATACGTCTGTGAGCTCACTGCAGAACAGATCCGCGAATACCGCGGCACACTGACTGAACCCGGAAAGGACAGCCCCTACCGCAACCGTTCGGTTGAGGAGAATCTGGATCTGTTTGAGAGAATGAAGAACGGGGAGTTCGAAGAGGGCAGCCATGTACTCCGGGCGAAAATCGACATGGCTTCGCCTAATGTGGTGATGCGCGACCCAGTCCTGTATCGCATCCGCAAGGTATCCCATCACCGCACAGGGGATAAGTGGTGTATCTATCCCATGTACGATTTTACCCACTGCCTGTCAGATGCCATTGAGGGCATCACCCACTCGATTTGCACACTGGAGTTCGAGAACAACAGGCCTTTGTACGAATGGATTCTGGAACAGGTATTTCCCGATCCCCATCCCCGGCAGATAGAGTTTGCCCGTTTAAACCTTTCCTACACAGTGATGAGCAAACGCAAGCTGTTGAGGCTAGTGGAAAGCGGTGTGGTAAGCGGCTGGGACGATCCCCGCATGCCCACCATCGCTGGGCTCAGGCGCAGGGGCTATACTCCAGAAGCGATTCGGGACTTCTGCGACCGCATTGGCGTGGCCAAAGCCAACAGCGTGGTGGATGTTGCCCTGCTGGAGCACTGCCTCCGCGAAGATTTGAACAGGACTTCTCCCCGCACCATGGCAGTTCTCCGGCCCCTTAAGGTGGTTATTGAAAACTACCCCGAAGGCCAAGTGGAGTATCTAGAAGCAATGAACAACCCCCAAGACCCTGAGGCAGGCACCCGGCTGATCCCCTTTGCCAGGGAGATCTTCATCGAGCAGGATGACTTTATGCTCGATCCTCCCAAAAAGTTCTTCAGGCTGGCTCCAGGCAGGGAAGTGCGTCTCAGATTTGCCTACTTCATTACCTGCACCGATGTGGTCTATGACGATGAGGGTAATGTGGTGGAGATTCGGGCTACTTACGATCCGGAGACCAAGGGGGGGTCGGCACCTGATGGACGCAAGGTGAAGGCGACCCTGCATTGGGTAGCAGCCGACCATTCTCTACCAGCTGAGATCCGCCTCTACGATCACCTGTTCAACAAGGAGGATCCCAACGAAGGTGAACTGGAAGAGAACCTCAATCCCAACTCTCTGGAGATCTTAACAGACGCCAGAGTGGAGCTGAACATGAAGGATGTTCAGCCTGGGGATCGGTTCCAGTTTGAGCGGCAGGGTTATTACTGCGTGGATGTGGATTCCTCTCCAGAGAAACTGGTGTTCAACCGCACCGTACCCTTGAGAGATACTTGGGCAAAAATGCAGGATAAATAGAAAAAAGAACGGGAACCTAGGCGGACAGCCTGGGTTCCCGTAGTTTTTGCCGGAAATCGCTTCAGCTAAGAGGATACTTCTCACTCAATTTTCCCCTCACTGTCTTGGCGTACTCCTGGGCGCCAAACAGAGAGAGATCCCGATAGTTCCCGCACTGCACAGGACTGCGTGCCGGAACATCTTTCGCTCCCAGAACTCTATCCAGGGCCCTCACTAGTGCTTGTGCTACCTCCTGTTCACTGGCTTGGCCCAGCCTGATCAGGTAGAAGCCGGTGCGGCAGCCCATGGGAGAAAGGTCGATTATCCCATCCAGCTCCTCTCTGAGGAATCCTGCCAGAAGATGTTCCAAGGCATGGACTGCCCCTGTGGGCATGATGTCTTGATTGGGCTGGGTAAAGCGCAGGTCATACTTGGTGATCACATCACCCTTGGGGGTGTGAAAGATCTCCGCCTGGCGTACATGGGGTGCACTTACTGTGGTATGATCGAGGGAGAAGCTCTCCACTTTCACGTCGTTCACGAAATCACCTGTCTTCACTGTTTTCGATGATGCTGGTCAATTCGTCCAGTAGTTCCTGAATGGCTGTGCCTTTAGCTTTCTTGTCCAGCATTTCCTCAGGAGTCAAGGTTTCTTCCCAGTACAGTTTGTTGGTGCTGGCATTGTTGCTGATGGTTGCGCCTTCAAAAGATGCACCGGCAAAGACACCCTTGCTCATGGAATAGCTGTACATGGCGGCTTTGAGTTGAACGTCCATGCTGGCTTCAGCGGATCGGCCTACAGGGCCCGCTGCTAGCGATACATTGCCACCTAAGGTGATGCGGCCATCCTCCAGGCTTCTGATGCCTTCTTCCGTGGCCACTACCAGGACCAGGGCAGTGCTTTGAATCCCAGCTTGCAGGCCGTAAGACAGTCCTTTCATTTCCACGAAGTAGGGGCCATACCATGTGCCTGTGGAGGTGTCGCGCCGCAGAACCACCCCTTCACCATACCGCCCTCCGATGCCTAATCCTGCCTTGATTACTGAGGGGAAGATGGCTATGCCGTGGGCGTCTTTGAGGATGCTCTTCAGCTGTTCGGAGTCTGGCTGTTGGGTCATATCTTTCAGCACTGCAGCAGCATTTGTTAAGACGGTTTCGGGAAGCTGGGCAGCAAAAGCTAAACTACTGGCCAGAAGAACAAGGATCAGCGCCAAACACACTACTCTTCGCATTGTTGTTCCTCCCTTTCGAGTTTTTTATCTTCTGCTTAGGCCAACCCATCCCTGAATATACATGGGAAGGAAAGGGGGCCTAAGGCATGTCCCGTTTGTACATACTTGTCATCCCCAGAAACTCGGTGTGGTTTCTCCTGGCTGCCCTGGGCATTGTCGTTTTGCTGTCCATGTACCACCACTATCCCTTCGGACTGTACGCACTCAGCCTGGTTCACCAGGAAGTAATCTACGACATCATGCTGGATCCAGGCCACGGCGGCATTGATTCAGGTGCGGTGGGAGCAGGGGACATCTATGAGAAACACTATGTCCTGGATATTGTTCTGCAGATGGCTGAGCTGCTGGAAGCCGAAGGCCTTAGAGTAGGCCTCACCCGAGATACGGATCGCGATGTGAGCCATCTGGTCAGCGAAGGTACGCGCCACCGCAGGGATCTGCTGGGCCGCTTCAAGCTTATGAACCAGGCGCACCTGGGGATGAGTGTGCACGCCAATGCTGCCAAGGATGCTGGCGAGTCGGGTGCCATCGTGTTTTACATGAAAGACCGTTATGCGGGCCAAATCTATGCCCAACTGGTTCTGGAGGAGCTGGAGAAGGTACAGGTGCTCAACGAGGCGGCACCAATACCCCGCAGCACTCTGCTGCTGCTTAAAGCTAGGCCTCCCGTGGTTTTGGTGGAGATCGGCTTTATGTCCAATCCCACTGATTTAGCGAAGTTGGGCGATCCCCAGTTCCGCACCGCTGTGGCCCGTGCCCTCTGCCAGGGGATCTTAAACTACTGGGAATGGGCGTCAGGTGAGCAATCGGAGACTAGCCCTTGAGCAGTTTCACCAGCCTTGCCACCACTAAGTGGAGATCAGCCAGGACCTCGGAGAGGGATTGTCTATATCCATGAGTTGCGTTATGATCAGCTTGGTCGGACATGGCCTGCAAAATCAGGTGGGGTACGCGGTTAACGGCAGCCACTTGGGCGATGGCAGCGGCTTCCATATCCGCACACATTGCCCCGGGAAAGAACTCCAGGATCTCCTGTTTTTCCTCCATGGAGGCCACAAAGACGTCTCCAGATACCACCAGTCCTTGATGGACCCGGTTGACACCCAGCTCCTCCTGGGCCGCGGCTGTGGCGAGTTCTACGAGGCGCGAGTCTGGGAGGAACAAACTGGTGGCCAGCCTTGGGATAACCCCCCTGGCATAACCGAAACGGCTGGCGTCAAAGTCATGCTGCTGGGCTCCGGTGCCCACAACCACATCACCAATGCGCAGTTTAGGACTGAGCGCTCCAGCTACCCCAGCGGTGATGATCTTCTTAGGTTGGAAGCGATCGATGGTGTACTGGGTGGCCAAGGCGGCATTAACCTTGCCAATCCCACACTGGACAACTACTACGTCATAGCCCTGCAGACTGCCTGCAAAAACCGGGAGATCGCCTAAGAAAGCCGCCGTTTCTTCACGGGGTGTCAGGCACTGCTTTAGGGCCGTCAGTTCTTCTTCCATAGCTGCAATAAACGCTACATCCACTGTTTTCACCTCGTCTTTAGTCTACCACAAAGTGGTATTGTTGGGAAGGTGACAGAACTGCGGTGTCGTATTCATGAAAGGAATCTAAGAAAGGGATGAAAGCACGTGAGAGAGCTTACTCTGAACTATAGATATGCCGAGTCATTTTTGGACCCAGACGATCTGTCGGCCGTTGCCCAAGAGGTAGCGCAGGCCCACAGCAAGCTGCATGAGGGGACAGGTGCAGGCAGCGATTTCCTAGGCTGGCTGGATCTCCCAATCAGCTTCGATGCAGCTGAATTAGCCAGGATCAAAGAAGCGGCGGAGAGAATCCAGGCTGATTCTGAGGTGCTGATCGTTATCGGGATCGGTGGCTCTTACTTAGGAGCCCGGGCTGTGATTGAAGCGCTATCCCATTCATTTTACAACTTGCTCAGCACTGGTGCCAGGAAGACGCCTCAAGTCTTCTTCGCCGGCCATGCGGTGAGTGATAAGTACCTGTGCGACTTAATTGAACTGATTGCGGATCGGGACTTCTCAGTGAATGTCATCTCCAAGTCTGGCACAACCACAGAGCCAGCTATCGCTTTTCGCATCTTCCGGGACCTGCTGGAGAAGAGATATGGGGTGGAAGGGGCGAGGAAACGCATTTACGCGACCACTGATGCCTCTCAAGGGGCTTTAAAGCAGATGGCAGATGCGGAGGGCTATACCAGTTTCGTTATCCCAGATGATGTAGGCGGAAGGTTTTCCGTTCTAACCGCAGTGGGGCTTTTGCCCATTGCGGTGGCGGGCATCGATGTAGAATCCCTGCTTCACGGTGCTGCCGCTGCTTACGGCTGGTTCAGCACTCCAGAACTAGGTGCCAACGCAGCTTACCAGTATGCTGCTCTGCGCAATCTCCTGTACCGACAAGGTAAGCAAACAGAGGTGCTGGTGAACTATGAGCCATCGCTGCAGTACTTTGCCGAATGGTGGAAACAGCTCTTTGGCGAGAGCGAAGGCAAAGAACACAAGGGAATCTTTCCTGCCAGCGTCAGTTTCACCACTGACCTGCATTCCCTGGGGCAGTACATGCAGGATGGAGCACGCCATATCTTCGCAACCACGCTCTGGTTTGAAGAGTCCGGCAAAGACCTAGTGGTGCCTGGCGACCCCCAGGACAGGGATGGCCTCAATTACCTGGCAGGCCGAAGCCTGAGCCAGGTGAACAGTAAGGCTTTTCAGGGGACCATCTTGGCTCACACGGACGGTGGAGTGCCCAATCTGATTGTGGAGGTGCCGAAGCTTGACGCCTTCTACTTCGGATCTCTACTGTACTTCTTTGAAAAAGCATGCGCTATCAGCGGTTACCTGTTGGGCGTAAATCCCTTTAACCAACCTGGGGTAGAGACATACAAGCGAAACATGTTCGCCCTTTTAGGAAAGCCGGGTTTTGAGGCAGAACAGAAGGTGCTGGAAGAGCGGCTGAAGTAGGAGGAATTACATGAAGCATGAACTGTACCCATTGACCTTCCACCCCATCTACAAAGAGAAGATTTGGGGTGGGCGGCAGTTGGAGAGAATTCTGGGGCGGACTCTCCCCTCTGGCCTGATTGGGGAGAGTTGGGATGTGGCAGCCCATCCCCACGGAACCAGTGTTGTGGACCGGGGCCCCCTAGCTGGTAGAAATTTGTCGCAATTAGTTGAGGAATATGGTGAAGAGCTGTTAGGGCCAGGAAGGATACCAGCTTCCGGCAAATTCCCCCTGCTGTTGAAGCTGATTGACGCCAATGATGACCTTTCTGTTCAGGTTCACCCCGACGATGCCTATGCAAGGGAACATGGTGGGGAGGCCTGGGGCAAGACCGAGCTGTGGTACATCGTGCACAGCGAGCCTGGGGCCTGGATTGTCTGGGGCCTGCGGAGCGGGGTGACCAAGGAGCAGTTCGCTCAGGCCATCGAGGCCGGCGGCCAGGAGATTTTGGCCTGTTTGAACAAGGTTCCTGTGCAGGCCGGCCAGATCTACCCCGTTTCTGCAGGGTTAGTACACGCTTTGGGCGCGGGTTGTGTGGTAGCAGAAATCCAGCAGAATTCTGATACCACCTACCGAGTTTACGATTGGGATCGCGTCGATCAGCAAGGCAAGGGCCGCGATCTCCATGTCCAGCAAGCCTTAGACGTGATCGATTTTTCGCCCCAGGCAGCAGATTTTGACTATCAGCTGTCCCGCTGTACCCGTTTTTTTAGCTTCCAGGTGCTGGACAAACCCCAGAGTGCCGCCTTGGATCTGCGGAGCGGTTTTCAAATCCTGACTGCAGTGGAGGGGAGGGCAGAGGTAGCCTGGCGAGGGAATGTTACAGAGCTGACTGTGGGCCAGTCCTGCCTGCTGCCTGCGGCCCTAGGAGTGTGTGAGCTAAAAGCTGAAGGCCAAGTGCTCAGGAGCAGCCTGCCAGAAAGGTAGGCTTTCTTGTAGATGAGTAGGTGATAACTTGAGAAAGAGAGTATTGAGTTTTTTGCTGCTGGTCCTGATCTTGGGAATTCTGGGTGTAAACCCACCTGTCCTCCATGCGGCGCAGATCCAAGTGGTTACCACGTTTTCCATTCTCCACGATTTCGTCAGCCAAGTAGGGGGCGAGCAGGTAGTAGTGAACTCCTTGGTTCCCGCAGGTGCGGATCCCCATACTTGGGAACCCTCTCCCAGGGAGGCAAGCTTGGTGGCTAAGGCAGATTTAGTGGTGGCCAATGGAGCAGGTTTCGATGATTGGCTGCTTCCCCTGGTACAGAACGCTGCCCGGCCAGGTGTGCCCATTGTCCTTGCCTCAGAGGGTTTGTCTGTTTTTGAGCAGGATCATGACCACCAAGGCCACCAACACGGCCATGAGTCTGATCCCCATTTATGGCTGAGTGTGCCCAATGCCATTGCCTACGTCGAGAAGATTACCGCGGCTTTGGCAGAACTCTCCCCAGAACACAGCCAGTATTTTACTGGGCGGTCCAAGGTTTACCTTCAGGAGCTGGAAGCCCTGGATCAAAAAATGCTTGAGCTCCTGGCGGAGATTTCCCCAAAGAACCGCGTGCTGGTCACCTATCACAACGCTTTCAGTTACCTGGCGGAGCGCTACGGATTTGAGGTGGCGGAGTTCTTGGTAGAGAATCCTGAGGCCGAACCCAGTCCCCGGGATTTGGGGCGTCTGGTGGAACTGCTGAGAAACCTATCCAAGCCCGTGGTTTTTACTGAACCGCAGCTCACCAGCGGCACCCGTTATGTGCAGGCCCTGGCCCGAGAAGTTGGTGCCCAGGTATACGTCTTGTACAGCGACAGCTTGACTTCTGAGGTGTCTACGTATGTGGAAATGATGGAGTACAATCTGCAGGTGTTATTGGAGGCTTTGAGATAATGACGGCAGAGCTGGCACTGGACATTCAAAATCTCAGCTCGGGATATCAGGACCAGGTTGTGCTTGAGGGCGTATCCTGGCAGGTGCCCCGAGGTACCTTAGCTGCTGTGATCGGGCCCAATGGTGGCGGCAAGTCCACCCTACTGAAGACGGCAGTGGGACTGCTTCAGCCCTTCAGTTATCAGGCCCTAGCGCTTTTTGGCCAGACCCCCCGGGAAGGGCGGAGAAGGGTAGCCTATCTGCCCCAGAGAGAAGAGGTGGATTGGGCCTTTCCCATTTCTGTCCTAGAGGTTGTGCTGCAGGGGCGGCTGGTCAGGTTGGGATGGCGGGGCCGTCTGCGCCGTGAAGACTATGCTGCCAGTCGGGAAGCCCTCAGGTTTTTCGGTCTGGATAATCTGGAGGAGGTGCAGATCGGATCTCTCAGCGGCGGGCAGCGCCAGAGAGTTTTCCTGGCCAGGGCCCTGGTGCAGGAGGCGGATCTGATCCTGCTGGATGAGCCCGCTGCGGGCCTAGACGCCAAGGCTCAGCATGAGTTGGCAGACCTGTTGGTCTCGCTTAGAGATGCTGGCAAAACCATTATCGCGGCCACCCACGATCTGGACTGCCTCACCGAGTGTTTTGATCAGGTGCTGGCACTGAACAGACGGGTTTTTGCCGTGGGCGATCCCGCGCAGGTGTTGACGGAGGAGACGATGGTGAAGCTGTTCGCCAGGCATTTTCCCAAAGTGGGATCAGCGGGGGAGGTCATCGTTCATGAGTCTTAATCTTCTATTTGAGCCTTTTCAATATGGGTTTATGGTGCGGGCCTTTGTCGGTGTTGGCCTGGTGGCGGTTGTGGCAGCAGCCATTGGTACATTTGTTGTACTTAAGGGCTTGGCCTTTATGGGCGATGCCATTGCCCACACTGCTTTTACCGGTATTGCCATCGGCCTGCTGCTGGGTGTTTCAATTCACTTAGGCGCGCTGGTCTTTGCCCTGCTAACCGCTTTAGGCGTTGTGTTTCTAACCAGAGTCTCCAACGTGAGAAATGATACCGCCCTGGCTATCCTTTTCACCGGGGTCTTCGCCTTGGGTATCGTGCTGCTGGCTTCCAGCCCAGGCTTTGTGGGGGATTTGAACAGCCTGCTCCTCGGTTCCGTACTGGCCATCCAAGCTGAGGAGATAGCCCTCATCGCCGTCTTTGCCCTGGTGCTCTTAGGGGTTTTGGGCGTTTTCTTTTCCCATTTTGTCTTGATCTCCTTTGATCCTGTGGGTGCTGAGGCTGCGGGGTTTCCAGTAGCAGTCTTCCAAAGCCTTCTTCTGGCCTTAATTGCAGTTGCCATCGTCATTTCCATCCAAGCTGTAGGGGTGGTGCTGGTGGTTGCCCTCTTGATCACTCCCGCTGCTACAGCAGGGCTGTTGACCAGGCGGCTGAAACCGCAGATATTCCTGTCTTCCCTAGTTGGGTTAGCTTCCTCTTTGATCGGTCTGTACATTTCCTACTTCTTCGGTGCTCCTCCAGGAGCAACAGTGGTGTTAGTGGCCACCATGTTTTTCGCGGTGGTCCTGATTGTGCAGAAGTTGCGCAGGGCAGGAGGGAGGGCATGCTAGATCACCCCCATGTGCTCACCACGATCGTGGACAACGGTGAGGAAGGCTTGATGGTGAAGGATATCGTTTATGGAAGGCTGGGATTAAGCCGCGGCCTCTTGAGGAGGATGAAAAGAGGTGGAGGGATCTACCTCAACGGGAAGCGCGACTATCTGACCAGGCGGGTCCAGGCGGGAGATAAGATTCAAATCGTTTTCCATGACGAGAAGACCACGATGGAACCTGAGGATCTGCCCCTGAATATCGTGTTTGAAGATGAGTACCTCTTGGTAGTGAATAAGCCGCCTGGCATGTCTGTGCACCCGGCGGGAAGGTATCAAGAAGGGACTCTCGCCAACGCGATTGCCCATCACTGGTTGGTGCTCGGCCTCGATACGAAAGTACGTTTAGTGCATCGTCTAGATAGGGACACCTCGGGTCTAATTCTGGTAGCGAAGGAGCCCTATACTCTGCACGGGCTTTTGGAGCAGTTGAGCCGCCGTGAGCTGGTCAGGGAGTACCTGGCCATTGTCCAAGGATGCCCGGCAGAGTGCGAAGGGGTGATTACCCTGCCCATCGGCCGCGATCTAACCCACGGTGTGAAGCGCGCTGCCGATCCTCAAGGGAAAGCAGCTAAGACAGTGTACAGTGTTGTCAAGGGCGGGGAGGAGGCCAGCCTTGTACGCGTCTGTTTAGAGAGTGGCCGCACCCATCAGATTCGGGTGCATTTTGCCCATATTGGCCATCCAGTAGTGGGCGATCCGCTCTACAGCGAGGCAGTACCAGGTTTGACTGGCCAGGCTCTCCATTCCTGGAAATTGAGGTTTGTTCACCCCAGATCAAAGCAGGAACACGTCATAACATGCCCCATACCTGAAGCAATGCTCGCGGTTTGGAAAGGGCTAGGGGGAAGGAGTCACCCAGAATGTTTGAAGTGACAGGAAAGATGATTCAAAGGGGGGCTAAAGCAGGCTTAGAGACAACTTGGGAGTTAGCCAAGGTAGTAGTACCCACCGCAGTAGTGGTGGCTGTTTTTCGTGCCAGCGGACTCCTAGACACGATCACAGCGTGGTCAGCCCCCTATATGAAGTGGTTTGGCCTTTCAGGCGAGGCAGCTGTGGTTCTGTTCAGCGGCCTTTTCGTCAACCTCTATGCCGCCGCTGGGAGCATCATGGCCCTCACCCTCAGCGTCAGGGAAATCACCATCTGTGCAGTGATGCTCATGTTCTGCCATTCCCTCTTGGTGGAACTGCCCATCAGCAAGAAAGCAGGCAGCCCCTTAAGCTACATTTTCTTGGTCCGTCTCGCCTGCTCTGTGGCAGTAGGCTTAGTGCTGGGGGTGGTGCTGCCGTGAATGTGCTGTGGGAAGGACTTATCCAAGGGTTAAAGGGAGTATGGAACATTGCTCTGATTGTGGTTCCCTTAATGATTGTGCTGGAGATAGTGCAGAGCAACGGCTGGCTGCGCAAGCTTAACCGCTATTTTGCCAAGCCTTTTGCGGGAATCGGCGTAAGTGAAGAAGGTGCCTTTCCCGTGGTTGTGGCTATGGTGTTTGGCCTTACCTATGGCTCCGGCTTAATTATCAATCATGTGCGCACCGGCAGGGTAACAGCCAAGGAAGCCAAGGTTATCGGCACCTTTATGGCCATTTCCCATGCCTTAATTGAAGACACCATTCTCTTCTCTGTCCTGGGTGCATCGCCGCTGCTCCTGCTGCTGCCCCGACTGCTCCTGGCCTATGTGGTGGCCTTCTTCGTGAACAGATGGACTGTGGAGCCTTCAGCTAAGGGGAACAACCTGAACGCCTAAAAGCAGCCAGTGGTACTGGCCGGGAGTCAAATCCAGTTTGAGCAGGAACTTCGCACCATCAAGTGGTGGTGTGAGCACTGTGATTGAGAACGGCTCCAGGGTGACATGTTCAATGGTCCAAGGCTCGCTGCTGTCCAGGCTGAACAGCAGGTGCAGGATTTCTTCCGCATCCTGCTGCAGATCGGGTGCCAGGAGGGAGCTGATCTTCCCTTGGTCCTCCATTTGCAGAGCTGCCTGGAGCTCCTGCAGGAAGAGTTCACAGGAGTCAGCCACTTCCTTGGGCACTGTCGGCTCATAGGGAGTAAGGCGGAACTGGTGAAGCTGCAGGGAACCCGCCTCTTCCCTCCACGCCATGGAGGCTAGGTACCTATCTCCCCGTTCGGTGGAGAAGACAACAGTATAGTCCTGGTATGGGTCTTCAGGCATTGCGACGATTTCGGCGATGACTCTACCGTAGTAAGGGGGCAGGCTGGCTAGATAGTGAGCCAGCCCTTCTTCTTGTAAGGCTGGGCTGAGGAGTTCTGCAAGCTCGGCTTGGCTCCGCAGGCCCAAGGCTCTGGTAAACCTGTTGATCTGAATCTGAACCCTTGCCGCAAAGGGATCCCTGGGCTGTTCTTCTGGCTCGCCCTGCTCGGCTTCCTCTAGAGAAGCCGGCTCTTCTCCTAGCTCAGCTAGGTCCGCCGTCTCAACAGGCGCTAACCACTCTTCCGATTCTTCGACCAGTGCTTCTTCTGGATCCTCGGGTTCCTCTGCGGGCTTAAAGGAGTAATTTACCAGCTTGAGGTTGGGATATGACGAGGAGGGCTGGAGCAGAACTAGACTGAATGAGCCTTCGGTACTTGTTTCCCGTACCTCTCCTTCGGCAACCTCCCAGCCTAGGGGCAGCTGAACTGCCACGTCCCAGTCTTGTGCTGGGATGGTGAACTCTGGAAGCCAGAGCTGGTCACGCCCAAGGACTGCTTCCTGCTGCTTTGGTTCGATGAGCCCTTCATAGGAGAAGCTGATGGTTTGGGGACCCAGCTGCCGCACCGCCAGGATGACGGTGGTACCGTGGGGATGCCGCTCTACTCTATATTCCATCAAGTGATCGGCCCAAAACTCCGTCAAGTGGGCGGTGGGGAAGATCAGGAAAGATAGCGATGCCGCCTCAGGTTCGATCACCATCTCCCCAGATACCCTTAGAAAACCGCTTTCAGGCACATAAAAGACATTGATTCCAGCTTGTGCCGTTCCCCAGAGTAAGAGGACGAGCAGAACAACCAGCAGACTTCTCTTCATCATGCAACCTCCCGGCCACTGTGAGTAAACCCCTCGTACCTTATGTTTAATCTTTTTCATTGAAATCCCTGCCAAGAGTTGTTATAATTAAGACTGTGCACAAAGTGTGCTCAATACCATGGGGAGGTACAAGGATGCATCCATACATAGAATTCGTGAATCCACATCTCGGTAAACTGATCACAGAGATTGGGTTAGGTAAGCGCTTTCAACGAGGCCAGGGCGTCTATTTATATGATCACGAGGGTGACCAATACTTAGACTGCATTGCCGCTTACGGAGCTCTGCCCTTTGGCTACAATCCTCCCGAGATTTGGCAGGCCCTGCATGGGATCGAGTCCAGACAGGAGCCTAGTTTTATCCAGCCTTCCCTCTTAGAGGCAGCTGGCGAGCTGGCCGCCCGTTTGATTGCGGTGGCACCGCCTGGCCTGCAGTATGTTACCTTTGCCAACAGCGGCGCTGAGGCTGTGGAAGCGGCCTTCAAGTTGGTGCGGGCCAAGACTGGAAAACCTGCCATTTTGTCCACTAGAAACAGCTTCCACGGCAAAACTTTAGGGGCGCTATCGGCAACTGGAAATGAAAACTATCAAAAGGTCTTTCGTGCCCCTGTTGAGGGTTTTCGTTATATTCCCTATGGAGATCCAACTGCCCTAGAAGAGTACTTAAAGGAGTACGCCCATGACACTGCCGCCTTTATCGTGGAGCCCATCCAGGGTGAAGGAGGTATCGTGGAGCCTCCCGCGGGTTATCTGCGTAAGGTGCAGGAGCTGTGCTCAAAATATGGCGTACTGACAATATTCGATGAAATCCAAACGGGTCTGGGGCGCACCGGGACTATGTTCGCCTGCGAACAGGAAGGAGTCACCCCTGATGTAATGGTGGTGGCCAAAGCCCTCGGTGGCGGTCTGATACCCATTGGTGCCGCTTTGTGCACTGAGGATGTCTACACGGAAGACTTCGGGCACAAACACTCCTCGACTTTTGCAGGAAACACCTTGGGTGCCAGGGCGGGACTTGCTGTCCTGGAACAGCTCACTAAGGACGGAGGCGCCTTACTCCAGGCCGTGCAGGAAAAGGGAGCTAAGCTAAAGGCTGGCCTGGAAGAGGTAGCTCGGAAATATCCCCAGGTAGTGAAGGCCATTCGAGGACGGGGCCTAATGTTGGGCATTGAGTTTGCCAACTCCCGCACTCCTTATCCTCACAGCCTATTGGGTGTGATGGCGGAACAAGAACTGCTCACCCCCATGGTGGCATCCTATCTGCTGAACGTAGAGAAGGTGCGGGTGGCACCAACGCTAAACGGGGCCAGCGTAATCCGTATTGAGCCGCCTCTGACCATCGGAGATGCCGAAATCGAGCGGGTGGTGGAGGCGGTGGAGAGGACGGTGCATAACCTGGCCTTGAGGAACACCGCGGCTTTTCTGGGACACCTGGTAAGCTATCAGCAGCCAGAACTGGAGAAGGCCTCTCCGCAGCCGGTGGAGGTTTTCAAGGTGGAACCTCAGAGTGACGATGGACGCTTTGCCTTCCTGGTTCATCCTGTGGATCTGGGCAACTACACGGAGTTTGACGAAAGCTTGGCGGCGCTTTCTGAAGAGCAGTTGGAGGACTTGAGCTCGCGCTGGAATGATCTGGTGGAACCCTTCGTGGTGAGCACTACCCGCATTGTCGATAAGCGGGGAAGAAGCGCTTACGGAGATTTTATCTGTGTACCCAAGACTGCTGCTCAGCTCCTGGCCATGGATAGGGAACAGGCGCGAGCTGAAATTCTAGCCGCTATCGATCTGGCCGTGGAACGAGGGGCCAAGATCGTGGGCCTAGGCGCATACACTTCAGTGGTAACCATGGGGGGAAGACAGCTCCTGCCCTATGTGGATGTGGCGTTGACCACTGGCAACAGCTACACTGTTGTTTCTGGGGTGGAGGCCTTGGTGACAGCAGCAGAGCGCATTGGAGTAAACCTGAACACGGTGACCGGTGCAGTGGTGGGAGCCGGCGGAGCCATTGGTAAGGCCTCATCAATCCTCCTCTCTGAGCAGGTGCATTCCTTGATTTTGGTGGGCAACCCTGCTCGGCCAGAAAAGAGCGAGTACCGCATGCTTAAGGTGGCGGTGGAGATCATCCAGCATCTGCGCAGTCTCAGCCGTTCTGGCCGCAGTTTTACACCAGGCAGTCTGGGGCATTTTGCCGCCCAGCTCAAGGATGTACCGCCCGCGGATGCCTCCCTGGGCACATGGGTTGACTATGTCCGGGACCTTCTGGCCCAGGGTGCTCCTTTGACGCTGACGGTGGACGGCGCAGCCCATCTGCCCCAAGCAGACCTGCTCATGGTAGCCACTAGCAGCCTAGACACTCTGATTACGCCGGAGGTGCTCAAGCACGGTGCCGTGGTCTGTGATATGTCCAGGCCCAGTAACGTCAGTGCCAGAGTGCTGCAGGAGCGCAAGGATGTACTAGTCATCGACGGCGGAGTAATCGCCGTGCCCAACAGCCCAGATCTAGGCTGGAACTTCGGCTTTGAAAAGGGAACAGCCTTTGCCTGCATGTCCGAGACCATAATGCTGGCCTTAGAAAAGCGATATGAACACACCAGCATCGGAGCGGATCTCAATTTGGAGCAGCTGGAACTGATGCGGGACTTGGCCGTAGAGCACGGTTTTGCTCTGGCAGGATTTCGAGCCTTCGACAGGCCTTTGGAAACAGCTGTCTGGGAACAGGTTAGATCCTTTAGGAAACAAGAGACAGCCTAGGCAGAATAGAGTATAATATGAGCCGGGGTATCCGGCTCTTTGATTTTCAGACAGGATTTATCTCAAAGCAGGAGAAAGACTATAGGAATCAGTTTGATGGGAGTGATCACTGTGGACGAACTGGCTGTTCACGGAGGCCCACCCGTGCGGACTAAGCCGTGGGTATCTAAATACATGGGCAGTGAAGAGCTGGGCGCCGAGGAAAAAGCCAGAGTGATGAGGGTACTGGAAAAGAAGCGAATCTTTCGCTATCTGCCTACCGGCATAGAGTCCTCAGAGGCCAGTGCCCTGGAAGAGGAGTACAAAGCGTTCTTAGGCACGGATTACGCGCTGGCCGTCAACTCCGGCACTTCAGCTTTGATCTGTGCTTTGATAGCGGCAGGTGTAGGCCCAGGGCATGAAGTGATCATCCCCGCCTATACATGGGTGGCTACCGCGGCTGCTGCTGCCATTGTAGGGGCGGTGCCGGTTCTGGCGGAAGTGGACTCCAGCTTGACCCTGGATCCTCGGGATGTGGAGGCCAAAATCACTCCCCGCACCAAGGCAGTAATTGTAGTGCACATGCGGGGCATCTCAGCGGACATGAACGAGATTATGTCAATTGCCAGCAGGCACAATTTGATGGTGATTGAAGATGTGGCACAGGCCAATGGAGGGACTTACCAAGGCAAGATGCTCGGTTCCATAGGCCATCTAGGCTGTTTCAGCCTCCAACAGTCCAAGGTTATTACCGCGGGCGAAGGCGGAATGCTGGTTACGAATTCCCAGGAACTCTGGGAGAGAGCTGCGCTCTACCATGATGGCGCCGGTTATCAGTTCCGCTTTATGGAACGCACCATACCGGCTTTTCCAGGGCAGAACTACCGCCTAACGGAGCTGCAGGCGGCCCTGTCGTTGGGGCAGTTAGGGAAAATGCCCGCTCTCCTAGAAAAGACCCGTCGCAACAAGCAGAAGCTGGTAGAGCGCTTGAAGAAGCAGCCCAAAATTGAGCTTTCCCCTGTGTTTGGCACTGAGCGGGACTTGGGTGTGAGCTTGGTCTTGTATGTGGAAAACGCGGAAAAAGCCAAAGCTGCAGCTCAGGCCTTGACCGCTGAAGGGATACAGGCCTTCCAAGTCTACGATGCTGAGTCCAAGGATCAGCATGTCTATGTGAATTGGGAGTTTCTCATGGCCAAGCGTGATCCCTGGGGCGGGAGTTACCCTTGGAGTCTAGCGGCGGAGAGCACCGTGGATTATTCGCCGGAGAGCTGTCCTTTTACCCTGGAGCTTTTGGGCAGGGCAGTGCAGATTCATCTCAATCACTTGGTTAACGACGAAGACCTGAAGGATATTGAGGAGGCCCTAGACAAGGTTGCCTTCCACCTGCTGTAATGGGGAGGAACGCTGGTATGGAACACAAATTCACGAAATACCATGGGTTAGGCAATGATTTCATTTTCATGGAAGACTTAGGAGGAACTCTCCTGCCTGAAGGAGAAGAGTTGGCGAAGCTGCTCTGCCACCGCCATTTCGGGATAGGTGCAGACGGCCTGGTTCTGGTCACTGAGGAAGCTGGTCTATTTACCATGCGCATCTTCAATTCTGATGGTTCGGAAGCAGAGATATGCGGCAATGCGGTGCGCTGCATGGCTGATTACCTGCTCAGCAAAGGCCTGGTCGAGGGCCCTGTACTGCAGATTCGAACCTTGGGTGGAACGAAAGAAATCCAGGCTATAGGCGGATTGTACAAAGTGGATATGGGGGAACCAGACTTCTCGTTCGCGGGAGGCGGCCCTGTTAGCATTGGCTTTTCCGAACAGGAATGGATCTGTTATCCGGTCTCCATGGGCAATCCCCATGCCGCTGTCTTCGTGGAGGATGTTGATGGGATAAACCTGGCCATGTGGGGACCCACTCTGGAGCATGATCCAACTTGGCCCAACAGAGCCAATATTGAGTTTGTGCAAGTGGTGAGCAGGAACCAGATCAAGGTACGGGTCTGGGAGAGGGGTGCTGGGCCGACCCTAGCCTGCGGCACGGGAGCATGTGCCGCAGCGGTAACCGCGATTAAGCAGGGGTTTGTTCAGGGACCCGTCCAGGTTTCCTTACCAGGAGGAGACTTAACCATTGAGTGGAAACCAGGTGATCATGTCTTTATGTCAGGTCCAGCCGCAAAGGTTTTCACAGGGAGAATTAACCTAGAAGCAATAAAAAACGGGAGATGATGAGTGTGATCGTATTTGCACATCGGGGATATTCAGCCAAAGCGCCGGAGAACACTATGGCAGCCTTTGAACTGGCCCTGGAATTTGATGCAGATGGCATCGAGTTGGATATTCACTTAACCAAGGATGGAGAGATAGTGGTGATCCATGATGACACCTTGGATCGCACCACTAATGGAACTGGCCTCGTAAGTACATATACCATGTCTGAGCTCAAGGCCTTTGATGCTGGCGCGTGGTTCTCACCGGAATTTGCTGGGGAGCAGATCCCTACTTTGAGGCGTGTCTTGGATCTGACTAAGGGCACGGATACTCTGCTCAACATTGAGATTAAGACCGGGTTGGGTTTTGAGCAGCTCAATGAGAAGCTCATACCGCTATTAGATAAGTATGATTGCTGGGAACGCACCATAATATCATCATTTAACCACTATGCTCTGGCGCACCTGATCAGCCTTAAGCCACAAGCACGTACTGCAATTCTTTATTCGGCTGGCCTGGTGAATCCCTGGGTCTATGCCAAGAGCATCGGCGCTACTGCGCTGCATCCCTATCATCGTACCGTAATTCCTGAGATTGTGACCGCGGCACAGCAAAACGGAATGATGGTTAATGTATGGACAGTAGACAAAGAAGAAGACGTAGAGCGGATGAAGGTGTGCCGCGTAGATAGCGTTATCACCAACCAAGTGGAGAGAGTCTTAAGTCTGGTGTAAGCCGGACCAGATCGATGTAAATGCCTGACTACAGTGCCCTTATTGCTAGGGCACTTTTCGTTACAGGGAGGTTAGGACTATGACGATTGTGCAGACAGTAGACTTGAGGAAGAGCTTCGGCTCTGTACAGGCTCTTAATGGATTGGACCTGGTTGTGCGCGGTGGCCAGATTCACGGCTTTATAGGGCCAAATGGAGCGGGGAAAACTACCACCATCCGCATTCTGCTGGGGATGCTGAAACCTAGCTCGGGCCAGGCAAGCCTCTTCGGCAGGGATGCCTGGAGGGATGCCGTGGACATCCATCGGCGCACAGCCTATGTCCCTGGTGAAGTCAGCTTGTGGCCTAACTTGACTGGCGGTGAAGCCCTGGACCTGTTTGGACGGCTGCGGGGAAAGCAGGATCCGCGCCGCCGCGCGGAACTCATCGAGAGGTTTGACCTGGACCCCAGCAAGAAGTGTGGGACTTATTCCAAGGGGAACCGTCAGAAAGTAGCCCTTATTGCTGCTTTTGCCAGTGATGCCGAGCTGTTCATCCTTGATGAACCCACTTCAGGTCTGGATCCCCTTATGGAGCAGGTATTCCAGGACTATGTGAGAGAGCTTAAGGTGCAGGGTAGGAGTGTGCTGCTTTCCAGCCACATTCTCTCTGAGGTGGAAAAGCTCTGCGATTTCGTGAGCATAATCAGGGAGGGAGTGATCATTGAAAGCGGCAGCTTGGAAGAGCTGAGGCATCTGACCAGCACCCATGTTGCGGTACAAACTAAGCGGCCTCTTTCAGGGCTGGAGCAGCTCCCTGGCGTGGAGGACGTGGTAGAGCGGGATGGCCTCGTTCATTTTTCAGTGGAGGCAGAGTATCTGGGATCGGTCATTACCCATCTAAGCGCTTTCGATATTGTCAAGTTGGAGAGCTCCCCTCCCACCCTAGAGGATCTCTTCATTCGCCACTACAGAGGGCAAGGTGAGGGAAGATGAAGGACCTGTTTACCGGGGTTTTGCCCCTCTGCAGGTTTGTCTGGCGCCAAGAGCGCTGGCGGGTAATGCTGTGGTGCTGCATCATGATCATAGTCAATGTTCTGGTGGTGCTCACCTATACCGAGATATATCCCAGTGCGGTGGAACGGCAGGCTATGGCTCAAACGATGCGCAATCCAGCCATGACTTTTATGCTGGGCCCAGGTTACGGTTTGGACGATTACACGATCGGGGCCATGGTGGGCCACGAGATGCTGCTTTTCACGGCCCTCGCTGCTGCGGCAATGAACATCCTCTTGGTCAATGTGCAGACCAGGAGTGCAGAGGAAGACGGCAGGCAGGAGCTGCTGCTCTCGCTACCCGTCGGACGCGTGAGCAATCTAAGCGCCCTTTTAGTGGTGTCTCTGCTGAGCAATCTCGGCCTGGCACTGCTTGCCGGAGTATCCATGGCCAGCTTAGGAGTGGAATCTGTCGATTTTACAAGCTCTCTCCTCTATGGCCTGCTGCTGGGTGTAACTGGCCTATTCTTTGCTGGGTTGACAGCCCTGTTGGCCCAAGCTGCCGAGAGCTCCCGGGGCAGCCTTGGTCTAGCTTTCTCTGTATTGGGCTTGATGTACCTAGTGAGGGGTCTGGGTGACTTGGGTAGGGAGTGGCTGGCTCTAGTTTCTCCCCTGGGGCTGATTCTACGTGCCCAGGTTTATGTAGGCAATATCTGGTGGCCTGTCTTCGTTATGCTGGTGGGGAGTGCAGTTTTGTGGTGGGGGGCTTTTTATTTCAGGCGAGAGCGGGATTTGGGAGCTGGACTGATTCCTTCCCGGCCGGGTAGGGAGAGTGCCTCACGGCTGCTCACCACCCCACTGGCCCTCGCATTTCGGCTGCAGCGTACCACCATTATCGGCTGGCTGTGTGCTCTCTTTCTCCTCGGGCTCGCCTACGGATCTGTTTTTGGAGATTTGGAGCTGTTTTTGGAAGGCAATGAGTTTCTGCGGGACCTGCTGCCAGCCGTCCAGGGATATACCCTAACCGAGGCGTTTCTGGGCATGGTCACTTTAGTTATGTCCATGATGGCAGTGATCCCCGCTCTTCTCACCGTACTCAGACTGCGCAGAGAGGAGAAGAGTGGGAGGCTGGAGAGCTTATTGGCTCTTCCGGTTAGTCGCGGAAAAGTGCTCCGCAGCTTTGTCCAGCTGAGCATCATGGTGGCCATCGTGGCGATGTTGGTATCCGGGTTGGGGCTCTGGTTGGCCGTGAACGCGGTACTGAAAGATGGGTATGGCTTCCTGCCAATGCTGGGTGCCAGTTTGGCCCAGCTCCCAGGAATGTTGGGTATTGTGGCAGTGGCTGTGTTCTGTTTGGGGACGCAGCCCAAGTACACAGGCCTGGCCTGGGCGTATCTGGGCTATTCCTTCGTGGCAGTCTACTTTGGAGGCTTAATTGGGCTGCCTGAGTGGACGGCCAAGCTTTCATCCTTTAGTTACAACCCCCAGATGCCCGCGGAACCATTCCGACCCCTGATCGCCGCCCTGGTTCTCGCTGTGTCACTGGTGCTTATGGCTGCCGGAGCGGTAGGTTACCGCAGACGGGATTTGGGGCTTTGATGCAAAGAAAGAAGGGCTGCCTTACAGCGGGTAAGGCAGCCCTTGGGAATCTTACCTAGTCTAGAATACTCCAGTAAGATCCTGGTTGGATACGGCCACGACAAGATCTATGCAGGCCTGCACGTCTCTAATGTCCACCATCTCCGAAGGTGAGTGGACATAGCGGGTGGGAATGGAGATGGTTCCAGATGGCACTCCCGCCTTAGTGAGATGAATGGCGCCGGCATCGGTACCGCCAAACTCGAGAACTTCCATTTGGTAAGGGATGCCGTTGGTTTCGCACAGCTGCACCAGAAGTTCTTTTACTTTGGGATGGGCGATGAGAGAGGAGTCCTTGACCTTAATGGCGGCTCCTTTGCCCAGGGACACATCCATTCGTCTAGCTTCTGGCATATCACCGGTGAGGGTCACGTCGAGGGCGATGCCCAAATCGGGATCTAAACCAAAGGCTGCGGTGCGCGCACCCCGCAGGCCCACCTCTTCCTGAGTGGTGAACACGAAATAGAGAGTGTTGGTGGGCTTATCGATCTTCTTGAGGGCTTCGATGAGCACGGCACAGCCAATGCGGTCATCCATGCTCTTAGCGATCAGGCGGTTGCCTAGGTCGGCAAACTCCCGGTGGAAAATGCCGAACTCGCCTACGCGGACTTTGGTCAACGCCTCATCTTTGCTTTCAGCCCCAATATCGATGTACAGTTTATCAAGGGTGAGTTCTTTCCAATCCCCCTTTTCTTGATAGATGACCCCGATGGTGCCATTGGCAAAGCGGACTCTGTTGCCCACTAAGGTAGCAACGCCAACCCCACCGATATTAGCGAACCGCAGGAAGCCCTTATCGTCGATATGGGTTACCACCACGCCGATTTCATCGGTATGGGCGGCGAACATCACCTTTTTCCCCTCTGGGGAGCCGTTTTTGACCACGATGAGGTTGCCCAGCACATCTGTTCTAACTTCATCGGCATATCCTTCCACCATGCCCTTGATCATGTCTGTTACTTCAGTTTCATAGCCCGACGGGCCAAAAGCCTCTGTTAACTGCGCAATGATTTCTTTCAACGCGATCCCTCCCTTTCTTCCAGTCGTGCCAGGTAGCTTTTTACGAGCTCGTATGCTCCTTCAAAATCGTCTTTACTCATTACCGAAACCGGTGAATGTATGTAGCGGCAGGGTACGGCAATCACGGCCACCTTGACTCCTTCACGGGACAGCTGGATCTGTCCGGCATCCGTTCCGCCTGCAGTGTTGCGCCTAACCTGGACTTTGATACCTTTCTCCTCGGCCAGGGCAAAGAGCTCCTGAACCAGTTGGGGATGGGGGATAACCGTACGATCCATTACCGTTATGGCTGGACCCTGCCCAACTGCGGTCGCGTGCTTGTGTTTGTCGGTCCCAGGCACGTCTGATGCAGTGGTTCCTTCCAGAATAAGTGCGAGATCTGGTTCAGCCTGATAAGCGGCTACTCCTGCACCCCTCAAACCTACTTCTTCTTGAACCGTAAAAGCGGCGATGAGAGGGAAGGAGACCTCCTCCTTCAGCAACCGGATGGCCAGTGCGCACCCTACTCGGTCGTCCAGGGCTTTAGCTTTCACTTTGTTTTGGCCGATCTCTTCATACTCGGTGGTGAAGTACGCGATTTCGCCCATCTTCACCAGCTTTTCTGCATCCTCTTTGCTCTTGGCCCCAATATCAATCACCATTTCCTGAATGGCAAAGGCCTTTTCCCGCTCTTCGGCTCTCTGCAGGTGGATGGGCTTGCTGCCGATCACTCCAGGAATCTTCTTCGCACCAACCGTTACAGTTTTCGCGACCAAGACTCTTGGATCGACACCCCCAATGGGGCGGAACTTCAGATAACCACTGCTGTCCACTCCCACGATCATCAGGGCCACTTCATCCATATGGGCGGCCAGCATAACCCTGGGGCCAGGGGCGTCTGGATTCTTGATGGCAATCAAGTTCCCCAAGGTATCCATTTTGAGTACATCCACATAAGGCTCGATTTCAGCGCGGATTAGGTCACGCACCTCACCCTCCTGCCCAGGTGCGCCGTTGGCTTGGGTTAATCGGGCTAGAAGCATGTCAATCCCTCCACAAATTCATGATCGAGGCCTGCAATAAACAAGGCCATGAGGCGCCCTGTGCGCTGGATGTCCTGGTAGTCCAGGGTCTCTACTGGAGTATGCATGTAACGCAGAGGGATGGAAAGCAAGATCGTGGCTGCTCCAGCTCTAGCCACCTGGATGGCATAGGCATCAGTTCCTCCCGGATTGGGGGTTGGATCAAGAGAATAGCTGATATTCCATTCCTGTGCGGTTTCCACCATGCGCTCAAGCAGCTTGGGATGGACATGGGGTCCAATGCCAATGCCTGGGCCTTGGGACAGCTTGATGGTACCAGTGTCGGGCAGGCCAGCAGAATCGCCGAAGCCTACATCAATGGCAATACCAATGTCTGGGGTAATGCCATAGGTACTGGTAACTGCTCCCCGTAAGCCCACCTCTTCCTGAACCGTGGCAACTCCATAAACATCGGCTGTGTGCGTGATGGTGGATAACGCCTTGAAGCACTCCAAGATGGCTGCTACACCCGCCCGATCGTCGAAGGCTTTGCCAGCCATGAACGAGCCCTGCAGATCCGAAACACCGCGCTTAATGGTGACCAAATCGCCCACCTGCACTACCTGCCCAGCTTGCTCAGCACTGTCCAAGCCTATGTCAATGAAGAGATCTTCCATCTTCACAGCTTTCCTCTGTTCTCCCTGGGTTTGGATGTGGGGCGGTTTTGCTCCAATAACGCCTGTGAGTTTTTGCTTCCCGTGAACTACTACCTCTTGAGCCAGCAAAACACGCTGATCAAAACCTCCAATGGTGCTGAAACGCAGGAAGCCGTCTTCTTCGATCTTAGTGACAATCAAACCGATTTCGTCCATATGAGCGGCCAGCATAACTTTAGGCCGAGGCCCGGGGCTCTGGCCCTTTTTCAGCATGATCAGGTTGCCTAGCTTGTCTGTGCGCAGCTCGTCTGCCCAAGGGCAAGCTTCTTGGATATGCTGGGCCAGTTCGGCTTCGCAGCCTGACACTCCAGAGGCTTCGCTCAAGGTGCGAAACACTTGCTTTATGTCCACCAATTCCCCTCCTATCCTTTGGTTTAACTGTATTATTTCTGGTTGCTAAAGGAAAAACCTGCATAAGCGAGAATTAAACTAGATTGAGCAGGAAGGAGTTGCGCCATGGTCAACAAGGGCGTATATGTGCTCTGGCTCCACCTGCCCCACACCGCCGCTGTCACCGTGGGCAAGCTGGGAACTTATGTGTTTCCTCCAGGCGTTTACGCCTACGCAGGCAGTGCCCAGCGCAACCTGCGTCAGCGCATCGCCAGGCATTGGCGGCTGGACAAAAAGCTGCACTGGCATATCGACTATCTGCGGGTGGAGGCGGAGCTCTTAGGAGCCGTTTTGCTGTTTAATGAGGAGAAAGAGGGCGAGTGCAGGTTTGTACAGAAGCTGCTGCACCTGCCCGAGGCGTGCCTCCCTGTCCCCGGTTTTGGCGCATCTGACTGCGGCTGTGGGGGACACCTGGTCTACCTGCCCAGCCTACCTCCAGATCTAGTATCGCTTGGCGATGCGATTCATGATATTGAGCTGGGTCCGGCAGAGTCGCTCGCATTCTTCTATGCTGGAGATTAGGTCCATGTTCTTTTTGGGGTGAAGCTCATTGATGCTTTCCTCGCAGAGAGACTGCAGCTCCGTGAGGCGCTCCCGCAGTCTCCAGATGATGTCACTTGGCAGCATGAAAGACATCCTTTCCTAAATGGTTTAGCGTCACAATTATATCACACAACCGGGAGGGTTTTACTTGCTATCAGAACAGGTAGTTACAGACGTGCTTTGGGCAGCCCTGTCCACCGGCGGCGATTTTGCCGAGATTTTCATGGAAGATACCTTTAACACCCAGATTCGCATGCTGGACGGTGCTGTGGAAGAGGCGGTGAGCGGACGGGATTATGGTGTGGGCATCCGGATCTTCCAAGGCTTGAGAAGTGTCTATGCCTACACCAATGACACAAGTAGGGAAAGCCTGATGAAGGCTGCACGGGAGGCAGCCGCCGCTCTGCCAGGTGCTCCAGCTGGGAAGACAGTGGTTTTGGCTCGCCTGGCAGTGGAAAAGTTCAATCCTGTGCGCTTAGAGCCCAGGCAGGTCACGCATCTTGACAAGGTCGAGGTGATGAAGCAAGCTCACTCTGCTGCAGCGGGCTTCCACGAACAGATCAGCCAAGTGGCCATTGTGTACACGGATGTGGATCAAAGCGTCTTCATCGCCAACTCAGAGGGCTTGATGGTAGACGACCGTAGAGTCAGGACTCGGCTGGGTATCAACGCTGTTGCCACCAAGGGGGCAGAGAAGCAGTCGGCTTTCCGCGGCCCAGGCCGCCATATGGGCTTTGAGCTCTTCGAGAAAATCGATGTAGGCGAGATCGCTAGAGATGCCGCCCACAGCGCGGTAACCATGGTAAACGCCGACTATGCCCCAAGCGGGAAATATCCTGTGATCATCGACAACGAGTTTGGTGGCGTCATTTTCCACGAGGCCTGCGGCCACAGCTTGGAGGCCACCAGTGTGGCCAAGGGCGTGTCGGAGTTCAGCGGCAAGCTGGGGGAGAGAATCGCCAGTGAACTGGTGACTGCCGTGGATGACGGCAGCATTCCCAATGCCTGGGGCTCTCAAAATATCGATGATGAGGGTACTAAGACCAGAAGGAACGTGCTTATCGAGAACGGGATTCTAAAAGGGTACATGATCGATAAACTCAATGCCCGGCGCATGGGGATGGAACCCACTGGCAATGCCCGGCGTCAGTCCTACAAGTTTGCGCCCACTTCGCGCATGACCAACACCTTTATCTGTGCCGGTGATTCGACGCGGGACGAGATCATTGCCAACACGGAATATGCACTCTACGCCAAGAGGATGGGAGGAGGCTCGGTAAATCCAGCCACGGGTGAGTTCAACTTCGCGGTGAGTGAAGGTTACATTGTGCGTGGTGGTAAGATAGAAGAGCCGGTGCGCGGGGCCACTCTCATCGGCAGAGGGTCAGAGATTCTGCAGCAGATTGATATGGTTGCCTCCAACCTTGCCACAGGCCAGGGTATGTGCGGTTCAGTGAGCGGGTCCATCCCCGCGGATGTGGGTCAACCCACGATCAGGGTGAAGGAGATAACGGTAGGCGGAAGGAAGGGGGCTAACTAATGAATTTCCAGGAGTTCAAAGAGCGTGTGTTTGCCGCAGGTAGGGCTGCTGGCCTTGGAGATATGGAGATTTATGTCACCCGATCACAGCGCTTGCGGATCAGGGTTTTTGAAGCAGAAGTAGATGACTATGCAGCAAGCCTGGAGCGGGGTATAGGTTTTCGAGCCCGTTTCGGGGGCAAAGTAGGGTATGCCTATGTTGAGGCGCTGGATGAGGAGGCCGTGGAGTACCTGGTCCAAGGCGCCAAAGCCAATGCTCAGATCATTGAATCCAGTGATGATGTCGAATTCTATGCAGGTTCAGAGAGTTATCCCCAGGTTCTCAGCTACAATGACAGTTTGGCTGCAGTCTCCGCAGAGGAAAGAGTGTCTTTCTGCTTGGATTTGGAGAAGGCTGCCTTTGCACTAGACGAAAGGGTTGCCAAGGTACCCTATGCTTTGATGGGCTATGGGGATACTGAAGTATACATTGCCAACACCCTTGGCCTGGAGCAGGGCTTTACGTCCAACGGCGCTTTCAGTTACATCAGTGCCCTGGTGCGTGACAATGGACAGGTAAAGACCGGGTCTAAGCTCCATTATGGGAGCGACTGGTCCACTTTTTGCGCCGAGTCGCTGGCCCGGGAGGCAGTGAATGAGGCGGTATCGCTGTTGGGGGCTTCCAGCGTCCCTTCAGGGGATTACCGGATTCTGCTCCGCAATGACGTGGCCAGGGAGATTCTGTCCACTTTTGCCCCTGTGTTTTCGGCAGAATCGGTACAGAAGGGTTTGTCCCTCCTCCAGGGAAAACTGGGCCAGTCCATCGCCAACTCCCGGGTTACTTTGATCGATGATCCCCTGCTGAAAAACGGCGCTGCCTCAGCCCCGTTTGATGGAGAGGGAGTGGCCGCGCGCACCAAGAAAGTGATTGAAAGTGGGCGCCTGGTGACTTATCTGCACAATCTGAAGACAGCCAAAAAAGATGGCGTGCAGTCCACAGGCAACGCTTCTCGCCCTTCATTTAAGTCCCCTGTGGGCATATCCCCAACCAACTTCTTCATTGAGCCCGGGCAGGCTGCCTATGGGGATCTGGTGAAGACCTTGGATGATGGTCTGATTATCATCAGTGTCCAGGGTACTCACTCTGGAGCCAATCCAGTTTCTGGCGACTTCTCCTTAGGAGCATATGGTTACCTGGTAAAGAACGGCAGCATTGCTCGGCCTGTAGAACAGATCACCATCGCCGGAAACTTCTTTAAGCTGCTGGAAACTGTGGAAGAAATTGGATCGGACTTGGAGTTTAGTGGGCCTGACTTCGGAGGGAATGTGGGCTCACCCTCGCTGATTATCAGTAATCTGGCTGTTGCAGGCATGTAGGAGGAGTAAGAGATGCAGCTAAGGGCGAGAGTGGCGGCCAATTTGGGTCTGCTCACCGCGGTGTCCATAGTGCTCACCCGGGTGCTGGGCTTTGTGGTGCCCATTGCAGGGGTGGGAGCTCTTCGGCTGAGTTTCGGGGAAGTCCCCATCATGCTGGCGGGGGTGCTTTTTGGCCCCGCAGGGGGTGCCCTGACTGGCCTGGCAGCGGATCTGATAGGCTATGTTATCAACACCCACGGGGGGCCGTTTTTCCCGGGATTTACCCTGAGTGCGGCCCTGACTGGGCTCATTCCAGGGCTCCTGCTGTATAGGAAGCGGAGCAAGTTGTCAGTGCTTCAAGTGGGAGCCGCTGTCTTGTTCACGGATCTGATCACAGGTGTGCTCCTGAACACTCTGTGGCTCACCATCATGTTCAGCCAGGGCTTCTTTGTGCTGCTGCCCATGAGGCTATTGGCTAGGTTGGTGACGCTGCCTCTGTACACCATCACGGTGGTCTGGGTCAGCAGGGCCTACCAGGCCTACCTGGGTGGGCAGGAGATGTGACAAGATCTTGCGAATTTCGTACCCGGCCTGCCTGGGGGCGGTGTTGAAGGGCTGGGTTTTTTGTGATATCATATGCTCAAATATTTTACTGATGGAGTGTGACGTTCCGTATGGAGATTGACCCGCCTAAACGGTGGAAGATGTTCAAACTGCAGCTGATGGTGCGCTGGCCTGAAGAGTCGCGTAAGAAGATCAAAAAGCTGCTCAGATTGGGGGATGACTACCAGAGCAGTGGTGAGTATGAGCTCGCCAAGCACTGCTACAATCTCTCGAGAGAGCTTGCCCAAGAGGCCGGCGCGGTGCACCTTCTCAAGAAAATTGACCAAAGAGTGCGATAAATTATCACCTGCACCCCTTACCTGTGCTTGATTTACTCCTTCAACTAGGTTACAATGAAATTATGAAATCTTTCACAAGGGGGTCGGGTGATGGAGCGAATAAAAAAATCCGCCCAGCGTTTTCATGTGCTTGCGGACCCGATTCGACTGCAGATACTCCTCTTGCTTCAGGAGCAGGAAATGTGTGTGGGGCACTTAGCTGAAGTACTCGGAGTGAACCAGCCCACCGTATCCTATCATTTGAAACGGCTGCACAGGGCCGGGTTGGTGGGAAGGCGTACTGAGAATACCTGGTGCTACTATTCCTTGTGCACAGATCTGCGCAGCTGGGTAAATGACGAGATTGATCTGCTGCTCAAGGTCGAACCCACGGCCTAGGCAAGGGGGTTATTGGTGAAAGATTTAAAGGCGTTGACCAAGGCATCGTCCTTTTGGAAGGCGGTTACCATGGTCTGGCAGGCGGGATTAGACTCCTTCGAGCAGGGAACACGGATTGCCCAGCTCAAGGAGGATGTAGAACGGCTCCAGCAGGAGCTGCTCACCGTGTCCCGGCTGGTCCATGATTACGAAACAAAGATCCATAACGATGTTCGCGAAACCAAGGAGCTTATCCAGGCGAAAAAGGAGTTAGAGTGGGGGTATCGAGCCCTGCTCCTGGAAAACAAGATGCTCAAGGAAGAGATCTTTAAGCTCAAGGGTAAGCCACTGAAGTGAGTGCGGAGGGAGTCAGGTATGGACTCCCTCTTTTTTTGGCGATCCTCACAAAGGAGCCTCTGCAATGAATGGTTGCCCGTCTCTGCACCACTGCAGAAATATCTGAAGTGGTAGGGGGCTGAACAGGCACGCTTTAGAGGTGCAGGTCATAAGATTAGAAGCGTGAGTGTGTGGAGAAGGGGGTACTGCCTGTGTTTCCCTCGTTACTCAGTGCTTTGGGCTTGTGGTTGATGGAAGGCCTGTGGTTCCTCACAGGGTTTATCACTAGTGGGGGCGCGTTCCCCAAACCTCTGCGCCCGGAAGAGGAGCGCGAACTGTTAATCCAAAAAGCGGCAGGAGACGAAGGTGCCCGCAACATCTTGATTGAACGGAACCTTCGTCTCGTGGCACATATCGTCAAAAAGTTTGACAACACCGGTGAAGACACTGAAGATCTGATCTCCATCGGAGTAATCGGCCTGATCAAGGCCATCAACACTTTTGATCCCTCGAAAAACACCAGACTGGCTACCTATGCGGCTAGATGCATTGAAAATGAGAGTTCAATGTCAAATGGCAGCCCGAACCTCGCTATCAGCATCCACCGCATAGTTCTGACCGTGGATTGCCAGTTCACACCGTGAGCCTCCGATTTGGCTGATTGCCACTTCGTCTGCAGTTACCGTCACTTTGAGTCTATGGCCCCTAAAGAGTAGGGCGAAGGAAAAGCTCTTCCACTGATCAGGTAAGAAAGGCCTCAGGGTGAGCCGTCCGTTCTCCAGGCGCAGTCCGGCGAATCCGTACACAATGGCCATCCAGGTACCGGCCATACTGGTGATGTGTAGACCATCATCGGTGTCATTATTATAGTTTTCCAAGTCTAAGCGTGCCGTACGCAGATAGAGCTCATACGCTTTTTCACGGTAGCCGATCTCAGCCGCGATAATGGAATACACACAAGGCGACAGCGACGATTCATGAACAGTCATGGGTTCATAGAAATCGAAGTTGCGCTTTTTTGTTTCCAGATCGTAGAGGTGGCCCAAGAAAAACAGCCCCTGCAGTACATCCGCCTGCTTAATAAAGCAGGAGCGCAGGATGCGGTCCCAGGACCAGTTTTGGTTGAGAGGCAGTTCTGCCTGGGGTATGGCTTCCACAGGGAGCAGTTCTTTGTCCATAAAGCCATCCTGCTGTTCGAAGACACCCAGCTCCTCTACGACGGGGTAATACATCTTGTCAATAATGTCTGCCCATTGTTCGAGCTCTCCCTTGGTCACCTGGAAGCGGTCGATAAGATCATGGTATTTATCCCTATTCTTGGCGCTCAGGTGATCCAGGACTTCCAAAGTGTATTCCAGGCACCAGGATGCGATGCGGTTGGTGTACCAATTATTGTTCACATTGTTCTCGTACTCATTGGGGCCCGTCACTCCCAGGATCATGTACACCCCTTTTCTGGGCTGGAAGGTTACTCTGCTGGCCCAGAAACGGCAGATTTCCACTAGGACTTCCAAACCGTAGTCCTCTAGGTACTGCTCATCACCTGTATAGCGCACATAGTTGAAAATGGCATAGGCTATGGCGCCGTTGCGGTGGATTTCTTCAAAGGTGATCTCCCATTCGTTGTGGCACTCTTCACCGGTCATGGTGACCATGGGGTAGAGTGCTCCCTTGAGGCCCAATTTCTCCGCATTCTCCTTGGCCTTTTCCAAATGATGGTAACGGTAGAGCAGCAGGTTGCGGGGAATCTGGGGATCGCTGGTGCTCAGGTAAAAGGGCAGGCAGTAGGCTTCAGTATCCCAATAGGTGCTGCCTCCGTACTTCTCTCCAGTGAATCCTTTTGGCCCGATGTTGAGCCGGGGATCTTCCCCTGTGTAGGTCTGGTGCAGATGAAAGATATTGAAACGAATACCCTGCTGGGCAGCGGAGTCTCCTTCGATTACGATATCGCTGTCTCTCCAGGTTTGGTGCCAGGCTTCTGAATGGTCTTGAAAAAGGTCGCTGTATCTGAAAGATGCCCGCTCCTGCAGCATTTCCAGAGCGCGCCGGGATACTTCGGCATCCCTATGGTCGCGGTTGGTGGTCACAGCAACGGTCTTTTCCACAGTTAAGGTCTCACCGGCCTGGAGCACAGTTTCAACTTCCGCAGCGGCAAAGCGAGGGTGCACCGTCAAACTGCGCTCCAACTCTGCCAATTCCCTGTCACCCAGGAATACCCTGAAGGAGCTGGCTGCCGCCACCCTAAAGTGTGATTTCTTTGTTTCCATGGTCACCAGTTGATGGCTTTCTGTGGAGGACTCCTCACAGCGCAGCCAAAAGTCTTCACCATAATTGGCGTCTTCGTTTCGTACATCCCCGTCCAGGTACGGCCTGAAGGTCACTTCGGCACCTTGTCCCATGGGATCTTCGTCCAAAGAGATGCTGTAGCTGATGCAGGCGATTTCCCGCTGAGCCTTACTCACGAACCTCTTGGCCTGGATGGAGAAGAGGCGGCCAGCCTCGTCCCGCACCTGGAAAGTGCGGACAAGTTCTCCGTTTTTCATGTCTAGGATACGCTGGAAGTTCCGGGGAGCCCAGGTGTGCAGATTAAGTTCTTTTCCAGCCAGCTTGACGTCTATGCCTATGAAGTTGACGGCATTCAACACTTTGGCGAAGTACTCAGGGTAACCGACTTTCCACCATCCAACCACCGTGCGGTCAGGGTAGTAGACGCCGGCAATATAAGTGCCCTGCAGGCTGTCTCCAGAATACCTCTCCTCGAAGTTCCCCCGCAGTCCCATGTAGCCATTGCCTAAGCTGGTAATGCTCTCCAGAACCCGATTGCGCTCTGGGTGGAAGCCTTCCTCTGTGATGCACCATTCATCAGTTGCCGATATGAGTTTCAGAATCATCACTCCTCAACGCTGGCTTAACCTTATTCTAACCCACTTTCCACACCTTGGCAATCGTTTGCACAGAAGGACGTCAAAAAGGGCCTGGAGCTGACCAAGTTGTGCTTACAAGCCGAGTACCTTCAGCATTTGGGCCAGATCAAAGCTTTCGAAACCAGGTATGACGTGGTGGGCATTCTGGAGGATGCCAGGTGAACCCACTCCGATTGCTTTCATGCCAGCCCTGAGCGCTGCTTCAATTCCGGCTTGGGCATCTTCAAAAACCACTGCAGCCTCAGGAGCAATGCCCAGGAGCTCTGCTCCCAAAGTGAATACTTCAGGATCGGGCTTGGCTTTGGTCACCAAATTGCCATCTACGATAGCGTCAAAAAAGGCGGCGATCCCCAGGCGGTTTAGAATGGTGGGGGCGTTTTTGCTGGCTGATCCCAAAGCGATCTTGATGTTATTATCCTTCAATTCCTGCAAAAAGGGCAGCACTCCTGGGAGGATCTCCGAAGCATCCATCTGCATTATGTACTCCACATACCAGGTATTCTTGCGGTTGGCCAGTTCTTGCTTTTCGGCTGCCGTTTTCTGCTTTCCGCCAATCTCTAAGATGATCTCTAAGGAGCGCATCCTGCTCACGCCCTTTAGCCGCTCATTGTCGCGCTCGGTGAAATGGATCCCCAGTTCATCCGCTAAACGTTTCCAGGCTAAGAAATGGTATTTGGCGGTATCAACAATTACTCCATCTAAATCGAAAATGGCTAACTGCAGTTGCTTTTCCATATTCAACCTCCTCATCGTTCTCCATTATATCATTGTTGTTCAGTTGTCAACATAGATCAACACCAGGGAGGTGAGGGCCCTGATTGCCATCTATGCCCGTGTAAGCACGGAAGAACAGGCCAAGCACGGATTCAGCATCGCAGCCCAGATCAGGGAATGCCGGAGGCTGGCTGGCGGAGCTGAGGCCCTGGTTTTTACCGATGAGGGAGTTTCCGGCGAGACTCTGGCTAGGCCTGCTTTGGAGGAGCTGAGGAAGCGCATCGAGGCCGGTGAGGTTCAAGAAGTGGTTTGCTTGGATCCCGATCGCCTATCTCGCAAACTTCTGCATCAACTGCTGCTTACCGAGGAATGGGATCGCCTGGGAGTGCGCCTCGTCTTTGTCAATGGGGACTACAGCAGGACGCCTGAGGGCAATCTCTTCTATGCCCTGCGTGGGGCCATTTCCGAGTTCGAAAAAGCCAAGATCAACGAGAGGATGTGCAGAGGTAGGCGGGAAAAGGCCAGGCAGGGCAGGGTGCTGCGGGATTTTCAAATCTACGGTTACGACTTTGATCCCAACACTGAACAACTGGTGGTGAATGAGGAGGAAGCGGAGGTAGTGAGGCGGATCTTCAAGTGGTTTCTGCAGCCGCCTCCAGGCATCACAGGTATGGCGGGTATTGCCAGAGCCTTAACCGAGGCTCAGGTGCCCACGAAGCGCGGAGCTGCCAAATGGCATAGGCAGGTGGTACGCCAGATTCTCAGTAACCGCACATATCTCGGTGAATTCTACCAAAATAAATGGGACACATCTGGGGGCAGAGTGAGGCTGAGACCGCAGCAGGAGTGGATTCTCATACCCTGCCCACCTATTATCTCACCGGAAATGTTCACAGCAGTTCAGCTGCGTCTGTCAGTTAATTCGAGATCTTGATGCACCTGCGTACCACCAGGCGGATTCGTCAAGAAATCAAGCTCTATGATCCCATTGGCGCAGATCGGGAAGGCAATGAGATCAGCTTAATGGATATCCTCAGCTCCGACCAGGATGAAGTTTTAGATGCAGTGGTTCTGAACATTGACCGGGATCGCTTGGCTGAACGCTTTCACTGCCTTTCACCGCGGGAGCGCACAGTGCTGGAACTCAGGTTTGGCCTTGGTGAACAAGAGAAGCTGACCCAGAGGCAGATCGGCAGGAAGTTGGGTATTTCCCGCTCCTACGTCTCTCGCATTGAAAAACGAGCGCTGGGAAAACTACTCCATGAAATGGGCTCTTCGTAAGGGAGAGCCCATTGCCTATTTTCTCTTTAAATGGGAGTGTGCTATAATAAATGGACATTAGTTGAAGTGGAGTTGCTCGCGGATGAGATTGCTTGTTCCCGATGTTGTATTCTCAAGTGTACTGGACATAGACTTAGCTGACCTAAAACGGCGTGGTATTGAAGGCCTCCTAATTGATATTGACAACACCCTGGTACCCTGGGGTGACCCCCGCATGGATCAAGCCTTCATCGATTGGGTGGAGAGCGCTAAGGAGAAGGGCTTTCAGGTCTGCCTGGTTTCCAATGCCCTTCCAGACAGGGCAAAGAGCTTTGCCGAACTGTTGGACATCCCCGCTGTGGGTCGAGCGATGAAGCCGCTGAGCCGGGCTTTTCGCCGGGGTATGAAGCTGCTCGGGCTCCAACCGAAGAAGGTAGCTGTAGTAGGGGATCAACTGTTTACTGATGTGTTTGGCGGCAACCGCCTAGGCATCTATACAGTGCTGGTTAGCCCCCTCAGCAAGACCGAGTTAGGTGCCACTAGATTTATGCGCAGGCTGGAGCGGGGGGTATTGCGTAAGCTGGTACAGCGAGGACTGGTGAGCAGTGAATCCGTTAGATCGCGGTTGGGGAGAGAGTAAAATGTCAGAAAGATATTGTCCGGGCTGTGGTGCCAAAATCCAAAGCGTGCATCCAGACCAATTCGGCTATGTTCCTGAACACCTTCTGGAACAGGACGCCATCATTTGCCAGAGGTGTTTCCGCATTACCCACTATGGCCGCCCTGAACTAGGGGCGGTGAAAGCCCATGAAGCTCTGCAGGCCATTGAGGATGGATTGGCCTGGGCTTCTGGCGTTGTGGTAATCGTTGATGTGTTGGACTTTGACGCGGGGCTGCCCCAGGAATTTGTCAGCCTGCTGCGGGGACGGAACATGGTTTTGGCCGTGAACAAGGTGGACTTGCTCCCGGCACAGACACCACTAGAGGAAGTTCAAATCTGGGTGCGGCGCCGCTTGAAGGAGTATGCACTGCCCAAGGTGGAGGTATGCCTGGTCAGTGCAGTCAACGGCTATGGGTTTCCCAAACTGGCGGATGCGGTGGAGGGTTTGGGCCAGCGCGTTCTGTTTGTGGGGGTTACCAATGTGGGCAAATCCAGCGTTCTGGAACGCCTTTTGACCATGCGCATTGGTGGAGGGAAGCGCCGGGGCATCAAGCCCACAGTCTCCCCATACCCAGGCACAACAGTGAGTGTTTCCCAATGGCAGTGCCCGGGAGCCACTTTTGCCGATTCCCCAGGCTTTGTTCCTGTGGGCAGGATAAGTGATTTGGTTAGTACAGAGCAGGCCGTGAAGATAATACCCCATCGCAGCCTCAGTTCCCATCTCTATCCTGTACAGACAGGTGACTTGGTTCTAATCGAAGGTTTATGCGCAGTAGAGTGTCTGCAGACAGGTCCAGAAGGACTGCTTCTGGGGTTTACTGGCTCTGGAGTGCGGTGGCAGAAGTCCACCCGCAAGCACTTGGAGAAATGGCTGAACAAGGAGCGTTCTGCGTTCGATCAATGGGAGGCGAGGCAGATGAAGCTGCGGGCAGGCCAGGATCTGGTGATCAGCGGTCTGGGTTGGGTGTCAGCCCGCAAGGCAGACTTCCAGCTGCTGCTGCATATTCCCGCAGGCGTTAAGCATTTTATCCGCCCTAATCTCATCGGCCCGAAAAAATAAAAGGGATTTTATGCATAAAGCTTGTCCTTCCTGCACATACTGTAAATATCAAGTAGGTCAGGGAGGATGGCTAAATGCAGTATCTGGTCTATGAGACAGCAGTGGAGTATGAGTCCAGCGGGCAGTTTCTGGGTGATATCCGCCAGGCTGTGCAGGATCTGAAGCGGGAGGATCCCCGCCTGCATCATTATTCTTTGGCAGACTTCTCGGTGCAGAAAGGCAAACGGACAGTGAATGTCAAACTGTACTTTCAGCCCAAGAACTGAAACCCCTATTCCAAAAGGGGTTTTTCTTTTGCCTCACACTAAGTTAGGCAGGAGTTTCCATTCAGAGGATAGAAAAGACTGATATTACCGCTATTTAGGAGGTCGAGTATGGAGCGAGTAACCCGAATTCGAGAGCGTCTGCAAGCAGAAGGAGCCGATGTGTTCCTGATCTCTAACCCTGTGAACAGGCGCTACCTTACTGGCTTTACGGGTTCTGCAGGTTTGGTATGGATCTCCAGCACTAGGCAGGCTATCCTAACCGATTTTCGCTATGTGGAACAGGTGAAAGCAGAGTGCCCTGGTTGGGACCTGATTCGAATTGAAAAATACGATGATACTCTGGAAGAGTTGATCACTGAGGATCAGGTTCAGACCCTGGTTTACGAAGAGGAGCATGTCACTGTTAAGCAGCTTCGGCAGTGGGAGGACAGGTTTTCCGCAAAGCTGCAGGGCAGCAGTGGTTGGGTAGAAGAGCTGCGCATGCGGAAGACTCAAAATGAGATCGAACAGATCCGCAGAGCTGCACAGATCGCCGATGAAGCCTTTGCTGAGCTGCTGCCCAACATTCGGTCTGGACGTACTGAACGTGAGATCGCCTTGGAATTGGAGTTTCTCATGCGGGAAAAGGGCGCCAGCGCAATGTCCTTTGCCCCCATCGTGGCTTCAGGTCCGCAGAGTGCACTGCCCCATGCCCGCCCAGGTGAGCGCATCTTCACATACGGCGATTTTGTCGTTTTTGATTTTGGTTGTGTAGTGAATGGTTACTGCTCCGACATGACGAGAACCATAGTAATAGGGGAGCCAGAGGAACAGCATCTGCTCATTTACGATCTTGTGTTAAAGGCACAGCTGGAATCACTGCAGGCTGTGGCAGCAGGACGGACTGGTGCCGAGGTTGACGCCGTTGCTCGGGATATCATTACCGCTGCAGGCTACGGTGATTACTTTGGGCATGGGTTGGGACACAGTGTGGGACTGGAGATCCACGAAAACCCACGTCTGTCCAAAGTCGACAACACTGTGTTACAGCCTGGCATGGTAGTCACTGTAGAACCAGGAGTGTACCTACCTGGTTTTGGCGGCGTACGCATCGAGGATCTGGTCGTGGTGACTGAAGACGGCTGCGAGGTTTTGACCTCCACCTTCAAAGAATTGTATGTAGTGAAATAGGAGGAACAAGCAATGATTTCCGTAAACGATTTACGCACCGGTTTGACGATTGAGGTTGATGGAGATATTTACAGCGTTGTAGACTTTCTCCATGTTAAGCCAGGGAAAGGCGCCGCCTTTGTGCGGACTAAGCTCAAGAATCTGCGCACGGGGAGCAGCGTAGAAAAGACGTTTAGGGCTGGTGAACGAGTAGCCCGGGCCCATATTGAGCTTAAGGAAATGCAATTCATGTACAGTACCGGAGACGAGTATTTCTTCATGGATATGGAAACCTATGATCAGATCTCTCTGACCAAAGACGATCTGGGTGATGCTCCCAAGTATCTGCTGGAGAACATGACCATCGGCATTCAGTTTTACCAGAATCAGGCGGTGGGTGTTGAACTGCCCACTACTGTGATTCTAGAAGTAGTACATACCGAGCCAGGCTTCAAGGGTGATACCGCCCAAGGTGCCACTAAGCCGGCTACTCTGCAGACCGGTATCACTATCCAGGTCCCGCTCTTTGTGGAACAGGGAGAGATGGTGAAGGTGGACACCAGGACAGGGGAGTATCTCTCCCGGGCCTAGGCAGGCAGAAAATTAGGAGGTGGATGTGTTGGAGACCATTGGTGAGAAGATTGCGTACTTGCGCGGTATAGTGGATGGCGATTCTTCATTGGAGGACAGTCGGAGCGCTTTTCTCTTCTCCAGAATTCTTCAGGTTCTTGAAGAACTGGCAAGAGAAGTGGATGAGCTGAAGCGTGGGCAGGACGAACTGGACGAGTATCTACAGGAAGTGGATTTCGACCTAGCCTATCTAGAAGACGAGTTCTTCGGAGATGACGACGATGATGACTACGACTATTATCCCGATGAGTGGGATGACGATGATGAGGAGTCGTTCGCCGAAGCCCAATGCCCCCAATGCGGGCATGTGATGAGGTTTGACGAGGCCTTCTTGTTCGATGAGGGAGTTCAAATTCGCTGCCAGCGCTGCAATGCCGTGGTATTCGAAACAGATGATTTCGACGAACTAGAAAAGGTCTTCGACACAGAAACCGAACCTGATGATGAAGAGTAAATAGCATGATTTTCCGAGGCTGTCCTTTGGGGCAGTCTCTTTTTTTGTCATAACTTGTCCTCCTTGCTCATATAGTGGTAGCGAGGTGGGGCATATGCAAAGCTACTTAGCGCCCCGTGTGCGGGAGGTGATCAGCCGCGCGTCGCTGTCAGCCCTGGAAGAGATCCGCCTGCGTCTGTGGCGTCCCCTGATGGTAAGAGACAGCCGCGGCTGTCTCTACCTCTCGGCTCAGGGGCAGCTTGTCCAGCCCAGTGAGGCTTACTGTGTGACCCAGGATGATCTGGATCGCACTCTGCAGCTGATCACCCAGAATTCCTGGTACGCCTGGGAGCAGGAAATCCTAGGAGGATATCTCACTCTGCCTGGGGGCCATCGGGTGGGTATTGCGGGACAAGCGGTGTATTCCGGCGGGCACTTAAAGACTATCCGGCATATCTCCGCACTGAATTTTCGGAAGTCCCGAGCAGTACTGGGTGCGGCCGATGCCATTATTCAACAGGTTGTACCTCGATCCAGTTCTCAGATTCTCTCTACCTTGATCGTCTCTCCTCCGGGCTGTGGCAAGACCACCCTGCTCAGGGATCTCACCCGCCAACTGGCTGATCTGGGGTTTCAGATCGTGGTAATCGATGAGCGCTCGGAAATCGCCTCTTCCTATCGAGGAGTCCCGCAGTTGGACGTGGGAGCCCAGACTGATGTGCTGGACGGCTATACCAAGGATATCGGCGTGCAGCACGCCCTCAGGGCACTTTCACCGCAGGTGGTGGTGACAGACGAGATCGGTCAACAAAGCGATGGCTGGATATTGGCTGAGCTGGCCAGGAGTGGAGTAAAGGTGATTGCCACCTGTCACGGGGACAGCTGGGACCAGGTGAGAAAGCGGAGCTGGATCAAAGACAGCTTAGGTGTGTTCCAACTAGTTGTGGTTTTATCCCGCCGCTTGGGCCCAGGGACCATCGAAGCGGTTCTAAGAATAGGTCAGCAGTCATAAGCATATTAGGACAGGGGTGTGGGGACGTGAAGCTCTTCGCGGCAGGCCTGATCATCTGCTCTTGCGGGGCTATGGGGCTCCTTGTGGCCAGCAGTTACACCATGCGGGTGCGTAATCTCAAACAACTTATGAATTTCATGCAGGTTTTGGAATCAGAAATCCACTTTGCCCGTACCACCCTGCCCGATCTAATTGCGCAGCAAGCGCCGCAATTCTCCGGCGCGGTTGGCAGGTTTCTGGCTGTTCTCCGCGACCAGCTGGAGGACGGTGCAGGAGAAAGCTTTTCTGCAGTATGGGACCAGGGGCTGACCAGCCTATCCTCTAACGGCCTGCCCCCGAGCGTACTGGAAGATCTGAGGGCCTGCGGTAACGCCTTGGGGCGCAGTGATGCCGCTGAGCAGAGCAAGCATGTCCAGCAGCTGATCTTCAGGCTGGAGCAGGCGCTGGGCACAGCAGAAAGGGATCGGGAACAGCATGTGCGTTTGTGGCAGTACCTCGGGTTTTGCGCAGGCCTGCTCATTGTGCTGCTCTTGTTTTAGGAGGGATGGGAGTGACTGACTTATCTCCGATCTACCGCATCGCGGGACTGGGTATCTTAGTTGCCGTGCTGAACATTTTCCTCGTCCAGGCTGATCGCAAAGAACAGGCTCAGATGCTCAGTCTAGCAGGCGTGATCATTGTGCTCTTGTGGTTGGTTCAGATGGTGGGCCAGCTCTTTTCCAACGTGGAAGCAGTCTTTAGGTGGTGATGAGCATGCTCTGGCTCCCCCTTGTAGTTGGGATGGGAATTGCCATTACTGTTTTTCAGGCCCAATTCAGGGAGGAACAGCCGTCTTGGGCTGTATTAATAGCCGTGGCATTTGTGGCTGTGGTGTTTGTAGTCCTCATCCCAGAGGCTGCTAGTGTGATCCAATCCCTCACTGTCTTGGCCCGAGAGGGGGCGGTGGGATCCTTCTATCTCAATCCCGTTCTCAAAACGATAGGAGTCGCCTATGTTACTTCCTTTGGTGTTCAGATCTGTCAAGAAGCAGGGGAAGACGCCATCGCTTCCGTCCTTGAACTCGCGGGGAAGCTGGTTATCCTGTTTATCGGCCTGCCGCTTCTACAGGCCATCGTGCACACCCTGTTCGGCATCCTCGGCCTCTAGAACGTGGAGCGCAGCGACAACCTTCACCGTCTTGCTGTTGGTGTTGCTGTGGACGAGTGTCTGTAGGGCTCAGGGAGAGGGCGTTTGGAACACCCAGCCCTTTCAGGACTCCATCCAAGCCCAGCTGGAAGCACTGGATCTGGGACAGCTGCTGGAGTTTACTGAAGTACTTGAGGAGGGGTACCAGGAACTTCTGCCGAGCCTAAACCTGAAAGACCTGGTTTCCGGGACTCCAGACGCCCACTCCGCAGCAGATCTCCTCACGCTTTTGGCCCGCAGTTTCTTCGGTGAGTTGTATGTCAGTCTATCCCTTCTGCGACAGCTTGTGGTTATCGGCATCTTAGCTGCTGTGCTGCAGAGGCTCAGTGTTTCCTTTGGCAGCCGCATGGTGGTAGATCTAGCGTTTGCAGTTTGCTTTTTGGTGCTGGCCCTGGTCGGGCTTCAGAGTTTCAAGATTGCTGCAGGCGTGGCCCAGGATTCTGTACAGACCATGGTAGATTTCATGCACTCACTGCTGCCCATGCTCTCTACACTCTTGGTGGCCGTGGGGGGGATCACCTCGGCAGCCGTTTTTCACCCGCTCCTCTGGGCCCTGGTAGGTAGCATCGCCAGCCTTGTGCAGAGGCTGCTTCTGCCCTTGATCCTGCTTAGCACAGCCTTCTCACTGGTGAGCCAGTTCAGCAGCGAGCTTGCCTTTCCTAAGCTAGGCGGCCTGCTCCGGCAGGTTGTGATCACCATTTTGGGTGTCACATTTATTGTCTTTTCCGGATTTATGGTGGTGCGTGGAGCCATTGCACCCATTGCCGACGGGATCTCGCTGAGAACCGCCAAGTACCTGACCCGGACTATCATCCCAATTGCAGGCGGTATGTTCGCCGACACCTTGGAGGTTGTGGTGGGTGGCTCGCTTTTGATCAAAAATGCCGTGGGGATCTTTGGCCTCGTGATGATTCTCTGCCTGGTGGCAGCTCCCTTGATCAAGGTTGTGGCAATGGTTTTTATCTATAAGCTGGTGGGCGCCGTCTTAGAACCGCTCTGCGACAAGCGGATGGTTCAATCATTGGAGATTATGGAGAGTTCGCTGATCTTGGTAATCATTGCTTTGGCAACAGTAGCCTTGATGTTCTTCCTAGCCATTACCATCTTAGTTGGTATCGGCAACTTAGCTGTGTTTATGAGGTGAAGAAGATGTACTGGAAACAGTGGCTGCAGACTCTTTTAACACTGGTCGTGCTCTTGGGCGTCTTGGAACTTCTGCTGCCCTCAGGTGAACTGGCTAGGTTTTCCAAACTCGTTTTGGGCCTCAGCCTCATGCTGGCGGTGCTCCAGCCCCTGGTGCTGCTCTTCAGCCCAGAAATGCTTGGGGTGGATCTAACCTGGAGCGGGGAGTATGCCCCTGATCTGCAGCTTAAGGCTGAGCGGCTGCAGATCGCTGCAGCTCGTCCCCTTTTGGAGCAGAACGAAGCCAGCCTCACTGTGCAGCTGGAAGAGGCTTTAGCAGACCTAGACGGTGTGGAGAACGTACAGGTTCAGCTTCTTGAGGGTGTTAGCGGAGAGGAACAAGTGCAGATTTACCTGGAACCCTTTAACGCCGAGCTGCGTCTTGAGGCCGCTCGTCTGGCAGCGGCCCTGCTCAATCTTCCTGTGCGGTACATCGCTGTACTGCCCTGGACGGAGTAAAGGAGGTGGGGTATGGGGGAGCTTTGGAAGCGCTTGACTGAACGGCAGAAGAAAATCTTCCCTTGGTTGGCTGCAATTCTGATGGTGGGAGCAGGAATCCTCTTGCTGCAGCCCACTGCTCAACCAGAACTGGCTAGTCTCCCTCGGCAACAGCCGGTGGAAGTTCCTGTTAGTTCGGTTGAGGAGTCTCTGAAGAGGGAGCTTGCGGAAATTCTCAATGCGATGCTGGGAGCCAAGCGCTGTTCAGTGTTCTTAACCATGGACAGTGGATCTAAACTGACTCTTGCTTACAGCGTGACTGAAGAAGAACGCACCAGCCCCGAAGGGCTCAAGGAAAGGAGGCTCACCTCCGCTCCAGTCATCCTCCGCAATGATGGGGAGCGCAAGGAAGCGCCCCTGGTCATTGAGGAGCTTGAGCCCCAGGTCCGTGGTGTGTTGGTGGTGGTGGATGAGGAACCCAGCGCTGAGTTGAGGTTGGCCGTGGCCCAGGCGGTGGCAACTGCTCTTCAGCTGCCTATGTATCGCATTGAGGTTGCGTTCAAAAAATAGGAGGGATGGAGAATGGCAAAGTTTTATGTTGTCCGAGGCAGAAAAGCTTTGTGGAACTTGTTCATCATAGTACTTGTCCTCGCAGCCTTAGTCTACATTTTCCGAGTGGAGAGCGAGCTGCCTGAAGAGGAAATGACGGTGGAGCCCAGCCGGATAGAACAGGTCGTGGTAGTGGAGCCCGTGACGGTACGTACTATTCCCACCAAGTTTTCGGAGTACAAACTAGAAAGAGAACGCATGCGCAGCAGGCAGATCGAACTTCTGCAGAACGTCGCCTATGATCTTCACACCCAGGGCGAACGCAGAGAGGAGGCTCAAATCCAGCTGCAGCAGCTCATCGACAGGATCACCAGGGAAACAGAAATTGAAAACCTACTTAAGGCCAAAGGCTACCTAGATGCCTTAGTTCTCCTGGATACCGAAGCTGTCACGGTGGTGGTCCCTGTTACCTTGACCCGTGATGAAGCAGCGCGCATTGGCGAACTCGTGCAGCGCCTAACTGGCCTAGGGCTGGAGAAGATCACCATCGTGGATGAACCAAGGGCTGTATAAGAAACACTGCCTTCGGTCTCCGGCTCTCGAGTCTGAGACTTCTTTGTCTGGAGGAGAATTGCAGCAGCCGCCGAACTTGATAATACGCCAAGAAACGAGGTGCCCTATGGAATTCAAGGATATCAAGGAACTGATCCTGCTCGTGAACGCTACGGAGATAACTGACTTTGAGATGGAAGCGGGAGACCTGCGGATCTGTATTCGTAAAGGCCAAGGGGATACAGCCCCAATCCAAGTCTCTCCTCAGGACCCAGCGCTTGCCTTTTCCGACGTGGGGCCAGCCTCAAAGGGCAGCCTCGGTTTGGAGGCAGTTGTGGCGCCCATGGTGGGAACTTTTTACCGTGCCCCAGCCCAAGATGCGCCCCCGTTCGTCGAGGAAGGGGATGTGGTTGCTCCTGGCCAGGTTCTGTTTATCATTGAGGCCATGAAGATGATGAACGAAATCGAGGCTGAGTTTGGCGGCGTGGTAGAGAAAATCCTAGTGGCTAACGGAGAACCTGTGGAGTACGGGCAGCCCCTTATGCTGGTTCGGAGACAAGGGTAGGGTTGGCCGTGCGCAGGATTTTGGTTGCCAACAGGGGAGAAATCGCGCTGCGGATCATCCGCGCCTGTCGGGAACTGAATATTGAAACCATCGCGGTCTATTCAGAAGCAGACCGTGATTCACTCCACGTTAGGTGGGCGGATTACGCAGTCTGTATAGGACCTCCGCCATCGCGGCTGAGTTACCTCAGTGTGCAGAACATTTTGGCTGCTGCCCAGACATACCATGCTGATGCGATTCACCCTGGATATGGCTACCTCAGTGAGAATGCTCTGTTTGCTGAAATGTGTGCGGCCCACGGTTTGATTTTCATCGGCCCCTCAGCTGAACAGATTGACCTGCTGGGAGATAAAGCCCGGGCTAAGGACACCATGGAGAAGGCTGGCGTACCAGTTATCCCAGGCAGTGGAGTGATCTCCAATCAGGATGAAGTGGTGGAGGCAGCTGAGGGTTTGGGGTATCCGGTGATCATCAAGGCCAGGGCCGGTGGTGGGGGGAAGGGCATGCGGTTGGCCAGAGACCGGACGGAGCTGCTCAGGGGCTTTGACACGGCTCGCGCCGAGGCTTTGGCTGCCTTCCGGGATGATGGAGTTTATCTAGAGAAATTCATCCCAGCGGCCAGGCATATTGAGGTGCAGGTTTTAGGGGATAATTACGGCAGTGTAGTGCATTTAGGGGAAAGGGAGTGCTCGCTGCAGCGCAGGCATCAGAAGCTGATTGAGGAGTGCCCTTCACCGGCAGTAGATGCTGAACTGCGGACGAACATAGGCGCAGCTGCAGTGCAGGGAGTCCAGGCGGTGAAGTACCGCAGCGCGGGAACTATGGAGTTCCTGCTGGACGATGAAGGGAACTTCTACTTCATCGAAATGAACACCCGCATTCAAGTGGAACACCCCATCACAGAGATGGTGTACGGGGTGGATTTGATTAAGGAGCAGATCCGCCTGGCAAGCGGCGAGGAACTGGGACTTAGCCAAACAGAGCTGATACCCAGGGGACATGCCGTGGAGTGCCGCATCAACACCGAAGATATCCGCGCCAACTTCCGCCCCTGCCCAGGTACAGTTGGAGAACTCTACGTTCCTGGAGGGTTGGGGGTACGCTGGGACAGCCATGTCTACCAGGGTTACGCGATTCCACCCTATTATGATTCCATGTTGGGGAAACTGATAGCTTGGGGAAAGGACCGAGACGAGGCGGTGCGGCGCATGATTCGAGCCCTAGATGAGCTGGTGGTGATGGGCGTTGAAACCACCATACCTTTTCACCAGGCGGTACTCAGGGATCCCCGTTTTCGGGCAGGGGATTACTCCACGCACTTTGTGGATCGGTGGCTGAAAGAAACGAAATTGTAGGATCAGGAATAGTCTGGTATAATAGCCCAAAGGAGGTGTAGACAATGTCAGAAAGCGAACGCCGTTATGAGTTGGGTGATCTGAAGATCGCCAACGATGTAGTAGGAATTATCGCTGGTCTAGCTGCCACCGAGGTACCAGGTGTGGCAGGGATGAGCGGCGGGATCGCCGGCGGCATTGCCGAAATGCTGGGGCACCGCAATTTGTCTAAGGGCGTCAAAGTTGACGTTGGAGCGCACGAATGTGTGGTTGATTTATTCGTGATAATTGAGTACGGTTACAGCATTCCAGAGGTTGCAGCCCAGATTCAGGAGAACGTGAAGAGAACCATCGAAGTAATGACTGGCCTAGATGTTATGGAAGTCAACCTTCATGTTTTGGGCGTGCATTTTCCCCAGGAGAAGAAGGGAGAAGAAGAACCACAACCACAACCGCCCGCGGCTAGGGGGAAGTAAGATGACACCGCTTGATCGCGTGTTCTTGGGAATCTGTGCTATAGTGTTGGTGGTTTTGGCTGGGTTTATCATCGCCGCTGTGCTGGGCAGTGCTGTGCTGCTGGAGTGGTTGAGTTCGCCCAGCCTTGGGTTTGACGGCTCGATCTTGGCCATCATTCTCCTGCTTTTGGCTGTGTACTTGGTGGTTGTGGCCGTCCGGTTCGATCACAAGAAGTACATCGTCTACGCCAGGGATCTGGGTTCAGTACGCATCAGCGCCGAGTGTGTGGAAAGCCTTATTGTGGAGGCAGCCAGTCAGATTATCGGTGTGGAACAGGTGCGGGCTTCGTTCAGTGATGTTGTGGACCCGAAGGTGACCCTGAAAGTGACTGCTTATCCCGACCACAACCTCGGGGAACTATCTGAGGAAGTTCAGGAAACCGTGAAAGCATATGTGGAGAAGACAGTGGGAGTTGTGATCCAAGAGATCGATGTTTTCGTTGTGGGAATCTCCAAGAAAACTGACACCGATCTCCATGAAATCGCTTAGAGGGGTGTGAGCGTGATGAAGGAGAGGCTTGCTGCCATACTCGCTGCCCACATGGGGAAGATCTTTGGTTCGCTGCTCGGCCTCATTCTAGGCTGGATAATCATTACTTACGGGATATTGAAAGGCTTGTTCGTGGTGCTGTGTGTAGTGGCTGGGATGTTATTCGGTGCTGGCCTGGATTCTCCCGAAGCATCGGACAGGTTTTTTGGCCGATTTTTGAGGTGATTGTGGTTGAGTAGACGACTGGCACGCCAAGTAGCATTTCAGACTCTGTTCCAAATCGATCTAAGTCAGAGCGATGTGGAGTCTACCTTGAGGCAGAGGCTGGAAGATGTTGAACTTGAGGCGGATAATCGAGAGTACGTGTATAGATTAGTGCGGGGAGTAATGCAGCAGCTGCCAGCCCTTGATGCGCAGATCTCTGCCATTTCCAAAGGTTGGGAAGTGCATCGGCTTGCCTTTGTGGACCGCAGCATCCTGCGCCTCGCCATCTTCGAGATTGTTTTTATGGATGAGATCCCTGTTCGCGTCACTGTCAACGAGGCAGTTGAGCTGGCCAAGATCTTTGGTGATGATGAGTCTCCCAGGTTCATCAACGGCCTGCTTGGTACCGTGGTGAGGGACGGGGGCTTCGAATGAGGGTCTTTCTAGGTATTGACACAAGCAGCTACACTTCTTCCATGTGCTTGGTGGGAGAAGATGGAAGCGTCATAGCTGATGAACGCATTGTTCTGCACGTGGCTTCTGGTTCGCGGGGATTGCGCCAATCAGAAGCTTTGTTTCAGCATGTTAAGAACTTACCGCAGCTCAGTTCCGTCCTGCAGCCGGTTTTAGCGAAGCACACCCTGGCAGCGTTGGGGGTCTCGGTGCAGCCGCGTCCGCAGGACGATTCTTATATGCCCGTCTTTCTGCCAGGCTGGGGGTTGGCTAAGAGCACAGCCAGCTTTTTGAATGTCCCCTGCCATGAGCTCTCGCACCAAGAGACCCATATCTGGAGCGGCATCGCCAGCGCTCCGGGTCCCGCGTCGCAGGAATTCCTGGCTATCCATCTGTCTGGAGGAACCACGGAGTTGGCACATGTACAGAGGGACAAGCGTTCCTACCGGTTGAGCATTGATTTGTGGGGTGGCACTCTAGATCTCCACGCCGGCCAATTTGTAGATCGCATCGGGGTGCAGCTCGGCCTTCCTTTCCCAGCCGGTCCCGCCTTGGAGCAACTGGCCCAGAGAAGTGCAGAGGCGCTGCCTATTCCCACTTTTCATAGCTCAGGCATGGTGAGCTTTTCTGGACCCCTGACTGCCTTAGAGCGCCTGATTGGTGAGGTAAAGCCGGAGGTCGGCGCTAGATCCTGCCTGCTCGCCGTTGCTCGAACGTTGGTGAAGTGGATCCGTTGGGCGGAAGCCAAAACGCCATGCCGCGATCTGCTTATTGTAGGCGGAGTAGCGGCAAATTTGCTGATCCGCAGCGAGCTGCAGAGAAGACTACCCCACTGGAGATTGTATTTTGCGGCGCCACGCTACAGCGTAGATAATGCCTATGGTGCCGCCTATTTCAGCGCCTTGCGGGAAGGGGCCATCACACTTCCTTAGGCATGGGAGAGGAGGAACGCGGTGCATCCCATAACAGTTAGCGAGCTCACCAAGCAGATCAGCTCTGCCCTTTCTGAGCCTCAATTCCAGAACCTAGCCATTGTAGGGGAGGTCTCGAACTTCGTCCACCACTCCTCCGGCCACATGTACTTTTCCTTGAAAGACGCTTCCAGCAGGATCAGGGCTGTGATGTTCCGCAGCCGCAATCAGCGCCTGGGCTTTCTCCCCAAAAATGGTGATACCCTTATTGCTGTAGGTTCCTTGGGAGTGTACGAGCCCAATGGGGAATACCAGCTTTATGTGGACATGCTTCTCCCCAAGGGAGAAGGTGATCTTCACCGGGCCTTTGAGGAGCTTAAGGCTAAACTAGAGAGAGAAGGGCTCTTCGACCCTGCCCTAAAAAGGCCGCTGCCTCTGCTTCCTGAGAGAGTAGGCGTGATTACCTCGCCGTCGGGGGCGGCCCTCCAGGATATTCTCCGTGTGCTCACTAGGCGCTTCCCTGGTGTGCAGGTGTTGGTTTTTCCTGCCCTCGTCCAGGGTGACGGAGCGCCTGAGAGCCTGGTCAAAGCCCTGCTCGCAGCACAGCATACTGATTGCGACGTACTTATTATGGGCAGAGGCGGAGGTTCCTTCGAGGAGCTGGCTGCCTTCAACGATGAAAGCCTGGCTAGGGCCATAGCTCAATCGGCCATCCCAGTGGTGTCTGCTGTGGGACACGAGACAGACTTCACCATAGCCGATTTTGTGGCTGATCTCAGGGCTCCCACACCTTCAGCGGCCGCGGAGTTAGTAGTGCCTCTCCAGGAAGAACTGCAGGATGCAGTGTATTCCTGGCAGGACCGCATGGTTGGTGCCCTGCAGAGAAGAATTCTCTCGGAGCGGCGCTTTTTGCAGCAGCTACGCGGCAGCGCCGTGCTGCAGCGGCCAGATTATCGCCTTAACCAAATGCGCCAGAAGCTTGATGATTTTCTCACCTCGCTGACTACCCACAGTACTCATAGACTTGCTCTAAGCAGAGGAGAACTAGGTAAGCTAGCGGGGAAGCTGGAGACACTCAGCCCTTTGAAAACCCTGGCAAGAGGCTACGCCATTTGCTGCGATGATCAGGGACAAGTTCTGCGGGAGGCGGATCAAGTGGGAGAAGGAGAAACGGTCAATGTGCTGCTCAATCGGGGGCGTTTACTGTGTACAGTAGAAGGGAGAGTTCTAAATGGGCGAGCTGAGGTTTGAGGAGGCCATGATCCGTTTGCAGGAAATCGTGAGGCTCTTGGAACAGGGAGATACCACCTTGGACGAAGCTTTAGCGCTGTTCGAAGAAGGGGTGAAGCTGGCTCGCTTCTGCAATGATAAGCTGGATGAAGCAGAGGCAAGGATTGAGATCATGATGCAAGAAGGACGCCTGGAGCCGCTGGAGGTGAGGGAAGAGTGAACGATCTGCCTAAACAGTGGGCCGATTATGTTCAACAAGTGGAGCAGATTTTGGATCAGGCTTTACCGGCTGTCCACATACAGCCCAGTGTGCTCCATGAAGCTATGCGCTATTCCACATTAGGTGGAGGAAAACGCCTGCGCGCCCTTTTGGTACTAGGTGCCTGCGCTGCAGTTGGGGGAGATGTGAGCAAGACTGCTGGGCTGGCTGCCGCAGTGGAGATGGTCCACGCCTATTCTCTGATTCATGATGATCTACCCTGCCTAGATGATGATGATTTCAGGCGCGGCAAACCTGCTAACCACATTGTATACGGCGAAGCCGTCGCCGTACTGGCTGGCGATGCCCTGCTTACAGAAGCTTTTGCGGAACTGGCCAGGATGCCTGAAAAGTATGGCACCGCTCCCGAAGTTGCCGTGCGTCTTGTGGGAGAGCTGGCCCAGGGCGCGGGTTCTAGGGGACTAGTGGGCGGCCAGGTGGTGGACATAACAAGCGCAGAGCAGCGGCCAGATGCGGACACCCTGCACTACATCCACACCCGGAAAACGGGAGCCTTGTTTAAGGCGGCGCTTCGCTGCGGAGCCCTAGTTGGAGGAGCTGATGAGGAACAGCTCCAGGCCATAACTCGCTACGGTGAGAACTTCGGATTGGCTTTCCAGATCACCGATGACATCTTGGATGAGGTGGGTGAGGCGAACCAACTGGGCAAGCAGACTGGACGCGATCGCTCCCTGGGAAAACAGACCTATCCCAGGCTCTATGGTTTGGAAAAATCCCAGGAGCTGGCCAGGGAATGCGTCAAGAACTGCCTGGATTCCTTGAGCGGTTTTCCCGAGGAAGCTTGGCTCCTCAGGGAACTTGCCTTCTTCGTGCTCCAGCGCAGCCACTAGGGTGGGGAATTTGTGGAGACAATGGCGAAAAGGCATAGAATTGTGCAAGTTCTTACAGTACCTTGCCCAAACCGCGGAGGGTATGCTATAATGATATCACCCTAGAGATGAATGGCGCAGTATTCTAGTCGCCTACCTTGTCTTTGAACACGGGCCTAAAAATCCGTTACTGGCACATCGATGAAGTCTCTGGTGGCGGCTTCTAACGCCCAGTTGGGGGCTGCTGCTGGGGGTTAAGGTTGGAGGGCGATCTGCAAGGGCATGCAGGCGTTGACCCTCCTTCCACGGAGACCCAACCTCGTGGAGACACGGAGTACGTGTGTTTACGGCTTGGGATTGAACCTGCACGCGATACGCAATTACAGCTTGTTCGTACATCAGTGTTGGGTGCAGCGTAGCCTGTCTTGAGTGGTGATCGGGGGATAGTGGTTGTGGGTGAAGATCCCCTGGCCAGGGAGCTTGATCCTTCGCCTTGAGCGAAAGACCCTTGAAACCATCACTGCAAAAGAGACTAGAAGATAAGGGTGGCGTCGAGGAAAACTCCTAGACTGTTTCTCAACGAGATGGTGAACTGGGGATTACGGTGTGGTCTAAGTGGCAATCCAGCCTCAGCTTTGGTGACAAGCGAAAAGATCGGAAAGGGGAAACCGCCAGTCACGGTGACGGACTGGAGGATCTTTGGGAAAACCTGCTGGACCTAAGCCACAATCTTTACTCAGCTCACTGCCATTCATCTCAGTATACATAAGAAAGAGGTTTATGGTAAGTAATGCAGAGTCGATGGAAGGCAGTACTTACTCTTACTTTAGCGACATTTGTAGTGTCCATAACACTTAATCTGGGTAGTAACAGCGTTCTGGCGGTCGTGCCGGTCACGGTAAGCATGGTGTTACTACTTTTTATTATTCTTATCGGCGTAATTTTTGACATTTTGGGCGTCTCTGCCGCCGCTGGGGAAGAGGCCCCGTTTCATGCCATGGCCTCGAACCGTGTTCCAGGAGCCAAGCAGGCAATTTGGTTGGTGCGCCACGCCGATGGTGTTTCCACAGTCTGCAACGACCTAATAGGCGACGTGGTAGGTACCTTGAGCGGCGCCCTTGGCGTAGCCATTCTGCTGCAGCTGCGCGGTTCTGCGCCGAAGCTCAGCGAGGCCTTGGCCAACACGCTGATGGTGGCCTTGATTGCTGCAATCACAGTTGGCGGTAAGGCCTTGGGGAAGAACGTGGCCATCTCCAAGTCCACCACCATTCTCCTGGTAGCGGGCAAGATCTTGTATTCCATGGAGAAAATAGGGGCGAGATTCCGCTCCCAGGCGGCAAAGAATAAAAAGAGGTAGGGATTATGCGCGAAGAGCTGCTGGCACAGATCAACTCTCCTGAGGACCTTAAGAAATTGGATGTACGCAGCTTGGAACAGCTGGCCAAGGAGATTCGAGACTGCATCGTTGCCACCGTGGAGAAGACAGGTGGCCATCTCGGTGCCAATCTAGGAGTTGTGGAACTCACCCTTGCACTGCACTCCGTGCTTTCGACGCCGCGGGATAAGATTATCTGGGATGTAGGGCATCAGTGCTATGCACACAAGCTCATTACCGGACGCAGGGATCGTTTTCACACTTTAAGGCAGTGGGGAGGGCTCTCTGGCTTCCCAGTTCCGAGGGAGAGCGAGCATGACCATTTTGGGGTAGGACACAGCTCTACCTCAATTTCTGCTGCCGCGGGAATGGTGATCGCCCGCGATTTGAAGGGCCAAGACTTCAAGGTGGTCGCGGTAATCGGCGATGGAGCCCTAACTGGGGGCATGGCCTTTGAGGGCCTTAACCATATCGGATCCCTGGGCAGGGATATTATTGTGGTCCTCAACGACAATGAGATGTCCATCACCAGCAATGTGGGTGCCCTCAGCGACTACTTGGGCAGGATTCGTTCCCACAGCTTTCTTTACCAGGCTAGGGAAGGCTTGGCAGCCTTTCTGCGCAGGATTCCCTTAGTGGGACAGCCCTTGGCCAAGATTGCCCATAGGCTCAAAATCACCCTTAAGCAGATGCTGCCGGGCCAGTTTTTTGAAGAACTGGGGTTTGCCTATTTGGGACCCTTCGACGGGCACAACATTGGTGAACTGCAGAGGGCAATTCGGGCTGGATTGGCACGCCGCGGCCCGGTGCTGATCCATGTTTATACCCAGAAAGGCAGGGGGCACGCCTTGGCGGAAGAGAGTCCGCACCGCTACCACGGCGTTAGCCCCAGTAATGGCGCGCCTCCATCCACGGCACCCTCGTTCAGCGATGTGTTTGGTGAGTCCCTGGTGAGGTTGGCTGAGGACAATGGGAACATTGTGGCCATCACTGCCGCCATGCGGGATGGGACAGGCTTGGGCCCCTTTGCCAAGGCTTTTCCAGAGCGGTTTTTTGACGTGGGAATTGCCGAGCAGCACGCCTTGACATTGGCGGCAGGCATGGCTAAGGAAGGACTTCGCCCGGTTGTGGCCATCTATTCCACCTTTCTGCAGCGGGGTTATGACCAGATTATCCACGATTTGGCACTGCAGAAACTCCCGGTGGTGATCTGCGTGGATCGGGCTGGAGTGGTGGGTGATGACGGCGCCACACACCAGGGTGTTTTCGACATCAGTTTCCTGCGAGCGGTACCAGGCCTGACTATCCTGGCGCCACGCACCGCCAGTGAGCTCCAGGCTATGCTGGAGTGGGCGCTGCAGCAAGAGGGTCCAGTAGCCATCCGCTACCCCCGGGGTGAGGCGGCAGCTCTAGAACCATGCCCTCGTTTTCCGACTGCCCACAGCATTCCTCCTGTGGAAGTGAAGCAGGGGCGAGACGGGGTGATGTTCGCAGTGGGTCCCATGGTGGAGGTGGCATTGGCAGCTGCGGAACTGTTAGAACCAGAGATCAGCTTTGCTGTGGTCAATATGAGGGCGCTGAAACCCCTAGACTCTTCGTTCGTTAAGCAAGTTGTTGAAGGGAAGAAATGCGTGGTTACGCTGGAAGATCATGTGCTGGCTGGAGGGTTTGGCAGCAGCATCCTCGAAGTACTTCAAGGAATGGGCGGCAGTGCAGCTCAGTGCAGGGTAGTGCGCCTTGGCTATCCCGATGCGTTTATCCCCCATGGCCCCATTGAACGACTGCATGAGGAGTATGGCTTAACCGCACCGCAGGTGGCAGAAGTTCTGAGGCAAGGTTTATCTGGGCATAATCTGCAAGTTTTAGTGGGTAGGGATGTCTAGTGCGGAGGCTGGACCAGGTTCTAGTGGAGCGCAGGTTTGCTCCATCGAGGCAGCGCGCCAAAGAGTTAATAATTAGCGGTCAGGTTCTAGTGGGGGGAGAGAAAAGCAGCAAGCCTGGTGTACGCGTCCCGGCGGATGCTGATATCGAGGTTTTGGGGCAACCGCTTCCCTATCCCAGCCGTGCAGGGCTGAAACTGGAAAAAGGACTGCGGGTGTTTGATGTCCAGGTCAGAGGTAAGACTGCTCTGGATGTGGGAGCATCCACCGGTGGTTTCACCAGCTGCCTGCTGCAGGCAGGTGCCCATACTGTCTATGCGGTGGATGTGGGCCAAGACCAGTTGGTGCCCGAGCTGCGGGAAGACCCAAGGGTTCATGTCTTTGAGAAGACCAATATCCGGGATCTAACCCCTGAGAAGCTTCCGTCCTTGGTGGATGTGGCCACCATAGATGTGTCTTTTATCTCATTGACCAAGGTTTTTCCCCATGTCCGGGACTTATTGAACCCGCAAGCAGATGTGATCGCCCTGATCAAACCTCAATTTGAGACAGAGGGCGTGGGCCTCAGCAAGCACGGAGTTATTCTGGATCGAGAAGTTCATTTAGCTTTCCTTCCGCCCTTAGTAAACCGATTGCAGGGAGAGGACTTGGGCCTTTTGGGTTTTGACATTTCTCCCATCAGCGGCGCCAAAGGCAACCTGGAGTTTTTAGCCCACTTCAGGGTGGGAGCAGAAGTGCGGGATGCCACCGCTTTGGTTTCCAGGGTTATTCGAGCGGGATGGGACCTAGAGCAGGGAAAGGATGAGTGCTGATGAGGATTGGCATTGTACCTCACACAGGAAAACCAGTCGCCTTGGAGTTAAGTAGGAAACTCGCAGATTATTTGGACCAGCGTGAAGTGGGCTGGGAGATGATTCTTTCCCCTCGAGAGGCGGAGCTGGCCGATCTAGACCTCGTTGTCGTTTTGGGCGGAGATGGAACCCTGCTCAACGCAGCCCGGCTGGCCAGCGATAGCCAGGTACCTGTGTTTGGGGTGAATGTGGGCCATCTGGGCTTCCTGACCGAAGTGGAAACCGATGGGCTCATGCCAGCCATGGAGAGGCTTTTGGCAAGAGATTACACCATTGAGAAGAGAATGCTGATCGGTGCTTCCGTGAATCGTCAGGGCCGAGAGGTATCAAGGCACGTGGCTCTAAACGATTTCGTTATTACCAGGGGTACCTTTGCCCGCATCATCGAACTGAGCATTTTCGCCGATGGACAGCATGTTACTGATTATGTGGCCGATGGAGTGATCATTTCTACCCCCACGGGATCCACTGCCTATTCCTTAGCTGCAGGAGGCCCCATCATCGAACCTCTCCTGGATTCCATCTGCATTACTCCCATCTGTGCCCACTCTCTGGCAGCCCGCTCCGTTGTGACCAGGCCTGAAGTAGAGGTCCAGGTGCGTTTGAATCGTGCTGGTGAGCCAGTAATGCTGACCATCGATGGTCAAGATGGTTTTTCCCTGCTTACAGGCGATCGAGTAACGATCCAGAAGGCAGAAAAACCAGCACTATTTGTAAGATTAGGTGACAGAGGGTTCTTCCAGGTACTTCATTCCCGGATGAAAATGCCTCAGATGGGGGGTGGGATCCGTGAAGCAGAGGCGTCAGAATAAGCTGTTGGAAATCGTGAGAGAGCAGAACGTGGAAACGCAGGAAGCCCTTATGGAGCTTCTGCATGACCATGGTTTCAAGGTGACCCAGGCTACCGTTTCCAGAGACATTAAGGAACTGCGCTTAGTTAAAGTCCCCGATGGCCAGGGAGGCTATAAGTACTCTCTGCCTGCAGCTGTCACCATGGGTGATCTGCTCAGGCGTGCCAGGCGTACCTTCAGGGACTATGTACGCGGTGTGGATTTCAGCGGACCCTTCATTATGATCAAAACCTATCCCGGTGGAGCACATGCCGTAGCCGCCATTATCGATGAGTTGGATTGGCCTGAGATGGTGGGCAGCATCGCTGGTGATGACTCGATCCTGGTGTTGTCTCGCGATCCTGAACGTAAAGAGAATCGACCACAGGGCCCTGCTGGCAAACTGTACGCGCGCATCCAAGAATTGGTGGAGGGATGAGTGCATGCTCAAGGAGCTGCAGATAAGAGACTTTGCCTTAATCGAGGACTTGGAATTATCTTTTTATTCTGGTTTTAGCGTACTCAGCGGAGAGACGGGTGCGGGAAAATCCATCATTATTGACGCTCTCAGTCTGCTCGCAGGCGCGAGGGCGTCCAGTGAGGTAATTCGCAGCGGCGCCGAGTGTGCCCTTGTATCTGGCAGCTTCACCATCAGCCCTGGGGCAGCCGAACTACTCCAGGAGTGGGGTATGCTGGAGGAAGATGAGCTGATCATCGCCAGGGAAATCAACATGAGCGGACGCAATAAGTGCTGGATCAATGGTCGGTTGGCCACCGTTAATCAGCTCGCTTCCCTAGGTGCCCTGTTAGTGGATATTGTGGGCCAGCATGACAGCACAAGCCTGCTCAGTCCGCAAAGCCATGTGCAGCTGTTGGACAACTATGGAGGCGCAGGCCATGGCAGAATCCTAGCTCAGGCCGACCAGCTGGCCAATAGGTGGCTGGCCCTCAAGGCAGAACAGACTCGGCTGCAGCGGGATGACCGGGAGAGAAACAGGCGGATTGATCTGCTTTCCTACCAAATAGACGAGATCGTCTCTGCCGATCTGCAGCCCGGGGAGGATGACCGCCTGGAGCAGGAAAGGTCGAGGCTGGCCAACCTAGACCGCATTCGCCAAGCTGTAGAGTTTGCGGTGGGGCTCATGGGCGACAGCTATGATGAGCGGGAGTCTCTGCTCCATACTCTTTCCTCCATCGAAGGCGAACTAACTAGGGCTGCTAGCTTGGATACTGTTCTCGAGCCTTTAAGCCAGCGCTATGTGGAGCTATCTCTGAACCTCCACGAGCTCTATCGTGATCTCCGGGACTACCTAGAAGATCTGCCGGCGGATCCAGGCAGGCTGAACCAGATTGAGGCCCGCCTTGACGTCATTGACAGCCTGAAGCGTAAGTACGGAGGTACCGTGGAGGAGATCCTTGGTTATGCCGAGCAGGCCCAAGCAGAGCTGGAACTGCTGGAAAACGCTGCAGTGAGGGCGGATGATCTAGAGGCAGAGTGTGTACGCCTCCAGGATCAGTGGCTGGTTTGGGCTGAAAAGCTGACCGCGAGCCGCCTGGAGCTGGCTCGGCGGCTGGAGCAGCAGATTATGGCAGAGCTGCAGGATCTGGCCATGGAGGGCACGAGATTTGAGGTGAAGTTCACTCCCCAGGAGGCAGACCACCCCGTCGTTGGTGGACGGGAGCTGGTGGAATTCATGATGGCGGCCAATGTGGGGGAAGATCTAAAACCCCTGGCCAAGATCGCTTCTGGCGGAGAGCTCTCCAGAGTGATGCTGGCCATTAAGGCCATTTTGGTGGAAGCTGAACAGATTCCCACTATTGTTTTTGATGAGATTGATGCAGGTATCGGGGGACGCACCGCCGTCAATCTGGGGAAAAAGCTGAGAGCTCTAGGCGAAGTGCGCCAAGTGCTCTGCGTCACACACCTGCCAGTGGTAGCCAGTTTCGGCAGCCACCACTATTCTGTGCAGAAAGAAGCCAGCAGCAATCGGACCGTAGTAAAGGTAACCCTGTTGGCAGCGGAAGAGCGCGTCCACGAGCTCACCCGTATGTTGGGAGGCACTGCCGATGAGGGAGTGACCAGTGAGCATGCTAGGCAGCTGCTACATCGAACGCAGTCCGTCACCTAACACATTCCAGCTTGGCAGCTAGTTCCTTCAATATCAGGCTGCCGGCACGGGCAACCTACACCCATGAACGGAAAGCGAGGGGGTAGGTGGCTTTGTGAGGAAAATCCTGTTCAGGGTAGTACTGACCGTGATGTTAGCCTGTGTGCTGCTGCTTTCCACCGTTCCCTATTGGGTGTCTGCAGTGGGGATCCCCAGTGAACTCAAGGTGTTCCCAGGGATGGAGCTGTCTTTGGACCTTCGGCCGCCTTTGCGCATCCATAGTCAAGATGGGCTGGAAGTAACGGGTCTGCTGGACACTGAAAACCTGGGGAGCAGAGTGTATAGGGTGAGCTTGTTCGGGTGGCTGCCCCTCACCAAGGTGGTGGTGGATGTGGTCCCCTTGGTGGAGGTCTACCCCGGGGGGCAGTCCATTGGAGTTCTGCTCAGCGCAGAAGGGTTGGTAATTAGTGAACTAGGGGCAGTTGTAGATCTGGAGGGGAGAGAACGCTATCCAGCTCGAGATGCCGGCATTAGGCCAGGAGATATTCTACTCTCCATTGAAGGGCACCCCACACGCCGTCCTGAACTAGTCAGCCAGCTGGTGAACAGCTTGGCTCCTGAGAAGAGGTTCTTGAACCTTGAAGTGAAAAGGGATGATCGCATCCTGACCCTTACCGTGGAGCCGGCTAAGGCCCTGCAGACCAGCATTTTCGGGCAGAGCTCCTACCAGTATCTTTTGGGTATCCTTTTGGAGGATCCTGCTGCGGGTGTGGGTACCCTCAGCTTTTTTGATCCGAAGACGGGACGGTTTGGGGCTTTGGGCCACACCATTACGGATAGCCTCGGGCGGCCAGTAACGATCAGTAAGGGAACGATAGTAGAAGCGGCTATCAACTCCATTCGGTATGGGAGCCGGGGTGCTCCTGGAGAGAAGATCGGGTTCTTCCACGGCGAGCAGAATATTCTGGGGACTATTGATTCCAACAGCAGCTTAGGGATTTATGGCCAGTTAGTCGGTTCATTGGCCAAAAGTGCCTTCACCGAGCCTGTCCCAGTCGCCTTTGCCCACCAGGTGAGGACAGGGCCAGCAGAGATGTACACAGTGCTGGAAGGCACTAACATCGAAAGGTTTTCTGTGGAGATAGTCAAAGTAGTCAACCAGACCAGGCCAGGAGAAAAGGGTATGGTCGTGGAGGTTACCGACGAAAGGCTGCTGAAAGAGACAGGCGGAATTATTCAAGGTATGTCTGGAAGCCCGCTCATTCAAAACGGTATGTTGGTGGGCGCCATAACCCACGTCTTTGTGAACAATCCAACAAGGGGCTATGCCAGCTTCGCAGAGTGGATGATCTATGAAGCAGGCTTAGGTTTGACGGAAGAATTTCCCGCGAAACAGTCGAGTTCGCGGGAGGTTTTTTTTTGACCATAGAGAAGAGTGTGCGTAGTACACTGTAATGGGGAGAGAGGCGTATGGAGGCAAAAACACTTGTCCTAGGCGTGATAGGTGCTGACGTACACGCCGTAGGCAACAAAATTCTGGAGATAGCTTTCACTGAAGCAGGATTCAACGTAGTTAATCTAGGGGTATTGGTTTCGCAAAAGGAATTTGTGGAAGCAGCCCTCGAAACTGATGCAGACGCTATAATGGTCTCGTCCCTATACGGTCATGGAGAAATCGATGTACGTGGTTTGCGTGAGGCACTCATCGAGGCGGGTATCGGTGATATCCTCATGTACATTGGTGGTTACTTAGTGGTGGGAAATCAGGATTGGCCAGAAGTCGAGGCCAAATTCAAAGAACTGGGATTTGATCGGGTCTATCCTCCAAGTACATTGCCAGAAGATGTCATTCCCACTTTGCGGAAAGATCTCGGTATGTAACTGGGGGGTTTTTGATGAGCACCATGATGATCTTGGTTGACATTGGCAGTACCTTTACTAAGGTGACAGCGGTAGACACCGGCCAAGCTTCGATCCTTGCCCAGTCCAGCGCACCCACCACTATCCAAGATGTGAGCATGGGCTTGCATACTGCACTGTGGGGGCTGGGTTTCAGTGAGGAAGAGCTGCAGCAGGCCAGGAAGTTAGCCTGTTCAAGCGCTGCCGGCGGCTTGCGCATGGTGGCCATTGGCCTGGTGCAGGATCTCACTGCCAAGGCAGCTAAGCTGGCGGCATTGGGGGCGGGGGCCAGGGTGCTAAACACCTATTCCTTCCAGCTCACTGAGGCTGATCGCGAGGAGATTGCTGAGCTGAAACCAGATATCATTCTTCTGGCGGGCGGGACGGACGGAGGAAACACGGAGAATATTCTCCACAATGCCAAAGTCCTGGCCAGCCTGCCTGATCCTGTGCCTGTGGTCATTGCAGGCAACCGTTCTGTGGCCAGCGAAGTGGCCTCTTGTTTCCCGGAAGCATTTAGTACTTACATCGCTCCGAATGTGATGCCGCAGATTGGCAAGCTGCAAGTGGATCCGGCGCGGGAAGTGATCCGCAAAGTCTTTATGGAAAAGATCATCCATGCTAAGGGTTTGGACAAGGCAGAGCGCTGGATCGATGGGATCTTTATGCCAACGCCCGCGGCGGTGCTCCATGCCGGGCAGCTTTTGAGCCAGGGGACCGCGAAGCAAAAGGGCTGGGGAGACCTGCTCATTGTTGATGTGGGGGGTGCCACCACTGATGTCCATTCTCTAGGCCGCGGTCTACCGACGCAGGCTGGTGTTGTGGTGCGAGGGCTGCCGGAGCCCTTCGCCAAACGCACCGTGGAGGGGGATTTAGGGGTGAGAGTGAGCGTGCTTTCCCTGCTTGAGGCAGTTGGTACGGCCGTCCTATCCCAAGAGACCAATTGGCCGGAGGTCGAGGTGGAGGCGCGAGCTGAGCTTTTGCACAACCAGCCTGACACACTGCCCCAGAGCCGCGAAGAGGCCCTTTTTGATCAGGTTTTGGCCCGCCAAGCGGTAAAACACGGCGTGAGCAGGCATGTTGGCAGCCTCTCAGAGCTTTATACGCCAGCCGGATTGGTGTGGGTGCAGGAAGGCAAGGATCTTTCCAAGGTCCAGACAGTGATCGGTACAGGGGGAGTGTTGGTCAAGGGAGCCGATCCTCTGGCCGTACTGGAAGGGGCAGGACGCCAAAACGATGCCCCTTTGGAGTTGAGGCCCCAAGCCCCTAATTACTATCTTGATGGTGATTACATAATGGCAGCTGCGGGTCTGCTTTCCCGAGAAGAGCCCGAGGCTGCGTTTACCATTTTGACGAACTCATTGAGCAGTCATAAGCTTGTAGGGAGGGATCAGTAGGTGGGTGAGCAGCTCAACCACGGCAAACTAGACTGGACTGAACTGAACGAAGAGAGACAACGGGTTTTGGCAGGATGGCCTACTGGGCAGGAAGTGGACCTAGATGAGGCCCTAGCGTTTCATCGGCAGCTGCCGGAGGAACTCAATTTTGGGAAAGCCTTAATCCGAGCTAAGGAAGAGGGTAGCACACTGGCTCAGCCCCGGGCGGGGGTGGCAGAACTCAACAGCCACATCGAACTTTTGCTGTTCCTCCAAGATGAGGGTGGCGCCGATCTCTTGCCTACTACTATTGATTCTTACACCAGGCAGAACCGCTATGAGGAGGCGGAAAAGGCCTTAGCGGAGAGTGTACGTGAAGGGAGATCACTGCTCAACGGTTTTCCAGCCGTAAACCACGGGGTGGCCAGCTGCCGGCGCTTGGTGGAAAGCCTCTCGCGCCCCGTCCAAGTCCGCCACGGTACCCCCGATGCCCGATTGCTGGCTGAAATCACTCTCGCTGCAGGTTTCACCGCCTTTGAAGGCGGAGGCATTTCCTACAATATCCCCTATGCCAAGCGAGTACCCTTGGAGGAAAGCATCCGCCATTGGCAGTACGTGGATCGCCTTGTAGGCTTCTATGAAGAACAAGGGATCAGTATTAACCGTGAACCCTTTGGGCCTCTCACAGGCACTTTAGTATCACCCTGCGTTTCACACAGCGTCGCGGTGATTGAGGGTATCCTAGCAGCGAAGCAGGGCGTAAAGAACATCACCCTGGGCTATGGTCAATGCGGCAACATTACCCAGGACGTGGCTGCCCTCCAGACTCTGACCATCCTGGCTGAAGAATACCTGCATGCCGAGGGTATTGATGATGTGGAGATCACCACAGTGTTCCATCAATGGATGGGAGGCTTCCCGAAGGACGAGGCGCAGGCCTATGGAGTGATTGCTCTGGGCGGCATGACCGCCTCTTTAGGCCAAGCCACTAAGGTCATTGTCAAGACTACCCATGAGGCCCTGGGAATACCAACGAAAGAGGCAAATGCCCAGGGTATTAGGGCTACCAAGCAGGTTCTAAACATGCTGCAGGATCAGGTATACCCGGAGAACTCCCTCTTGGCAGAGGAAAGGGAGATTATCCTTCAGGAAACCCGCTCCATTTTGGATAGGACCTTAGAACTGGGTGAGGGTGATTGGGCTCTCGGCGCTGTGCGGGCGTTTGCTGCTGGCGTGATTGATGTTCCTTTCGCACCCAGTACCTTCAATTTGGGAAGGACCATGCCTGCCCGGGATAACCAAGGGGCAGTTCGCTTTCTCCAGTGGGGCAACCTGCCTTTCCCCAAGGAGATTCAGGAATTCCACCGTTCTAAGTTGGCAGAGCGGGGTAAAGCGGAACAGCGTTCCCCCAGTTTTCAGATGGTGATCGATGATATCTATGCGGTCGGCCACGGCAGATTGGTTGGACGACCCCGTTAGGAGAGATGAGAGTTGAGCGAACTGAGAATTCTATCCCCAACAGCCATCTTAGGTTATGGCTTTCCCTTGGCGTCGTTTCAAGCTGGTTTGGAACGGGATCCCCATGTGATTGCAGTGGATGCTGGTTCCACTGACCCAGGCCCCTATTACTTAGGTGCCGGTAAGTCCTTCACCGGGCGCGCCCCGGTGAAGAGAGACCTGCAGTACTTAATAGCAGCCGCACTTGAACGAGGGATCCCTCTAATTATCGGCACTGCAGGTGGTTCTGGGGCCAAACCGCATGTGGACTGGAATGTGGAGATAGTCCGGGAGGTCCTCCAGGAACTGAATGCTACCGCTAAGGTCGCGGTGATCTACAGTGATGTGGATCGGGAGCTGCTCCGCCAGGAACTCAGCCGGGGCAGGATCCAGCCGCTGGGCCCAGTGAGCCACCTCACTGAGGAAGAGATCATGGCAAGTTCCCAGATTGTGGCCCAGATGGGCCTGGAGCCGATTATGCAGGCTCTAGAGGAGGGCGCGCAGATCATTGTGGCTGGCCGAGCCTATGACCCCACCGTTTTTGCTGCGCTACCGGTAATGCAGGGGTACGACCTTGCTCTGGCCCTGCATATGGGGAAAATCCTGGAATGTGCAGCCATCGCAGCTACGCCTGGCAGCGGAAGTGACTGCCTGTTTGGGTACTTGCGATCAGACTCTTTTGTGCTGGAGGCCCTAAATCCTGAGCGCTCCTGTACCAAACTATCTGTGGCCGCCCACACCCTCTATGAAAAGAGCGATCCCTACTCTCTGCCGGGACCAGGGGGCAGGCTCGATTTGAGGCAGACCACCTTTGAGGAACTCCCTGGAGGAAAGGTTAAGGTATCGGGGACGCAGTTTATACCAACGGAGAAATACTTTCTCAAGCTGGAAGGGGCGCGCCTGGTTGGCTACCGCACCATCAGCATCGCTGGAGTGCGCGATCCCATCATGATCAGCCAGATTGACGAGATAATATCCGCGGTGAAGGCGCGGGTGGCTGATAACTTCCAGGATCTGCGGGATTACCACCTCCATGTGCACTGCTATGGCAAGAATGGAGTTATGGGCAGCCTAGAGCCCTATGGCCAGCCCTCCCATGAGCTGGGGCTGGTTATCGAGGCAGTAGCTCCTACGCAGGATATCGCCGATACCATCTGCGGCTTTTTCCGTTCCACCCTGCTGCATTACGGGTATCCCGGGCGTAAGTCTACAGCGGGCAATTTGGCCTTCCCGTATTCGCCTTCAGATACCTCTACGGGAGCCGTGTACAAGTTCAACATTTACCATCTCCTTGAGGTGGATGATCCCAAGAGCTTGTTTACTATATCAATAGGGGAGGAGTGAGCTATGCGGTACGTAAAAGATGTGGCTTCAGTGATTCGCAGTAAGAACGCTGGTCCTTACGAACTGACCTTTGACCTCATGTTCCCAGACGCAGAAACCTATGACCAAGTTAGACATGCCATAACTAAGGAAAAAATCGCATCCCTCTATCAGATCGAGGAGAGTCAGGTGTTGTCCATCGTTCATTTTGCCCCTGCACATGCCGTTAAGATAACCATTGAACGGCCAAGGGCCTCCGGAGACCTGGGAGAGACGGATGTCTACGGAGCTCAACAGCATGCACCATTATTTGACTTGACTTACTAAGAGGAGTGTTCGAATGATTATAAAAGATGTCGTGTTGTCAAAAGGACTTACCGGCTTTTATTTCGATGATCAGCAGGCGATTCGCCTGGGAAATTATACCGAAAATGGGCTGTCATACGACGGCGAACCGGTGACCCCTGGTTTTGTGAAGATTCGCCAAGCCGGTGAGAGTGTTTCAGTACAGTTGATTTTGGAGGATGGCCAGGTTGCCTTTGGAGACTGCGCCGCGGTGCAGTACTCCGGAGCAGGCGGGCGCGATCCACTTTTCCTGGCTGATGAGTATATTCCCCAGATCGAGGAGTATGTTCTTCCCAAATTGATCGGCCGCAAGCTGACCACTTTCCGGGAGCTGGCAGCGGAGATCGATGGTCTGAAAAATGGGAACGGCAGGCCCCTGCATACCGCTATTCGCTATGGGGTTACCCAAGCCATCTTGGATGCAGTGGCAAAAAGCAGGCATTTGACCATGGCTGAAGTGATCGTGGACGAGTACGGATTGGAGCTCATCGCGGAACCCGTGCGGATTTTCTCCCAGAGTGGAGATGAGCGCAAGCTCAACGCGGATCGCATGATTATCAAACATGTTGATGTGCTTCCCCATGGCCTGTTTAACAACATCAAGAAGCTGGGTAGGCAGGGTGAACATCTGAGAGACTATCTGATCTGGCTGAAAAACCGGGTTCAGGAACTCAGGGTGGATCCCGATTATCTACCTGACTTCCAGGTTGACGTGTATGGCACCATTGGCCAGGCTTTTGACAATGATCCTGTGAAGATCGGCGAGTATGTGAAGGAACTTGCTGAATTGGTGGCTCCCCATGCCCTAGTTATTGAAGGGCCAGTGGACTGCGGTTCCCGGGAAGAGCAGATTGAGCTCATGGCCAAGCTGCGGGAGTACGTCGATGAGCATAATATTCCTGTGAAGTATGTGGCAGACGAGTGGTGCAATACTCTCGAGGATATTAAAGACTTTGTCCAGGCCAAGGCCGGGCATATGATTCAGATTAAGGCGCCTGATCTCGGCGGCATCAATAATAGCGTGGAAGCGGTGTTGTACTGCCACGAGCACGACATGATCCCCTATCTCGGGGGAACCTGCAACGAGACCGAGCGCTCTGCCCAGATCACTGTGCAGATGGCCGTGGCCACTCGGCCAAGGCAGATCCTTTCCAAGCCTGGCATGGGAGTGGACGAAGCGTTAGCCATCTGTACAAATGAGATGAATCGCTTGGTTGCGCTGCTGAAAAGAAAAACAAGGTAGGCGATGAATATTGAGAGTCATTAGGTACGAAGACATCGTTGCCCAGGTGAAAGAACTCTGTTTGGACGCCAACTGCACCCTACCCATGGATGTCTTTGAGGCCCTCGTGGAAGCTCAGAAGAAAGAGGAATCTCCCCTGGGGCAGAATGTCTTAGACGCTATTCTGGAGAACGCCAAAATCGCTAAGGAAAAGAAAATGCCCCTCTGCCAGGACACTGGCCTGGTGGTTGTTTTTGCCGAGGTAGGCCAGGATGTCCGCATTGAAGGTGGTTTGCTCAGCGAGGCTGTCGATGAAGGAGTGCGGCAAGCGTACCAAGAAGGCTATTTTCGCATGAGCGTTGTGGGGGATCCCCTGGAAAGGGTGAACACCAAAGATAACACCCCCGCCGTGCTCCATGTCTCCCTGGTAGCAGGTGACAAATTGCGCTTGCAGGTTGCTCCCAAGGGCTTCGGTAGTGAAAACATGTCTGCCCTGAAGATGCTGAAACCAGCGGATGGGGTGCAGGGTATCAAAGACTTCGTGGTCAAGGCCGTGAGTGAAGCAGGCGGCAACCCTTGTCCGCCCATCATTATCGGGGTGGGTATTGGTGGTACCATGGAAAAGGCTGCACTTCTGGCGAAGAGGGCTCTCTTGCGCGAAGTTGGCTCGCGGCATCCCAAGCCGCATGTTGCCAGGCTGGAAGAAGAACTGTTGGAGTTGGTTAACAAGACGGGAGTGGGGCCCCAAGGCTTTGGTGGAACCCAGACTGCTTTAGAGCTGTTTGTGGAAGTCTATCCTACTCATATTGCCGGGCTGCCTGTGGCGGTCAACATCAACTGCCATGTGGCGCGCCACGGTGAGGCGGTGCTGTAATGTACTATACCACCCTGGTTAAAGCGGCGTATTACGCTCCTCGGGGGCGTAAGCGCCTCATGAATCTTGGGCAGATCATAGCCCAGCGATATCTGAATGCGGAGGCCCTGCTCATCGGGGTGATCGGCGACGCCGGTGCGGGTAAATCTCTCATTATCCGGGGGATGTTCCCGGGTTTGGTTCTCACCAATGATGATGACGGTGTAAATGTGCGTCCTCTGCCTGTGCTGGAGGACGCACAGGCAGATTATTTCCGAACCCATACCTACCACCTTGATATCCGTTTTGAAATGGCGTTTACGCCCCTCTGGGAGCTGGCAGATGCAGTGAAGAAGGCCATTTCCGCCGGGCGCCGCGTTGTGGTGGAGCATTTCGAGCTCCTGTACCCGCTGCTCAACGTGAACGCAGAGGTGCTCATTGGCATTGGCGAGGAGGTTGTAGTCACCATCCCCACTCTCTTTGGGCCATTTCCCGCGGAGATAGCGGAAGAGGCGTATGAATCGCTGGTGTACAGAAAAATGGCCCACAGTGCAGAAGACCTAACAGGGATCGTCTTAGAGCAGATGGGGATTGAGCCTCCTACCATTCATAGTGATGTGAGGCGGGGATTCGTTGTGGAGTTTGCGCGCAAACCAGAGGTGGATCTGGATGAAGTGGAGAGGCGGGTGTTGGATTACATCGCACAAGACCTGCCCATAAGTGTGTACAACGATCACACGATTGTAATCGGCCAGGAGAAGCTGGAGTGCTCGGGTCCGCGCATTCATATGACATCAACGGGGAAGATCACCAGTTTCCGTTTAGACAAGAATTTCCACTATTCACCCATCTCCAAAACCTTTCTCTTGGCTGGCCGCGTCGGATAGAAGGGGGAGCTCGGGTTGATCCGTGTCCTGCAGCTTGATCGCGACCAAGAGTTCCGGAGCGAGGTTGCTGCCTACTTTGGCAGGCTGAACGACTTGCAGTACCGGGGCCTGGACAGTGAGGCGGAATTGGAGGCAGTCTTAAACGGGGACAAACCGGATGTCATTCTTCTGGACATGGGTTTGGAGCCCGAATCAAGCTTGGCCGTTTTGGCTAGAATCAGAGCAAGATGGAAGATGGTCAAGCTGATTATGGTGTCCAGAACGCCCCCAGGCGAGCAGATTTTGGCCCAGGCCGCTGAATATGGAGCTGACTATTTCCTGCTGCGCCCCGTGGATCTAGTGGTCCTGGAAAAGCGCATCAGGCAGCTGTTAAACCCAGCTGCTTCCGCCTACCGCGGGGAGTTTACCCGCAGGCAGGTCCAGGATGTGTGCACATCCTACTTCGAGCGGATGGGGGTGCCCCCACATTACAAAGGGTACCGCTATCTCGTGGAAGCCATTTGGCTGGCTGCCCTGCACCCCGATTGGTTGAGCTCTGTGACCCAAAATCTCTATCCCGCGGTGGGACAGCGTTTCGGCGTGAGTGCAGCCCAGGTGGAGAGGGATATGCGTTACGCCCTGGAGGTTACTTGGGAGAAAGGGGACATGGATCAGCTCTATCAGGTCTTCCCCTTTATCCCCGAGGACAAAGGTAAACCCACCAACTCCGCTTTCATCAGCAAAATGGTGGATCTGGTAGGTTTAGAACTGCAGGCCAGGGGCTAAAGCTAGGGGCAAGAGAACATACTAAGAAACGGTAGGAACCGTTTCTTTTTTTGTTTTTGCGGGGGGTGCCGAGATGCGGGGCAGAGTGAGGCTGGGCAGGCGGACCAAGGAGCTGGCAGCAAAACTGCAGCCGCAAGAGATTGCGGTTATTGCCCACGAAGACCTGGACGCGGTTGGTGCCGCCGGCCTGGTGGAAGCGGGGGCTGTGGCAGTGATCAATGCTTTTTCTTCTTTAACCTGCCGCTATCCCAATTTGGGACCGCGGCTTTTGCACAATTGCGGAGTCCCGCTTCTGGACAATGTGGGCGAAGCCATTTTCGACCGTCTTCAGGACGGTGACGTTGTAGTTATCGACGGCCGCAAAGTCTTGAGAAATGGACAGGTGATCGCCGTGGGTACGGTGGTGACCAAGCACATGATTGAAATGCGGGAGAGTTTCGCCCAGCTCAATCTGCCCGCGGAACTAGAACGTTTCGTCAGCAACACTTTGGAGTATGCCTCCCGGGAAAAGGATGTGATCTTAGGGCAGATCCAATTTCCGCCGCTGCGCATTCAGTGCAGAGGGAAGACGGTAGTGGTGGTTGTGCGCGGTATGGGCTATCGGGAAGACCTAGAGGTTCTGGCTCCCTTTATTCAAGAAGCAGGCCCCATCCTGGTGGGGGTGGACGGAGGGGCAGATGCCCTGCTTCAGGCGGGTTACAAGCCTCATATCATCATCGGAGACATGGACAGTGTTACCGACTCTGCCCTGCGCTGTGGAGCTCAGCTAATCGCCCATGCCTATCCTGAGGGCCGCTGTCCTGGTGCCCAGCGCTTGGACAGCCTTGGGTTGCAATTCCATGCGGTTCCTGCACCTGGCACCAGTGAAGATTTGGCTCTGCTCTTGGCCCATGACAATGGCGCTGAACTCATTGTGTTGGTTGGTTCCCACTCCAACATGATTGATTTCTTGGAGAAGGGGCGCGCAGGGATGGCCTCGACCTTCCTGACCCGTTTGAAGATCGGCCCCATCTTGTTAGACGCAAAAAAGATGAGTGAGCTGTACCGCCCCACATCTGCTTACGGCGCTTTACCAGTTGTGTTAGCAGCTTTAATACCAATTCTGATCTTTATGGGGTTGGCTTCTCCCTGGCGCCACTATCTACGCCTTTTTTGGCTGCAGCTGCGCCTGATCGCGGGGTGGTTGTAGTGAACATGGGCTTCCGTTACCATGTTGCTTCGCTGCTGGCCGTGTTTTTTAGTTTGATTCTGGGTATCCTGATCGGAGGTGCCCTCTTTCCAGACCATGCCCTTGTTGAGGAGCAGGCACTACTCATCGCTGAATTGGAGGAGCGCTTTCGGGAGACCAATGCCAAACTCGGCGCACTCCAAGCTGAGCTGGATTTCTCCGTTCAGGCCTGGTCCCAGCTCCGGGACAGCATAGCTAGAGATCGCCTGTCTGACCGGGCGGTGGTTTTGGTTGGAGCAGGGGGGAGTCCTTTGGAGGCATTCTTGGAGCAGGCAGGCGCACAGCTAGAGCACATAGACTGGGACGGCCTGGCGCAGATCGCTCCTGAAAAGGGCCTGACCATTGTGTTTCCTTTGGGAACAGAAAGGCTGTCCAGCGAGCAGCTGGGGCTTGTGCAGAACTTAGCTGCTGTTGGCGCCAACCTGAGCTTTGTGTGGGAGACGGGCTTGGAACCTGTTCTGATGGAGCTTCCCCCCAGCCTTCAGGTGGACAGCATTGATACCAGTGTGGGGGAAATAGCGTTTCTCTTGGGTTTGGCTTCCAATGCCCAGGGGCACTACGGCCTCCACAAAGACGCCCAGGGGCTGTTCCCATGAAAGTGGTGGCCCTGATCGCCGCCTATAACGAAGAGCAGTACATAGGCAAGACTCTAGAGGCGGTATCCTCTGTGGAGTTGGTGGATGAGATTTTGGTGATCAACGATGGATCCACGGATGGTACCCAAGCAGTAGTGGAAGAGTATGTTCAGCTGGCCCCTGGTCGCTTCGGGATCTTGAGTCTGTCCACAAACAGTGGTAAAGGCAGTGCACTGCGCCAGGGTGTGAACGCGGTTCAGGGTGATATTTACCTGTTCCTAGATGCGGATCTGGGCAGTACCGCCTGTTATGCCAGGGATCTCTTGGAGCCCGTGTTGAGTTCAGAGGCGGATATGACGATAGCCCGTTTTTCCGAAGGTCAATCCTTGGGGGGAGAACGGATGGGTTTCGGCTTGGTGCGCCGCCTTGCTGCCTTAGGTGTGAGGCTGCTAACTGGAACCAGAGTGCAGAGTCCCCTGTCTGGACAGAGGGCTGTTAAGGCAGAAGTGCTGCAGCGCGTAGGAGGTCTGGCCCAGGGTTTCGGCGTGGAGGTGAGCCTCACAATTGGGGCGTTGTACCATGGTTTTACCCTGAGGGAGGTGCCTGTGCCCATGAAGCATCGAGCCTATGGCCGGAGCATCAAGGGATTCTTGCACCGCGGCCGTCAGCTCATCCACGTTGTGAAGGCGCTGATGTACTGCTGGCGGAGGGGGTGGCATGGTTGATCTGGACATTGGCAGCGGGGGTCTTTTCTTATCTATCAGTTGCTGCCCTTCTTCCCATTTATCAAAGGCAGAGGGCTGAGAACTATCTTGGTGAATCGGTGCCCAGTGGCCTGGGTTACGCCTTCCTACTGCCAGCCGTTCTTGCTATGCTGCTCCGCGCGGGGGCGTCCGCCCAAACGCTTCTTTTTGCCTCCACGCTCCTGCTCTTCGCAGCCTTGGGTGCCATAGATGATTCTCTGGGGGATTCCAGACGCAAGGGCTTCAGAGCCCATTTGAGCGTTCAAGCGCTCTCCACAGGCGCCCTTAAAGCTTGGGGTGGAGCGACAAGTGCCTTGGTGGCGGCCTGGTTGCTGGATGGCAGCTGGTTGGAAGTGGTGCTAAATGCCGGCCTCACAGCTTTAGGGGCCAACTTCCTCAATCTACTGGATTTGAGGCCGGGACGGGCAGGCAAGGCTTTTCTCCTCTTGGCGCTGCCCCTTAATTTTCTGCCAGGGGGTCACGTAGTGCCCCTGCGGGTTTTGTCTGCATCCCTTCTGGGGTACCTACCCTGGGATCTTAAGAGACGGGCCATGATGGGTGACACTGGTGCCAACCCCCTTGGGGCCGCTCTTGGCTTAGCGGCGTCTGGACTGCCCCGGGCACTGAAAATGCTCGTTCTCGTGGTTCTAGCAGTGTTGAACTTGGCTGCGGAGAAGGTTTCGTTCTCGAAGATTATCGAAAGCAATCGCGTCCTACATTTTCTGGATCAGTTGGGGCGCTGAAGGAATGGCAGGTATGATGTGGAATTAGGATCACAACTACGCCTTAAGGAGAGAGATGATGCGCATTTTTCTGTTGATAATGGCTGGCCTCCTCACCACCTTCTGCATGGTCAATGCGGAGACCGGCTCGGTTTACACAGTACAGCCAGGAGATACTCTGTGGGATATCGCTTTAGCACATGGTACTTCGTGGCAGGAGCTAGCTGCTCTGAACAGGATTAATGATCCCACCACGCTGCAGGTCGGTGCCAGGCTCCGCCTTCCATCGCAATCTGGATCAAGTGCCAAGCTGGTGCTGCACGATGGGACAACGGTGGTGGTCACATCTGAAGAACAGGATCTGCTGGCCCGCGTTGTCTATGCTGAAGCAAATGGCGAGCCCATGGAGGGGAAGGTGGCAGTAGCCGCTGTAATCTTCAATAGGGTGAAATCCGCCAAGTATCCCAACTCAGTGTGGGAGGTGCTCCACCAAGAGGGGCAGTTCACCCCTGTGCAGGAGGGTAGGGTGCCTACTAAGGCAGATGCCAGCTGTGTGGATGCGGTTAAAAGGGCCTTGGCTGGGGAGGACCCCACTGGCGGAGCTTTGTTCTTCTATAATCCCAACACGACTCGTGCAGCTGACTACTGGGCCACCAAACAGGTGATCAAAAGGATCGGGAATCATAACTTTGCCCTCTAGGTGAATAGATTTACCTAGAGGTGATGTCATGCGTGTTTACGTCCTTAAGGTAAAGTGGTGGTACTTGTTCTTAATTCTCCTGCTGGCCTTTCTGAGCATTGTCCCGCAGGTGAGGACTCCCCTGATTATGTCGGTTCTGTCCAGGGGACGGCTTGTTCCCATCTATGACGTAAAGACAGCAGAAAAGAAGCTGGCCATCTCTTTCGACGCCACGTGGGGTACGGACTTAACCGATGAGATCCTTGGCATCCTGGCGGAGCACGACATCAAGACCACGTTCTTTTTAGCTGGATACTGGGTCGACAAGCATCCCGAGTATGTAGTCAAGATTGCCGCGGCAGGGCATGAGATCGGCAATCACAGCTATTCCCATCCCCACATGAATACCCTCAACGAGCAGGGCATTGCCTTTGAACTCCAGAAAAACGAGCATCTGATTAGGGATTTGACGGGGCAGCAGACCACTCTGTTTCGCCCGCCTTTCGGAGAGTACAACAATCAGGTGATCTCAGTTGCCACTTCTTTGGGTTACCATACCATCCAGTGGTCTGTGGACTCTTTGGATTGGAAGAACCTAACGAGCGCTCAGATCTATGAGCGGGTTATGAGCCAGGTTAAGCCCGGTTCCATAGTGCTGTTCCACAACGCAGCCCCAGGTACTCCCGGGGCTATTCGGCGTTTGATCCCAGATCTGCTCAGCCAGGGCTATGCCATAGTACCCATTTCGGAACTGCTGCATAAAGGAGAGTACTATATCGACCATGCCGGAACCCAGCATCCTGGAAAAGGAGGCAGTTAGGCATGATCATCACTAAGAAAGCAATTCTCATGGGTGTGGGCGCTGCCGTGCTGATTGCGCTCCTGTTTACCGCACCTGGGCTGTATGAGGCTGCCCAGAGGACTCTATATGGGGTGAAGACTGGAGTAACCTTAGAAGGCCAGCTGGTGGAAGGTCTTTTGGAGGAAGAGCTCTATGATGTGGTGGCCAGCTTGGCGGAAAGCTTCTACGTAGAGGCGAGCAATGCCAGCTGGGATTGGCAGACAGGCGAAATCACTCCCGAGGTTGTGGGGCAGATTGTGGACGTGCAGAGTACTGTGGCAGCCCTCTTGGAGGCCCCAGCCCATTCCAGCGTGCACTTGGTGACAGTGCTTGTTCTGCCTTCTATTACTCAAGCCCATTTTCAGCCGCACTATCGGGGGCCGTCCAGCGAACCCCGGGTTGCCCTGATGTTTAACGTGGATTGGGGAGATGAGTACATCCCAGGAATTTTGGAGGTGTTGGACCAAGCAGATGCCTCCGCCACCTGGTTTCTCACCGGACGCTGGGCCCAGCATGCGCCTGAGCTGGCCCGGGCCATTGCTGAAGCAGGTCATGAACTTGGGAATCATGGAGGTTGGCACGGTCTGCCTAGTGAGATGAGCCGCGGCGAAGTGACACGGCTCATCCAAGAAGGCGAAGATTTGATTCTAGAGGCGACGGGCCAGCGACCCCAGGCCTTCGCTCCACCCGCGGGAGATTTCAATGAGGAGACGGTGGCGATGGCCGCGGAGATGGGCTACAAGACGGTGCTGTGGACGGTAGACACTGTGGACTGGCAAAGGCCTGCTCCCACCAAGATCATTGATCGGGTACTGGGCGGACTGGTCAATGGAGCCTTGATTTTGATGCACCCAACGCAGCCCACTCTGGAAGCACTGCCCGTTATCCTCGATCACTTGGCTGCCCGGGGTTACCAGTGTGTAACGGTGAGCGAGCTCCTAGCCGACTAGAAGGTCTTCTACGCTGTTCCACAGCTCGGGGTCCTCTTGGCCCAAATTGGCCAGAGCTGCACCGCCCAACTGGTATTTGGCGACCAATTCCAGTTTGTGCTTGAGACTGTAGCGGTTTTCAAACCAGACTTCCCCGCCGTTTCCGTAGTGGAAATATGGTGTCATGGAGACGGGATCCCAGCGCACTTTGGCACCTTGTTGGGCGGCGAGTTCCAGTACTTCTCCATGGCTGAGCACTTGAGCGCTGCCCGTTCTCGACCAGTCTAGGGCAGAGGTGCTCAGGGCTAGGATGATTTTCCGGGAATCGATAGCTTGGGTGATGGCGCTTAACTGGCTTTCCAGTTCTGGTAAGGCAGCCAGCGGGCCTGGACCGTCTTTCTGGAGGGCGCTGTACAGCACTACATAATCCACGGATCCGCTAGCTGCCTGGTAGTCGATGTCCGCACTTAGTGGAAGCCCCACCAGTGTGCGCAGCCCCTTGGCTTGAAGTTCAGCGCTTAAGCTTTCTAGAAATGCGAAGAGCTCAGGCTGTTCGGCTCCGGGAACATAGGCGATGTTGAGGAGAATACCTTTTAGTCCCCACTCTTCTACAGTGCTCACTAGTTGGCTTATGGTGTTCTGCTTCAGATAGGAGCTGGTCAAAAGGCGCGTAGGGTGGGAGGCCACCTGGACGTGGGCGAAGGTTTCTAGTTCCTGATTCCCCGCGAAGTATAGGCTTCTGCCCATTTCCTGAGGGTCGAAATCTGCGCTGAGTCCGCCATAGCTATCCAGCGTCCAGCCAAGGGGGGCCGCTGCTGTTAGTTTTGTAGAGTGTTCCAGCATGCTTCCGTAGGCTTGTTCGCCTGGGATATAGTAACCCAAGATCACCCGATCCAAGTCTTTAGGCAGCACGGGGGTGATGGTCAAGGCGTAGTCAGGGACCCATCCTGTAGGGCCTGAGCTGGGACGGATCTTGTACCACCCATCCTGCTTGTCCAGGATGATCACCCCTTGGTTAGTGCTCCTGACCACTCCGAGCGCGGCTGCCTCAGGTGAGGGAGCGCTGCGTACAGTTACCGTGTCAGCAACGATTCGGGCGGTTTGCCCTAGGACAGAATAGGACTGCTGTTGGGCAGGGGGCGCAATAGGCTCCACTGGCTGGGCTGGCTGTCCCCCGAGCAGAGTAGTGAAGTAAAATAAAACAGATAAGGCGGCGACAATGACACCCTGGTCCATATCTACCCCCCCTTTCTGATGTACTGAATCTATGGTATCATATTCATATCGCAAATTTCAGTGGAAAGAAGAGCACATGCTGGGTAGAACAGCCAGTTGTGCGGAGGTAAGTTATGTACCAAAGGACAGTACTGCCCAATGGGATTAGGATAATCACAGAGAGCCTGCCGCATGTCCGCTCAGTCACTCTGGGGGCTTGGTTTGAGGTGGGCAGCCGACACGAGCAGCCCCAGGACTGGGGCATGTCACACTTCGTCGAGCACATGATGTTTAAGGGAACCAGCACCTATTTGGCCCGGGATATCGCGGAAATTATGGATCAGCGAGGTGGGCACCTTAACGCCTTTACCGAGAAAGAGCAGACCTGCTACTATTTCAAGGTGTTGGACGAGCACTTCGAAACAGCGGCCGATCTTCTCCAAGATATGCTGCTCGATTCCCTCTTCCTGCCGGAAGAAGTGGAGAAGGAGAAAAACGTAGTTCTGGAAGAGCTGCGAATGTACGAGGACTCCCCTGAAGACTTTGTGCATGATCTCTATTCAGATGTCTTGTGGCCCCACCATGCTTTGGGCAAGAACATCTTGGGCACCGAGTCTACCATCGAGGGCTTTACCTCGGAGCGGCTAAAGGATTATGTGGCTGAGCACTACACGGCTGATCGTTTGGTCATCTCTTGTGTAGGAAACATCAGCCATGACCAGGTGGTGGAGGCCTTTGCGCAAGCCTTCGCGACCCTGCCCAGAGGAGCAAAGGGGACTGTCTGCCAACCGCAGTATGTCGCGGGGAGCTGTCGTTTTCACGATCGCGATATCGAACAGGTCCATCTCTGCCTAGGTGCCCCGGCTTTGTCCCGTCGGGATGAGGCTAGATATGCCCTGCATCTGCTGGATACCATGATCGGTGGGGGAGTGAGTTCTCTCCTCTTCCAGCAGCTGCGGGAGGAGTTGGGGCTAGTGTACAGCACCTATTCGTTCAACTCTCTGTACAGTGATGTGGGATTCTACGGAATCTACGGAGGTTTCTTTCCTGGGAACTGGGAAAAGGTGTGGGACAGGCTCTGCGCCATGTTCAGCGAGCTGCCTCAGCTGCTGACGGAGGAGATGTTGGTGCGGGCAAAGCAGCAGGTGCGCAGCAGCTTGGTGCTGTCCTTGGAAAGCACCAGCAGCCGCATGTTCAGGCTGGCCAGAGGAGAAATCGATGAAGGGGGGCCCTTGGCTCCAGAAGCAGTGTTGAGCCGCATCGAGGCAGTGAGCGTCGAGCAGGTCTGGGAACTGGCGGAGCAGATCTACAATCCCCAACGCTGGAGTTGGGCGGCAGTGGGCCCCAGCCGTTTGGTAAGGGAGGATATACTATGTCGAAAGATATGCTGAGAGAGATCTTCCGGCTGCAGGAACGCTTTGATCAGGCGGTGGTGGAACACAGAAGTCTCCAGTACAGCAAGGAAGTGTGGATTCAAAAAGAAGTGCTTGCCATTATCTCGGAACTTGGCGAGATTCTGGACGAGGTGAACTTCAAGTGGTGGAAGGATACCCAAGAGATCGATCATGAACGCCTCAAGGAAGAAATCGTTGATGTTCTACACTTCTTCGTCAGCATGTGCCTGAAGGCTGGTATCGGGCCGGATGAGCTGTACCAGGCCTATGTGCGAAAGAATGAAGAGAACTTCGCTCGCCAGGAAGGCAGAACCGAGCGGGAAGGTTATGCTTGGAAGAAATAGAAGGTTGTGGTATAATAATTATACTCCGCGCCCAGGGAGATGTCCAAAGGAGTGCATTCTTTGAACATGCGCGGAGTTTTTTTGATCCTGCTCTGCCTGGCAGTGAGCGCAAGGCCTGCGGCTGCTGAGTTCAGCGGAGAGTTCAAAGGTTCCCTGGGCTCCGACGGTGTGGTGCAGGAACTTAGTCTGCAGCTGGAAAGGGAGATAGCTTCCCTGCATCTTCTTGCGGCAGTGGATTGTGAATATGCGTGGGGCCAGGGCCTGCAGCTTACTCCCCGCTGGCAGGTGCGGGCTGCTAAGCAGAGTCCGTGGTCATTACGGGCTGGACAGAATGTAGACCACTACACTTCCTCTGAGTTGTTTCGTCTGATCAACAAGAATCACCGTACAGTGGAAACAGCCTTTGCGGTCCTAGAGAGTGAGCAGTCTGTCTTGGGCTTTCTGCATCGAGTACCGCTGGACAGTGAGGACTTGGTTGATGTGGTGTTCGCTGACAATAGGTTTACCTTGGGGGACATGTCTCTACGGGGGCTGCAGCTGCAGTTTTCTGGGCGTCAGAGTGGCTCAGCAGCGGTAGTGCAGGCGGAGGCTGGAATGGCGCCTTTGGCAGTGGCCGCAGCCGCCGGCTGGATGAAGGTCCAAGGGGTTGAGCACCGAGGCAGAGTCGTTGAGGTTAGCCATGAGAGCCCGCATTTTCAGGGCAGTTTCACTTGGCAGAGCGTTGATCCAGGCTTTCGCAGCATTCTGGCTAAGACGAACAGATATCAGCCTAATCGCAGGGGCTGGCAGCTGGACCTGGCGCTTCCCCTGGGCCAAGGCGAAGTAGGCGTGGCCATGAGGCGTCACACCAATCAAGAGGGTACGCGGGAGTACAACAGGTTGGCTTGGACAGCAAAGTTTGGAGAACGGTTCAGGGTGGAGTGGCGCTTCCAGCCTACCAAATCCCTGATCCTGCGCCATACGGCAGACGGTTCCCTTTGGCAGTTTGATGCTGTTAACTATGTACTGCGCCATGACCGCGAACTGGGATCAGGCAGTTGGAGCGTACGGGGAGACTTCAAACGCAGGATCGGCCGCCTGGAAGTGCAGTGGTCCACCGGCTTGGAGTGGCGTTTGGTGCTCAAATATGATTTCCTCAGAAAGCTGGCCCACTGCTTTCTCAGGGTACGGTATGGAGGCGATAACCTGCATGCGCAGTTAGAGTTGGGGCACTATGATGGAGGAAACCTCACGTCTTCTTTCAGCAGGCCACCCCGCCTCAGTCTAGCTTGGGGGTGGCGGTTCTAGGATACTGGGGGTTCACATAAGCTAAGCCGAGGTGATGGTATGCGGTACTCCGAACTCGCGGGGAAGGAGATCATCTGCATCGACGAAGGGATTCGACTCGGCGTAGTGGATCAGACTGACTTGATCATTGATTTGAGGACTGGCGAGGTCAAATCCATGATCATCCCCTATGGAAGCCGCTGGTTTCGCCCTAAGCTCATCGTAATCCCCTGGAGGGGTATCAACAAGATTGGGCGCGATCTGATCATTGTTGATCTAACCACAGCAGAAGATTACGCTGCAGTGATGAAGAAAATTCAGGAAGTACCTAGGTGGAATAAGCCCCCTTTTTTTGGGTAAGCTAGAGCCAAGACACAGAAAAAGGGGGTATTTTTTTGTCAACAGTTATTGGAGTCTTCAGTGACATCTCCACAGCCGAAAAGGCAGTTAAACAACTGAGAAATAAAGGGTTTCAAGATAATGAAATATCCATTGTTGCCAAGGACGAGCGGACCCGAGGGGGGTCAAGCGATATGGAGGCTGGAGGAGACTTCGGCACAGACTCCATCGCTGAAGGAACAACCTGGGGCGGAGCCTTAGGTGGAGTAGCCGGATTGCTGGCGGGAGTAGGAGCTTTAGCCATACCAGGCATCGGCCCCATTGTGGCGGCAGGCCCCTTGGCTGGAGCTCTCTCTGGAGCGGTGACAGGAGGAGTAGCCGGCGGCTTACTCGACTTGGGTATTCCCGAAGACAAAGGCCGTCAATATGAAGAGAACTTGAAACAGGGGGGCGTATTAGCCGTAATTGAGACCAGCGATGATAAGGCTAATGACGCCAGTTCCATTCTCAGGGAGAACGGAGCCAAAGATGTCGAAACCCACGGAGGGCAGAAGGGCTGAAATCAAGGGAGGCCGCCACTAGGTGGCCTTTTTTTATTGCCCAGCTTGATTTGCAGGAATGCCATCATTTCATATAGAATCTACACGAATGGCTGCAAAGGAGGGAAGACATATGCGAGTACTAGTGAACGGAGCTAATGGAAAAATGGGACGAGAGGTCTGCAGAGCGGTTCAACATGCTCCGGACTTGGAGTTAGTGGGAGGCGTGGATCCCGCTGGCCGTGAGCAAGAAGGCCTGCCCATTTTCACCGATCTCAGCGCAGCCCTCAAGGCCGCGAAGCCAGATGTAGTGGTGGACTTCACGACGCCCACAGCTGTGCAGGGTTCCATGGAGACCTGCTTAGCCCACAACATACCCATGGTTATCGGTACAACAGGGTTCAAACCACATGAGCTGCAGGAGTGGCAGACCAGGGCGCTTCAGGAGAACTGGAAGGCCATCATTGCCCCGAATTTCGCCATCGGTGCTGTTTTGATGATGCGGTTTGCCAGGGAAGCGGCTGGTTTCTTCGAACAGGCTGAGATAATTGAATATCATCACAGCCAGAAACTCGATGCTCCCTCAGGCACGGCGCTGCGGACTCGAATGCTTATGGAAGAAACGCACCATATGGAGATCCCTATCCATAGTGTGAGACTGCCTGGGTTGGTGGCTCACCAAGAGGTAATCCTGGGCTTGCCAGGACAAACCCTTACAATTCGCCACGATTCTAACAACCGGGAGAGCTTTATGCCAGGGGTTCTCCTTGCTATCAGGCGCATCCCAGAGGTTAGGGGTGTGGTGATCGGACTAGAACACATTCTCTTCGCCGACATATAGTACTAGTGAGTTTCGGTGAGGAGGGCTCTTCATGGCTAGTCACCTTGCAGGCATACCACTAAGCATGCTGGGATGTGATCGACGTGAGGTGGAGCTGGCTGCAGCCCTGGTTGAGCTGGGGGCAGATTTGCGCTTAGTGGGTTTTCCGGAGGAAGGCTCGCTCAAGAAGGCACTGCATTTCTCTGATGCTGTGGCAGCAGTACAGGGGGCAAAGGCAGTGATTGCCCCCATGAGCAGTACAGACGCTGCAGGTAGAATAACCGCTCATCTCGGATCCGCTGATCTGGTGATCGATTTGGCGGAAGCGATCCCGCACCTGCCCAGCAAGACGCCTCTGTTGATCGGTGTTGCACGGCCTGTTATCCGTGGCCTGGCAACTCAATATGGGCTTAGGCTTGTGGAAATGGCGGAGATTGATGAGATCGCAGTCCTCAACTCCATTCCGACAGCGGAAGGCGCGATCCAGGTGGCCATGGAGAATACCGAGGTGACTATTCATAATTCCCGCTGTTTGGTGCTGGGCTTAGGACGGTGTGGCACCACCTTAGCCAGAGACCTGGCGGCCTTGGGTGCCCGCGTGACAGTGTGCTCCAGATCGGCGAATGATTTGGCCAGGGCTTTTGCCCTGGGTTGTGAGCCCCTGCCGCTCTCTCAGCTCAGTACGCATTGGGATTTTGACATCATTTTCAATACTATTCCAGCCATGGTTCTGCCCCGGTCATACCTGCGGCATCTAGATGCGAAAACGGTTATTGTCGATATTGCCTCTGGTCCAGGCGGTACTGATTATACCGCAGCGGAACAACTGGGGCTCACCGCTATTCACGCCCTTTCCCTTCCTGGTAGAGTGGCTCCGAAGACCGCAGCATCCATCTTGGTCAAGGCAATTCCTCGCCTGCTCGAAAATTTGCTGGGGGAGGAAACCCATGACTCTGAGGGCTAAGAACATTGGTTTTGCGCTTACGGGCAGCCACTGCACCTATGAAGAGATCTGGCCGCAAGTACAGAGGCTGAGGGACGCAGGAGCGGAGATCTATCCCATTGCTTCGCAGGCGGTGGCAGCAACCAATACGCGCTTTGGTGTCGGTGCTGATATTATTGCCCATTTTGCTGAGCTTGCAGGCAGGCCGGTGATAACCACCATTGTGGAGGCTGAGCCATTGGGCCCCCGGGCTGTTCTGGACGTGTTGGTTATTGCTCCATGTACTGGGAACACCTGCGCCAAGTTGGCCAATGCGATTACGGATAGCGCCGTGCTGATGGCCGCCAAGGCCCAGCTGCGCAATGGGAGGCCACTGGTGCTGGCGATTTCCACCAATGATGCTTTGGGGCTTAACGCCAAAAACCTTGGCGTGCTGCTCAACACACCCAGAGTGTTTTTTGTGCCCTTTGGGCAAGACAATCCACTTAAGAAACCCCGGTCTTTGGTAGCAGATATGGATCTAATTGCTGCCACCGTGGAATATGCTTTACAGGGAAAACAGATTCAGCCTGTACTGATAGAGAGGCAGCTGAGAGAAGTTAAGTAGCAAGGAGATGTTCTATATGAGAAAACTAAATGTGGCAATCTTAGGAGCCACGGGCATGGTGGGGCAGGAGCTCTTAGACATTTTGGTCGAGCGTGATTTTCCCATCGCTAACCTAACCCTGATGTCCTCAGCACGGTCCGCAGGAAGTAGGGTGCTGGTGGGAGGAAAAGAGTACGCTGTACAGGAAGCAAGTGCTGAAGCCTTTCAAGGGATTGATATTGCCTTTTTTGCCGCGGGCGGACAGGTCAGCAAGCAGTGGGTAGATGCTGCTGTGGCCGCAGGCGCACTGGTCATCGACAACACCAGTGCCTTTCGCCTAAGGGATGATGTACCGCTGATTGTGCCTGAGGTGAATGGAGAAGAGATTCTCAACCACAAGGGAATTATTTCCAATCCCAATTGCTCTACTATCATTCTTGTTGCCGTGTTGAAGCCGATTTTGGACCGGGCTGGGATCAAGCGCGTTGTGGTTTCCACATATCAGGCCGTTTCAGGAGCGGGTGGCCGGGGTATGGATGAACTGCGCCGCCAGACCGAAGACTATGTGGCCGGCCGGGAGTTGGAGGCCAGCATCCTGCCTGTGGCAGGGGCGCCCAAGCACTATCCAATTGCCTTCAACGTCATACCCCAAATCGACGAATTTGACCAAGACGATTACACAAAAGAAGAATGGAAAATGGTTAGGGAAACTCAGAAGCTGTTTAAGGACCCAGATTTCAAGGTGTCCGCCACAACCATCCGCATTCCTGTGATGCGCTGCCACAGCGAGAGCATCAATGTGGAAACCGTATCGCCGCTCTCTCCTGAAGAATGCAGAGAACTGCTCCAGCAGGCACCAGGAGTTGAGGTAGTGGACGATCCTGCCGAGCAGCAGTATCCCATGCCTCTTTTCTGTACAGGCCGAGACCCCGTGTATGTGGGGAGAATTCGCCGTGATCTGACTGTGGAGAACGGGCTTAACCTCTGGGTAGTGGGAGATCAGGTGCGCAAAGGTGCGGCGTTGAACGCTGTGCAGATAGCAGAGCTGGCAAACAAGCTTGGCGCCGTTTAGGCGAGGTGAGATAGTGAGAATTGTGGTGCAGAAGTTCGGGGGGAGTTCGCTGACTTCTCTAGAGCTGAGACGGGAAGCCATGCAGAGGGTGTGGGAGACTGCAGACCAAGGGCTGACGCCTGTGGTGGTAGTTTCCGCGATGGGGCGAATCGGTGATCCCTACGCCACAGATACCCTCCTAGAGCTGATCCAGGAAACCAACCCTAACGCCAAAGGGGAAAATGTGGACCTGCTCCTTTCCTGCGGGGAAATCATATCGGCGGCTGTCTTTGCCGAAGGGCTGCGGAGTATGGGACTGCCTGCCACCGCCTTGACCGGGTGGCAGTGCGGGATCACCACCGATGCTGTTCATTTGGGGGCAAGGGTCCTTGAGGTTCAGAGCGAACGGTTGTGGGAGATCCTGCGCATGGGCAGGATACCCGTTGTAGCTGGTTTTCAAGGTGTGACCAAAGAAGGTGTGGTAACCACCCTAGGACGGGGAGGAAGTGATACCACAGCCGCTGTCTTGGGGGTAGTACTAAAGGCGGAACGGGTTGAGATTTACACAGACGTGGACGGGATCAAGACAGCGGATCCCCGGATCGTACCTGATGCACCCACTCTGCAGGTGATGTCGTATCGGGAAGTGGTGGAGATGGGCCACATGGGTGCGAAGGTGCTGCACCCCCGAGCCGCGGAAATAGCCATGGAAGAGGGTATTCCTGTGCAGGTCCGCTCAGTGCAGCGTTCTTCGGGAGGCACATCCATAGGTCATGGTGTGAAGTCTAAGAGCGCCGTAGGGGGTGAGCCAGTGTCCGATCGCGTCGTGACGGGCATTGCTCATCTTGGCAAACGGGCCCAGGTGAAAATCAGTGGTGTGGGGGACTTCCACGCTTCGGGCCTGGGCGCCAGGGTTTTCCGAGTCTTGGCCGAGGCTGGAGTAAGTGTCGATCTGATCTATTTGTCCACTGATACAGCGGCCTTCGTCATTGATCAAGCTAAGGTAGGTATTGCCCGAGAGGCTTTAGCACCATTGGAGCTCGAGCTCGAGATCAAACTGGGCTTTGCCAAGGTTTCGGTGGTGGGGGCAGGCATGCATGGTGTGCCAGGGGTAATGGCTCGGGTGGTGAACTGTTTGAACGATGAGGGAATTCCTATCTATCAAACCAGCGATTCCCATGCCAATATTTCTTGCCTAATTTTGGAGGAACATACAGCCAGGGCTGTTCAGGCGTTGTATAGAGAGTTTCATCTCGATTCTATCTAGGAGGTTACTTAACATGAAGTCAGGACAGGTTATAACCGCGATGATCACACCTATGAACAAGGATGGTTCGGTTAATTACACAGCAGCGGTTGAATTAGCGCAGAGGCTAGGGGAGAATGGTTCCGACGGAGTGGTGCTCAGCGGGACTACCGGCGAAAGCCCCACTTTGAGCTTTGAAGAAAAAGTGAAGCTCTTTTCCGCGGTTACAGATGCCCTGGGAGGCCAGATGAACATCATCGCAGGAACGGGCTCCAACAGCACTGAGGATTCCATACTGCTCACCAAGGCCGCAGAAAAGGCTGGAGTGGACGGGATTATGTTGGTCGCTCCCTATTATAACAAACCTTCCCAGGAGGGGCTGTACCAGCACTTCAAAACTGTAGCCGAGCAGACTTCGCTCCCCATCATGGTTTACAACGTCCCAGGTCGCACCAGTTCTAACATTCTGCCTGAGACAGTGGCGAGGCTCGCGGAGATCGAAAACATCGTCGCCATCAAGGAGGCCAGCGGTGACTTAGAGCAGGTGAGCATTCTGAAGACCTTGGTTCCTGAGGACTTCCTCATCTACTCTGGGGATGACGCCCTGACCCTACCCATTTTGGCGGTGGGAGGCGCGGGCGTGGTGAGTGTGGCCAGCCACCTCGTGGGCAGGGAGATTAAGTCCATGATCTCAGCGTTTTTTGCCGGGAAAGTGGGAGATGCCCTGGAGATTCACTTGAAGTTGATGCCCTTGTTCCGCGCGATGTTCTTGACTACGAATCCGGTGCCAGTGAAAAGGGCTTTAGAGTTCGTCGGGGTGGAGACAGGACCCCTGCGCCTGCCCTTGGTTGATCTGACCGAGCAGGAAGCCCAAAAAATCAAGGAAGTGCTCTTCAGCATGGGCTTAGGGTCCTAACTGTCTTTGGCATTTCAAGGGAACAACCCTCTACCTGGCGACTACCGGGAGGGGGTTTTCTTTTTCCTATTTGCTTATTCGTCTGACAAGGTGTATAATATAAGAATCTGTGACTTGTTCGGCTTAGTGGAGAAAGCTAACCACCCACATGGGCGGCAGAGGTGGTTAATTTTGTTGCTCGACGGCAAGAAGTCATAATTTTTGGAGGTGTTTTGAACTGAATGACAAAAGAAGATAGAATACGAATACTACCCCTAGGCGGCTTGGGTGAGATCGGCAAGAACATGACTGTGTACGAGATTGGAGACGACTTGGTCATCGTGGATGCTGGTGTCATGTTCCCTGAAGACGATATGCCTGGGGTTGACTTAGTGATCCCAGATATGAGTTATCTGGTAGAGAACGCCAACCGCGTGAAGGCGATTATCCTCACCCACGGCCATGAGGACCACATAGGGGGCGTCCCCTTTGTCCTGCGGAACTTGAATGTGCCCGTATACGGGACGAAGCTCACCCTAGGCCTGCTCCGGGTTAAGCTGATTGAACACGGTTTGGAGCGGAGCACGGTGCTCCGCGAGATCAGCGCCGGTGACAGGATCAAGGTTGGCAGCTTCGATGTGGAGTTCATCCATGTAAATCACAGTATTGCCGGCGTAGTGGCGGTGGCTTTCCACACGCGCCTAGGAGCCATCGTCCACTGCAGCGACTTTAAATTTGACCAGACTCCGTACGATGGCAGAGTTGCGGATCTCTATGCCTTTGCCCGTCTTGGGCAGGAAGGAGTGCTGGCCCTGCTCTCTGATTCCACTAACGCCGAGCGTCCTGGTTATACTGCGTCGGAGAGGATGGTGGGTGAGACCTTCCAGAATATTTTCAGCAAGGCTCCAGGAAGAATTCTGGTGGCCACCTTTGCCTCTAATGTCCACCGTATCCAGCAGATCTTCGACTCCGCGGCAAGGGAAGGCCGGCATGTTAGTATTACCGGCCGCAGCATGATCCGTACCATCGAAGTAGCGTCGGAACTGGGGTATTTGGATATTCCAGACGGGGTCTTGGTGGAACTGGAGGATTTGAACAAGCTCGATAAAGAGAAGTCGGTGATCATCACCACTGGGAGCCAAGGGGAGCCCATGGCGGCCCTGAGCCGTATGGCTATGGCTGAGCACCATCACATTGCCATCGCACCTGGGGATACGGTGATCATCTCGGCTTCGCCCATTCCAGGCAACGAGAAATCTGTGGGCAGAATAATTAACCAGCTCTTTAAGGAAGGGGCTAACGTGGTTTATGAGCCCCATTTGGGTGTCCATACATCAGGCCACGCTCAGCAGGAGGAACTCAAGCTTCTGCTTAACCTCTGCAAGCCTACTTATTTCATGCCCATCCATGGTGAGCACCGCATGCTTTTGAAACACGCGGAGCTTGCTGAAGCCACCGGTGTACCCAAGGATAACATCATAATCGGCGAAATTGGGCTACCCGTGGAATTCAGTGGTGAGGGTATGCGCATCCGCGAGCGAGTGCCTTCGGGCCAGGTGTTTGTGGATGGATTGGGCGTGGGTGACGTGGGCAACATCGTTTTGCGCGACCGGCGCCAGCTTTCCACTGACGGAATTCTCATTGTTGTGGTCACCATTGACAGGGGTGCCAACAAGATTGTGGCAGGCCCAGATGTTGTCTCCAGGGGCTTTGTCTACGTGCGGGAGTCCGAGGAGCTGATGGACGACGTTCGCCAAAAGGCCAAGGATGCCATCGAAAACTGCATGCTGCAGAACAACACTGATTGGGGTGCCATTAAGGGCGCTGTCCGGGACAGTTTGAACCGGTATGTATGGGAAAAGACTAAGCGCCGCCCCATGATCTTACCCATCATCACGGAAATCTAAAGCGTTTATGTTTAGAGTCCCTCTTTTCTTATCATACTAGGTGGTAAGAAGGGAGGGACTTATATGTATGAGGATCTAGAGCCCGAGAAGGTTTCTGAACAAGAGGCATCCCCCCTGCAGACCATTAAGGAATTGGGTCAGATGGGTACCCCTTCTAGTCCACCAGTGGAAGAGCTGCCCTTTCACTGTTTGACCATTATCGGGCAGATTGAGGGACACATGGTGCTGCCGCCTCGAAATAAGACCACCAAGTACGAACATGTGATCCCGCAGTTGGTGGCCATTGAGCAGAACCCTAAGATCAAAGGCCTTTTGGTTGTCCTCAATACAGTGGGAGGGGATATCGAAGCTGGGTTGGCCATTGCAGAAATGCTCAAAACCATGAAGACTCCTGTAGTCTCCTTAGTTCTTGGCGGAGGGCATTCCATTGGAGCGCCTATTGCAGTGGCTGCAGACCATTCCGTCATCTCTGAAACAGCCACCATGACCATCCACCCTATTCGCCTCAGTGGGTTGGTAATAGGAGTACCGCAGACCTACGAATATCTCGATAAGATGCAGGAAAGAGTGATCCGCTTCATCGTACAGCACTCCCGGGTGGCTGAAGATACCCTGAGGGAGATGATGTTTCGCACTGGTGAGCTGGTTCGTGACGTAGGTACAGTACTGGTGGGCTCAGAGGCTGTTCGGGTAGGTCTCATCGATGAGGTGGGAGGCGTGGGCACTGCCCTAGAGCGCTTATCCAAGTTGGTGGCCCAGGACAGGCAGGGAGGTGTTCATTGATGCTGCACACAGTTCTGCCTCTGGAAGATGTTCTGGAAGGCATCGAGGAAGAACCTAGGCCTACGATGCAGCTCATGCTCGGCGGCGTAACTGTGGAGGCCGAACCTTTGGGGGATTTCCAAGCCAGGGTCGTGAGGGTGCTGAGCACCGATCCCAGGCATTTCTTAGAGCCCCACTGCCAACCGGGTACAGTAATCCACGGTGTAATAGTCTAAGCACAAAGGGATTCTCATATGGTCAGATATGAGGATCTTTTTGCTTCTACTCAACTCTGGTTTGGGGATCAGCATTTTTCTTTTGGGGCTGAGGCTGCTTACAAACACACTCGAAAGTGTGCTGGGGTTTCGGCTCCGTTCAGCTTTGGTGAAGGTGACCGCCACCAAGGCCCGGGGTTTTGCCGCGGGGCTGCTGGTAACCAGCGTCATTCAGAGCAGCAGTGCCGTGTGTGCGGCCATGGTGGTGCTCACCCATACCGGTGTGGTCAGCCTTAGCCAAGCCCTAGCTGTGATGCTCGGTGCCAATGTGGGCACCACTGTTACCGCGCAGATCGTGGCCTTTCCCCTGGAAAAGATGGCCCTCCCTTTGGTTTTGAGCAGTCTGATAGCCTTGCACTTGGGCAGATGGCGTTCGGCAAGCATCGCAGTATTCAGCCTGGGGGCGGTTTTTTTTGGCCTTTCTCTGGCCAGCAACGCTCTGGATCCTCTCCTCAACTCACCCCATGTGCGCAGCGCCCTGCTTAATCTCACCGATTCCCCCTGGGATGCTGTGCTTTTTGGTGTACTCCTCACCGTCCTGGTTCAATCCAGCAGTGCGGTAACTGGATTGGTGATTGGCTTGGTGAAGCAGAACCTCCTGCCTGTATCCGCTGCCGTGGCAGTGGCCTTGGGAAGCAATGTGGGTACGGTGGCCACCACACTGGTGGCCAGTTGGGGGAGAAACAGGGCCAGCCGGGCTGCAGCCTTTGCTGATCTCCTCTACAATCTCGGGGGAGTACTCTTGGTAGTACCAATCTTTCCCTTGTTCCTCCAAATGGTTGAGCGCCTTGCCCCTGAGCCTGGGCGGCAGGTGGCCCACGCCCACACTCTCTTCAACGTCCTAACAGCGCTCTTGGTGCTTCCCGTTCTCGAACATCTAGCTAACCTAGCTTGGTGGGGAGCAGGAATCGGTAGAGGAAACAAGAATAAATTAAGATGACTCGGAAGGGAGTGCCGTCATGACCGTTTACCAAGCCATCCTCTTAGGAATCATTCAAGGATTGACAGAGTTCCTGCCAGTGAGCTCTTCAGGGCATCTTGTCCTCTTTTCCCAGCTCTTCGCCATTCAAGAATCCTCCTTGATTTTTGAGGTTACGGTGCATGTGGGAACTCTCTTAGCCGTGCTTGCGGTGTTCAAGAGCGAAGTTCAGCTGCTCTTGGTCTCTTTCTTCAAACTGATCCGCAGGCCCCAGCAGGCCCGAGAACTGGTACGGCAGGATGCTGGATGCCGCCTGCTGGCTGGGATTGTCCTGGGGACCATTCCAGCAGTGGCCGTGGCCTTGGTGTTAAAGGACAGAATTGAGCAGCTCTTCTCCAGCAGCCTGTTTGTGGGTGTAATGCTCATAGTCACAGGGTTTATCCTTTACGCAGCAGAAAGGAGCGTCCCGCGCCGCACAGGATCCAGTCCATCCCTTGTGGACGCTTTTCTCATCGGTTGTGGGCAGGCCGCGGCCATCCTGCCTGGTCTGTCCCGCTCAGGAACTACCATTGCCGTGGGTCGCTTCAGAGGCTTGGACAGGGAAAGCGCTGCCAGGTTTTCATTCTTGTTGGCTGTACCAGCCATTCTCGGCGCCTTGGTCCTATCCCTCCTTGATCTCTTGGCCGGTGCAACAGCCGTGAGTGGAGCGGTCTTGCTTGCGGGGCTGATCTCTTCTGCTGTCACTGGTTATCTGGCCATCCGGTTCTTCCTGGGATTGGTGCGCCGCGGCAGGCTGGTCTGGTTTTCTTATTATACATGGTTGATTGGAGTAGTGGTTATTGCTGCTCACCTGCTGTAAATGAGGTGAGAAGGAAAACGGATGATAAGGTGGAAGTAATGGGTATTAACGAGAATCTAGCACGTGTACAAGCCCGGATCCGGGAGGCTGCCAGCCGGTCGGGCCGCGATGAGAGTGAGATCAGGTTACTGGGAGTGACTAAGTCAGCAGCCGATGGGGAAGTTCGAGAGTTGATTGAAGCTGGGCTGCTGCTTCTCGGGGAAAACCGGGTGCAGAATGCCCGGAAGAGAATCGAGGCGTTTCCTGAGGCAGAGTGGCATCTCATTGGCACTCTGCAGACCAATAAAGTCCGCTATTGTGAGTCTTTTGCCCTCATTCATTCTTTGGATCGGTGGTCTTTGGCGGAGAAGCTCAACGCCCAGGCGCAGCGCTGGGGGAAACGCCAGGATGTTCTGATTCAGGTCAATGTCTCAGGAGAGGAAAGCAAGAAGGGCCTGTCCCCCTCTGAAGTGTTGGCATTTGCCCGGCGGGTTTTGGGGGAGTGCCCGCATCTCAACGTTAGAGGCTTGATGACTATGGCGCCCTTTGTGGAAGCGGAAGCTGCGCGTCCGCATTTCCGCGAAGCTAGGCTGCTGTACGAGCAGCTTCAGCAAGACCTAAAGGTTCAGTGGGACACGTTGTCTATGGGCATGACGAATGATTTTGAAGTGGCCGTAGAAGAGGGAGCGACACTGGTGAGGATCGGTTCGGCACTGTTTGCCAAGGAGGAGTCGTGATGAGTGATATTATTCATAAACTCAAAGTTTTTTTGGGTGTGACAGAGGACTATGAAGAAAACGAGGAAACCGGAGTAAAGGACAGGGTTCCCGAGGATGATGTGGTGCCCCTGCGGAGGGAACGTGTGAAGAAGCAGCCGGCTGAGGCCAAAAACCGCAGCACCCCCACGCTGGTCAGCCTCTCAGGGGGGCAGAACAGCATACAGAGCAGGATTTTCATCGTGGAGCCCAGGGCTTTCGCTGATGTGAAGGAGTATGTGGTGCTCCTCAAGAGCAGAAAGTCCCTTATCCTGCGCCTGCACCATGTGGATAAGGGGGAAGCCCAGAGGATAGTAGATTTTATGAGCGGAGCAACCCATGCTTTAGAGGGGAACATGCGCAAGCTGGGCGAAACCATTTTCTGCTTCACCCCTTCATCAGTGGTTATTGAAGGTGATCTGGAAGCCGATTTTTTTGAGTTGATTAAAAGCGAAAGTGAGTGATGGGGTTGCGATTAGTTTTGGTTTTGGATCTCGCATTTGAGATCTTTACCTGGATACTCATTGCCCGCTTTCTCCTGAGTTGGATCCCCCGCGTGGACTACCATCATCCCGTTGTTCGCTTTATCTATCGCGCCACCGATTTTGTGGTGCGTCCGTTTCGGGGGATTATCCCGCCTGTTGGCAGTATTGATTTCTCTCCGATAATCATGTTTTTGGTGCTCCGGTTGGGCTATTCCCTGGTGCGCAGAATTCTAGTGATTTTTGTACTGCAGTGGTCCTTAGGAGGTTAGACATATATTGGATAAGGAACAGCTATTGGGACATCTGCGGGGGGATGCCGAGCGCAGCCTGGGCAGCCATATCTTGGATTTGGCCCGCCTGGCTTGGGATACCAACCGCCCGCAGACCACAGATTTCTTGGATCCCTATGAACGCAAAGTAGCCCAGAGTGTGCTGGGCAGCATTCCAGAGGTGGGATATCTCCACCAAGGCGGGTACAAAAGCGCTGAACGGGCGCGGCTGATTATTTATCCCCAGTTCTATCTGGCGGAAGCCATCCCCTCTTCTCTCAGAGTACTGGAGGCTCAGGGCAATTTCTCTTTCGAGAAGGTATCCCATGGGGATTTTCTAGGCTCACTTCTAGGTACGGGGCTGAAGCGGGGCAAGATTGGCGACATCTTGGTATTGCCCAGCGGCTGTCAAGTGATTGTCGCCGCTGAAGTGGCAGATTACTTGTTGAGCAGCTGGAATCAGGTTCACCGCGTCTCCATTTCGGTTCAGGAAATCGATGAGGAACAGCTGGCAGTGGAGCCGGAACGCATTAAGGAGATCAAAGCTACAGTGGCTTCGCTGCGCTTGGATGCAGTAGCCTCCGAGGGTTTCGGCACGAGCCGAACCAAAATGGCTCGGGAAATTAAGGCGGAACGGGTGAAGTTGAACTGGAAACCGGTATCCAACCCCGCCTTGAGTGTCAGCGAAGGGGATGTGTTGAGTATTCGGGGTCGGGGCCGAGTAGTGGTGTCTCAGGTTCTGGGTACAACGCGTAAGGGAAGAACCAATATTGTACTGCATCGCTATTATTAGGAGGTGGCGTGGATGCTGAAGCCGATAGATATTCATAATATGGAGTTTAAGCGGGTTTTCAAAGGCTACGATCCCGAAGAAGTGGACGATTTTCTCGCGGATATCGTACTCAAGTATGAAGCGGTGTACCAAGAGAACCGCAAGCTTCGCCAAGAGCTGGAAGACTTGCGTAAGGCGGCGGGCGATAAGGGCAGCCGAGAACAAGATGTTCTAGATTTGATCTCCCTCACCAAACAGACGGTGCAGGAGATTAAAACCATGGCTAACCGCGAAGCAGATAACGTGATCAGTGTTGCTCAAGCCGAGGCGGAACGCATTATTACCGAATCCCGCCTCAAAGCGCAGCAGATCATCGGCGATGCCGAAGAACGCCTGCAAAAGACAGAGAGGCTGGAGCGCCAGATGAGGGAACGCATCCGCCTGACCATGGAGACCATTTGGAACTCCCTCAATGATGAGTATTCCGTGACGCCGGAAGCAACCAGGCCCTATCGGGAGCTCACTTCCATGTCAGACACCGACGAAAAGACATCATAACAGCTTGAACTGTCCCGCAAGGTCACTCTAACTGTACATCTGGGAAAGGAGATTTGCCAGTGGCTTTAGGTTGTCCTTATGGTGTCCACCGGGTGTTGGAGCCTGAGGGTGCTCTTCCCCAGGGGGCTCAGCGCCTTGATAACAGAATGGAAATCTATGACAATGAGATTCTAGTCGATGTGGAGACTTTGAACATTGATTCCGCCAGCTTTACTCAAATCCGTCAGCAGGCTGGTGACGATGAGCAGCAGATGGCCGAGATCATGCTTGATATTGTGAAGAGCAGGGGTAAACACCATAATCCCGTGACGGGCTCTGGCGGGATGTTTATTGGCACGGTGCGGGCTATTGGTTCCGCCTTGGCATCTCGCGATCTCAAGGTGGGCGACCGCATTGCATCACTGGTGTCGCTTACCCTTACGCCCTTGGTGATCCACGAAATCAAGGAGATCCACAAGGATACTGCCCAGGTGGAGATCAGGGGGCAGGCGGTTTTGTTTAAGAGCGGCATCTATGCAGTGCTTCCGGAAGACCTGCCCGAAAAAGTGGCGCTGGCTGCCCTGGATGTGGCTGGGGCACCTGCCCAAACAGCCAAGCTGGTCAAGCCAGGTGATATGGTGCTCATCATTGGCGCGGGTGGTAAGTCAGGCACACTCTGTCTGCATGAAGCCAAGAAGAGGGCTGGGGTGGCCGGTCTGGTGGTGGCCATGGACTACGGTGCGGAAGCCGTCAACAGGATTACCGAGCTGGGTCTGGCGGATGTCGTCCTGGACGTGGACGCGACCAGACCCCTGGACTGCTTCGAGAAGCTGTGGGATTCCTGTGGGCGTCTTGCGGATCTCACGATTAACTGCGTGAACATTCCCCGCACCGAAATGGCTTCCATTCTGTGCACCCGCGATGGCGGCACCGTGTACTTCTTCAGTATGGCCACGAGCTTCACCGCAGCCGCCCTTGGAGCGGAAGGGGTGGGCAAAGATGTGGCCATGCTTATAGGCAATGGCTATACCAAAAACCACGATCAGATCGCCCTGGAGGTACTCAGGGAGAATCCTAAACTACGCCGGTTGTTCTCCGAGATCTACGCGTAATTGTTATGCTTAGTAAGGAGGAAAACCGGTGTTTTTAGCAGAAATATTAAAGAACCGTTTCCAATCTGTTGCCATAATTGGAATGGCCAAGAACACCGGCAAGACCTACACCTTTAACCAGTTAGTTATGGAAGGGCGTAAGCTGGGTCTGCAGCTGGCCCTGACATCCATTGGGCTGGATGGGGAGGAGCGAGACAGCCTCTATCTCCACAAGAAACCCCGCATAATGGTCTATCCTGGTATGATTACAGCCAATGCCAAGGCTCTCTTAGTGAGCAGCGGATTGGACTATGAGGTCTTAGGTGCCACCGGAGTGGGCACCCCCCTAGGCGAAGTGGTGCTATCCCGCATTTTGAGCGCAGGCAGAACCATCTTGGCTGGCCCCGGTTCCGTCCAGGGGCTTGCTGCAGTGAAACGCAGACTGGAGGCCATGGATGTCGATCTACTCCTGGTAGATGGTGCTGTGGACCGCCGTTCGTTTTCTGCTTCTGTGGTCACTGACACTGCTGTATTGGCAGTGGGGGCCGAGGTGGCCTGGGATCGGACCTTGCTTTTGGAGAAACTTCGGCATTATCTCGCCGTATTAACGCTGCCGGGATTGACCGACCCCGCGGTAGCCCAGCTCTGTAAAGAGGCCCCAGAGGATGCAAAATTGATGGTGCTCACCGCAGACGGCTGCGCATACAGCGTGAGATCAGAAGAGTTTTTCCAGCAGGGTGGGTTCTTAGACAGACCCGAGTTTAAAAATGCAAAGCTTGTCTATGTAAAAGGAATGCTGACCGACGCGGTGCTGACCAAGATTTGGGGAAGCGCAGCCAGGCCAGCTTCATTTACCCTTGCGGCTTCTGATCCCACCAGTGTCTTTTTGGGTCCGCGCAGTCTGGCCAAGTTAGCTGCGCAGGGCGTCGCCCTACGAGTGGTTGATTCTCTTCACCTTAGTGCAGTCACTGTCAACCCCTTTAACAGTAGGTATGGTTACGCTGAGCCCGTTCAACTGCTGCAGGATGTGGGCCGCGCTGTCTATCCGCTTCCGTGTTTTGATCTGCGCTTAGGACTCCGCTACCAGCCTGAGTAAGGAGGAGATCGATGCAGTTTCTTGATGTGGAAACAAGGCGCGCTCTGCATTTTGATGGGATTTGGGCGCGGATCAATCCTGTGTCACCGCTGGGCAGAGCCAAAAAGCGCCAGGCGGAGGCCTTCCTGCCTCACCAGGTAGGCGAGCTCGAGGATGAGCTCTGCCGCTTGGAAAGAGCGACGGCTGGTCTGCGAGGAGATCCAGGTGCCGCTGACAATCTGCTCTATCTCCTGGGCAGCCTTGTTGATCTTCAGACCACTCTCCAGCGCAGTCAGCAGGGAACCACTCTGGATGACACTGAGTTCTACGAAGTCAAGAAGCTCCTGATCATCGCGGAGAAAGTCGCAACTGAGTTGGAACGGCTCAAATGGGCTGAGCTTCTCCCTCATGAGCTGGACCTCTGTCCAGATCTGCGGGTTTTGTTGAGCAGGGGACAGGGAAACAGAGAGAGCTTCTACCTGGCTGATGCCTATGACGACAACCTGGCAGCAGTGCGTCAAAAGCGCTTGGCTGTGGAAGAACACCTGGCGGAGTATCGCTCAGCTGCGGAGGCAAAGGTAACTGCGTCCACAGGCAGGATCCTCTCCATGGAAGGTGAGATCGCAGTCAGCCGCCGCGACATGGAAGTCATCACAGAGCTGGAGGCTATTGCAGAGCTTGAAAAAGTTCAGGAGTCAGCTGAGGCCGTCACCTTCCGCCTGAAGGAAGACCAGCAGCTCAGGGAGATGCGCCAGCACCTTGGGCTTCTGCGGGCGGAGGAGGAAGCGTGCAAGGAGCGCATCAAGCGGGACCTGACTGCGTCAGTAGGAACTTACGCGCCTCGCCTACTCAGAATCTTGGAACTCTTGGGACTCTTAGATTTTCTTCTCGCCAAGGCGAGATTTTGTGCGGAAATCAAGGGGGTCAAGCCGGTACTCTGGGCAGACCCGGTCCTCAAGATCGAGCAGGGCCGCGACCTTACGGTGGAGGACGAGGTGGTGAAGGCCGGTCTCAATTACTCCCCTGTGTCCCTGCGCCTACAGCCCGGGGTTACTTTGATTTCAGGGCCTAATATGGGGGGCAAGACTGTAAGCCTCAAGACGGTGGGCTTGCTCACAGCCATGGCACAGTATGGCCTGCTGGTCCCTGCGGTATCCTTCCAGCTGCAGCCTCGGAGTTTTATCAGAGCCCACTTGGCTGGTGACGGTATGGTGCAGGGTCTAAGCAAGTTCGCCAGGGAGATGTTATTTCTGCGGGAAGCGATCAACCACAGCCAGGAAGCTGGTTTGATTCTCATAGACGAGCTGGCCCATGGGACCAACCCCGCGGAAGGAGCAGCTGTGGCCCAAGCTGTGGTGGAAAGGCTCCTTGATCAGAATGCGATCACCGTGATCACCACCCACTTTCCGTCCTTAGCCCGGGTGTCGGGGATCTGCCATTACCGAGTCAAGGGTTTGAATAAGGAGGAGCTCAGAAGAAAGGTGGATCTGCTTTCTTCCCAAGGTATTACAGTTTTGCAGAGGCTGATGGATTACCGCCTAGAACCGGCGGTACCCGGTGACATTGGTAGTGATGCCGTTCTTGTAGCTGAAGCTATAGGGCTTGAACCTGGAATTATAGCAAGGGTTAAGGATCTGCAGAGGAGGGAGACCCGTGGGTAATCAGCAGCTGACCTTAGATCTGGAAAAAGTGGCCAGGGCGCGGGAGCTGGCGAGGAGCATAGCCCTGCAGGTGCAGCAGGAGATTGATCAAAACACTACAGTAAGCATTGAACGAACCGTCGCCCGCCTGTTCGGAATAGACGGAACCAATGCAAACGGAGTCCCACTGCCCAATGTGGTGGTGGACCAAGTGGCTGAAGCTGGGCAGCTCCAGCGGGGCATAGCCTATTGGCTGGCCAATGGCGCGGCCGCTTTGGGCAAAGCACCGCAGCAGGTTGCTGAGGCCTGTGCCCAAGGCTTGGACCTATGTTCCTTGGGAGTGCAGGATCCTAACCGCGTCGCGGAGATTATGGAAACGTACACCAGCCAAGCTTTGCAGGCCATTAAAGAACAGCGCAGAGTACGCGAGGAAGCGGTGGCCAGGTTAGGCATGGGCCCCAGGCCACTGAAATACGTTATTGTAGCCAGCGGCAACATTTTCGAAGATGTTAAACAAGCCCAGTCGGCAGCTCGCCATGGGGCAGATATTATTGCCGTGATCCGCACAACAGCGCAAAGCCTCTTAGACTATGTTCCGTATGGGACCACTACCGAGGGTTTCGGTGGAACCTATGCTACCCAGGCCAACTTCAAGCTGATGCGCCAAGCCCTGGATGAGGTTAGTGAGGAAGTCGGCCGTTATATTCAGCTCGTGAACTACTGCTCGGGGCTGTGTATGCCCGAAATAGCGGCCATGGGAGCTTTAGAGCGCTTGGACATGATGTTGAACGATGCCATGTACGGGATATTATTCCGTGATATCAACATGGATCGCACCTTTGCGGATCAGTACTTTTCCCGCATGATCAATGCCTACGCTGGCATTGTCATCAACACGGGGGAAGACAACTACCTAACCACCGCCGATGCCTTTGAACAAGCCCACACCGTGTTAGCCTCCAATTTCATCAATGAACAACTTGGCCTCCAGGCTGGGCTGCGGAACTGGCAGCTGGGATTAGGCCATGCTTTTGAACTTGATCCCAACACGCCCAATGGCTTACTCTACGAAATAGCCATGGCGCAGACCATCCGTCAAATCTTCCCTGAGGCTCCCCTCAAGTACATGCCTCCCACAAAGCATATGACAGGAGACATCTTCCTCGGCCATGTCCAGAACGCCATGTTTAACCTAGTTTCTGTGCTCACGGGCCAGAGCATACATCTTTTGGGTATGCTCACGGAGGCCATTCATACGCCGCACCTCAGTGACCGTATCTTGAGCATCGAGAATGCCCAGTATGTGATGGACAATGCCCGTGATCTAGGTGGAGAAATCAGCTTTAGGCCAGACGGTATCATTCAGAAACGCTCCGCAGAGATTCTCGACCAAACCGTTGAGTTCTTAGGGGACATAGCCGCCAAGGGGCTGAAACGGGCCATCAGCGAAGGGTGGTTTGCGGACATTAAACGGCCCGTGGCAGGCGGCAAGGGCTCCGATGGAGTGATTTCCAAGGGCCTGGATTACGTCAACCCGATTATGGAAGAGATGCGGCGGGAACTGGGAAGCAACTCGGCAGGAAAGGGGGAAGAGCGGTGAATTCGCAGATCATCAAACCCTATGGCGATTCGTGGGGGGATGGCCAAGTCCAACTCAGCTTTACCCTGCCCCTTCCTGCAGGACCTCGGGCTCAAGAGGCTGCCAAGAGGCTGGCCGCTCAGATGGGCTTGGATAATGTTCAGGTTGTCCATATGAAGGACCTCCATGGGTTTACCTACTTTATCCTGTACGGCAGCTGCCGGCACAGCGTGGATGTGAGTGCCATCCCAGAGCTGGAGGCGGAGGAACAGCCGATGGACTTCGAGGAAATCAACGCCTTTATCCAAGCACGAATCGGGCGCAAGCTTGTGGTGGTGGGAGCCTGTACAGGTACCGATGCCCACACTGTTGGCCTGGATGCCATTATGAACATGAAAGGGTACAAGGGTGAGTACGGGTTAGAGCGCTATCCCATGATTGAGGCCGTCAATTTGGGCAGCCAGGTGCCCAATGAAGTGCTGCTGCAGAAAGCAGTGGAGGTCAAGGCGGATGCGGTGTTAGTGTCCCAAGTGGTCACGCAGAGAGATGTGCATATCCAGAACTTGACCCAGCTGGTGGAGATGGCTGAGGCGGAAGGCCTGCGGCCCAGGTTGATTATGGTGGTGGGCGGGCCCCGCATCGATAGGGCTTTAGCAGCAGAGCTGGGTTTTGATGCAGGATTCGGAGTTGGAACAACAGCGAGGGACGTTGCTGGCTTTCTGGCCAAGGAAATGGCCCGCAGGCTGGAAGGCGAGGTCAAGTAGTGCAGAGGGGGAATAGACTATGCAGAGTGTGATTCGTGTACGGGTCAGCGCTGACCAGGCCCACTACGGAGGGGGGTTGGTGGCCGGTGCTTTCATTTTGCAGCTTTTTGGAGATGCAGCAACTGAGCTGCTCATCCGCCACGATGGCGATGAAGGGCTGTTTCTCACCTACAGTGAAGTTGTCTTTAAAGCTCCGGTCTTCGCAGGAGACTTTATTGAGGTTCAGGCTGGGATCACTGAGGTGGGGAATACCTCGCGTAAGATGGAGTTTTTGGCGGTGAAGCAGATAACCAGGCCCCAAGACCCGAATCTACCGCCTTCAGCCATGGATGTGCTGGAGGAGCCCGTAGTGGTGGCTGAAGCTAAGGGCGTGTGCGTGGTGCCCAAAGATAGGCAGAGGAGGCGATAGCTTTGTCCAAGCTGATTATTACCGCGGCTCTTACCGGGGCAGAGGTGACCAGGGCACAGCAGCCCAATCTACCTATCACGCCGCAAGAAATTGCCGCTGCGGCTTTAGAGGCCTACGAAGCAGGAGCCTCAATTGTACATGTGCATGCCCGCCTTACTGATGGTACCCCTACGCAGGATAAGCAGGTCTATGGAGAGATTCAGAGGCTGGTGGCAGATAGCTGCCCCGTCATTTTCCAGCCTTCCACAGGCGGTGCAGTGTGGCACAGCGCCGAGGAACGCCTCCAGCCCTTGGAGCTAAATCCCGAGATGGCCACCTTGAGCACCGGTACCTGCAACTTCGGGCGAGACATTTTTGCCAACCCCCAAGACTTCATGGAACAGGCTGCTCGTACCATGTTGGAGCGGGGGATCAAACCTGAGTTTGAGATATTCGAGGCAGGCATGATCGACAACGCCCTGCGCTTGGTGAAACAGGGCTTGGTGCGGGAACCACTCCACTTCAACTTGGTGTTGGGAGTGCCCGGTGCCATGGCCGGCACCATTCGCAACTTGGTGTTCTTAGTGGATGCGCTGCCCGTTGGCTCTACTTGGACAGTATCGGGTATCGGACGGTTTGAAACACCCCTGGCTGCTGCAGCCATCGCCATGGGGGGACATGTCAGGGTTGGCTTTGAGGACAACATCTATTACCGCAACGGAGAATTGGCTGTTAGCAACGGCCAGTTGGTGGCCAGGATTGCTCGCCTCGCCCATGAACTGGGACGGGAAGTGGCCGATCCCCAGGAGGCCCGGGAGATTCTGGGACTTGACCGAAAGACATAAAACACAGAGGGAGGGCTGACATGCCGAAGGTTTTATCAGTGCCAGAGGCTGTAAGGCAGGTAATGGACGGAAGCACCGTGATGATCGGAGGATTTTTGAGCTGTGGGGCTCCTCACGAGCTCCTTGCTGAGCTGGCTCACCGCGGTGTCCGCAACCTCACCGTTATCGCCAACGACACTGGTGTCCAGGGTGATGGCATTGGTCTTTTGATCAGCGCTGATGCGGTGACGAACTTGATCACCAGTCACATTGGCACCAATCCTGAGACTGGGAGAAGAATGATCGCAGGGCAGCTGAACGTGGAATTGGTGCCGCAGGGGACTTTAGTAGAGCGAATCCGCTGCGGGGGAGCTGGCTTGGGAGGGGTACTCACGCCCACGGGAGTGGGTACCATTGTGGCCGAAGGCAAAGAGGAGATCACCCTTAACGGCAGGACTTATCTTTTGGAGACAGCACTGCGGGCAGATGTTGCTTTGATCAAGGCTTGGAAGGCAGATCGCCGGGGCAACTTGGTGTACCGCAAGAGTGCCAGGAATTTTAACCCCATAATGGCCATGGCCGCAGATCTGGTCATCGCAGAGGTGGAAGAGATCGTTGAGGTTGGGGAGATTGACCCTGATCAGGTAGTCACTCCAGGCATCTTCATTGACGTCTTAACAAGGGGCGTGAAGACTGATGAATGACGAACTGAAGAGGATGATCATTGCCCGGCGCATTGCCGAAGAGCTGTCTGATGGTGATGTGGTCAACTTGGGAATCGGGCTTCCCACCATGGTTGCCAGGTATATCCCTCCTGGGATCAATATTATCTTGCAGTCGGAAAACGGCTTTTTGGGCCTGGGGCCTGACCCCGCTCCAGGCGAAGAAGACCCCGATTTGGTGAATGCCGGTGGCAAGCCTGTTACCGTACTACCTGGTGGAGCCTTTTTCGACAGCGCAGATTCTTTCGCCATCATCCGCGGCGGACACGTAGATGTTACTATCCTAGGCGCCCTCGAGGTAGATTCCTGGGGGAACTTGGCAAGCTGGATGGTTCCCGGAAAGATGGTTCCAGGAATGGGTGGAGCCATGGACCTAGTCGTGGGGGCCAAACGAGTTATCGTGGGCACCAGTCACACCACGAAGAATGGGGAACCGAAATTGCTCAAGGAGTGCCGCCTGCCCCTTACCGCTGTGTGTGAGGTCGACCTGGTCGTAACAGAGCTGGGGGTATTCAGCATTAAGCCAGGCACAATGATTTTGCTGGAAAAGCACCCCAACTACACGGTGGATGAGATCAGGGCGGTGACGGAAGCGCCCCTGAAGGTCTCCCCACAGCTGAAGGATATGGTTGTGCAGGCATAAACTTGGGCTGTTGAGAAGGAGGTTTGGCATTGAGTGCGGTAGGAAAGGAAAGCATGTTGCTGGACCAGCCCTGGCTGAGGTGGGGCTGTACCGAGAGCGAATGGCGTGATTGGCGCTGGCAGGTGCGGAATCGCATCCAGAGTGTGGAGGCCCTCCGTCAGGTTGTGCCTTTAACCGAGGCGGAAATGGAGGACATTGCCAAGGTTTTGGAGACTTTCCGTATGGGGATCACGCCTTATTACGCATCCCTCATGGATCCTGATGATCCAAGGTGCCCAATTCGGCGCCAAGCCATACCCACCATCTATGAGACCTTTGCGGGCAGGGCGGATATGCACGATCCACTAAGCGAAGAGCAGGATTCGCCAGTACCGGGCCTGACTCATCGCTATCCCGATCGCGTGCTGTTTTTAATCACCGATCAATGTTCTATGTACTGTCGACACTGCACCAGGCGCCGCTTTGCGGGTCAAAGGGATGCTGGCGTGTCTTGGGACCTGATTGAACAGGGGATAGATTATATTAAAAAAACTCCAGCTGTGCGTGATGTTTTGCTCTCAGGGGGAGACGCCCTGCTTATGGCTGACCACAAGCTGGAAGAAATCATCAAACGCTTGAGGGAGATTCCCCATGTGGAGATTATCCGCTTGGGTACCCGGACACCAGTGGTAATGCCCCAGAGGATCACTGACGAACTAGTCAATATGCTGAAGAAATACCATCCCATCTGGCTGAACACCCACTTCAACCATCCTAAGGAGATCACAGCGGATTCAAAGGCGGCCTGTGAGAGGCTCGTTGATGCTGGCATCCCTGTGGGCAACCAAAGCGTGCTGCTGCGGGGTGTGAATGACAGCCCAGAAATCATGAAACAGCTGGTTCTGGACTTGGTGAAGATCAGAGTACGGCCCTACTACATCTATCAATGTGATCTTTCCATGGGCATAGAGCATTTCCGAACAAAGGTCTCCAAAGGGTTAGAGATTATGGAGGCGCTGCGGGGCCATATTTCAGGCTATGCGGTGCCCACTTACGTGGTGGATGTCCCTGGCGGAGGAGGCAAGACGCCTGTACTGCCCCAGTACCTGATCAGCATGTCACCTACCAAGGTAGTGCTGCGCAACTACGAAGGGGTGATCGCCACCTATGCCGAGCCCCAGTATATTGACGAGGGTTGGGAGTCCCAGGCAGGGCAGAGGGAGTTTGGCGGTGTAGCTCAGCTCCTGGAGTCCAGGGAAAACCGTTCCATCGAGCCAGCGACCCTCGCGAGGCGCAGCCGCAATCCACGGAGCAAGGCACCAGGTGCCGGGTCAGATCAACCAAAAGGAGGATGGTCATGAGAGAAGTGGTAATTGTGAAAGCACTGCGGACAGCCGTAGGTAGTTTTGGCGGTACGCTGAAGGATCTTACTGCGGCTGACCTAGGTGCTGTCGTGATCCGCAGGCTTTTGGAGGAAACGGGGCTGCCCCCTGAAGAACTTGACGAAGTGATTCTTGGTAATGTGCTGCAGGCAGCTTCTGGCCAGAATCCTGCCCGTCAGGCCGCGATCAAAGCCGGCATTCCGGACACAGTCCCCTCTTTTACCATTAACAAGGTTTGCGGATCGGGCCTCAAAGCGGTGGGGCTGGCGGCTCAAGCCATCCAGGTTGGCGACGGAGATGCGTATCTGGCTGGCGGAATGGAAAGCATGAGCAACGCTCCCTACGCGGTTCCTAGAGCGCGTTGGGGTGCCAGGATGGGGCACAGCCAGCTTGTGGACACCATGATTCAAGATGGCTTGTGGTGCGCCTTCACCGATGTACACATGGGAGTCACTGCTGAGAGTATTGCAGAGCGCTGGCAGATCAGCCGGGCGGAGCAAGATGAGTTTGCCGCATCCAGCCAGCAAAAGTGCCAGGAAGCGCTGGAAGCAGGCCGTTTTCAGGATGAGATCGTGCCCGTGATTATCCCTCAGCGCCGGGGAGATCCTATCGTGTTCGACCGAGATGAGTATCCTCGCGCCGGGGTTACTGTTGAACAGCTGTCCAAACTCAGGCCCGCTTTTAAGCCAGATGGTACAGTTACCGCGGGAAATGCCTCGGGAATCAACGATGGTGCTGCCGCCCTCTTGGTGATGTCCCGGGAAAAGGCAGAGAGTTTGGGCCTAAAGCCTCTGGCCCGGATACTGGCCTATGCTTCTTCAGCCCTTGACCCAGGTATCATGGGCATGGGGCCCGTTTCGGCAACCCGCAGGGCCCTTGAGCGATGCGGCCTTGATGTTGGCGATCTGGATCTGATCGAAGCCAACGAAGCTTTTGCCGTGCAGTCTGTTGCAGTCGCCCGGGAGCTGGGCTTGGATCCAGCCAAGGTGAATGTGAATGGTGGAGCCATTGCCCTGGGGCATCCCATCGGTGCGAGCGGCGCACGCATTTTGGTAACGCTCCTGCATGCGCTGGAGCAAAGACAAGGTAGGTTGGGCTTGGCCACCCTGTGTATTGGCGGAGGTCAAGGCTATGCCGTAGTTGTGGAGAGATTGTAGTTTCAGCCAAGTCTTGGAGGTGAGCAGGGTGAGAACGGTAGGTGTTATTGGTGCGGGGACCATGGGCAGTGGAATTGCCGAAACTGCTGCGGCTGTGTCGCAGGTTATTCTGCTGGATGTGGACTTGGAACGTGCCGAAGCAGGATTGATGGCCATAGAGAAGCGGCTCAGCCGTCAAGTGGAGAAGGGATATATTGATGCAGCTAGAAAAGGGGAGCTTCTCGATAGAATCAGGGTATCCGTGGATCTTCGCGAGCTGAGTGATGCCGATCTGGTGGTGGAAGCAGCAGCTGAGAAGCTGGATGTAAAGCGGGAGATCTTTCGCTCGTTAGGCGAAATCTGCTCTCCCCAATGTATTTTGGGCACCAATACTTCCGCCTTGAGTGTCACCGCCCTCGCGGCTTCCACCCGTGAGCCCCAGAGGGTGGTGGGGATCCATTTCTTCAATCCGGTTACAAGAATGAAGCTGGTGGAATTGGTGCGCACACCCTTTACGTCCTCTGCCTGTTTGGAGCGCTGCCGGAAGTTTGTGGATGCTCTAGACAAAGTCGCTGTTGTGGTGGAAGAAGCGCCTGGCTTCATCGTCAACCGCCTGCTTATTCCGATGATCAATGAAGCGGCCTTTCTGCTTGCCGAGGGCACAGCGTCTGCGGAAGACATCGATACGGCCATGCGCTTGGGGGCGAACCATCCCATGGGACCATTGGCCTTGGCGGATCTCATCGGGCTGGACATTTGCCTAGCCATTATGGAGACGCTGCATAACGAGTTGGGAGAAGACAAATACAGGCCAGCACCGCTGCTGCGGAAAATGGTACGCGCCGGGCAGCTGGGGCGGAAAAGCGGAGCCGGTTTTTACAAGTACAATTAGCGGCGAGGGGGATCATGGTGAGTTATCAGTGTTTCCAGCTTACGGTGAGGTCGAAACTTGCGCTGATCGAAATGTCCCAGCCAGAGAAGCTGAACATCTTGGATGAACGGGCTCTGCAGGAACTGGAAGATGTGCTGCACAGGCTCAAAGCAACAGGTGTGAAGGCCGCGGTTATTACAGGGCAGGGCCGAGCCTTTGCTGCGGGTGCAGATGTATCGGCCATGGCCACCATGGATGCCGCTGCCGCGACGGCCTTTTCCCGCAAAGGCAATGACGTGTTTCAACAGCTGGAAGATCATCCAGCCATCTTCATAGCAGCGATTAATGGCTTTGCCTTGGGCGGCGGATTAGAGCTGGCTTTGGCCTGTGATCTGCGGCTGGCTTCCACCAAGGCGGTCTTCGCCCAGCCAGAGATCGGGCTGGGTATTATGCCTGGTTTTGGGGGCACCCAGCGTCTGCCCCGTCTGATCGGACCAGCTAGGGCCAAGGAGTGGATCTTTACTGGCCGAAGGTATTCCGCGCAGGAGGCATTGGAAGCTGGCTTAGTGAGCAAAGTTGTGGAGCCAGATCAGCTCCTGGTGGAGGCTCAGGCCCTTGGGGAGGAGCTGGCAGCAAAATCTGGGCCGATTCTGGCCCTAGCCAAGCAGGCAGTCAATGCCTCGATGGGAGTGACGGCAGCCCATGGAGGTTTAGAAGCGGAACTATTTGGGAGATGCTTTACCCATCAGGACGCCCGGGAAGGATTGCAGGCTTTCGTGGAAAAGCGCGCTCCCATTATCCAAGATAGGTAGATCGGTAACAGAGGCGCCTCCTCCTGGAGGCGCGCCTCGCAAGCTAGGTGGGCTGCCCCTGAATAGTGTTGACTTCTGAGCTGTGGTTGGGTATAATGTCGATAATATTGAAATAACGATGAACGGGACAGTACTAGCTGGGATAGGCTGCAGAGAGTCCGGTAAGGTGAAAGCGGACGCCGTGAACAGCGAAGGAAGATCACCCGTGAGTTGCCAGCTGAAATCAGCAGTAAGCTGAGCCGGTGGTACCGTTATACCCATGGAGTGAAGGCGCAGCGTGCGCCTTAACTAGGGTGGTACCGCGGTTATTCCGTCCCTTTGGGGCGGTTTTTTTTATGGTATGGGAGGAGTAAAGTTATGGAAAAAGGATCGGCCTATCAACACACCTTACAGCTACCTGTTACAGAGTTTCCCATGCGCGGTGATCTGGCGAAAAGGGAACCTGCCATGCTGGAAAAGTGGGAAAGCGAGGATTACTACGGGCAACTGCAGGATTTGGGCAGGGCTCAGAATCGGCCCACTTTTGTCCTGCATGATGGCCCTCCCTATGCCAATGGGAATATCCATATCGGCACTGCGCTGAACAAAGTGCTGAAGGATATCGTTATGCGTTCGCGCTCGTTGGCGGGGTACCATGTTCCCTACGTTCCAGGCTGGGATACTCACGGCCTGCCCATTGAGCTCCACGTCGTCCGAGCCATGGGGCCTGAGCGTCAGGGGATGACGGTATCAGAGTTTAGGGAGCACTGCGCTGCCTATGCCCTGGAGCAGATTGATATTCAACGCAGTCAGTTTCGCCGTCTTGGCGTCTGGGGCGAATGGGACAATCCCTATATCACCATGAAGCCGGAGTATGAAGCAGTTCAGGTGCGTCTTTTCGGGGACATGGTGGAAAAAGGCTATGTGTACAAGGCGAAAAAGCCTGTCTACTGGTGTGCAGATTGTCAAACGGCACTCGCTGAAGCGGAGATTGAATATGGAGACCATCGTTCTCCCAGCATTTTCGTGCGCTTTCCCGTGAAGGACGGAAAGGGCATTCTTGCAGAAGATGACACCTATGTGGTGATCTGGACCACGACTCCCTGGACTATACCAGCCAACCTAGCCATTGCCCTGCATCCTTTGTACGACTACATTGTGGTTAAGACGGAGCGGGGTAACCTGGTGCTCGCCAAGGAGCTGGCCAAAGGCGTTTTGGAGGAACTAGGACTTGAGGCTAAGGAAGTTCTAGCAGAGTTCAAGGGTGAACAGCTGGAAGGTGTGGTGTGCACTCACCCCCTTATGCAGCGTGATTCCTTAGTGATCCTGGGCGATCACGTCACTTTAGAGGCAGGTACCGGCTGTGTACACACCGCACCAGGACACGGTCACGAAGACTACTTGGTGGGGCTGGAATACGGTCTGGATATCCTCTCCCCAGTGGATGCAGAGGGGCGGTTCACTGAAGAGGCTGGGCCCTATGCAGGCTTGACGCTGAACGAGGGTAACAAGGCCGTCACAGCCGATTTGGAGAAATCCGGAGACCTGCTCAAGATGGACTTTGTGGATCACTCTTACCCACACTGCTGGCGCTGCAAACATCCTGTGGTTTACCGATCCACCGATCAGTGGTTCATCTCCATAGATAAGTTTAGAGATGCTATGCTTGAGGCCATTGAAGGGGTTCAGTGGATTCCCAGCTGGGGAATTGACCGCATCAGGGGTATGGTTGCTGATCGCGGCGACTGGTGCATTTCCCGGCAGAGAATCTGGGGTGTACCCATCCCTGTGTTTTATTGCACGTGCGGCGAGACCATCGCGACGAGGGATACCATCGACCATGTGGCAGAGATCTTCAGTAGAGAAGGGTCCAACGCCTGGTTCGAAAAAACTGCTCAGGAGCTGCTTCCTGAAGGCTTCACCTGCCCTGCCTGTGGTGGGGAGAATTTGGAGAAGGAAACGGATACCATGGATGTCTGGTTTGACTCCGGCGTCTCTCACTGGGCGGTGCTCACCACCAGGGACGGCCTTCGCTGGCCTGCGGATCTGTATCTAGAAGGAAGCGATCAGCACCGCGGTTGGTTCCAGTCGTCTCTGTCCATTTCCGTGGCTGCTAAAGAGCAGGCTCCGTACAAGGCGGTACTCACCCACGGCATGGTGGTGGACGGGGAAGGGCGGAAGATGTCCAAGTCTTTGGGCAATGTGATCGCTCCCGAAGAGATCTGGAAGCTATATGGGGCTGATGTACTCAGGCTTTGGGTTTCCTCGGCAGAGTTCAGGGGAGATATCCGGATCTCGCCTGACATTCTCAAGCAGCTTTCCGATGCCTATAGAAGGATCCGCAATACGGCGCGCTTTCTCCTGGGTAACCTCCATGACTTCGATCCCAATGAACACAGCGTCCCCTACGAGCAGATGGAGGAGCTGGACCGGTGGGCACTGATGCAGCTGGCCAAACTCAGCCGCAAAGTGAGAACTGCCTACGAGAAATACGAGTTTCACATTGTCTACCATCAGATCCATCAGTTCTGCGCCGTTGATCTAGGCGGATTCTACCTCGATGTGCTCAAAGATCGCTTGTACTGCGATGCCCCCAACAGCAAGGAGCGTCGTTCAGCACAGACGGCCTTCCTGGCCATCATCAAAGAACTGGCGCAGCTTTTGGCTCCCATTCTCGTCTTTACATCCGAAGAAATCTGGGGTCATCTGCCTGAGCAGGTGCGCACAGAGCAGAGCGTTCACTTCTCCACCTGGCAAGAGCTGCCCGGCGAATACTGGGATGAGGATCTCGACAGGCGGTGGGCTGAGTTCCTGGAGATCAGGCGGGTTGCCGCCAAGGGCCTGGAGCTGGCTCGTACAGATAAGGTGATCGGAGCGGCTAATGAAAGCCGGTTGGTCCTCTACGCCGATGAGGCGAAAAGGGATGTTCTGGCAGCATTTGCCAAGGATCTGCGCCTGCTGTTTATCGTTTCCGAAGTGGAGATCAAGCCTCTGGAAGAAGGCGGAGCAGCACTCTACAGTGAGCCTGGCTTGGCAGTGGACGTGTTCAGGGCTGACGGGGAGAAATGCCAGCGCTGCTGGAAATACTTCGCAGAAATGAGCGGTGATGAGAATCATCCCCACATATGCCACCGCTGTCTAGAAGCTATTGAAGCCTAACCCACGATTGCATCACCCCCATCCGCAGCGCATACGGATGGGGGTTTTGCACACTCTAAGGAGGAAAGGGTGGATGATGTGGGAGACAAGATTAGCTCAGGTTTATTGCACACCCTCCTGACCAAGCTGGAGCACTTAACCCTGGCCTTGGAAAAGGCGAGTATCGCTGAGTACATCGAGCTGTACCGGAAACCCAAGCGTCTGCTCTACATAAACTTCCTGGCAGGCATAGCCAGGGGGTTTGGCCTCGCCATCGGCTTTACTGTGGTGGGGGCCTTTTTCCTCTATGGTCTCGGCAAAGTCGCCTCTTGGAATCTTCCTGTGGTTGGCGAGTTCATAGCTGAAATCACTCGTATTGTGCAAAATGAACTAGCGCGGAGGCGTTGAAATCATGGATAGGAATCGTCTGCAGAGGCTTCAAGCACTGCTGGAGCAGGAGAAACGGGAACTGTTGGCGGTGGTGGATCGCCTTACAGGCCCAGGAGGATTGGAGTCACCGCAAGATGAGGCAGATCGGGAACTCTCGGCCTATGATAACCACCCTGCAGATTATGGATCGCAGCTTTACGAACGGAGCAAAGATTTGGGCCTGCTGGAAGCAGTTAGGCTGCAGATTGCCGAAATTGACGAGGCCCAAGAGGCTATCCTGGCTGGGAACTACGGCATCTGTCAAAACTGCGGAGAAAGCATACCTGAACAGCGCCTTCTGGCCCTACCCAGTACCGTTCTGTGCGTAAAATGCAAGCGGGAAACGGAAAGGGAGGATGCCAGCCCCCGCCCAGTTGAGGAGGGCTTCTTGGAGCCGCCCCTGGAACGACAAGAGAGCGAGGCGACAGACTATGCGTTCGATCAGGATGACGCCTGGGAGGAGGTTGCCCGTTTTGGTACATCTAGCGACATTGTGGAGAAGCCCTAAGCGGCAGGTGAATTCCCACTCCAAGGCTCGGCATGGCAGGGAAATCCTTCCCGAACACAGAATAATGGTCTGATAGTATAAGGGAAGGGGCTTAGCTGTTGAGTTATGCAATCACGGCAGGCTTAGTCTTACTCGTGGATCGGATATCCAAGTTCTTGGTGATGACCCACATGCAGGATGGAGAGAGTATTCCCCTGCTTCCTCCCGTTTTCTACCTCACCTATGTGAGGAATAAGGGAGCTGCCTTTGGGTTTTTCCAGGGTAAGGTGGTCCTGCTTTCTGCTGTTGCGCTGATCTGTCTGCTACTTGTGCTGACCCAGTGGAAAAGAATCAAAACCAAGAGTGCCTTTGTGCGTTGGGGTGTGGTGATCAGCTTTGTGGGAGCAGTGGGAAATCTCATTGATCGTCTGCGCTGGGGAGCCGTTATTGATTTCCTCGATATCCGAATCTTTGTCTTTAATGTAGCTGATGTCGCCATAGTTCTGGGCGTTGCCCTGCTCTTCTGGGAGGTCTTGGTTCATGATCCCAAAACCAGCTGAGAGCCATGTGTTTACGGCGGCAGATGACTCTGGCAGCCGTTTAGACCTGTATTTAAGTGAGCGCCTTGAGCTCAGCCGTTCCCAAATCAAGCGTTTGGCTGACAGTGGATTAATCCTGGTCAATGGGAAACAGACCAAGGCTGGCTATAAACTGCGGGCTGGAGATGTGGTGTCGGTGGAGGTGCCGCCGGAACCGGAACAGGTGCTGAAACCCCAGCCCATTCCCTTGGAGATCATCTATGAAGATGAAGACCTCGCGGTGATCAACAAACCCAAGGGCTTGGTGGTGCATCCTGGGGCAGGGAATCTCAGCGAAACCCTGGTTAATGCCCTGCTCTATCACTTCGAGGACCTCTCCGAAGAGGGGGGACCCGATCGGCCAGGAATTGTCCACCGCTTGGACAAAGACACCAGCGGGTTGATGTTGGTGGCTAAGCATGACCGCAGCCATGCTTACCTGACGAACCTGCTCAAGGAACGCCAGGTAGAAAAACACTATCTAGCCTTGGTACACGGGGTAATCAAGGATGATCAAGGGCTGATCGACAAGCCCATTGGACGCCATCCCAGGGATCGCAAGAGAATGGCGATTGTGGAGGATGGGAGGGAGGCCCAGACGGTCTTTACGGTGCAGGAACGGTTCAGTAAGTACTCTTTGGTGCTGCTGCATCTGATCACAGGGCGCACGCATCAAATTCGGGTGCACTTGGCCAGCATGCACCACCCCATTGTGGGTGACCCGGTCTATGGATACAAGACCGGTAATCTGGGGGCCTCTAGTCAAATGCTGCACGCCTGCTACCTGGCTTTTCAGCATCCTTCAGGGCAGTTTCTGGAGTTTAGCTCGTCTCCTGGGCCAGAGTTTTGGGAGGCTGTGGAAAAAGCCAAGATGATCGATTGACAAGTCTGTCCTTTTGGTGTACAGTGAATGGAGAGTTTAGCCCTTTAAGTTGGCACAGAGAGGCCGGCAAGGAGAGAGTATAGGATTTTTGTATGCTTCTTGCCCGCGTTCTGTGCGTGTGAGAAGCTTTTTTGTTGAAGGGGGTGAAAACATTCTGAAGGAAAAAGCGCAGATCTTAGACGGTGAGCAAATCCGCCGAGCCCTAACGCGGATTGGCCACGAGATTGTGGAGAGAAACCGGGGCGTGGACCGCGTGGTCCTGGCGGGAATCCGCACCAGGGGGGTTCCCTTAGCGCAGAGACTCGCCCAGGTGATCGAACGGATCGAGGGTGTGGAAGTACCAGTGGGCATTCTCGATATCACGCTCTACCGGGACGACCTTAGTTCCGTGGCTGAACAACCTGTAGTGAGTCAGACCTCAATGCCCGTGGGCGTGGAGGGCAAAGTAGTGGTGTTAGTGGATGATGTGCTGTTCACAGGTAGGACAGCCAGGGCAGCCCTTGATGCGATAATGGATCTAGGCCGCCCAGAGAGGGTGCAGTTGGCGGTACTCGTGGACAGAGGCCACCGGGAACTACCTATCCGAGCAGACTATGTTGGGAAGAACGTGCCTACATCCACAAGGGAAGTTGTTGCCGTACGCCTTGCAGAAACAGATCAACATGAACGCGTCGTTATCTTGGAGAGAGATGACCTTTAAGCGAGTCCAGTGAGACTTAAAAGGAGGAAATTAGACAATGAAGTCAACCGCAGCTTGGGATCGGCAGTTGGGTATGGGTCAGCAGGTAGCACTTGGTTTTCAACATCTATTCGCCATGTTCGGCGCTACAGTACTAGTTCCACTCTTAACGGGGTTAGATCCTGCAGTAGCATTATTCACTTCGGGAAGCGGCACCCTTATTTTTATGCTTATCACCATGGGTAAGGTGCCAGCCTATCTGGGATCTTCCTTCGCCTTTATTGCACCCATCATCAGTGTATCTTCCATTTGGGGCATTGAATATGCCATGGGCGGTGCGGTGGCAGTTGGTTTGGTGTACGCGGTGGTCTCCCTGATTATTGCCAAGATTGGAACGGATTGGATTGACAAAGTGCTGCCTCCAGTGGTAATTGGCTCAGTAATTATGGTAATTGGCTTAGGTTTGGCTGGCACTGCCGTGGAAATGGCGGGGCTCTTGGACGGGGGTTCCTTGGCCAGGGCTGATGTCCGCATCTCCATATTCACTCTGATTGTGACAGTGATCGGAGTTATGTTCTTCAAAGGGTTCTTTGCCGTAGTACCTATCTTGATCGGTGTTGTTGCCGGTTATGTGTTTGCCCTAACTCAGGGCGCTGTGGACTTTACACCTGTCAAGGAAGCGGCTTGGTTTGGACTTCCCTCGTTTGTCGCTCCTAAGTTCAGCTGGGCGGCTGTGGCCATGATGCTGCCAGTGTCCCTGGTTTCCATCACTGAGCACTGTGGAGATGTTATGGTACTCAGCAAGATTACTGGTAAGGAGTTCTACAAGGATCCTGGCCTGCACCGTACCATGCTGGGAGACGGCTTAGCTACCGCATGGGCTGGGTTGTGGGGAGGACCTCCCAACACCACTTACAGCGAAAACGTTGGAGTGTTGGCTATCACCCGGGTGTTTAGCGTTTCTGTAATCGCCATAGCAGCAGTAATTGCAGTGGCCATCTCCTTTGTCCAGAAGTTTGGAGCGCTGATTTCCACCATACCAGCAGCGGTTATGGGTGGGGTATCCATCGTCCTCTTTGGAGTGATTGCTGCCTCGGGAATCAGAACAGTGGTGGAAGCCGGTATTGACTACGGTGATAAACGCAACCTGGTTATTTCCTCGGTGATTTTGGTACTGGGTATCGGTGGAGCACAGCTGGGGTTGGGGGAGGTCAAACTGCACGGCATGGCTCTGGCCGCGGTTGTAGGCATCATCTTGAACCTGGTTCTGCCCAAGAACGGAACCAGCACCGCAGAGTAGATAAGCAAAGAGGAGCAGTACTGCTCCTCTTTTTCGCGTAAACCGGTAAAGTGGGGCCGCGGACGTCCTCAGCTGTGGTCCAATACTAGCGTTCTGTCGTGGTTGTTGTTGGTTTCGCCAAAGGGAAACGCAAGGGCCTAGCCTCATTCTCCACTTTCCGGTTTACGTTTACGCGTCACCCTTTGACTCGCTGAGCAGAGTCCTCACCCTCACCTGTAGTTTGCGGCGGGACTATGCAGATTATACACGACGAAGCAGAATTTCTAGCTGGGCTGGCCGTCAATCCTTGACATCACCAGTTAAAGGTGGTAAGATTTTAATGGCTGAGGCGGCATAGCCAAGTGGTAAGGCAGAGCTCTGCAAAAGCTCCATTCCCCAGTTCGAATCTGGGTGCCGCCTCCACTTTAATGACAATAAAGGGGGGTAACGAGTTCATGGCCAAGGCAAAAAGAGGCAAAAACATTAAAGCTCCAGGCTGGAGAGGGACTTGCCCCTCATGCAAAAAGACCGGAGTTAAACTTCTCTGGGAAAAAGGCGATGCCAAGGTATGTAAGGCTTGCGGCAAGTAACAAGTAAATGGTAAGAAATGGCACACCGTTTTGACGGCTGGGCCGTTTTTTTTTGACAGTAAACAAAGAGACCCCGAACAATGTCGGGGTCTCAGTTCTTCCTTACTTAGAGTAGAACTCAACAATCTCGGCTTCGTTGATATCTTGGTTCAGCTCTTCTCTCCTGGGGAGACGTAGGTAGGTTCCGGTGCGACCATTCTCATCATAGCTGAGATATTCAGGTACACTCGGGCGAACCTCCAGCGCTTCTTCTACAACTGCCAGATTGCGGCTCTTTTCCCTCAGGCCGATGATCTCACCCACACTAACCTGGTAGGAGGGGATATCCACTTTCCTGCCATTTACGGTGATGTGTCCGTGGGTGACCAGCTGCCTAGCGCCAGCTCTGGTGCGGGCAAATCCCAGGCGGTAAACCAAGTTATCCAACCGGGACTCCAGGAGAACCATGAAGTTCTCACCAGTAATGCCTGGCATCTTAGCAGCCTTCTGGAAAAGGTTTCTAAATTGCTTTTCGCTCAGTCCATAAAGGAAGCGGAGTTTCTGCTTCTCTTGGAGCTGCAGCCCATAGTTGCTTAGTTTGCGGCGGCCTTGACCGTGCTGCCCAGGTGGGTATGGGCGCTTGCGCAGCTCTTTACCTGTCTCACTGAGGGAGAACCCCAGCCGACGACTTACCTTCCACGTTGGTCCTGTGTAACGTGACATTTACTTCTCTCCAATCTCAATCAAAATCAATAATGATGGTTTCCAAAGCAGCCGCGCCTTGTCAATGTTTCCCTCACTAGGATACCATATTTGTTCGGATTTGCAAGGGTATTTTAGCTGGAGAACTATCAGACTAGAGAAAAAAGGGGTGTACCCATGCGAAGCATGTGGAAGGGATCTTTGTCCTTTGGCTTGGTGAACATCCCCGTGAGGATGTACACTGCCACCCAGGCCAAGGATATCCGCTTCAACCAGCTGCACAGACTCTGCCATACTCCCATCAAATACGAAAAGAAGTGCCCCACCTGTGGCCGCGCCGTGGAAAGCAGTGAAATCGTCCGGGGGTATCAGTATGAAACCGGACGTTACGTCATCTTTGACGAAGAGGAACTGGAACAGTTTTCTGAGCAGACATCCCATACCATTGATATCCTGCGCTTTGTGGACCTCCAGGAAATCGATCCGATTTACTTTGACAAGACCTATTACTTGGAACCTGCAGATACAGGGGGGAAGGCCTATGCTCTGCTGCAGGAGGCTCTGTTCCGATCTGGGAAGATCGCTGTGGCCCGGATAACGATCCGTTCCAAAGCTTCCTTAGCAGTGGTCAGAGTGTATGATTCGGTCTTGGCTCTAGAGACTATCTTCTACCCTGATGAAATCAGAGATCACGCCCAGCTGGCTCCTGCCCGTGTTCCAGTACAGGATCGGGAGCTGCAGATGGCCTTATCGCTTATCGCAAGCCTGACCGAACCCTTCCAGCCTGACCAGTATCAGGATGAGCGCCGGCTGGGGCTGTTGGAGCTGATAGAAGCTAAGATTCGCGGGCGCGAAATCGTACAGATAGAGCCGGCTGAGGGAGAGGTGCCTGCCCTAGACTTGATGGCGGCGCTGCAGGCTTCGCTCCAGGCCCAGCAGGCCAAGAATCAGGGCTTTGAGGTGCGGCATTGATTCTAGGAAGCTTTCAGCCTATGCTTCCTGTTGCTGAGCCCCTTACCGATGAAACGGACTTTGTCCACGAGATCAAATGGGACGGTTTTCGCGCTCTGGCCTACCTAGATGGGGAACAGGTGGTGCTGCAGAGCCGCAGCGGGTACAGCCTCAATAACCGCTTCCCCCAAATTGCAGCCGCCCTGGCACAGAGGAAGTGGAAAGCCGTGCTGGATGGCGAAATCGTGGCCTTGAGCGGCCGGGGAGTGGATTTTTCCCTTTTGAAAACTGCTGCTTCAGGGGGGCAGCTCTGCTTTGTAGTATTTGACTTGCTCGTCTGGAAGGGAGAACCACTGCTTGCCCAACCTTGGTGCCGCCGCAGGGAGGAACTGGAAGGAGTGATCACAACTGGGCAGGGTCTGCTGGTCTCACCGCTTTTGTCTGGAAACCTGCAGGAAAACTTGGACTGGGCTAAGGAGAACCACTGGGAGGGCATTGTATCGAAACACCAGCATTCACCTTATCTCCCAGGAGTGCGCTCTAGGTGGTGGCGCAAGCATAGGCTGATCAGCAGCCTTGATGCAGTAGTAGTGGGTCTAAGGCTGCGGGGCAGTCAGGTGCGTTCAGCTGCCTTGGGGCTGTACGGAGACGACGGCGCCCTGGTGTTCATAGGGAACGCAGGCAGTGGCTTGTCAGCGAGGGACAGAGCGTTTCTACGGGAAGCGGTTCATCTCTTGGCAGTCGATTGTCCAGCTGTTGCCAATCCTCCGCCCAATGACCATTCCTGGGTGTGGTTCCAGCCCCATCTCGTGGCAGAGGTAGAATACTTGGAGCTTACACCCCAACTGCGCCTGAGGCATCCCGTCTTCCTGCGGTTCCGCTTTGACAAAAGGCCGGAGGAATGCAGACTGGAAGGTGAACTACATTGAAAACCAAACAGGTAGTGCAGATCCAGGGTAAACCTGTGCCAATCTCCAATCTCGATAAAGTGCTGTGGCCCGAAGCTGGGATCACCAAGGCGGATCTGCTGGACTACTATGCCAGGCTTTACCCTTTTCTTGAACAGCACTGGAAGGGGCGGGCCCTCACGGTAACCCGCTACCCCCATGGGGTGAACGGCGATTTCTTCTATCAGAAGAACGTGCCACAAGGAGCGCCGTCCTGGGTCCAAGTGTGTGTCATTGACGATGTACACTACATAGTGGCAGATGACCTAGGCACCATCATCTGGCTGGCCAACTCGGGAGTAATCGAGTTTCATCCTTCCACCTACTTGGCCTCTAGACCAGATGCCCCTACCTATGCTATTATCGATCTCGACCCCACTGCTCCCCAAGGCTTTAAGGAAGCGGTGCAGGTGGCTAAGTATGCCCGGGAACTCCTAGAAAAGCTGGGGCTGAGGGGCTATCCGAAACTATCAGGCGCTACCGGTCTGCACATTTACCTTCCCTTGGAGCGCTGTTACGATTTCCAGATAAGTTCGGAGCTGGTGCGCCAGATTGGACTGGCCCTGAAGGAGAAGTATCCAGCCCAGATAACCTTGGAGAGGCTGGTGAAAAACCGGCGGGGAGTCTATGTTGACTACCTGCAAAACAGCCCCGGAAAAACCATTGTAGGGGTGTACAGCCCCCGTCCCACTGCTGCGGCCACTGTTTCCACCCCAGTGGGCTGGTCTGATTTGGATCACTATCAACCGGAAGACTTCACCATCAGGACTGTGCCGCAGTGGGTGGCGGAGCGGGGAGACCTGTTCAGTGGGGTGTTGATTCCCCAGTCTCTGGAACACTTGGTTTTTTCCCGTTAATCCTTGACGGTGGTACAATACTATGTTATACTTCAGACGTTAAAGCAGAAGCCACCGCTTCTCACCTTGTGACTGCGTGTCCACAAGGTTAAGACCCTCAACAGAGTTTTGGCGCGAGCATGCAGCTCGTAAGTGTGGGATCAGCGGGTGGCGGAAGCCATCCGTTTTTTGCATATTTGAGACTGGAGGGGTGACACCATTAGCAAAGAATTAAGAGTGAACGAAGGGATTCGAGCTCGCGAGGTGCGTGTTGTTGATGCCAACGGCGATCAGCTGGGGATTATGAGTGCGCGCGAGGCTTTGATTATGGCAGGAGAAAGAGGTTTGGACTTGGTAGAAGTAGCGCCGAATGCAAAACCTCCTGTGTGCCGAATCATGGACTATGGAAAGCACAGATATGAGCAGAGCAAGCGCGATAAGGCTGCAAAGAAGAAGCAGAAAATCGTGAACATCAAGGAAATCCGTATGAGTCCCAAGATTGATGAACACGATTTTGAGGTGAAATTGAAGGCAGCCGATCGGTTCTTAAAGGCCGGAGACAAAGTAAAGGTTTCGGTCCGTTTTCGGGGAAGAGAGATCGTTCATGCAGATCTGGCCAAGACGAAACTAGAAAATTTAGCCACTCAGCTAAAGGAAATTGCCGTAGTTGAACGTCCGCCAAAGCTGGAAGGCCGGCAGATGATCGCAGTTTTAGCCCCTAGAACCGAGAGTCAAAAAACGGAAAAGAAGAAAGCAGAAACGGTCGATCTAGACGAGTAGGAGGTGTGCAAGGTGGCTAAGATGAAGACCCACAGAGGCGCTGCCAAGAGGTTTAAGGTGACTGGAACAGGTAAAGTGATTAAGTATGGTTCGCACAAGAGGCATATTCTAGAGAAAAAATCGGCAAAACGTAAGCGTCAATTAAGGCACGGACAAGTGGCGAGCAAGGCTGACACCAAACGCGTGCACGAGCTTCTGCCGTATAAATAGATGTCTAATTAGGAGGAACAAGCAATGTCTAGAGTGAAAGGTGGCCCTGCAACTCGTCAGCGGCGCAAGAGAGTCCTTAAGCTTGCCAAGGGATATTATGGTGCTAAAAGCAAAAAGTATCGCGTAGCTAAGCAAGCGGTCATGAAGTCCGGCAACTACGCCTATCGCGATCGGAAGGCGAAGAAGCGCGATTTTCGTCGGCTGTGGATTACCAGAATCAATGCTGCCGCTCGTATGAACGGCATGTCCTACAGCACGTTCATCTCTGGTTTGAAGAGAAACGGCGTAGAAGTGAACCGCAAGGTCCTTGCTGAGCTTGCAGTTCATGACCAGGACGCTTTCGCTGACTTGGTGGCAATTGCCAAGCAGTAAAATGGCCGATAAGCATACCGGGTGGTTTTCCTCCCGGTCTTTTTATATAGGGGGCAGGTATGAGTCGCAATGTAAGGATTGTCAGCAGGCAGAATGAACGGATCCGAGAGGCAAAGAAGCTGGCCCAGAAGAAGCACAGGGATGCAACGGGCCGGTTCTGCCTGGAAGGCGTGCGGCTGGTGGAGGAAGCGCTCACCGCTTCTTTGGTGGAAGAGCTCTTTTTTACGGAACGCCTTCTCCAATCCCCCAGGGGACGGGAACTGGTGCAAAGAGCGCAGACCAGTGCCGTCCAAGTGTATGAATGCAGTGAACCGGTTCTAGAGGAACTCACTGATACAGTGAACTCCCAGGGGGTGGCTGCTGTGGCCCGCAAGCCAGCATGGGAGCTGCAGCCTCAGGGCCTTATGCTGATCGCCGATGAGATTCAGGATCCAGGCAACATGGGTGCCTTACTTCGCACTGGGGTAGGAGCGGGAGCCCGAACCCTCTTTGTGGTCAAGGGTTCAGTCGATGTGTACAGCCCCAAAGTGGTGCGTGCCAGTATGGGAGCAATTTTCCATCTGCCCCACCAGGTGGTAGACCGACCAGAAGTTCTTGAGCTTATGGAAAAAAGAGGGATAGCGTTGGTGGTAGCAGATCTGGAGAATGCCCAAGATTTCTGGACAGCCGCCTATCCCCAGGATGTCGCGGTAGTAATCGGCAACGAAGCCAGGGGAGTTCATGCCAGTTTCCGCGATCAGGCCGCCCTGCGAGTGCGGATTCCCTTGGTTGGCCCAGTGGAATCGCTGAATGCTTCCGTGGCAGCGGGGGTACTGCTTTACGAAATCCTGCGACAATACCGTTGTTCCAGGCCGGAATCTGTGCTATAATGACCCTAACGTACTAAGCGTGGGGGGATTGCTTATGGATCTGACACCACAGGTTGTTTGGCAGATATTCCTAACCACTGGATCGGTAAGTGCGTATCTCTTGTATCGGCAGCTGTTGGAGTACAACAAGGGAGTGTTTCATTAATCACGAAAGGCGATGAAGGAGAGTAGTAAATCCATGGACGCCACAGAGAGGGAAGACCAAGGGCTGCGAGTCTTCCTGGTTGGGAAGTGGGTTGAATTCGCTCCTGAGCTGCAGACTGAACTGGAAGTAGGTCTAGCCGGATTCCTCCGTTACCAGGATCTGAGTGGGCTCGCCTAGCCTTTAGGTTGGAGCCAATTAGGGTGGTACCGCGTACTTCTTACGTCCCTAGGTTGAGGGATGTAAGGAGTTTTTTTATTTGCCCAGGAGGTCTCCCTAAAGAGGCGCCCCCAGGGCGAGCCCCAATGGCGGGGAAATGTGTTGTAAGGAGGTCTATGAAGTGCTGAGCAAAGTGGAAGAAATCAAAGCAAGCGCTCTGGAAGCCTGCAGCCAGGCGGAGAGCGTGAAGGAATTAGAGCAGGTTAGGGTAAGGTTTTTAGGCAAGAAGGGTGAGCTCACACTCCTTCTGCGTGGTATGGGCCAGCTGCCAGCGGAACAGCGGCCGCATTTCGGCAAACTGGTAAATGAAGTGCGAGATGAACTGGAATCAGCTCTGGCTGCCAGGGAAACGCAGCTCTTCCAAGAAGAGGAAACTCGCCGACTGGCAGCGGAAGCGTTGGACATTACCCTGCCGGGAAGACCAATGATGCGGGGGACGGTACACCCCGTCAGCCAGATTATCGCAGAGACGAAATCCATTTTTATGAATATGGGCTATGAGATTGTGGAAGGGCCGGAAGTTGAGTGGGACTACTACAACTTCGAGGCGCTGAACATCCCGCCTGATCATCCAGCCCGGGATATGCAGGATACCTTTTTCATCACTGAAGATCTGCTCCTGCGCAGTCAAACATCGCCGGTCCAGATTCACGTCATGGAAAACCGGAAGCCGCCTATTCGCATTTTGGCTCCTGGTAAAGTGTATCGGGCAGACTCTGATATCACCCATTCTCCCATGTTCCATCAAATCGAGGGGCTGGTTGTGGACCGGGGCATCACCATGGCAGATCTGAAGGGCACATTGCAGGTTTTTGTCCAGCGCATGTTTGGCCCTGACACCAAGATCCGCCTGAGGCCCAGCTATTTTCCCTTTACTGAACCCAGCGCGGAGGTGGATGTCTCCTGTATTATGTGTGCAGGGGCCGGCTGCCGAGTGTGCAAGGATACAGGTTGGCTGGAGATCCTCGGTTCGGGTATGGTGGATCCCAGAGTGCTTGCTAAGGTGGGGTACGATCCCCAGGAAGTAAGTGGTTTTGCCTTTGGCATGGGTGTTGAGCGCATCGCCATGCTCAAGTATGGGATCAATGATATCCGCCTTTTATTCGAAAACGATGTGCGTTTCTTAAAGCAGTTCAGCAGTCAGGGGGGACGTCTATGCTAGTAAGTTATAAATGGCTGCAGGATTACGTTGATATCCCATGGGGACCAGAAGAGCTGGCTCACCGGCTGACTATGGCGGGTTTGGAGGTGGAAGGAGTAACCCCTCTCGCCGCCAATCTGGACCGCGTCTATGTGGGTTTTGTGCAGGAAGTGCAGAAACACCCACAAGCTGACAGTCTGAAGCTGTGCTCAGTTGATGTAGGCGCTCAAGGCTCCTACTCCATAGTGTGCGGGGCACCGAATGTGCAGGAAGGGCAGACTGTGGCTGTTGCCCTAGCGGGCGCCACCCTGCCAGGGGGATTGGTGATCCAGCCCACAGAGATAAGGGGAGTTTTGTCCAACGGTATGATCTGTTCCCAGGCGGAACTGGGAATATCCGATGATCACGCGGGCATCTGGGTTTTGCCCAACGATCTCGCCCCTGGAGCCCCCTTAGTGGAAGCAGTGGGATTGGATGACGTGGTCTTGGATGTGTCTGTGTATGCCAACAGGCCTGACTGCATGAGTGTAATAGGAATTGCCAGAGAGATAGCTGCCCTCACAGGAGGAGAGGTGCGCCTGCCTGCCCTGGACTATCAAGAGCTGGATGTTCCCATTGGCGAACACACCAGTGTGACAGTGGAGGACAGTGAGCGCTGCCCGCGCTACACAGCAGCCCTCCTGCAGGATGTGCATATAGCTGAGTCACCGCTCTGGATGCAGCTGCGGCTGCGGGCGGCGGGGATGAGACCTATCAACAATGTGGTGGATATCACCAACTATGTGATGCTGGAAACGGGCCAACCCCTCCACGCCTTTGACTTTGACAAACTAGCCGAAGGCCGCCTGGTGATTCGCACGGCTCGGCCAGGTGAAGAGATGGTTACCCTGGATGGGGAGAGACGCCAGCTCACCCCAGAGATGCTCATGATCTGTGATGCCCAGGATCCCAAGTGTGTGGCAGGAGTGATGGGTGGGCTGGACAGTGAGGTAACGGACGAGACGAACAGGATCCTGTTGGAGAGTGCCAACTTCTCAGCCCTGAACATTAGGAGAACATCCCGAGCTCTGGGCTTGAGCTCCGAGTCGTCCAGCAGGTTTGAGAAGGGGATTGACGCCAGCGGTACCCTGCTGGCCAGCAGAAGAGCCCTGCATCTGCTGCAGAACTTGGCCCAGGCTCAGATTTTCGCAGGACACATCGATGTGAACTCCAGCGCCAAGCAGGAGCCAGTGATCGACCTGGAGCCTGCTGAGGTGGAACGGCTCTTGGGGGTCTCCATTCCTCCAGAAACTATCTGCCGCATTCTGCGCTCATTGGAGTTTGACGTTGTGGAACTGTCTCCTGAACTGCTCAGAGTGACCGTGCCTTCCCATCGCGGGGATGTGGAACTCCAGGCTGATCTGGTTGAGGAAATCGTGCGCATTTGGGGTCTGGAGAATCTGCCCAGTACTCTACCGCCCGATAGATCAAGCTCCGGGGGACAAAGTCAACTGCTCACCGCGGAGGGTCACTTACGGGAGCTGTTGGTAGGGGCAGGACTGCAAGAAGCCCTCAGCTACAGCTTTGGCCGCCCTGACAGCAATGAGCGGCTGCTGCGCACAGAGCCACCCATGATCGCGCTGCAGAATCCCATTTCTGAGGATCTATCGGCTCTACGGCGCAGTCTGCTGCCAGGCCTTTTGGAGGCTGTAAGTCTGAATGCCAGCCGCCAGCAGGCTCGGGCCGCCCTCTTTGAACTGGGCGCAGTCTACCTAGGTGAGCTGCCCGTGGAGAAGCAGCCTAGGGAAGAGGCTAGGTTGGGGTTAGTGCTTTGGGGCCGGCGCAGCACCCTCAATTGGGCTGCAGCCGATGAACAGTATGACTTTTACGATTTAAAGGGGATTATGGAGCTGCTCCTGCCTTGGCCTGAGGTGGAATGGATTAAGGGATCGGATCCGGCCTTCCACCCTGGCCGCCAAGTGAGCCTGCTCTTGCAGGGGCGGGAAATTGGTGTGTTCGGAGAGATCCACCCTGCCGCAGCCCGGAACTTCCGGATACCTGGCCGGGTTTACGCCGCGGAGCTTCGCTTTGAGGAGATTCTGCATCTCTTCAAGCAGACACCTGTGTTCCAGGTGCCGCCACGCTTTCCCGCGGTGGAACGAGACTTGGCGGTAGTAGTCGATGCGGATCAGCCAGTGGGTGAGCTCGTGGACGCCTTACGGAAGCTCGGAGGAGAACTGCTTGACGAGGTCACAGTGTTCGATGTGTATGCGGGTAAGCCTATTCCGGACGGCAAGAAGAGCGCAGCCTTTTCTCTTCGTTTTCAAGGCCATCGCACTCTGAAGGATGAAGAGATCAATGTCATCATGGATGGCTGCCTGGCTGGCCTGCGGGAGCGGTTTGGGGCTGAGATCCGCTAGAAGGAAATGGCCTAATCGAGTAGAATTGAGAAGGGGGAGGGATGGGTCGTGAGTACAGAACCAGATGTAAGATCAGTGCGAGTACAGATTCTCGGTGAGGAGCATATTGTTAAGGGTCAGGCTTCAGAAGAGTACATCAAGACCCTAGCTGCCTCCATCAATGCGCGCCTGGAAGAAGTGCAGAAGAGCAATCCTCTGCTTCCCCGGCACCGGACGGCTATCTTAGTAGCCCTCAACCTTCTCAATGAACTTGAGAAACTCAAAGCGGAGCATGAAGAACTACTTGCGTTGATGGAAGAAGCCAATTGACTGGAGGGCTGGCATGGTTGGGAAGTGGATAGACTTAGTGGTGCTGGTGTTTTTGGCCCTAGGTCTCCTCAAAGGGTTCAAGAAAGGTTTAATACGCGAGCTCTTTAGCTTGATGGGAGCGGTGTTGGCCATTATTGTTGCCTACCACGGATATCAGAGCTTGGCCTTGGTCCTGCTTGAGCACTACCAGCTTTCCACTTGGCAGGCCCAAACCATCTCCTTCATCGCACTGCTCCTGGGGATCAGCCTGTTGGGGGTCTTTTTTGGCTATGTATGGTCCAAGGCCGTCAGCCTCACGCCATTCTCGGTGATCGATCATCTGGGTGGCGCTGCTTTTGGTGTGGTCAAAGTGGTGGCGGTGGTGTTGATCGTGCTTGTTGTTTCCAGCGCTGTGGACATTGCGGTGATCAATACCATACTCGCCGAGTCCGTGGTACTGCAGCAGCTCGATCTGCTGCTGCCCTATGTCTATGATTATCTCGACCATTATTGGCCAGAAGAGATCCAGCGGCCGTCTTGGCTGTATCCGGCTCCCGACTCTGCATCAACCAGATGGAACCCTGCTTGAGCAGGGTTTTCTTGGGTCAATTTGCGTTCCCTGGCAGCAGCGCCTAGACTTGCCTAAAGGGATCGAACTTCCCTGCTAGAAGACTTTCCTAAGTCTAGCAGGGGGGATGTTTGTGCGTAAAGCTATTGTTCTGTATTCAAATCTGTGGGCGACAGTGCTGATGCTGGTACTGTTTGCAGCCACCAGCCTAACTGGTTCGCACGCACCAGAGTCAAGCAGGGTGATCTCTGGTCTGCAGCATCTGCAGGGCAGGGTGATCATCCTTGACCCAGGCCATGGTGGAGGGGATCCTGGAACGGTGGGAGTGGGGCCTACCACAGAAGCAGAAAATGTTCTGGCTATAGCCTGGGAGCTCAAGGGCATGCTGGAACGCGCCGGTGCTGAGGTGATCATGACTAGGCAGAATGATCAGAGCCCTGCCCATGGGACGGTCTATGCTTCCCAGCAGAATGGGCAGCTGGCTTCCAGGGTTGCCACTGCTAACCGCAGCCATGGCCAGGTTTTCATCTCCCTGCACAATGACTGGCACGATAACAGCAGCGTACAGGGTACTTCGGTGCGTTACTATAAGAGCCAGGATTTGGCGTTGGCCGAAGCACTGCAGGCCGCCTTGGTACGGAAGTTGGGTACTGTGGATTTGGGTGTCCAGCGCAGTAACTTCTATGTATTAAGGAACACCAATGTTCCCGCTGCCTTGGTGGAAATTGGGTTCTTGAGCAACCCCCAAGAAGCCGCTCGATTGGCGCAGCCCACTTACAGGCTGGAAGCAGCGAGGGCGCTGCTCATGGGAATTAACGACTATTTTGCCGAATTCTAAGGGGGAAACCAAGTGGAGTTATTGGCACCTGCAGGGTCCTTTGAGTCCCTGCGTGCAGCTGTGGAGAACGGGGCAGATGCAGTGTATTTGGGCGGCAAAGCCTATAGTGCCAGGGCCTCAGCCGTCAACTTTACTCCCGAGGAACTGCAGTCCGCTCTGGATTACTGCCACATTCGCGGTGTTAAAGTCTATGTGACTGTGAACACACTGCTGCGCGACGATGAACTGGATGGGGCCGTGTCTTACCTGGCTGATCTGTACAGCTGGGGAGCGGATGCCGTGATCGTCCAAGACCTTGGGCTGATCCGCAGAGCCCGGGAGGAAGTACCCGGTTTGGAGCTCCATGGGAGCACGCAGATGACCCTGCACAATACCTGGGATGTAACGGCCGTGGAGGAGCTGGGTTTAAGCAGGGTGGTGTTAGCCCGGGAACTGGGGCTTACAGCCATCGAAGAGATTGGGCGGCAGACCAGTCTGGAGCTGGAGGTTTTTGTCCACGGAGCGCTGTGCATCTGCTACTCAGGCCAGTGTTTGATGAGCAGCCTAATTGGGGGTAGGAGCGGCAACCGGGGGCAGTGTGCCCAGCCCTGCCGGCTGCCCTATGAAGTGTTGGGGCTGGATGTGCCGGGGGAGTATGTGCTTTCACCTCGAGACCTGGCCCTCATTGACCATCTGGACGAGCTGCGCAGTGCAGGAGTGGCTTCCCTCAAAATCGAGGGCCGGTTGAAGGGCCCTGATTATGTAGGGGTGGTGGTGCGCACCTATCGCGCTGCCCTCGATGGACTCCCTTACCGAGCCGAAGAGCTCAGCACTGTGTTTAACCGGGGGTTCACCACTGCCTATATCAACGACCGCCCACCCAGGGACTTGATTACATACCTACCGCCTCCCAAAGAAGAGCGTTCCGGGAGTGCCAGAGAATCCTACACCTCTCCCAAAGCCATGAAGAGGATTAAAGCGCATCTGTGGGCCAAGCTGCGCCTAGGCGAGGCCTTGGAGTTGATCCTGTTGGATGAGGATGGGGTGCACGTCCAGATGCAGGGAGAGGTGGCAGCCCAGCCGGCTAGAGGAGGGGGACTCAGTGTAGAGCTGCTCCAAGACAAGCTGCTGCGGCTGGGGAATGATCCCTTAGAAATCGCGGAGTTCTCAGCGGAGCTGGAGGAGGGGCTTCATCTCCCCGTCAGTGAGTTGAACAGGGCTCGTCGGGAGCTGGTTACCCTGTGGGAGAGAAACCGTCTGGCTCCATACAAGAACCGGGACGCGTCTGTCCCTGCTAGGGCACATCGGCTGCCGCCTGAGGCACCGCCAGAGGACGTGCAGATCGCCGTTACCGTCTCTGATTTGCCTTCCACAGAGGCTGCTCTAAGGGCAGGAGCGGATCTAATTTACTTCTCAGGCCAGGTGTACCGAAGGTCTCCCCAGGACTGGCTGCATGAGCTGAGCCGAGCCTGGGCCCTGGGACAAGAAGAGGGAGTACCAGTATTTGCCCATTTGGAGAGGATTTCCGAGAACCATGTGTTTCCTGAGTTGGAACGCTCTTTGAGCAGGCACCAATTTGATGGGATTCTGGTGGGTGGCTTCGGCATTTGGAAACGTGCCAAAGAGTGGGCGCAGGGACGCCCTGTGCACACGGATTTGTCATTCAACGCTTTTAACACCTGGGCTGTTCAGCAGTTGGCAGAGGCAGGAGCCGCTCTGGTAACTGCATCTTTGGAGCTCAAATTAAGCGAAGTGCGCAGTATCTGCGAGAAGTCTCCTGTACCGGTGTGCATCGCTGCCCATGGGCCCATGGAGTCCATGGTGAGCAAGCACTGCATTTTCCGAGATCAGGGGTGCCGGCTGCAGTGCCAAAGCGCCTCCCTGGAACTCAAGGATAAGAAGGGTTTTGTGTTCCCTGTCAAGTTTGACCGCTGGTGTCACATGCACATTTTCAACTCCAGAGAACTCTCACTCCTTAACCATTTAGAGCGGGTGAGGGAAAGTGGAGTAAGCTATTTAAGAATTGAAGGGCGCACCAAGGACCCCGAATGGATCAGTGCAGCCGTTAGTGCTTACAGGCAGGGGCTTGACGGTGAAGAAGTGGAACTCCCTGAGGAGTTCACAAAGGGCCACTATTTTCGGGGCGTGCTCTAGGACGGTGTGAGTTATGAACGAAAAAAGCTTACGAGTGTTGGAATGGCCAAAGGTGCGGGAGCTTGTGGCTCAGCGCGCCAGTTTTTCCCTGAGTAAAGAGAAGATCAGCGAGATGCTGCCCCATACAGACATGGGCCAAGTTGTGCACGAGCTCGCCCTAACTACGGAAGGGGTGCGCCTGCTCTGGAAGCATGGAGACGCACCTTTCGGTGGAGCCAGTGATATCCGGGCAGTAGTGGGGCGGGCCAAGTTAGGGGGAACCCTTGATCCTGAACAGCTGTTGTCAGTTGGGGATTTCCTCTACTGTGTGGGGCAGCTTAGGAAGTACCTTGCCGATGAGGAAGGGCCCTTGGCCGAGTATCTACAGCGCTTAGCCATGGTCACCGGCCTGCGGGAGGACATTGAGCGCTGCATAGACCATGATGGTACAGTGCGGGATTGGGCTTCGCCGGAGCTGGGCAGAATCCGCAGCAAAATGAGGACCTTGGCTAACCGCATAAGAGACCGCCTGGAAAGCTTAGTGCATTCAGCTGCCATGCAGAAGGTTCTTCAGGAAGCCATCATAACGGTGAGGAACGGCCGCTATGTAGTGCCTGTCAAGAGCGAGTACCGCAGCAGGTTTCCAGGTATTGTCCACGATCAGTCGGGGAGCGGTGCCACCTTGTTCATGGAACCAGCTTTTGCCGTTGAGTTAAACAACGACCTAGCCGTGGCTGCCCAGGAAGAACAGGCTGAAGTGGAGAGGATTCTCAAGCGCTTGAGCCTTACTGTGGGCGAGCACAGCCAGGAGCTAATCGACAGCTTGGAGGCTGTGACTGAACTGGACTGCATCTTTGCTAGGGCGCGTTTCAGCCGCGCCATCGACGGTGTGGAGCCCGAAATCAACGGTGAGGGCCGGATCCACATTAAGCAGGGCAGGCATCCGCTCCTAAAAGGCAGTGTGGTACCCATCGATGTCTGGCTGGGCCAGGATTTCCATGTCCTGGTGATCACAGGTCCCAACACAGGGGGTAAGACTGTGACCCTGAAAACCATCGGGTTGTTCTGCCTGATGGCCCAGGCTGGTCTGCATATTCCAGCTGCTCCAGGTTCTACCCTTCCTGTCTTTGATGGAATTTACGCTGATATTGGCGATGAGCAGAGTATCGAGCAGAGCCTCAGCACTTTCTCTTCTCACATGAGCACCATAGTGCAGATCCTCGCTGAACTGCAGGAGAACTCCCTGGTTCTCTTGGATGAGCTCGGCGCCGGTACGGATCCCACGGAAGGAGCCGCTCTTGCCACTGCCATACTGGATCACCTGCGCAGCAGAAAAATCCACACGGTGGCTACAACACATTACTCCGATCTAAAGAGTTATGCCTACACCTATGAGGGTGTGGAAAATGCCAGTGTGGAGTTTGATCTCAAGACCCTCCGGCCAACCTACCGCTTGGCCATCGGTATTCCTGGGAAGAGCAATGCCTTCGCCATCTCGAAACGGCTGGGCCTCAGTGAGGAAATTGTGGAGAGGGGCCAAGCTCTGTTGTCTGCCACCCATCATCAAGTGGAGGACCTGATTGGAGAGATGGAAAGCAGCCGCCGCCAGGCTGAACAGGATCGCCTGGCAGCAGAGAGCCTACGCAGGGAGTATGAGGCGCTGAAGACCAAGTACGAGCAGAGGCTGCGGGAACTGGAAGAAGGGCGGCAAACGCTCCTGGAGCAGGCTAGGGAAGAGGCCCGGGCGCTCTTGGACGATGCGCAGAACGAGATCAACACCATCCTCGGACAGGTTAGGCGCATGGGCAGGGACGAGTTAGAGGAAAGCGTGAAGGAATACCGGGAGCGGATCAAATCCCGAAGTGAACAACTGCAGCAGGAGCGCAGGGAAAAGCCTAAGGCCCAAGGCCCAAAAGACCTCAAACAGGGGGAAGCGGTGCGCATCAAGAGCCTGAGGCAGACTGGTTTCGTGCTGGAAACTCCAGGTGCTGGCAGTGATGTCCTGGTGCAAGTAGGGATCATGAAGATCACCGTCAAGCTTGAGGACTTGGAACGTATGGAAAGCCCTGCTCCACAGGAACGCAGGGCTAAAGGCGGCAGCACCTCACGGGGCCAGCTGTCGAAGAGCCTGCAGATCCGCAGTGAGATAGACCTCAGGGGGAAAACGGTGGAAGAAGGCTTGGCCCTGGTGGATAAATACCTCGACGATGCCTTCCTGTCGTCCCTGACCAGGGTGCGGTTGATCCACGGGAAGGGGACGGGTACACTGGGCGAAGCCATCCAGCGTTACCTTTCCGGGCATCCCCACGTCAAGGATTTCCGCTATGCGGAGCCGAGCCAGGGGGGCCATGGTGTTACAGTAGTGGACATCCATCCATCCAATTAAAAAAAGGAAGCTGATGCTTCCTTTTTTTATTGGTTTAGGAACGGTATGCTCCGCCACCAGGGCTCTGAACAGCGGGGAGAATACTCTGTGGGTTCCGTTCCTGCAACAAAGATCTCGCGCCTGGTTTCTTCAGGCGGCAGATTGCAGTTGTCCCGCACCAGCAGACCGGTCTTGGTATCAATGAGGATGCCTTCCACTAAGCCGCTGGGCTTGGGAAAGTCGGTCACAGGATGGTTTTTGAGCGCTTCCTTCATGAAGTTGGCCCAAATAGTGGCTGCATTCCAGGAACCGTACTGCACCCCTTGATAGACCATGCGCCTTGGCGTGTCTTCGCCAAACCAGACCACGCCCACCAGGTCAGGTGTATAGCCCACAAACCAAGCATCCTGATAGTCGGAGTGGGTTCCTGTTTTTCCCGCTGCTGGCCGTCCAATGTTGGCGTTTTTCCCGGTACCCCGTTCGATAACACCTCGCAGCATGTCAGTCATAATATAGCTGGTCTGCTCGCTGAGGACTACTTCATAGCGGGGGGAGCGTTCCTCCAGAACATTCCCGTTGGAGTCTGTCACCTTCCAGATGGCGAAGGGCTCGGTCTTAATTCCTTGGTTGGCCAGGACACCATAGGCAGTGGCCATTTCGAGGAGAGACACCCCCTTGGTCATGCCCCCTAGAGCCAAGGGGGCGAGCCCTATGTCGTTTACCCTGCCTTGTTCCACAAAAGTGGTGATCCCCATGCGCTTGGCATAGTCGATCACTGTTTGGGGACCCAGCTCATCCACAATCTGGGCAGCAATGACGTTTAGGGAATCCTCCAGTGCTTCCCGCACTGTGACAGGCCCTGCAAAGGTCTGATAGTAGTTCTGGGGGCTCCAGATTTCCCCAGTGATCAGCTTGAAATCAGTAGGCTCGTCAATATACACTTTGGCGGGGGTGATGCCATTGTCTATGGCAGCAGTGTAAGGAAACACCTTAATCGCGGATCCAGGAGAACGCAAGGCCTGCACACTGCGGTTAAAGCTGTCTTCTCCTCGGCCCCCTACCATCACTCTGATCTCGCCCGTCTGAGGCACTATGGCCAGCACAGCGCCTTGGGGCTGAGTCAGATTTCCCTCATGGTTACGGTTGACGGGCAGTCCTTCCAGCAGAGCCTTTTCGGCTGCTTTCTGCATATCTAAGTCCAGGGTGGTATAGACATGCAGCCCTCCGCTGAACACAGCCGCTTCACCGTACTTTTCAACCAGATCCGCCACCACATAATCTACAAAGTAGCGGGCTTGAACAGTACGCTGCTGCCTTTCCGCGAGCACCAGGGGTTCAGCCTTAGCAGCGGCTGCTTCCTCTGGGGTAAGGTAGCCCACTTCCTGCATGCGGCTCAGCACGAAATCTCGCCGTTCCACGGCAATGTCTGGGTTGACGAATGGGGAGTACCTAGTGGGCCAGCGAATGACACCGGCAATTAGTGCCGCTTCACTCACCGTAAGGTCCTTAGCTGATTTTCCGAAAAAGGTTCTGGCCCCAGCCTCAATGCCATAGACACCGTGATTTAGATAGAACTCATTGAGGTAGGCTTCAAGAATCTCATCCTTAGAATACTTGCGCTCGATCTGCACAGCCCACAGAAACTCTTCGAGTTTCCGCATGATGGTCTTATTCTGGGTCAAGAACACGTTGCGGGCCAGTTGCATGGTGATGGTGCCGCCGCCCTGGGAGAAGGACCACTCTTTGAGGTTGACCAAGATCGCCCGGCCAAAGGCGATGAAATTGATGCCGTGATGGTTATAGAACTGATCGTCTTCAATAGCCACCACTGCGTTTTTCACATGGTCGGGCAGTTCGTTAATGTCCACTGGGATGCGGTTTTCTTTGTAAAGATCCGTGATTAAGCGGCCGTGTATATCATAGATGTAAGTAGTGAAGTTTTGATGGATGTTAACCTGGTCTAAGCTGGGAGCACTGCCTAGATAGGCGGAAACCACGCCAGCAAAGGCACCCAGTAATGTGGAACCCAGGATCACTACTATATAAATGGCTGCCGTCCGTTTCTTCACCACATACACCCCCAAGGGTTAATTCCAGGACTATTATAACATATAACTTCGGCAAATAGTCCCAAACCACTGGGGTTGCATCTGCAACTTTAGGAGCACTTGAGGGAGGTGAGCCTCCGTGGTACACTGGCAGGGGAAGAGCAGACCCACTTGGCGTACTTATTTAGGCCTGATACTTCTGATCCTGGTCTTGTTCGCAGTGCTGGCAACCATGGTTATGGAAAGCCGCCTAGCTCCCGTTTTGCACACTTGGGCGCGTACTAAGGCGGTGAATCTAGCCACTTCCGCCATTAACTTGGCGGTGGCGGAGATTATGGCGGGAACTATGAGCAGTGCCAAGATCGCCAGCGTAATCAGGGACGAAGTGGGCAGCCTCCAAGGAGTTCAGTATGATATGGGAGAAATAAACAGGGTGAGCAGCCAGGCCTCTCAGATGATTCTGCAGGCGTTGACTGACTTGGGTGAGGAGGCCTTTTCCATACCTGTGGGACTGCTCAGCGGTTTGGATTTCCTGGCCGCTTGGGGTCCCGGAATTCCTGTGCGGATGATTCCCGCCGGGGCTCTAACTGCAAAACCGGTGGCCAGTTTTGAAAGCGCTGGCATTAATCAAACATGGCACAGAGTGTTCCTTGATCTGCAAGTGACCATGAGGGTTGCGGCTCCCCTGATGGTAGACGAAATCGTGGTGGCAGCTCGGATCCCCATTGTCGAAGAAGTGTTCATGGGCGCAGTGCCCAGCTGGTATTTTGCTGGCCAGGAGAACCTCACCCTGAGAGATGGCCGTTTAGAGTTTCCTTTGAATTGAGGGTAGTTCATGCAGCGCTACAATCACAGTCTGGTAGAGAGAAAATGGCTGAGTATCGTGTCCCAGGAGAAGCACCAAAAGGATAGCCTTCCGAGGGTGGGTACCGTGTTGGTTCCAGGTGATTCGGAGGCGGTGGAGCTGGAAAATGCCAGGCTCCTGGTACTGGCGGATTTCTTTGCTTCGGTTCGCTGGGGAAGGGATTTCCGGCATGAAGTGGTGAGCGGGGACGGCCGCCTGATGAGATCAATTGAGCGCCTGGGAATAATCTGGCGCCCTGCAGAGCAAGGCTGCAGCTGGGACTTTGCAGTTGCGCCCCGAGATTTCCCGCACCTGAGCGGCAGTTTGCCCTGCAGCGAAACCTTTCTGTGCGGCCGCTTGCTGGAAGGGATGGCCCTCAGTGATCTACTGCTTGACTTTGGTGGAGACGCTCTGCGCATTTACTTTTTGTTCCAGGGCCCGCCTGAGCGTGATTACAGGTTCAACTGGCGGAACTTGGTGAGTGCCCACCGCTTTGTGCAGAGGGTATGGCGCCTCGGGCAGAAGGTTGAGGCCGCAGGTTCAGAAACCCAGGAGGGCCCTATGGCGGAGTTGGCTGGAGTGGTACAAGCCCGGATAGCTCGCCGGAAGCCCCATACCGCTCTGGCAGCCATAATGGCTTTCCTACAAAACAAAACCGCCCTCTCAGAATGGGAAGTGAGAGTGGCGGCGGATATCTTGAAGCCATTTACGCCTTTTTTGAGCGCTGAACTATTGAGCTTGGTGGCGGCGGTCCAAGATGATGATGGTGGGCAGCGTGATCAAGCAGATCGCTAAGGCGATGATCTGACTGAGCACGAAGGGTCCGTACAGTTCGCTGTGCTGGCGAATGAAGTCCAGGAAAAACCTGACCAGGGAATGGAGGAACAGCACGCGGAAAAAAGCATACCCATGGTATTTGGGAGCCTTAGCCCATTTCCAGGCCAAGGGCAGAATTACAAGTGATGCTGCCACCTCATACAGCTGGCTGGGATGCACAGGACCTAAGCTGGTGGGAAACTCCACACCCCAAGGCAGATTAGTAGGGGGGCCATAGAGCTCACCGCTGAGGAAGTTGCCTAAACGGATGAAAACGTGGCCCACGGGAAGAATGGGTGACGCGATATCCGCGAGCTGCCAGTATTTCAGCTGGTGCTTGCGCACATAGAAAATGCCCACTACCATAATTGTAAAGATGGCACCATGGGAAGCCATACCACCCCTGGCGAAGATCTCCGCGGGATGTTCTAAGAAATAGCGCCAGTGGGGCAAGATTGCGCCCAGCCGGCTGCCGATGAGCCCAGTAAAAGCGCTTAGGAAGTAGAGATTCTCCACCAGTCTCTGATCAAGGCCGTGGAGTTTGGCGAAATATCTGCTTATATAAAAAGCTGCCACAAACGTGCAGGCCATTAATATTCCATACCAGTAGATATCTAGTGAACCAATGCTGAAGGCTATCGGAGCCACCATGATCACCTCGCGAACTCTGATAGAGGATTATTCCACTTTGTTCATGAAATACCTGCTCCCACAGGAGGAATAGCGATGAAGAGAATTGTGTTAACTGGGGGAGGCACGGCGGGGCATGTCACGCCGCACTTTGCCCTCGCTCCTTACCTTAAAGAAAAAGGCTGGGACATTTACTATATAGGCACCCACGAAGGAATTGAGCGCCAGCTGGTGGGCGAACGGTTTCCGTATTACCCCATCAGTGCTGGAAAACTGCGGCGTTATTTCGACTTCAAGAATCTCAGCGATCCTTTCCGGGTCGTCAAAGGTGTAGTCGATGCCTACGGGCATCTGCGGCGCATTAAGCCTGCAGTGGTTTTTAGCAAAGGCGGGTTTGTGGCCGTGCCGGTGACAGTTGCGGCGTGGCTGCTGCGCATCCCTGTGATTCTCCATGAGTCTGATCTTACTCCCGGCCTGGCTAACAAACTCAGTCTGCCCTTTGCCCAAAAGCTCTGCGTTACCTTTCCCGAATCGGTCCACCATTTGAAAGGTCGGGCTGGTCAGAAGGTGGTGGTGACAGGAACGCCCATCCGTGCCGAGCTGTTCCAAGGGTCCCGTCAGAAGGGGCTTAAGATGTGTGGATTCAGCCCTGGGGTCCCTGTGCTTCTGGTGATGGGAGGCAGCCTTGGTTCGGCTGTTCTCAACAGAACCATCCGCGAGAACCTCCAAGAAATCACCGGGAACTATCAGATCATCCATCTCTGCGGCAGGGATAATCTCGATCCAAACGTGAGCCATCCACACTATTTCCAGTTGGAGTATGCCAACGAAGAACTGCCCCATCTCCTGGCGGCTGCAGACTTTGTGCTGTCTAGAGCAGGAGCCAACGCGATTTTCGAGCTGGCCGCGCTAGCTAAGCCCAATATCCTGGTGCCCCTTTCCAAGCAGGCCAGCCGCGGTGACCAAATCCTCAACGCCGCTTCCTTTGAGAAGCAGGGATTCAGCGTGGTTGTTCAGGAAGAAGAACTGACAGGGCGAGTTCTCCAGGAAAAGTTGGCGCTGCTGGCCCGGGAGAAGCAGAGATTTGTCGAAGCTATGGAGTCTTCTCCAATAAAGAATGGGACTGGGAGCATACTAAGGCTGATTGAGGAAGTGGCACGATATTAGTTGCGATCGCAACTAATATATGGTAAAATTTAGCTACACCATAAGGATGGGAGTGACTGGAATGTCAGTTAAACTTGCCGTGATTTACTACAGTTCCACGGGGACCAACTATCAACTAGCCCAGTGGGCGAAGGAAGGAGCCGAGGAACTGGGCGCGGAAGTGAAAGTGCTCAAAGTTCCTGAACTGGCTCCACAGGCTGCGATTGATTCCAATCCTGCCTGGAAGGCTAATCATGAAGCGACGAAAGACGTTCCCGAGGTCCAGCTGTCCGATTTAGAATGGGCTGATGCGTATATTTTCAGTGTACCAACCCGTTTTGGCAACATGGCCTCTCAGATGCGGCAGTTCCTGGATACAACTGGTGGGCTGTGGTTCCGCGGGAAGTTGGCCAACAAGGTCGTAAGCGCAATGACTTCCGCCCAGAACCCCCATGGGGGGCAAGAAGCCACCCTGTTGTCGCTGTATACGAACATGTACCATTGGGGCGCGATTGTTGTGGCCCCAGGCTACACTGATCCGTCCATATTTGCTGCAGGGGGCAATCCATATGGAACTAGTGTCTCAGTGGATCAAGAAGGAAAGATGGTAGAAGACGTGGAGGCTGCGGTGAAGTACCAAGCTAAGCGGACAGTAACCGTTGCCAAATGGCTTAAGCAGGGCAAAGAATAATAGGAGTTTGAAGAGTTAAGGGCAGGATAACCTGCCCTTTTTTTTTAGTTGACTGTAATGGCTTTGGCGCTCTCCCAAAGACCGTGGATGTTGCAGTAGCTCAGGGCGATGAGGGTGCCGCTTTCTTTCAAACGGACCTTTACCTTGGCATAGGGTTCAGTGTAGCAAGGTCCTGCCTGTGCACCCTTGAGTCCTTCACCGTGTATTGTGAACTGGATATCCGCTAACTCGAACGTAAACCCTTCAGTGGGCTGGAACAACAGCTTAATCCAGCGGATATGGTGCTCTGCTGTGTTGGGGTGGGGCACTTCCGCACCTACGCTCACAGTAATCTCAACGGCTTCGTCGGCCCCGACGTTTTCCGGGGCTTCAATCACGGGAACATGTTTCTCGTTCTTCCAATCTCCGCTGCGCAATACGTCACCGAGTTTCATAGCCTACCTCCTTAAGCGATATTTTTGATCCATACTTCGAGAGTTGGCTGATTTCTCCTGCCCTTCTTTCTGTAATAAACGACAGTAAGCGGTGCATTCTACTAGGGAGGTGAGACTATGACTACGTGTCCATTTTGCAATCAGCCCATGGAAAGGGTCACCCCTGACGAACAGGAGGCTTTCACTGATCTGTATCGCTGTGGCGCCTGCCAAGTGGAGCAGGCAGTGTATTGGGAACATGGAGAAAGGCTTCTAGCCTGGGATCATGATCCAAGTGACGAGATCTGAGAGGTGATGGATTGGGCGTTGTGTTTTTGGCGTCACTGATCCCAGGCCTTTTTTGGCTTTGGTTTTTTCGGCGCTACGATGTGGGAGACAAGGAACCTGCGGCCCGGTTGGCCTTGTGCATGCTTTTTGGTGCTTTGGCTGTGCTTCCCACCTTGAGTTGGGAGGCACCTTTTCGCGAGCAGCTGCAGAATACCAATGCCCCTTTGGTTCAGTTGGCTCTGTCCTTTCTCGTTGTAGGTCTCGGCGAGGAATTGTTCAAACTGGTCGCCGTCTATTTAGCTGTTATCGGGGCTGAGGAGTTCAGTGAACCAATGGATGGTATTCTTTACGCCATTGCCACCGGCATCGGGTTTTCGGTGGTTGAGAATATCCTCTATATCTCTGCTTTCGGCTTGGCAGTAGCTCCTCTGCGTGGCACTATTGCCGTTTTGGCCCATATCTCCTTTTCAGGATTGGCAGGATCCTTTCTAGGCAGGGCCAGGTTCGAGGATAGGCCCTTTTTCACTTTGGCCAAAGGACTAGCGGTGGCTGTTTGGGCCCATGGATTGTATGATTTTCTCCTCATCACCGAAGCATTCTCACCCCTGACAGTAGTGGTGTACATCGGAATGCTGCAGTACATGCTCTTTGCTGCTATCCGCCGAGCAGTGAAATCCCCTGCTCAAAGGTAAACCTTGTCTAAGGAGTGTCCTGTATGCTAGAATAGGGAAGGAAAGGGTGTGACGGTATGGCAGGACATTCCAAGTGGGCCAATATTAAGCACAAGAAGGCCAAGGAAGATGCTAAGCGCGGCCAGGTTTTCACCAAGATAGGGCGGAAGATCACCGTGGCGGCCAAGGAGGGCGGGCCTGACCCTGAAGCTAATGTACGTCTCCGCCTAGCCATTGATGAAGCCCGAGCTGCCAATATGCCTAACGATAACATTGAGCGCGCCATCCAAAGAGCAGTCGGGGGCCTGGACGGAGCATCGTATTCCGAGGTATTCTACGAGGGCTATGGGCCGAACGGAGTAGCTATTATGCTGCATACCTTGACGGATAACCGTAACCGCACTGCAGGCGAAGTCCGCCATCGGTTCTCCAAGTATGGAGGGAACCTGGGGGAGAGCGGTTGCGTGGCCTGGATGTTCCAGCGGCGGGGCCTCCTGGTTGTGGAGCGCGGCGAAGATGTGGATGAAGATGAGATCATGCTGCAAGCCCTGGAAGCAGGTGCCGAGGACGTGGTCGTAGAGGGCGATGTGATTGAGATCCTGACCGATCCCAGCAACTTCCTTGAGATCAAGGGCGAACTGGAGAGCCAGGGTATGTCGTTTCTTGGCGCAGAGATCAGCTTTGTTCCTCAAAACACTGTCCAGATCGGGGCAGAGCAGGCTGAGACGGTGGAGAAGCTCATTGAGATGCTGGAGGAACTGGACGAAGTACAAGAGGTCTATTCTAATTACGAGGTACAGTAGGAGTACAATAATAATGGAATACTGTCCGAGCCGCGGGGCATACTTACTCCCAGGGAGGTAATGGTATGCGCAGAGCGGTGGTGCTCGTGGTAATCGGATTAATCTGCTTTATCTTGGCCTTTCTTTTGTCGCAAAGACTGTTTCCTCTAGCTTTTGGTTCTTTTTCAGCCTAGGGGAGAAGACAACCTCAACCGCATGGATTGAGGTTCTTTTTTTGCCTGATCCCCGGCTTCGCAGGACCCCAGGCAAGGACTTGCCGTGAACTGCGTCGAATAGAAGGGCGAGGTGTAATGCAGTGATTACATTGGGAATTGACCCTGGGACAGCTATTACAGGCTTTGGTGTGGTGCGGGTGGAACACAACCGGCATACTGTCCTGGGCTATGGTGCGATACGCACCTCATCCAAGGAAGCCACGGCCAAGCGCCTAGAGACGATTTACCAGGAGCTCAGCAGTCTGATCAAGGAGTTTGAACCAGACTGCTTGGCTGTGGAAGAACTCTTTTTCAACAAAAACTCTGCCACGGCGCTTGCGGTGGGACAAGCTAGGGGAGTAGCCATTTTGGCTGGTTCCCATGCTGGGCTGCCAGTTTATGAGTACACGCCTCTTCAGGTGAAGACGGCGGTGACCGGTTATGGACGGGCCGACAAAGAACAGGTGGCATACATGGTGCGCATGCTCCTGGGGCTGCAGACAACTCCGCAACCCGACGACATCACTGATGCTTTGGCCATCTGCATCTGCCATGGCTATAACTCCAATAACTGGGGGAGGAGAGGCGAATGATAGTATCCTTAAAGGGTCGGCTGTTGGATGCAGCGGACAGCATAGTGTTCCTAGAAGTACAAGGGGTTGGGTTTGAGGTAAATGCGTCGGCATCTGTCCTTAAGTCTCTGCCGCCATTAGGCCAGGAGCTGCAGGTGTTCACTTACCTGCAGGTGCGAGAGGACAATATGGCGCTCTACGGCTTCTCATCCTGGGAGGAGCGTCGCCTGTTTGAAAAGATTATCAGCGTTGCTGGGATCGGGCCTAAGAGCGGTTTAGCCATCATTTCCAGCATTGATCCAGAGGGCTTTATCCGCGCTGTACAGACCCAGGATCTAAAGACCCTCACTACTCTGCCTGGAGTTGGCAAGAAGACTGGGCAGAGGATTCTCTTGGAATTGAAGGACGCTTTCAAGCACGTCGAGTTGCCTGAATCCCATGAAGACGCTCCTGATCTGCCAGGGGATATCGTGGAAGATGCACTGGAGGCTTTGATCGCGCTGGGTTACAGCAGCAGTGAGGCGCAGCGCATGGTTGATTTGGCCCAGCCTCAGTTAGATCAGCAGTATGATCTGCAAGAGCTGCTGAAAACGGCACTGGCTCAAAACAGCCAGCAAAGGGGTGAACGTACTTGGAAACGGAACGGATAGTAAGTGCCTGGAAACGGCCTGACGATTGGGATGTGGAGAGGTCACTGCGGCCAAGGAATTTAGCTGAGTATATCGGGCAGGACAAGGTGAAGGAACACCTACGCCTGTTCATTACCGCAGCCAAGCAGCGTGACGAGGCGCTGGATCATGTCCTGCTCTACGGTCCTCCTGGGTTGGGTAAGACCAGTTTGGCTCACATTATTGCTGGTGAGATGGGAGTGGGTATTCACACCACTTCAGGTCCTGCCATCGAGCGCCAGGGAGATCTAGTGGCCATCTTAACCAGCCTTCAGGCCAGAGATGTACTCTTTATCGACGAGATTCACCGCCTGAGCAGGCAGGTAGAGGAGGTACTCTACCCCGCCATGGAAGACGGAGCCGTTGATATTGTTATCGGCAAGGGTCCTGGGGCCCGGTCTGTGCGCATCGATCTGCCTCCTTTTACCTTGGTGGGGGCCACCACCAGGGCCGGGATGCTCACTTCTCCCCTGCGTGACCGCTTTGGGATGTTGAGCCGCTTGGACCTTTATGAGACTAAGGATCTGCAGGCCATCGTCCTGAGGGCTGCTGACATATTGGACATAGAAATCGACCAGGCTGGAGCAGAGGAGATCGCCAAACGCTCCCGGGGTACGCCGCGGGTGGCCAACCGCCTCCTCAAGCGGGTGAGGGACTATGCTCAGGTGCGGGCAGACAATCGCATCTCCCACGAGGTAGCCAAGGCAGCCCTCAGCCTGTTTGAGATTGATGGCAATGGGCTGGATCAGATGGACAGGCGCATCCTGTTCACCATCCACAAGGTGTTTGGCGGAGGGCCGGTGGGTGTGGACAGTCTCAGCGCCGCGATCGGCGAGGAAGCTGCCACCATTGAAGATGTCTATGAACCCTTCCTGCTGCAGCTGGGGCTGCTGCAGAGAACCGCGAGGGGACGCTGCCTCACCAATTTGGGCTATGAATACCTAGGCGTTCAACCCCCGGCGACAGCAGGTGAAGAGCTTTGACTTGGAAAACAGAGGGAATTGTGCTGAGGGTGCGCAACATGGGTGAAGCTGACCGGGTGGTGACGGTCTATACAAAGGACCGGGGCAAACTCACCGCTGCGGCCAGGGGGGCCCGGCGCGTCAGGAACCGCCTGCTCGGTTCCACACAGGTCTTCACCCATGGGCTGTACCTCATTTTTCCCAGGCAGGGACTGCATAATCTCAGTCAGGCGGAAATCATCCACAGCAGGCAGCCCCTCAGGGAGGATCTGGAGAAGTTCGCCTACGCTTCCTACATAACGGAACTGCTGGATGCCCTCACTGCAGAGGAGGACCCTGCAGAAAGCGTTTTCTCTCTGCTGGCCAGCGCCTTGGCCTTAGCTGAAAAGGGGCGCCTTAAGCTAGCGGCTCGGGCTTTCGAGATCAGACTCATGAGGGAACTTGGCTATGAGCCTGAGCTGTATCACTGCCTAAACTGTCGTGAGGCTGTGCGGGACACCATATTCTTCACGGAACAGGCGGGGGTGCTGTGCCAGAAGTGTGCTCCCCAGGTTCCGGGCAGCGTGCGCATCTCCAATGGCGTCTGGGAGCTGATGAAAAAGCTTTTGGAATGGGAGTTCTCCAAACTGACTGTCCTTCATCCAGCGGCGGGCCTTGAGGAGGAGCTGCGCCAGATTATGCGTAAGTACATAGACTTTCGGCTAGAATATCCCTTGAAGTCTCTAGATTTCCTGGAGACCCTAACGGCTGTGCCGCCGGGAGCAGATTGACAATTCGTGGTGGATTTGGTATATATTAAGCGATATTACTGCACTTTAAAGTGCATAATTCATGTCCTCTGGAGAAACCTTTCGTCCCTTGTCGTTGGGTGAAAGGTTTTTCAAAATCAGAGAGGGGTGGCTGAGTGAACCTACAAGAAATGATCCTGAAACTGCAGAGCTATTGGGCGCAACAAGGGTGCATCATTTATCAGCCCTATGATTTGGAAGTCGGTGCTGGGACTATGTCACCAGCCACTTTTTTAAAGGCATTGGGGCCTGAGCCCTGGAACGTTGCCTATGTACAGCCCAGCAGGCGGCCCACAGATGGGCGTTATGGGGAGAACCCCAATCGCGTCCAGCACTACTACCAGTTTCAAGTAATCCTCAAACCCTCGCCCGATGACGTACAGGAACTATACTTGGGCAGTTTGGAAGCGCTGGGGATTGACCTGCTTAAACATGATGTTCGCTTTGTGGAAGATGACTGGGAGTCTCCCACCCTAGGGGCGTGGGGCTTGGGCTGGGAAGTGTGGCTGGATGGGATGGAAATCACCCAGTTCACATACTTTCAGCAGGTAGGCGGTATCGATGTGAAACCGGTATCCGCGGAAATTACCTATGGGGTGGAACGCCTAGCCATGTTTATCCAAGGAGTGGATTCCATCTTTGACCTGGTCTGGGTGGACGGGGTCACCTATGGAGACGTCTTTTTGCAGAATGAAGTTGAGTACTCCAAACACAATTTTGAGGCAGCTGATACCACCAAGCTGTTCACCCTCTTCGATTTGTATGAGGACGAGGCTGAGAGGCTGATTGGGTTGGGTTTGGTTCTGCCAGGGTATGATTACGTGCTGAAATGCTCCCACACCTTTAACCTCTTGGATGCCCGGGGCGCCCTCAGCGTCAGCGAGCGGACGCGGTTTATCGGCAGGGTGCGGGCGCTGGCGCGCTTGGCAGCCCAGGGATACTTAGCGGAAAGGGAGCGGCTGGGGTTTCCACTTCTGAAGAGGGGGGCGATATAGATGCAGGACTTTTTGCTGGAACTGGGCTTCGAGGAACTGCCTGCTCGTTTTATTGATAGCGCACTTAAGCAATTATCAGAAGCAATTACCAGTCGGCTGACGCAAGAGCGTTTGAGCTTCGGTGAGGTTAGGCTGTTTAGCACACCCCGGAGGTTGGCCGTACTCATAGAAGGGCTTCAGGAAAAGCAGGACGACATGGTGGAGGAAATCAAGGGACCGCCTGTGAGCATTGCCAGAGACGCCGAAGGCAATTTGACTAAAGCGGGCTTGGGCTTTCTCCGCTCACAACAGGTGGACGAACAGGCCATCATAGTCAAGTCCTTTCAGGGGGGCGAGTACCTCTATGTGCGCAAAGAAGTGCAGGGCCAGGAAACCTATGCGCTGCTTAAGCCTGTCCTGGAAGATATTATTGCCCATCTGGGCTTCCCTAAGAACATGCGTTGGGGAGACTACGATCTGCGCTATGCTCGGCCCCTGAGGTGGATTGTGGCTTTGTTTGGAACTAGGGTGATCCCTGTGGAAGTGGGGCCAATCAAGGCCGGACAGGTGAGTTTTGGCCATAGGCAGTTGAGCGCCGGTCCCATCACAATAGAGCAGCCAAGTGACTATCCTGCGGCCCTGAAAGAGAATTATGTTATTGCCGATACTGAAGAGCGGGTTACAGACATTTGGCAGCAGATTCAGCGGCTTGCCCAGGAACATCAGGCCACCGTACAGGAAGATCAGCGCCTGCTTAAGGAAGTAGCCAATTTGGTTGAGTATCCCACGGCCTTTGTAGGCGAATTCTCCAAACAGTTCTTGGATGTTCCCTCTGAAGTGCTCATCACTTCTATGAAAGAGCATCAGCGCTATTTCCCCCTCCATGATTCTGAGGGAAGATTGAAGGCCTGTTTTATAGGAGTGCGCAATGGAGCTGACAACCACCTGGATCTGGTGGTGAAGGGCAATGAAAAAGTGCTGGCAGCACGTTTAGCGGATGCGAAGTTCTTTTATGATGAAGATCTAAGGACTGAACTAGCAGATCATCTACCAAGGCTGGACCAGGTGGTCTTCCAGGAGAAACTGGGAACCATGGGAGATAAGGTGCGCCGCCTGGAGAAACTCACAGCGGCCCTGACTGAGCTCTTGGGCCATGCAGAGCATTTGGACACTGCCCTGCGCACCGCTCGCTTAGCTAAGTGCGATCTGGTCACTCAGATGGTATATGAGTTCCCAGAGCTGCAGGGAGTGATGGGTGAAAAATACGCTTTAGCCCAAGGTGAGGAAGCAGCAGTGGCAGCTGGTATTAGGGAGCACTATATGCCGCGCTTTGCAGGCGATGCAGTTCCCACCACTATTGAAGGTACCCTGGTGAGTCTAGCTGATAAGCTGGACACTTTGGTGGGCTATTTCGCCCTCGGTAAGATCCCCACTGGCTCCCAAGATCCCTTTGCCCTGCGCCGGCAGGCCCAGGGTGTGGTGCAGATTCTGCGGCAGGGTGGCTACCTGGTTTCCATCGAGAAATTGGTGGGCACCGCAGCGGAGGGCTACTCAGACCCAAACCTGGGAGAGGATCAGGCGGCAGCACTGGTGAAGTTCCTCCTGGCCAGGCTGAGGGTGACCCTTCTTGAACAGGGCTACAGCTACGATATTGTCGACGCAGCCCTGGCCTCAGACGATGATCAGATCCCCAGCCTGCTAAACAGAGTAAGCGCGCTATCTGATTTTCGAGAAGGAGAGCTTTTTGAAGACCTCATTATCGGCTTCGAGCGGGTCGCCAATCTAGCTGCTAAGGCCGAAGTAGATACCCTGGAAAAGGATGCCTTCCTTCCCGCTGATGCTGAGTTCCATACAAGCGTCCAGGAACTGGAAAAAACCTGTCTGCCCCTGGTGGAGCAGGGAGATTTCCAAGGTGTGCTGCAGCAATTAGCGGGCTTTCGCCGACAGGTCGACCGGTTTTTCGACCAGGTGATGATTATGGATGAGGATCCTGTAGTGCGCAGTAACCGTCTGGCGCTGCTTAAACAAGCCCTGAAGTTGTATAGATTGTGCGGTGATTTGCGGTTAGTTGTTTCGAATAAGTAAAGAAGCGGGTCTTGGGAAGGAGAACCGGAGACGATCAAGAATAGAGTCTGTTGGTAATTAGCCCAATAATTCCCGAATTTGAGGACGTGTTTCCCCAAAGGGAATGATATTAGCTAACAAACGAAGAAGGAGGATGCGAATGAGCACCAAGTGGGTTTACTTTTTTGGTGACGGCCAAACAGATGGCCAGCAGGGTAACAGGAATCTAGTTGGTGGTAAAGGCGCTAACTTAGCAGAGATGGTGGCCCTTGGTATTCCAGTACCACCAGGATTTACCATTACCACTGAAGCTTGTACCGAGTTTTACACCAATGGTGAGAAGTGGGTAGAAGGTTTAGAAGAGCAAGTGATGGAGAATCTCGCAAAAGTCGAGCAGGCCATGGAGGCTAAGTTCGGTGATGCCGAGAACCCACTGCTTCTTTCTGTTCGCTCCGGTGCACGGGTTTCTATGCCTGGCATGATGGACACTGTCCTGAACCTGGGGCTCAATGACGTGACTGTGGAAGCCTTGGCTAAGAAGTCGGGGAACCCCCGTTTTGCTTGGGACTCTTACCGTCGTTTTATCCAGATGTATGGCGACGTGGTGATGGGCGTTGAGCATGACCTCTTCGAAGAGGCCTTGGCCAAAAAGCGTGTTGAGCAGGGTGTAGAGCTTGACAATGAACTGACCGTAGAAGCTCTTCAAGATCTGGTTCACGAGTACAAGGCCATTGTACAGAAATCCGCAGGCGTACTCTTCCCGGATGATCCCATCGAGCAGTTGAAGGGTGCCATCGATGCCGTATTCCGTTCCTGGAACGGAGCACGTGCCATCCGGTACCGTCAGATCAACCACATCCCCCACGACTGGGGTACAGCTGTAAACGTCCAGGCCATGGTCTTCGGGAACATGGGCGACAATTCTGGTACAGGAGTAGCTTTCACCAGGGATCCTTCCACAGGTGAGAACGTGTTCTACGGCGAGTACCTGATGAACGCTCAGGGTGAAGACGTTGTGGCAGGTATCCGTACACCGAACCCCATTTCCCAGCTTCACGAAGGAATGCCTGAGGTTTACGACGAGCTGGTAAGGATTTACAAGCTCCTGGAGAACCACTACAAAGACATGCAGGATGTGGAGTTTACCATTCAAGAAGGAAAACTGTACATGCTGCAGACCCGTACCGGTAAGCGTACAGCCATGGCTGCAGTGCGCATTGCTGTGGAGATGGTGGAAGAGGGGCTTATCGACAAGAAGACCGCTGTCCTGCGTGTCGAACCAGAACAGCTTGATCAGCTCCTGCATCCCATGATCGACCCCAAGGCCAAGTATGACGTGATTGCCAAGGGCCTTCCTGCATCGCCAGGGGCAGCAGCCGGCCGCATCGTGTTCACTGCTGAAGAGGCAGAAGTTTGGAAAGAGCGCGGCGAACAGGTCATCCTGGTGCGCAATGAAACATCCCCAGAGGATATCGGTGGTATGGACGTGGCGGAAGGTATTCTCACCGCTCGCGGCGGTATGACTTCCCACGCTGCTGTAGTCGCTCGCGGTATGGGTAAGTGCTGCGTAGCAGGATGTTCCTCTGCCCAGATTGATGAAGCAAACAAGACCCTCACCTTCGGCACCACTGTACTGAAAGAAGGCGACTGGGTTACCCTGAATGGTACTGCCGGTGAAGTGATTGTTGGCCAGGTACCGATGGTCCAGGTAGAAGTGTCAGGCAATCTCGGTACCCTTTTGGAGTGGGCTGATGAGTACCGCGCCTTGGGTATCCGCACAAATGCCGATACGCCCCACGACAGTCAGACTGCTGTTGAGTTTGGTGCCGAGGGTATTGGCCTGTGCAGAACTGAGCATATGTTCTTTGAAGGAGACCGCATCAGTGCCGTGCGGCAGATGATTTTTGCCAGCGACCAAGCGGGTCGTGAAGCCGCCCTGGCGAAATTGCTGCCTTACCAGAAGGGCGATTTCAAGGGCATCTTCAAAGCCATGGAGGGTAAGCCGGTTACTGTAAGGCTCCTCGACCCACCACTGCATGAGTTTGTGCCGCAGGATCAAGAGACCATTAAAAAGCTCGCTGGTGAGATGGGGCTTACCGTTGAAGCACTCAAGGCTCGCATCGAGTCCCTGGAAGAGATCAACCCCATGCTTGGCCACCGCGGCTGCCGCTTGGGTGTGACCTATCCGGAGATTTACGCTATGCAGGCTCGCGCCATCTTTGAGGCCGCTGCTGAGCTCACCAAGGAAGGCGTAAAAGTCTTCCCAGAGGTGATGATTCCTCTCATCGGTACCGTGGAAGAGCTCAAGTTGATGAAAGAGGTCTGCGTGGAAGTGGCAGAAGCCGTTAAGAAGGAGTCCGGGGTTGAGTTCAGTTATCTGGTGGGAACCATGATGGAAATCCCCAGAGCTTGCGTTGTTGCCGATGAAATTGCCTCTGAGGCCGAGTTCTTCTCCTTTGGCACCAACGACCTCACCCAGATGACCTTTGGATTCAGTCGTGACGACGCCGGCACCTTCTTGCCTGACTACGTCCAGAAAGAGATCTTGGAAAGGGATCCCTTCCAGACCCTGGATCAAGTAGGTGTAGGCTACCTGGTTAAACTAGGTGTCGAAAAGGGCCGTTCCGTGAAGCCCAACCTCAAAGTGGGCGTCTGTGGTGAACATGGTGGAGACCCAGCTTCCATCGACTTCTTCCATCGTGTAGGCTTGGATTACGTCAGCTGCTCGCCCTATCGCGTGCCCATCGCACGTTTGGCTGCAGCCCAGGCAAATATCCGCAATCCACGTTAATGGTTGAGTAGAGATAGGGGAGGAAAACCTCTCTTCGCGGGGAACCCATACTGTGATAGTGTGGGTTCCTTTTCATGCAGGAGATGGCACCGGGAGAAGAGTGACAGTGCTCTGGAGGGGTTAGGGTGAACTTCGTTGAGTCTATTCTAGAATGGGAAGAACGCTATTTGTCCCCCTATGCTGCTAAGGCGGGTCAGAGCAGGGGCAGGGTATATCCCGAGGAGCCCTGCTCCTATTCCACTTGCTTTCAGCAGGATCGGGAGCGTATCGTACACTCCAAAGCGTTCCGGCGTTTGAAATCAAAGACACAGGTGTTCATCGCACCCAAAGGCGATCACTATCGGACCAGGCTTACCCATGTGCTGGAGGTGACGCAGATCAGCCGCGGTGTGGCCAGGGCCCTGCGCCTGAACGAGGATCTCACAGAGGCTATCGCGCTAGGCCATGATTTGGGGCATACTCCCTTCGGCCATGCCGGTGAAGCCGCGCTAAACCGTCTGGTTGGTCACTTTAAGCACAACGAACATAGTCTGAGGATCGTAGATGTCTTGGAAGAATACTCTGAGGATTACCCGGGTCTCAACCTTACTTGGGAAGTGCGCGACGGCATTTTGCACCACACTGGTGATGTGCCACCTCAGACCTTGGAAGCCCAGGTGGTGCGCATCTGTGACCGCATTGCTTACCTCAACCACGATGTGGAAGATGCGGTACGGGGAGGCATACTCAGCGAGGAGGACCTGCCGCAGCAGGTTCGGGAAGTGTTAGGGCGCAATGGCCGGGAGAGGATCAGAACCATGGTCAACGACATCCTCCACGCCAGTTTCGGAAAGAATGTGGTTACCATGAGCCCGCTCATTCAGGAGACAACCGATCTGTTCAGGCAGTTTCTGTTTCAAAACTTCTACTTTAACTCCGCGGCCAAGCACGAGGAGTCCAAGGTCTATGGTGTGCTCAGCATGCTGTTCCATCACTACTTGGAGCATGGAGAGAGGTTTCGCGGCTTGACGAATCCTGAGGCAGAAATCGTGGATTACATAGCAGGGATGACCGACAGCTTCGCAGCGCGGGAGTTTCAGCGCATCTTCTTGCCCAGAGGCTGGGGAGGTGATGGAGATCGCTCGCTTCTCTGATGAATTGATTGAGCAGGTCAAAGCGGCCGTGGATATTGTGGAAGTGGTGGGCCGCCGGGTGGAACTGAGGCCTACGGGAAAGAACTATGTCGGGCTCTGCCCCTTTCACAGCGAGAAGACGCCGTCTTTCACAGTCAGCCCAGAAAAACAGTTTTTTCACTGTTTTGGCTGCCAAAAGGGAGGCAATGTGATCAACTTTGTGATGGAAACGGAGAACCTGTCGTTCCCTGAAGCTGTGACCAAGCTGGCTGAGGAGAAGGGTATCAAGGTTCCCACCATTTCCTCCCAAGATCAGAGGCGGGAAGAAGAGCGGGAGCGGCTGAGGCAGATCAACCAGATGGCAGCCCGTTACTACTATCGCAATCTACGCCTTCCCCAGGGGGCTCAAGCCCGTGAATGCCTGCAGAAAAGGGGCATTACCGAACAGCTTGCCAGGGACTTTTACTTAGGTCTGTCCTTTGAAGAGTGGGATGGGCTGGCGAATTTCCTGCAAGCACAGGGCTTTGATTTGGAGCTAGCCCAGGCTGCGGGCCTGGTTACAACAGGCAAACGCGGTTACGTAGACCGCTTTCGGGGTCGGCTGATGTTTCCCATCTGCGATCATCTCGGGCGTTTCGTGGGCTTTGGAGGGCGCCTTTTGGGAGAGGGCCAGCCGAAATATCTCAATACTGGGCAGACAGCTGTATTCAACAAGAGCTATGTTTTGTACGGTTTGAACTGGTCCAAGGATGAGATCAAGGCCCAGGATCAAGTAATCATTGTGGAAGGTTACACGGATCTGATTTCCCTGTTCGCCGTGGGACAGCGCAATGTGGCAGCTTCCCTGGGCACAGCCTTTACCTCAGCCCATGCCAGACTTCTCAAACGCTTCTGTTCCCGAGCAGTGATCGCCTTTGACGGCGATGCCGCAGGACAGAGGGCTGCTTGGCGCGGCATCGAGGTCCTGCATAAGTTCGGCCTCCAGGTGCGAGTAGCAGAACTGGCGAGTGGGCAGGATCCAGACACTTTTGCCCGTACCCAAGGCGCTCAAGGAGTCCGGGCCTGGCTGCATAGGGCTAAGCCCTTTCGGGAATACCAAATTGATAGAATTATTTCCCAACACGATGTAGAAACTAGAGAAGGAAAATTGACTGCATCTACAGAACTTGTTACATTGCTAGCACAGCTTACCAGCGCTGTTGAGCGGGATGAGTATACCCGCTATGCTGCTGAACGCTTAGGCGTATCCGAACAGTCACTAGCAGCGGAAGTCAGCAATAAGCTGGGAATAGGCAGGGTTTCCCGTGTGCAGACTAGGCGTAATCTAAAAGGCGCCCCTCGCAGGCGAGTTCTGAGGCCTCCCATGGAGGTGGGTGAGGAACTGAGAGAGCGAGAGGTCCTGCGTTACCTTCTGCAGGAACCTGAACGTTTGGCTGAGGTGAAGGCGCGGGGTGTTACCGCGAGTGACTTCCTTCATGCAGATTACCGCCATGTTTATGTTTCCCTCAGTCAGAACATTCCTGACCAACGAGGCACTGCCATCGCCAGCCGACTGCTGTCACTGCCTGCACCAGCAGCAAGCTGGGAGGACTGTTTCCGCTCCTTTCTTGCAGTTTTGCGGAAGCGAAGATTACGGAAGATAGAGGAAAAACTTTCCCTTTTGGAGAATGATAGAAAAGGTCTTGATGTTCGCATGGAATTATATCAGTTGCTCAAAGAGTATTATGGCATTTATCGCGAAGACTCTTACTAACATAGGCAGGAGAGAAAGGGGGTTTTCATGTTGAACAAGAAAGAAGCAAGCACTGTTGCAGAGAATATTCAAGCTGTGAACGAACTGATGGCGAAAGCGAAAAAGCGCGGCATGGTTACTTATCGCGAAATCATGGATAGTCTTCAAGATGTGGATCTTCTGCCTGAGCAGATAGATGAGATATACGAGAGCTTTTCCGCCATGGGTGTTGACGTGATTCCCCATTCCAGTGCCGACCGAAATGATGAAGTGGATGATGACGTGGTTGACGAAGATGAAGCCACTGAGACCGAGAGTGATGATGTGTCCGTGCCAGAGGGTATCGGACTTGATGATCCTGTCCGCATGTATCTCAAAGAAATCGGCCGGGTTCCTCTGCTCACTGCTGAGGAAGAAGTGGAGCTGGCCAAGCGCATTGAGGCGGGCGATCAGGAAGCCGTCCGGCAGCTGGCCGAGGCAAATCTGCGCCTAGTTGTCAGCATCGCCAAGCGCTATGTGGGCAGGGGGATGCAGCTTTTGGACCTCATCCAGGAAGGTAACCTTGGCTTGATTAAAGCGGTGGAGAAGTTTGACTACCGCAAAGGGTTTAAGTTCAGCACTTATGCTACTTGGTGGATTCGGCAGGCCATAACTAGGTCCATCGCGGATCAGGCGCGCACTATTCGCATCCCCGTTCATATGGTGGAGACCATCAACAAGTTGACCAGAGTGTCCAGGCAGCTATTGCAGGAACTGGGCAGGGCTCCTACCCCTGAGGAGATCGCGGAAGAGATGGATCTGCCAGTGGAGAGGGTGAGGGAGATCATGAAGATCGCCCAAGAACCCGTGTCCCTGGAAACTCCCATTGGCGAAGAGGAAGACAGTCATCTCGGTGACTTCATTGAAGACCAGGAGGCCACGGCTCCCGCTGAAGCGGCGGCCTTTACAATGCTCCAGGAACAGCTCGAGGAAGTGTTGGAGTCCCTGACCCCCCGTGAACAGCAGGTTTTGAGGCTGCGTTTTGGATTGGAAGATGGGCGGGGGCGGACTCTAGAAGAAGTGGGGCAGGTATTCGGCGTGACCCGTGAACGGATCCGCCAGATCGAAGCTAAGGCCCTGCGCAAGCTGCGTCATCCCAGCCGCAGTAAGAAGCTGAAGGACTTCCTGGAGCAGTAGAGCCCTTGACAGGCAGCAAGCATTTTCATATAATTAACTAGTGCTGGACCCCTAGCTCAGCGGTTAGAGCAGCGGACTCATAATCCGTTGGTCCTGGGTTCAAATCCCAGGGGGTCCACCAATATCCTTGAGAGCAAAAGCCGTCTCACCGTGTTGGAGGCGGTCTCTTTTTTTGGCCAGGGCAATTTCTGAAGTATGTTCCAGACCTTTACCGTTTCCTCTCCGTGTGGGATATGGTATACTGAACATGCTGAGTGAACCAGATGATCGCAGAGGAGAGATCCTTTGAGGAAAGTCCGAGCTCCGCAGGGCAGGATGCTGGGTAACGCCCAGTGGAGGTAACTCTAAGGCTAGTGCCACAGAAATATACCGCCCTGGAAGTTTCCAGGGTAAGGCTGAAAAGGTGAGGTAAGAGCTCACCAGCAGTTAGGCGACTAACTGGCTAGGTAAACCCCATCCGGAGCAAGGTCAAATAGGAAAGGAGAGGCTGCCCGTCTCGCTTGACTTTCGGGTTGACCGCATGAGGCTTTAGGCAACTAAGGTCCTAGATAGATGATCATCCACGACAGAACTCGGCTTATCGGTTCACTCAGATTTGCTGGCAAACCTGGATACTATTGGTATCCAGGTTTTCTTATTTGGTTAATTTTTTCATTTCCGGGCAGGAGTTTCCCAATATCCAACGAATATGGTCATCAAAGTGGTGATTCGTGGGGAAAAGTGGTGGATTTTGAGGAGGGAGTGGTGAGAGTGTTCTTAGGTGAGTACCAACACAGCTTGGATGCCAAGGGACGGCTCACTATTCCCGCGAAATTTCGGGAAGAATTGGGGGAAGGGGCAGTCATCACCAGGGGATTGGATAACTGCTTGTTCTTGTTTCCTAATACTGAATGGACTATCCTAGAAACTAAGCTCAAAACCCTGCCTTTGACCAAGAATGATGCCCGCCAATTCGTACGTTTTCTCTTTTCCGGTGCTACAGAGTGCGAACTGGATAAACAGGGGCGCATTATGCTGCCGGCTAACCTCAGGGAGTTCGCCGGGATAGATAAAGACGCTGTGGTAATCGGCGTTTCCAGCCGCATTGAGATCTGGAGCAGGGAAAAATGGGCAACCTATGTTCAAGCAGCAGAGGAGTCCTTTGACCAAATCGCTGAGAACATTGTGGATCTTGGAATTTGAGCTAGGAGTGACGAGATGCACTATGGCCACGAACCAGTTCTCCTGCTGGAGACCATTGACGCACTTGCCCTGAAGCCGGGAGAAGTGTATGTGGATTGCACGATCGGGGCCGCGGGCCATAGTTTAGGGATGTTGGCCACAGAGCCCACGATCAAGCTTGTCGGTATAGACCAGGATGACGCAGCCTTGGAGCGAGCCAAGTATAGATTGGCTGCCTATGCTCATCAAGTGACGCTGATTAGGGGCAACTTCCGCAACCTGCAGAGCCTATTACAGGAGAACGGCGTCAGTGAGGTGGCAGGAGTATTGATGGATATCGGAGTCTCCTCGCCCCAACTGGACGAAGGTGAGAGGGGATTCAGCTACCATCAGGATGCACGTCTGGACATGAGGATGGATCGCAGCGCCAAGCTTGATGCTTGGACCATCGTGAATACATACAGTGAGGAAGAACTGACCGAGATTATTGCCGAGTATGGTGAAGAGAACTGGGCTGCTAGAATCAGCCAGTTCATCGTTGCGGAACGCCGGGACAGGCCAATTGAAACAACTGGAGACTTGGTGGCGGTGATCAAAAAAGCTGTTCCTGCTGGCGCCAGGGCCAAGGGGCCCCACCCTGCTAGGCGAACTTTCCAAGCCCTGCGCATCGCGGTGAATGATGAACTTGGCGCCCTGCGGGATGGGCTGCAGCAGGCCGTTGATATGTTAAAGCCCCAGGGGAGGCTGGCTGTGATCACCTTTCATTCCCTGGAGGATCGCATCGTCAAGGAGTATTTCCAAAGCCTCCTCGGGAAGTGCACCTGTCCGCCTGATCTTCCAGTATGCGTTTGCGGCAGTGAGGCAGTGGTGAAGCTGGTTAACCGGAAGCCGATTACGGCTTCCCAACGGGAAGTGGAGTCCAATCCACGTTCGCGCAGTGCCAAGCTGCGGGTTGTGGAGAAAATCTGAGGGAGGATGAACCTAATGACTGCGGCCAGGAAGCTTGTGGAACCCTATCAACCCCATATAGAAGAGGCGGCATCAGAACCGAGTCGCCGGCCTGCTCCCAAGCGCCGTCGCCTTCCTGCTACCTTGAGGATTTGTCTTGTGGCCGCCATCTGTGTGGTCCTCGGTTTGCTGTATCTGCAGCAGCAGGTTACCTCCTACTACTTGAACATGGAATTAGCCAGCCTGCAGGAGCAGGTAAATTCCATGGAGCAGCGAAATGATCACTTAATGCTCAGTCTGGAGTCCCAGCGTTCTCTAAAGCAGATCGAACAAGTCGCTAGAACGCGTTTGGGTATGGTAGATCCCGAGTTCACGGCTACTCTAGTGCTGCCCCGTCAGGTGGATTCGATCCCCGAGGCGCAGGGCCGCTGGCTGGCGGATGAGCAGCAGGACAGCACCACGGGTGGGGTTCTTGCTGTCTTGACAGCGATGTTGAACAAGGTTTTGCCGTTAGGAGGAGTAGAAGCTGGCACGTTACAACGCTAGGCGTTCGCGCGTTAGGCGCACTCTTTTCATATTCTTTTTGTGGGCTTTGGCTGTGGCGGCTCTGGTGGGCCGCTTGGCTTACTTACAGATCTACCGTGGCGAGGAATTGGCAGTGCGGGCCACAGCCCAGCGGATGAGGCCTCAGACCATTGATGCGCAGCGCGGCAATATCTTGGACCGGAATTACAAAACATTAGCCATCAGCGTGGGAGCGGATGCGGTGTATGCTATACCTGACAGTATTCGGGATGTGGAAGGTACAGCAAGACAGCTAGCTCCCTATTTGTCTTTATCTGAGCCTGAACTGACCGCACTGCTCACCAGCGGTAAGAGCAGTGTTTGGTTAGCCCGAGGCTTGACAGTGGAGACGGCGGAGGCCATCCGCAGTCTGGCCTTACCGGGCATTAAGATTGTGCAGCGCCCGCAGCGCTACTATCCCCAGGGTTCTCTCGCGGCCCACGTTGTGGGTATTGCCGGCGCGGATAATCAAGGTTTGGAAGGCATAGAGTATTTCTACGATGAAACGCTGCGCGGCACCCCTGGGCAGCACGCCACAGAACGAGACGCCGCCCAGCGAAGTATTCCTGGGGGAGAAACGGAGTTTATCCCGCCTCAAGCTGGGTATGATGTGGTACTCACCATTGATACGGTGATCCAGTATCTAGCCGAAACTCGGATTCAGGAAGCAGTGATCTCCAGCAACAGTGAACGGGGGCTCGTTTTGGTGATGAACCCCAAAACAGGAGAGATATTAGCTAACGCCATTTATCCGACTTTTGACCCGAACTATTATCAAGAAGTCTCCGTGGACAGACGCCGCAACATTGCCATTACCGATCAATATGAACCGGGTTCTACGTTCAAATTTGTTACAGCTGCGGCAGCTCTGGACCTGGGCCTAACTGACAACAACCGTACTTTCGAAAGCGGGCATGTGTGGGAAGTAGGGGGCGGACGGGTGCGCAACCTGGATGGGCGCGCCTTTGGCAGTATTACCTTCCGGGAAGCTATGGAGCGATCAGACAATATCACTTTTGCTAAGCTTTCAGTGGAAATGGGGCCGGAAGCCTTCCACAGGTACATACAAGGCTTGGGCTTTGGCAGGCGTTTGGGCGTAGACTTCCCAGGTGAGATAGCGGGGACTGTCCTCTTGCCTTCCCGCTCTGGACAGACGCTGCAGTGGGCGAACACAGGCTTTGGCCAAGGGATTGCAGTAACACCCTTGCAGCTGCTCAGTGCCATCTCGGCAGTGGCTAACGGCGGCAGCCTGATGAGACCCTATTATGTCAAGGAGATTAGGGATGCCCATGGGAAGCTGGTCAGCACCACTGCGCCTGAAGTACTCGCTACTCCCATCAGTTCAGCTACCGCCGGGGTGGTGAGCGATCTCCTGCGTTCTGTGGTGGCCAACGGTAACGGCAATCGGGCAGAGGTGCAGGGTTACTATGTGGCTGGGAAAACGGGAACGGCACAGATACCTGAAGGCGGCGTTTACGGTGACGACGTTGTTGCTTCCTTTGTCGGTTTCGCTCCAGTGGACGATCCCGCATTGGCCATTTTAGTCGTTTTATATAAACCTAAGGTGGAGTCGGCCTTTGGAGGAGTTTTGGCTGCTCCCGTATTTCAGGAAGTTATGGAAGAAAGCCTCGAATACTTGGGTGTGAAAAGACGCCAGGAGGCAAGGCAGCGCTCATCCTTGGTGACGGTGCCCAATGTTATGAACTACACCAGAACTGAGGCTCAAGCGCGATTGACTCGAGATGGCTTTTTCTGGACCATGGAAGGAGAGGGGACGTTGGTGACAGACCAGACACCAGCTCCTGGTGCGAGAGTTCCTGCTCAAACCACGGTCCATCTGTATTTCGCCCAAGGGGAACTGGAGGATGTGGAAGTTCCGTCAGTTGTGGGCTTGAGCATGCTTGATGCTTCCGCCAAGCTCAGCGCGGCTGGGCTGCAGATGCGGGTAGTGGGCAGCGGAGTAGCCGCGGAGCAGCTGCCTCAGGCGGGTGCACGGGTTCCTAAAGGATCCGTCGTTGAGGTTCGTTTTAAGCTCTAACGTTGATAGAGGAGGATCCAGAGTGCAGCTGCATGAAGTGCTAGATGGACTAGAATTTAAAGTGCAGGGGGAGATGCTCCCCATTAGCGGGATTAGTTACGATTCTAGAAAGGTGCAGCCGGGCGATCTCTTTGTGGCCATGGTGGGCCATAAACAAGATGGCCATGATTTTGCGCAGGAAGCCCAGCAGAGGGGCGCAGCTGCGGTGTTGGTCCAACGTTTTATTCCCGGTCTGAACCTGACCCAGGTTGTGGTGGATGATACGAGGTACGCCCTGGGTCTGGCAGCTGCCAACTTCTATGGGCACCCATCGCGCCAACTGCGTGTCCTTGGCATCACGGGAACCAACGGCAAAACCACAACTACCTATTTAGTGAAATCCATTTTAGAGCAGGCTGGGTATAAGGTGGGGCTGATTGGAACCATCCAGATTCTGTTGGGCGGTAGAGCTCTGGAATCGGAGCGCACAACTCCCGAGTCTCTAGACCTGCAGCGCCTCTTTTCGCAAATGCTGGCAGAGGGAGTGGATTTCGTGGTTATGGAAGTGTCCTCGCATGCCCTGGAACTGCACCGCACCACAGGGGTTTCCTTTGCCGGTGCAGTATTTACCAACCTTTCCCAGGATCACTTGGATTTCCATACCACTATGGATGAATACTATGCCGCTAAGGCCAAGCTCTTCACAGGACTGGACGGCCCTGCCGCCATCAACGTGGATGATTCGTGGGGAGCCAAGCTGGCGGCTAGCCTGCCTGAGGGAGTGGTCACCTTTGCCGTGGATCAGCCGGCTGATTTCCGCGCCCAGAAGATAGAGTTGGAAAACACCGGTGTATCCTATATACTTGATAGTAAGGATGGCCAGACGGAGATTCGGCTGCAGTTGATGGGCCAGTTCAATGTGTATAACACCCTTGCAGCAGCGGCACTCTGTGCTGCGCAGGGTATAGCCCTTGACAAGATCAAAGATGGCCTGGAGAGAGTCCCAGGCGTACCAGGGCGTTTTGAGCGCATCGGTAATGGGCATGGGCTCAACATCGTTGTAGATTACGCCCACACTCCCCATGGGTTGGAGAACATTCTGCGGTCCGCTCGGGTCTTAGTGCCTGCAGGCCGGATCATTGTGGTTTTCGGAGCTGGGGGCGATCGGGACAAGACGAAACGGCCCCTGATGGGAGCTGTCGCCGCAGAGCTGGCAGACTATGTGATTATCACCTCAGATAATCCCCGGTCTGAGGATCCAGTGGCAATCTGTTCCAGTATCGAACAAGGTCTGTTGACTAAGGATCCCCGGGTTCCTTATGCCATCGAAGTGAACCGCCGCAGCGCCATCCGCTTAGCCGTCGCCATGGCCGAGCCGGAGGATCTTGTTATTATTGCAGGAAAAGGTCATGAAACCTATCAAGAATTTGCCGATGGGCGAGTTCATTTTGATGATGGGGAAGAGGTCAGGGCGGCCATTAAGGAGCTGAAGGACTAATGCGTGCATTATCACTTGCGGAAATCGCCGAGTTTACCAACGGACGCGCCCGTGGTTCCGCCACAGTCGATAACGTAGTTATTGACAGCCGCCAGGCGAGAAGGGGGAGCCTGTTTTTCGCTCTGCCTGGAGAGCGAGTAGATGGGCATCAGTTTGTACCCGATGTGCTGGCGCAGGGAGGATGCGCCGTGGTTAGGGAGGGCACTTATGATCAGCCTGGAGTCGTGGAAGTGGCCGATCCTCTCTTGGCACTGCAGGAGCTGGCCCAAGCCTATCTGGCGAAGTATCGCGTTCCCGTGGTGGCCGTGACCGGGAGCAATGGCAAGACATCCACCAAGGATATGATCGCGCAAGTGCTCCGTTCTAGGTATGCTGTTCATGCCACGGAAGGGAACTTGAATAACGAGCTCGGTGTGCCTTTGACTGTGTTAGGGCTGGAAGAGCACCACGAAGTACTAGTGGCTGAAATGGGCATGCGGGGTCTGGGCCAGATCAAGAGGCTCACGGAGATTTGTCCCCCCAACTATGGGGTTATTACCAATATTGGCCCTGTGCACCTAGAGTTGTTGGGCGGTATAGGCAATGTTGCCCAAGCCAAAGGCGAACTCTTGGAGGCCATGGACCACACAGGGACTGCAGTGCTGAACGGTGATGATCCTTCAGTCCGGGGCCAGGCTCGCAGCTTCAGAGGCAGGACCGTTTACTATGGTCTGGATGCAGCTAATCAGGTAATGGCAAAGGGTATCAAGCTGGATACCGACGGGCGCCCCTCCTGTGTGGTCAGCTTCCAAGGGGAAGAGGTGGACCTGCGGCTGGCGGTGCCTGGGGTTCACAATGTGTGGAATGCCTGCGCAGCTTTAGCTGTGGGACTCCAATTTGACGTGAGCTTAAGTGAGGGAGCTAAAGCCTTAGAGAATCTGACCTTGAGCGCTATGCGCCTAGAAGTGCAGCGCAGCCCGCGCGGCGTGATCGTAGTTAATGACAGCTACAATGCCAGTCCTGCTTCCATGAAAGGAGCCTTGGATACCCTGGCTCACATGTACTGCACCGGGGACAGGATAGCTATCCTCGGCACCATGCTGGAATTGGGCGATATTGCTGAGGAGGCTCACTTTGAGGTAGGGCGCCACGCCGCCGAATGCGCACAGCACTTGGTCTTCATTGGCGAATTTGCTGAAGTGATGCAGAAGGGGGCTGGCCGAGGTGAGGTGTTCGCATCCACTGAGGAGTTCCTTAGTGCGGCCCCTGAGTTCCACGAGGGCGATCTTGTTTTGGTCAAGGCATCGCGGGGCCTCCATTTTGAGACAATTGTAGAACAACTGCTGAAGGGTGGCTCTTGATCATGCCTGCATCATTTGCACCAGTTTTTAGTGCTCTATTGGCGTTTGCCGTATCTCTATTGCTTGGCCCTGTGGTGATCAATCGTCTGCGCAAACTGAAATTCGGGCAGACAATTCGCGCCGAGGGGCCTGCCACGCACCTGGCTAAAGCGGGGACTCCCACCATGGGCGGGATTCTAATTGTCCTGGCCGCGCTAGCAGCGCAGTTAGTAGTCCGCCCCATCACAGATAACACGGTTATGATGCTGTTCGGAACGATTGGATTTGGACTCATTGGCTTTTTGGACGATTTCATCAAGATCGCAGCAAAGAGGTCACTGGGCCTGCGGGCCCGGGAAAAGCTGGTGGCCCAGTTCGGTGTGGCCCTGTTAATTGCCCTTTATGCCTATGCCAGGGTAGGCACTGAACTTATCGTGCCGTTTTGGGGGGAGACGATCTCCCTGCCTGCGCCTTTGTATCTTGTGTTTACCGTGTTCGTGCTGGTGGGCGTGGTTAACGCGGTGAACCTCACGGATGGCTTGGACGGTTTGGCGGCAGGAAGTACCGCCATCGCCAGTATCGCTTTCGGAGTGATTTTCCTGCTCCTCAACTATCAGGACTTAAGCGTATTCAGCGGTGCAGTGGCAGGAGCATGCTTGGGCTTTATCTGGTTCAACGGCCCTCCGGCACAAGTTATTATGGGCGATACCGGTTCCTTTGCCCTGGGGGCCAGTTTGGCCACTGGGGCGGTGCTCAGCAAAACCACTCTCTTTCTGCCCATCATCGGTGCGCTCTTCCTTTTGGAGACCGTATCGGTGATCCTCCAGGTGCTTTATTTTCGGGCCACCAAGGGGCGGAGGCTGTTTCGCATGGCTCCTCTGCATCACCACTTTGAGCTGGTGGGATGGGCTGAAAGCAAGGTAATGATCCGCTTTGTTTTGCTGGCCCTGGTTTTCGCGGTTCTCGGGTTGTACGCCATCCTCTAGGCGCATATAGATGAGGGAGGGGGGCAGGAGTATGTTCACCAAGGGCGGCAAACCAGATCTGGTCTTGTTTCTGGCTGTCATCACACTAGTGAGTTTAGGACTGATTATGGTTTTTAGTGCCTCATCTGTGATGGGCCTCGCTGATGCAGGCAACCCCTATTACTATGTGCAGCGGCAGACCATTTTGGCGGTTGTGGGTTTGGTGCTGCTCTTCATCTTGATGAAGGTTGATTACCATGTTTTCAAGCCCTTGGCTCTGCCGGGCCTTGTGGTTTCGTTTGCTCTGCTCATCCTGGTGCTGTTTATCGGGACGGGCGCAGGAAGCGCCAGTCGCTGGATAAGGATTATGGGGTTCAATCTGCAGCCCTCTGAGCTCGCCAAGCTGGTCATGGTGAACTTCACGGCAGTGTACTTGGCCAATAAGCGGGATAAGGCGCGGAAGTTTTTTTCTGGCCTGCTGCCCATTTTGGTGATCACCGCACTGCAGTTTGTCTTAATTATGCTGGAACCTGACTTTGGCACCGGGGTGGCTTTAGTGTTTTCCGTGTTGGTGGTACTCTTTGCCGGCGGTGTACACCTGGGGCAGCTTGTGGGTGTTGGCCTCCTGTCAGTACCCGTTTTGGCGTACCTGCTTACCATGAAGGAATACCGTGTCAAACGCCTTTTCGCGTTCCTCGATCCCTGGGCTGACCCCACGGACACCGGTTGGAACGTGATCCAGTCTCTTTTGGCGATTGGGTCTGGCGGGTTATTTGGTTTGGGATTGGGTAGAAGCAGGCAGAAGTTTTCTTACCTGCCGGAACATCATACCGACTTCATTTTCGCCATTTTATGTGAAGAGCTGGGCTTTTTGGGCGGTGTGTCAGTTATTGCCCTGTTTTTTGTTCTCGCCTGGCGTGGCCTGCGCATTGCCATGAAGGCCCCTGACCTATACGGTACTCTCTTGGCCATCGGCATTACTTCCATGATTGCTTTTCAGGCTCTGATTAACATCGGCGTTGTCACAGGTTCTCTACCTGTAACTGGAATACCGCTCCCCTTTATCAGTCACGGAGGTTCATCGCTGCTGGTGAGCCTGGCAGGTATCGGTGTTTTGCTGAATATTTCCCGCCAATGCCAGGATTGAACGGCTGATTTTCACGCCTCACCCCTTACCGCATATGATAAACGGTAATCCAGGGGTTGAGGTGATTGAATGGGCGCTTTTGTGGTGGAAGGTCAGCATCGCCTGCAGGGTACTGTGCGCATCAATGGAGCTAAGAATTCCGCTTTGAAATTAATGGTGGCTGCGCTTTTAGGGCAGGGGGTATTCAACCTCGAAAATGTACCCCGCATCACAGATGTTCACACCATGGCCGGAGTGTTGGAGTGTCTGGGGGCACGGGTGAAATTCAAGGACCATGCCATGGAGATAGAGGTGGCTTCCCTCCACGGACATACTCCTGAGCACTTAGTCAAGTCAATGAGGGCTTCTGTGCAGGTGATGGGTCCTCTCTTAGCCCGCCTGGGGTGGGTTGAGGTAGCACTTCCCGGGGGATGTGCCATTGGGACACGGCCCTTGGACATTCATCTCGCTGGGCTGCAGCAGATGGGTGCCTCCATCAGCGTAAATGAAGAAGTGCTGGTAGCCAGGGCCCCCTCAGGGCTGCACGGCGCCGACATAACCTTCCGCTATCCCAGTGTGGGTGCAACAGAGAACATAATGATGGCAGCTGCCCTGGCCAGGGGAGAAACGGTGATCCGCAATGCAGCTCAGGAGCCTGAGATCGTGGACATCCAAGACTTCCTCAACGCCATGGGTGCACAGATTGAAGGGGCGGGCACCTCTGTGATCAGAGTCAAAGGGGTCAAGGACCTGGGCTGTACTGATTATGTGGTGATGCCCGACAGGATAGAAGCGGGTACCTATCTCCTGGCTTTTCTGGTTACCGGCGGGCAGGGAACCCTAACCCACGTCCAGCCTCAGCACTTCAGTTCCCTGCTCAATGTGGTTCGCTCCATGGGTGGAGAGATCGAAGCGTCCTCCGACAAGGTCTTGGTGTCATCGCCCAAACGTTTCCGTCCCCTCCGAGTGGTAACGGGGCCCTATCCTGGGTTTCCAACCGACTTGCAGCCTCAGATTGTGGTGGCAGCCACCCAGGCCCATGGGCGCAGCGAACTGCGGGAAACGGTCTTTGATAGGCGTTTTGGCTACCTGAGTGAACTGAGCAAGCTGGGAGCAGTGGTAAAACAGAGACACCAGGATGTCGTGGTGTATGGGCCCACTAAGCTGCGCGGCGCCCATCTGGAGGCTGGTGATCTCCGGGCTGGCGCGGCCTTGGTTTTGGCGGCCTTAGCTGCCGAGGGGGAATCGCGGGTTTTGGGGTCACATCATGTCGATCGGGGCTACGAAGCCTTTGAGGATAAACTGCGTGCCCTTGGTGCGCACATTTCCAAGGTGGAGTAGAAGGGAGGGTTACAGTGCTCAATGAACTTACCAGCGTTAAGAACGCTCTTTCGGTTTTGGTTCTAGCGCTCGTGGTCGCTTTGTACTTATTTGCTAATTCTACTTTTTTTGAACTAGAACAGATTGAGTGGACAGGCTTGACATACCTCAGCGCAGAACAGCTCAATGCTTACATAGATCTGCCCACGCTGAATGTCTGGCGGCTGGATACGAGAGAGCTGGTTTCGTCGTTAAGGCAGCATCCCTGGATTGCTAATGCTAAGGTCACCTGGCGCTGGCCCAACCGCTTGATCGTGCGCGTCCAGGAACGGACGCCAGTGGCCCAGATACCCACCGAAGGAGGCTGGGTGCTCCTTGACAGGGAGGGCACCATTCTGCCAGCCATCCAGCATGAGATTCTGTGGGACATGCCCATTTGTACAGGGCTGGATTTAGAGGCGGCAGAGCAGCTGGTGGCCACTTCCAGGCTGATCACTTTAATACCTCCTCGGTTGGCGCCTTTCATTTCTGAATGGAACGCGCAGCAGCGTGCCTTTATCACCCGCTCAGGCGTTGAGGTTCACATGGGTGAGCCAGTGGAATTGGAGGAGAAGTTCGCGCTGCTGGAGGGAATTCTCGAGGATCTCCAAGCCAGAGGTGAACGGGCGGCGCGCATAGATTTGGGGGTTCCCAAGACGCCAGTGGTTAGCCTGGAACGTTAGAGCCAAACTTTGGTAAGCAGGCGTTTTATAGTTTTTTCCAAGGGTATAAAGGGAAAAACGTCCTTGGTGTGGAAAGTAACCTAGGACATTGGAATTTGACGTTGAAGAAGGGGGATCCCATGTTCGAATTTGATCTCGATAACGTTCAGTTTGCGGACATAAAGGTTATCGGTTGCGGCGGAGGTGGCAGCAACGCGGTGAACCGCATGATTGCCGCTGATTTAAAAGGTATTCACTTTATTGCGTTAAACACGGACGCCCAGGCCTTGCAGATGTCTGAAGCACACCAAAAGATCCAAATTGGTGAGAAGCTCACCAAAGGTTTGGGAGCGGGTTCTGATCCGAGCGTGGGCCAACGATCAGCTGAGGAGTCTCGAGAAGACATTGCCAAGGCGGTCCAGGGAGCCGACATGGTTTTCATTACCGCAGGTATGGGTGGGGGTACCGGTACAGGTGCTGCTCCCATCGTAGCGGAGATTGCCAAGGAGCAAAATGCTCTGACTGTGGGCGTAGTGACCAAGCCCTTCGCTTTCGAAGGCAAACGGCGCAGAGAACAAGCGGAAAAAGGGATTGAACAGCTGAAGAGTAAGGTGGATACCCTGATTATTATCCCCAATGACCGCTTGCTGCAGGTCGTGGACAAGAGGACCTCCATGTTGGAAGCTTTTAAGATCGCAGATGATGTCCTCCTCCAGGGGGTCCAGGGGATTTCTGACCTAATTACCGTTCCCGGTCTGATCAACCTGGATTTTGCCGACGTGCGAGCCATTATGACTGATGCTGGTTCAGCCCTGATGGGGATCGGCAGAGCTTCGGGAGAAGACAGAGCTCTAAAGGCAGCCCAACAGGCCATATCCAGCCCGCTCTTGGAGGCATCCATTGACGGTGCTAAGGGCATTCTGCTCAGTATTGCCGGCAGCTCTGATCTCGGCCTGTTCGAAGTGAACGAAGCAGCTGAGACGGTGTCTCAGGCCGCTTCCCCTGATGCCAACGTCATTTTCGGTGCAGTAATCGATGAGTCTCTGGGGGAAAGCATTCGTGTTACAGTGATTGCCACAGGGTTTGACGGGCCCAGAACTAAGGAGAGCATCAAGATCACCAAAGAACTCGATGTTCGGCCCTTCACCGATGGGTCTTTAGATATTCCAGCCTTCCTACGGCGGAAATAAAAAACGCCTTAGCAACTGTGTTGCTAAGGCGTTTTTTTACTCCATCTTCTTCATTTCACGCTGCAGCTTCTTAAGGATCTTCTTCTCCAATCGGGAGATATAGCTTTGGGAGATGCCAAGGAGATCCGCAACTTCCCTCTGTGTTCTTTCTCTCTCACTGTTAAGTCCAAACCGTAATTCCATAATCTTCTTTTCCCGCCCTGTGAGCTGCTGAAGTGCAGCAGCCAGCAGGGCTTTGTCTACTTCCCTTTCGATATGCCTGAGGATATCACTTTCACTTCCCACCACATCGGCGAGAACCAGCTCATTGCCATCCCAATCTACATTCAGGGGTTCGTCAAAGGACACTTCTGCCTTCAATTTGCTGGTACGCCTTAAGTACATCAGGATCTCGTTCTCGATACAGCGGGAAGCATAGGTTGCTAGTTTGATGTTTTTGCTGGGATCAAAGGTGTTCACAGCCTTAATCAGGCCGATGGTTCCGATGGACACTAAGTCTTCAATGGAGATCCCCGTGTTCTCAAACTTCCGTGCGATATAGACAACCAGGCGCAGATTACGTTCGATGAGGGGAGTTCTGACCAGCAGATCGCCAGCCTGCAGCCTGGAAAGGAGTTCCTGCTCTTCTTCACTGGACAGGGGAGGAGGCAGAACTTCGTTGCTGCCTACATAGTGGACTTTGGGGCTCAACCCCAGCTTGTGTAAGAGTAGGATCAGGCGCAAACGGACCTTAAGACTGAAAGTCTGAAGACGCTTTGGCATATGCCTCGCCTCCTTCCACGGTCTGCAGGGAGTTGTCTACAAGGTGAGGCGGAACCAACGCATTGTACTCGCCGTTGGGGTCCAGGTTGTGGGGATGGACGGCAACGGTGGGTTGGATATCTCCAGTCCAGGTATGGGCCCCAATTCTCACTTCGTCAGGTCGGAAACCCAGCATCAGGCCATTGGTTTTGCCGATGGAGTTAAAAGGAATGAGGCGCAGGCGGGTTCGCCATGTTTCCAGTTCGGTGAAGCGGTTGAGCGCAGCGGGATCTCCTTCCTCCAAGGAGACCATAACGGAGGCCACGTCTGAAGGCAGCATGGCCTTTACAGATTGCCAATCTACAATAATAACTGACTGCCGGTTGAGGGGATCCTTGAGTTGGTTGCCTGTATCAACTAAGGCAGTCATTTTGATGCTCTGCCCATCACAGGAGATCTCCACAGGAACTCGGTAGATGGTATGCACCACTCGCTCATGGACGATACCCCAACCCAGTTCTGCGATGAGTAGGATGGCGAGAATAGAGATGAGGGTTCCCGTGGTGAAAGCGGGGGAATCGGGGGAGCCTAAGAGATAGGCGGCAGCCAGCCCCATCCCTGCGGCGACAAATCCGATGGTGTAGAAGTACCCGGACGCGATAACCAGTCTGCGCCAAGAAATGGGGAAGAAAGCTGCGCAGATCATGGCCGCGGACACAAGTATAACGATTGGCAGAAAGCGCAGGAGACCGTAAAAGGGGATCATGCCCACGCTGGCTGCCAGGTACAGTAGGTAGTGAAGTGTCCCGATAAAGGAGCCCATCAGCAGCCGCATGGGGGTTGTTTGGGTACGTGTGATGGTTGCTGTGGCCCAGAGCAGAAGATATTCGAAGATGAAGTTGCACCCCAGCCGCAGCAGCCACACATCAACGTACAGAGTGTACTCCAGCATACGCTTCCCTCCCCGAAAAGGGCGTTTGCCTGAATATTAGTGCCTTAAGTACAAAAGTCCTTCCTTAATATGTAAAAGGGATAGCAATAATCTCTGCGATCCGCCCTGCCATAAACAGGTTCTTAAGCAAACTGGAATAGATCCCAGGGCAGGTGGCAATACTGAACTTTGTAATCGGCATTCTTGGGAGGGAAACAACATGAACAAGGTGGAGATTTGCGGCGTGAATACCGCCAAATTGCCCGTCTTGCCCAATGCCAAAATGCGTGAACTGCTGGCCAGGATCAAAGAAGGAGACATGCAGGCCAGGGAGGAGATGGTTCAAGGCAATCTCCGGCTGGTACTCAGCGTGATCCAGAGATTCAACAATCGCGGCGAGTATGTAGACGATCTCTTTCAGGTGGGCTGCATCGGCCTTATGAAGGCCATCGATAACTTCGATCTAAGCCAAAATGTGAAGTTTTCCACCTACGCTGTACCGATGATCATTGGAGAGATTCGGCGCTATCTAAGGGACAACAATCCCATTAGGGTAAGCCGCTCCCTGCGGGACATTGCCTACAAGGCGCTGCAGACCAGAGACACCCTGGCCAACCGCTACTCCCAGGAACCTTCCATAGGTCAGATTGCGGATGAGCTGCAGATCCCCAGGGAAGAGATCGTGTTTGCCCTAGATGCCATTCAAGAACCGATTTCCCTCTTCGAGCCAATCTATAACGATGGCGGTGATCCCATCTTTGTGCTGGACCAAATCAGCGATGAGAAGAACACGGAACGCCGCTTGATCGAGGGAGTCAGCATTAAAGAGGGCATGGAGAACCTGGGAGAACGGGAACGCCTGATTTTGACCATGCGCTTCTATGAAGGGAGAACCCAAATGGAAGTTGCTGAGGAAATTGGTATCTCGCAGGCCCAGGTTTCCCGGTTGGAAAAGGCGGCCCTCAGGCATCTGCGTAAATACATGGCCACGTCTTAAAAGGGGGAAAACACATGTCCCGTAGCTCTGTCAAAACGCGCCTTCTTGTTTGTTTCGCGCTTCTTTGTATCGGGGCCTTTATCTCTGGAATTGTCTATGCATTAGAGAACAGCTTCAGCAGTGATCAAGCCTATGCCCAGGATCTCATCCGCCTTCATGTCATTGCCCACAGCAATCTGCCCCAGGATCAAGAACTTAAGCTGAAAGTACGAGATGCAGTTCTGCAGGAGGCGAAGTGCATATTAAGTGAAGTTCCAGGGAGGCAGGAGGCGTATGCCGTGCTGCTTGACCATGCTCAACAGCTGGAACACCGCGCTCAAGCGGCAGTGTATGCCAATGGGTTCGATTATCCTGTCCAAGTGAAACTGGGCAATTACCTGTTTCCCCATCGGGATTATGGCGGTTGGTCCCTGCCAGAGGGTTGGTACGATGCAGTCCGGGTGGAGATCGGGGCCGCCAAGGGCGAGAACTGGTGGTGTATTCTCTTCCCCCCATTGTGCCTGGCGGAACTGGAGGGAGCCAGTTCCAACTTGGTGAAGGTGGATAGGCACGAACAAGTGGGTGAAGAAACGGAGCGCCGCTTCGTCTTTACGTTCAAACTATGGGAACAGGTCGCCCAAACCCGCTATGCCCAAGTATTTCAGAGGTGGTGGCAGGCTTCCGCTGCAGGTCTAGCTGCTCTCTCGCGCTAAAACCACAAGCATGACAACAGCAACGGCGGCTCCGCCGTTTCTTTTTTGTGCCACCGGCATATACTTAGGTACCAGAAGGGGGTTCCATCATGAAAGTGATCAAGACTTCCGACCTGCGTAAGCTTGACGTGATCGATGTTGAACAGGGACGGTACCTGGGAAGTGTCTGCGATGTGGATCTCAATCCTGATAATGGGCAGATAAATGCTTTCATCGTCGATGAAGCCAGGCCTTTCCGCTTCTTTGCGCCTACCAGGCACACCGATTTGGAGATCCCCTGGCGGGACATCGTGTTGGTAGGTGCAGACGTGGTATTGGTGAAAAACAGAACATGGAAACGGTGAGCGTTTTACTGTATAATGTCAATAGGTAGGGTTGCGCAATACTGGGGGTGCAATATATGCGGTGTCCATTTTGTTTGCATATGGACAGCAAGGTTCTAGATTCGAGACAGACTGAAGAAGGTGGCTCAATTCGCCGCCGTAGAGAATGCATTGCTTGCCATAGAAGATTTACCACCTACGAACGCCTCGATGAGATGCCTTTTCTCGTGGCCAAGAAAGATGGGCGCCGGGAAGCTTTTTCGCGCACCAAGATTCTCAATGGCATACTGAGGGCCTGTGAGAAACGTCCCATCTCCTCGGAAACTATTGAGAGGGCAGTGGACGAGATCGAGAGGGAAGTGCGCTCCAATTTGGAGCAGGAGGTTACTTCGGATTATATTGGGGAGCTCGTCATGGACAAGCTGCGCGCCATCGATGATGTGGCCTATGTGCGTTTTGCTTCCGTGTATCGTCAGTTCAAGGATATCGATAGTTTTGTAGTAGAAGTGGAGCAGCTGCGGAAAGAAAGATAATGCCGGGGCAGGTAGGGTTTAGCCTCAGAGCGTAGAACATGGATGTGAAGAGGTGACGAAGTGAGACGAAAGACTAAGGCCGGGAAGGAGCAGAAAGAGGTGAAGGGCGGGGTTAGAGCCAGAGAAATCGGGGGAATCCTGGTTTTGGCGTTTTCTCTGTTCTGCATCCTCTCTCTCTATGTAGATACCACCGGCTGGGTTGGCCTCCCCTTGCGCTCTGCTCTGCGGATGTGCTTCGGAGACTTGGCGGTGTTGTTCACCCTCCTCTTCGCGGCTGGAGCCATTCACATGGTGGTGGGCAGAAAGCGCCCCGTGTCCTGGCAGACCGCGCTGGGCCTAGCCTTGCTGGTTTTCTCAGTCACCTTAGTCTTTCACATGCTGTATTATCGAGGCTACCAGTTTCCGCCCAACTTGCGGGAGGAAATCAGCTATGGCCTGAAAGGTGAAGGAGCAGGTGTTGTGGGGGCGGTGCTTCTCACTATCAGCTACAACGCCTTTGGCATTTACGGTTCTTACATACTGGTGGGCACCACAACATTAGTGGGCGTTATCCTGTTTTTCCGCATCTCACTCATAGACCTTTTCCGCCGTTTGTTTGATTTCCTACTCCAGGCGATAAGCGCCTGGTGGCACGGGCAGGTTGATGGGTACCGAAAGAGACGTGATGAGCGCCAAGCGAAGCGCAGGGAGCGGCGCAAGCGCCCGCAAACTGCGGTCACTAAAGAGCCTGCGCCTGCAGAAGTGCCGGTTCAGCAGGAGCAGCGTAAGACCGAGCCGGTGCAGAAAAAGGAAAGGTCCAAAGCCGAACCTAAAGAAGAGAAACCAACGGAACAGCTTGTGCTCAATCTGCCTGCTTTAGAAGGGCCAGGTTCTTACCGGTTACCACCCACATATCTGCTGAAAAAAGCCGGCGTCAAATCCAGGAAAACTGTTGGTCTGCAGCAGGAGCTCTTAGAAGACACGCTGGCCAATTTTGGAATCGAAGCGAAGGTAGTGAATGTCTCCCAGGGCCCGGTGGTCACCCGCTATGAACTGCAGCCGGCGCCGGGGATCAAAGTGTCCCGCATAACCGCACTAGCTGATGACTTGGCTTTGGCCCTAGCTGCCGAGGATGTGCGCATTGAAGCACCAGTGCCAGGCAAACCGGTGGTGGGCATTGAAGTCCCCAATAAAGAAACCGAAATGGTCCTGCTCAGGGATGTCTTGGAGAGTCCAGAGTTTGCTGAGCATCCCTCGCCAGTAGCACTTGCTTTGGGGAAAGACATTGCCGGGCAGCCTGTTATTGCCGACTTGAAGAAATGGCTGCATGTCCTCATCGCCGGTGCCACCGGCTCAGGTAAGAGCGTCTGCTTGAATACCATCATCGCTTCGCTCTTGTTTCGCACCACCCCTGATCTGGTGAAACTGCTTATGGTTGACCCGAAACGGGTGGAGCTCTCGGTTTTTGACGGTATCCCCCATCTGATCAGCCCGGTGGTTACCGATCCAAAGAAGGCTGCCATTGCTCTGCGCTGGGCAGTGGGGGAGATGGAACGCCGCTATGAGCTCTTCGCCGAGGCCGGTGTGCGGAACATCGAGACCTATCAAGACTGGTCTCGCCAGGGTTCTGAGGAGGAACCCAGGGAACACCTTCCTTTTATTGTCATTATCGTGGACGAACTAGCTGACCTGATGATGGTGGCGGCGTCTGAGGTAGAGGACGCCATTTGCCGTTTGGCACAGATGGCCCGGGCCGCGGGCATGTACCTCATTATCGCCACTCAGAGGCCGTCGGTGGATGTGATAACGGGCTTGATTAAGGCCAACGTGCCTTCCAGGATCTCTTTTGCCGTGTCGAGTCAAGTGGACTCCCGCACCATTCTCGATATGGGGGGAGCCGAACGGCTCATCGGCAAGGGGGACATGCTCTATTACCCCATCGGAGCGTCTAAACCCGTCCGGGCCCAGGGGGCTTGGATCTCTGATAAAGAAGTGGAAGCGCTAGTTAAATATTGGAAGGAGCAGGGGGAGCCAGAGTATCAGGAGGAAGTGGTGGAGCACACTCCCGATGTCTCCTTGCACGCAGAGGAGGAAGACGAGCTGTTAGAAGATGCCATCCGTTTAGTGGTGGAAAACGGCCAAGCTTCCATCTCTATGCTCCAGAGACGGTTTCGTATTGGCTACAGCCGCGCGGCGCGCCTCATAGACATTATGGAGGTTCGCGGCATTGTAGGTTCCTACCAGGGCAGCAAGCCCCGGGATGTCTTGGTTGACAGCGCAGTTTTAGAAGAAAGGTGAGAAACATGACGGGATTGGGGACACTGTTAGCGCAGGCCCGGATTGAACAAGGATTTACCATTGATGAGATGTCCGAACGCACAAGGATCAGGCCCCAGTTCTTGCAGGCTATTGAGGAAGAGCAGTTTCACTTATTGCCGGATCAAGCGTATGTAAAGCCTTTTATCCGGACATATGCCAGGGCGCTGGGAGTAGAGGATCAAATTGAGGCTGAAACGGAGCCTCGAGAGACTAGCCTGTTAGCGGAAGATTTGGCTACCAGCATTAGGGAGCGCAGGGAGCGGGCCAGAAAAGCGCGGCGCACTCGGTTTTTGATCCGGCTGCTTCTGGGGGCCGTGATCCTGGCTGGGGCAGCCTACCTAGTATATTGGTTTATGAACTCGTAGGAGGAACGAATTTGAGTGGACATGACTATCTCGTCCGGGCTATGCTCGGCGATAATCAAGCCAGGGTGTTTGCCCTGAAGACTACCCACGTGGCGGCAGAGGCTCAGCAGGTGCATGGCACCGCTCCGGTGGCCACTGCAGCCCTGGGACGCACCTTGACTATGGGTTTGGTGCTTGGTGCCATGTTGAAAGATGAGGAGACCATCACCATACAGATTAAGGGAGATGGCCCTATAGGCAGTATCGTGGTTTCTGCTGACTCCCATGGCAATGTGAAAGGCTATGTCGGTAATCCCAGGATTGATCTCCCTCTAAACTCTGCAGGCAAACTCGCCGTGGGGGAGGCCGTGGGCCGTGGGCATCTCCACGTTATCCGCGATTTGGGCCTCAAAGAACCATATCATGGGACGGTACCGCTGCAGAATGGCGAAATCGGGGAGGATTTCGCCTACTATTTTGCAGCCTCTGAGCAGACTCCCTCTGCGGTGTTGGTGGGGGTATTGGTGGGGACTGATGGTGTTCCCTTGGGCAGTGGAGGCATCGTTGTTCAGCTGCTGCCCGATGCTGTCCGCGATGAGGCCTTCATCAGCAAGCTGGAGGAACGCCTGAAGGAGGTACCTCCGGTGAGCACTCTGTTTTCCGGCGATCGCACCCCTGAAGAGATCGTTAGCGAGGTTTTCTCCGGGCTGGAGGTGCGCTTCCTTGACTCTCAAAGAGTGAGTTTCCTCTGCAACTGTTCTTGGGAGCGGTTTGAGAGGGCATTGGTCACTTTGGGCGTTGAAGAACTAGAGGAGATGGTAGATGAAGGAAAAGCCATCGAAACCATTTGCCATTTCTGCAATAAGCGGTACAATTTCAGCGTAGAAGATTTGAACAGGCTGCTGCAGGAGCTTGGAAATACTCGGGCATAATTGTGATCCCCCTCCGCATATAGTGTGGTGGAAGGGGGAATAGCAATGGCTAGAATGGGAAGAAATGAAAAGAATGGGCCAGGTCTCTTATTTATCGTAGTAACTTTGATAGTGGTGGCTGTGGTGGGAGCGCGCTTCTTCGGTTTTATGCCAGGGGATACGGAAGAAGATACACCGCGTCCCCCTGTAGTTAAGATAGATGATCCCCCGCCGCCGGAGGGAAGCGAAGAGGAGACGGTGCCTAAGGTTCTGGTTTTCCACAGCCATGCGTCAGAGAATTACAAACCGAAGGATAGCCACGAGAAAGGCGGCCCAGGTGATGTGGTACAGGTTGGAGCAATCTTAGTGGAAGAACTGAAATCCCTGGGTATCCAGGCCATTCATGACCAGAGCATCCACGACCAACCGCGGTACAGTGAGGCATTTTTGAATTCAGAAAAAAAGGTGAGCGAGATTTTGGCGGCTAATCCTACGGTTCAGGTGGTTTTAGATATTCACCGGGACGGTTTACAGGATAAGCCGGACGACTATACCAAAGCCCGTGCGAATGGTATGGACGTAGCCAAACTACTCTTTGTTGTTGGCGATAAAGACAATGACCTGCTGGAAGAAAACATCCGTTTTGCCCAGAAGGTCAGTGATGCGTTAGAAGACCAGTACCCTGGCGTGACCAGGGGGGTCCGCGTTTTCAAGTCCGATTATAGCGGAGAGCTTCATCCCAACAGCATTATGGTCCTTATTGGAGACTGGCGCGGGAACACCGTGGAGGAGGCTGAGGCTTCTGCCCGGCTTTTGGCCAGGGTGTTAAAACCCTTTGTGGAGTGATTTGGCAAGCAGCCATTGGGAGTGACATTAATGAACCAGCATATACACCTAATTGGGATCGGTGGGACGGGCATGGGCCCGTTGGCCAAGGTCTTTTTGGAGATGGGTCACACAGTCAGTGGTTCTGATCTTCAGCCCTCAGAGACCACCGATTATTTGATCCAACTAGGAGCCACAGTATACTTTAACCATTCTGCTGCGAATGTAAATGGAGCGACGCGAGTTATCTACTCTAGTGCCATTCCCGTGCAGAATCCGGAGATCGTAGCCGCCCGCCAAAGAGGCATTGACGTGCTGCACCGTTCGGAGGTTCTGGCTCAGCTGCTCAACAACCGCAGGGGGATTGCCGTAAGTGGAGCCCACGGCAAAACAACCATAACTTCCATGATCGCCCTCTGCTTGGAGCTGGCTGGTACCGATCCTACGGTGCTGATCGGCGCGCATTTTGCTCCCTTTGGTCCAGGTGCTAAGTATGGCCGAGGCGATTTTGTCGTAGCGGAAGCAGATGAGAGTGACGGTTCTTTCCTGCGTTACTGCCCTGAGGTTTCTGTGGTGACCAGCATTGAGCCAGATCATCTGGAGAATTATAACGGCACCTTTGAAACGTTGATTTCCAGCTATCGAAGATTCCTGGGAAACTGCAAGCCCGGCGGACTGCGCATAATCGGGATAGACCACCCTGTGGCTGCCTCCATCAGCCAAGAATATGATGGTGTCACCTATGGTTTTGCTCCTCATGCTCATTGGCGAGCTGAAGTGCTGTATCTGGAGCAGGAGAGGTCAGTGTTCCGAGTGTTTCGACATGGGGAGTTTTTCGCCGATTTTGAGCTCAACGTCCCTGGGCGCCACAATATCTCCAACGCTCTGGCCTGTATTGTGGTCTGCCATCATGTGGGCTTGACAGTTCAGGAGATGCAGAGGGGCCTGCGCCGGTTCACCGGTGCCAAGCGGAGATTCCAGATTATTGGAACCTGTCGTGGGGCGCTGGTGGTAGATGATTACGCTCACCACCCCACGGAAGTGGCTGCTGTGATTAAGGCGGCCAAGGAAGGCTGGCCTTCCCGCAGAGTGGTAGCTGTTTTCCAGCCTCATCGCTATTCCAGGACGAAACTTCTTTTTGAGGAGTTTGCGCAGGCTTTTCGAGAAGCAGATGTGGTAATTATCACTGACATCTATGCTCCACCCCCGGAAAAGCCCATTCCACAGGTGAGTTCCGCTGCACTCGCTGACCGCGTACGCGAGAACGATGGGCCGCAGAAAGTGTACCACATTCCTCAGCAGGAAGAGGTAGCTCCTTTCCTCCGAGAATGGTTGAGCAGCAGTGATCTTGTGTTAGTGATGGGGGCAGGGCCAATTTGGCGTGTTGCCCATGATCTATTGGTCTAGTTCATGCAGGTTGGCAATGGGATCATAGGTGACTGTTTTGGTCCTTTCCCGTGCCTGTGCATCTACCACAACTAGGCGATAGCGAAAGAGTGGGGCATAAATAACGGCTCCTCGCACTGCGTCTATCGCCAGAACGGGCTGCATCCTTCTTTGCAGCTCTTGGAGCTTAGCTTCATACTCAGCAGAGTCTGATCTGCCTTGGAAGAAGGCGTTGAGTTTCTCCGTTTCAGCAGCCATGCTCTCCAGTGCTTCCTGGGCCCACTCTTGTCCCTGTTCGGCGATGGCGCCTGCGACATGGGCGGCGGCACTTAGATAGGCATTTTTCAGGCTGCACTTGCGCTTTACCACCAGTGCAGGATCAACTCCTCCTCCTTGGATTAGATGGGCGGGGAGGGGAAACTTCAATATTTCGCCTGAAGAGAGATTCACAGTCACAGTGTGAAGGCTCTCTTTTTTTTGCAGCCCCCTAGCTTCTGCCAGCAGTTCCAGCTGCAGGTACTGGCCGTATAGACTAGAACTGGTGAGCACATACGCCCGTTCTCCCGAAGAAGAACTGGTCACAACCTTCCTGCGGATATTGGGTTCATAGAAAAAGTGATGGGGGATATGAGCCTGGCTCAACACACCCTGGCGGCGGATGAGATTGAGCAGGGTGTTAAGACGGTAGCTTCCTGGGCCGATGAGGTCGGCACCGTAAGCTGAGGCTAAGCCGCGATCAAAGGTGAACTGGAGCAGCCTGCCCTGGGAGCGCCACCCATCGAGTTCCTTCATGAGGGCATCATCAGCCCTAACCTGCCACACACCCCTGCGAATTTCCACAGGTGTGAGGCGGCACAGCTCGAAAAAGTCGAAGACCAGCTTCTCTATAACAATCCCTCCCAGCTGGAGGCTTCAATCTCTGCCCGTCCTTGCAGAATCTGCTCAGCAATCTGATCCAGGCTCTCCTTGATTCGGTCGCTTCGTTCATGCTCCAGGAAAATCTTCATGAGTTCGCTCTCAAATGATTTGCCAAGATTGAGATGGAGGAGGATGGCATCAAGCTCGCCGATTATGGACTCGAACATGTTGATTTTTTGGTGCAGCAGGTACATGATGTGTTCTTCCACCGTGCCTTTAGTAATGAGGTTGTAGATGTGGACATCCCTGGTTTGTCCCAGGCGGTGGACGCGGCCGATGCGCTGCTCCAGGCGCATGGGGTTCCAGGGAAGGTCGTAGTTGATTACCTGGTTGCAGAACTGGAAGTTCAATCCTTCTCCACCCGATTCGGTGCTTACCAAGAACTGAGCTTCCCTTTGAAACATGTGACGCACCCACTGTTTTTTACCTCTGGAGAGGCTGCCATCGAACGCCAGGGTGCGATAGCCCGCTTTCTCAAGTCGATAACGGATGTACTCCTGGGATGCTTTATACTCTGTGAAGATGATGGCCTTATCATCGATCTGGCTTACTAAGCGCTCCAGGGCATCACATTTGCTGTTTTGCTTCACCTCTGCCAGGTTTTTCAGCAGGGCAGCGGCCTGTTCCAGTTCGGGCCCCTGCATGTTTCCCATCATTTTTTCTAAGGTGAGCGCCGTCGCCAAGAAGGATGAGCATACCTCTCGCTGGAGCGTTATGAGGGGGAGCATGTTGCTTAAGCCTGTGCGCCGCCCTTGGGCCTTGACAAACTCAGTAACCCGGTTGTAGATGTCCTGTTCCTTGGGGTCCAGGGAGATGACGAGGGGATGGACGATGCGTGCCGTGAACCTCACCTGGCCCTCATCCCGGCGGTTGCGGATCATCACTTGATCCAGGAGTTTGCGGAGCTCGGTGGGGTTTTTCGGCGTGCGTTTGTCTTCCATAAAACGGGCCTTAAACGATTGATAGCTTCCCAACTGTCCTGGCTTAATCAGGCCGATCAGGTTGTAGAGTTCCTTTAGATCATTTTGCACTGGGGTTGCTGTGAGCATCAGGCAGTATTTCTTCTGGATAGAATTGACAAAACGATAACTGGCTGTGGAGCTGTTTTTTAGCTTGTGGGCTTCGTCAACGATCACCAGATCATAGATTAGGCTCGAAACTATGGAGGCGTGGGGTTCACGCTTGGCCGTGTCTATGGAAGCGATGAGAATATCTGCGAACTGCCAATCCCACTGAGTACGCTGGATACCAGCTGTGATCCCGAACTTTTCGTAGAGTTCATGGTACCACTGCCACACCAGGCTTGCTGGGGTTAGAATCAGCACTTTCTTAGCCAAGCCCCGCAGTATGTATTCCTTAAGGATCAGGCCTGCTTCGATGGTTTTGCCTAGACCCACTTCATCGGCTAGGATGGCCTGTCCCTGCATCTCGTGGATCACTCTCTCGGCGGTACGGATCTGGTGCTCATATGGAACCACCCCCGTTTGAGCCCAGCGTTCTTGAAGATGTTCCACCGCGAGGAGTCCAGCGCTTCGATTCTGGGCTGTGGCCAAGGAGTCGGCTCGCTTGGCCAGCTGATACCAGCTCCAGCCGTCCCAGCGCTTAGCGCGCCAGTGCGAGAGAATGCGTTTAAAGCTAGTCCCCCGAATCTCAACTTTGTAAAGCCCGGCACTGTCTTCTTGGAGAACAGTGGGGGATTCCTGTTTGTGGGTTGGACCAGTGAAACAAGGGACAAATTGAAGCAAGCGCGGCCACCTCCTCTTCACGATTCTTCCCTGTGGAAGTACTTCCTATGAGAGCAGCAGTGGGCTGGTAAATTTGGCAAAAGGCAGGATTTCGGGGACAAAACGAGAATAGTATTTGAGACATTCGACGCATCCCAAGCCCGAGCGCTGGATGGGGTCGGGTGGGGCGCGAGCCCCCTGGCAAACGAGGAGGTCGGTGCAGTGTTTCGATATATTGTACGGAGGCTTATCTATGTTATTCCCATGCTTTTGGGGATCTCGTCCCTTAGCTTTTTTGTTATGCAGTTGGCTCCTGGTGATGCCTTGACAACAATGGCCTTGAGCCCTGACGTTTCTGACGAGATTATGGAAGCGATGCGGGCGCGTTTCTGGTTGGACCAACCACCATATATGCAGTACATCCGCTGGATCACTCAGCTCTTTAAGGGAGATATGGGCCATTCCTTCCTATGGCATGCGCCTGTGAGCTGGGTCATCAAGCAGCGTGTGTTTAACAGCTTGCTGCTCACAGTGGTTTCTTTGATTGTAGCTTGGGTTTTAGCAATCCCCATTGGCATTCATTCGGCTGTTAACCAGTATTCGTGGAGCGATAAGCTGCTCACTTTCTTTGCTTTCATCGGTGTGTCCATTCCCAACTGGTTCTTGGGGTTGATTCTGCTCTACCTGACCATGACTCGAGGCTGGGGATTTCCCATTGGGGGGATGACCAGCATCGACTTTGCTGAGTTCACTTTCTGGGAAAAAGTGGTTGACCTCGCCAGGCATATGTTCCTGCCCACCATAGTCCTGAGTACAGGAACCTTGGCCAGCCTGATGCGCTATATGCGCTCCAATCTCCTGGACGTGCTGCGCCAGGACTACGTGACGACAGCCCGGGCCAAGGGCCTCGCGGAGAGAGTGGTTATCTACAGGCACGCGGTGCGCAACGCCATCAACCCTCTTATCACCATTTTCGGTTTCCAATTGGGAGGCATTTTAGGTGGAGCGTCCTTGACAGAGATAGTGATGAACTGGCCTGGGATCGGCAGTCTCATGCTCAATGCAGTGCAGGGCCAGGATTACTACTTGGTGATGGGCAACTTGATTATCGGCGGAGTCATGCTGATCTTGGGTAACCTCACCGCAGACATATTACTCGCCGCAAGCGATCCGCGGATCAGGTATGAGTAAGGGGGATAGGCAAATGGCTAGGACAGATCGAGAGAATAGTCATACTGAGTTTGCAGGCGATGGTGGTGCGCTGCGCTCCCCCTGGAAAATGGCCTGGCGCAAACTCAGACGACATAAATTGGCCGTCGCGGGTATGTGGGTGTTGATTTTCCTGCACCTCTTTGCCATATTTGCAGACTTCTTCGCGCCCTACAGTGAGTTGACTACAGACCGCCGGCGCACATATCATTCACCAACTAAGATTCATATCTTCCACGAGGGCAAACTAGTGAGGCCTTTCGTGTACGGTTACACAAGGGTGGATACGTTGAGAAACATCTACGAAGAAGATAAGTCCACCATGTACCCCATTTATTTCTTTGTCCGCGGTGACAAGTATAATATCCTGGGCATAGAATCTGACCTGCGGCTGTTTGGAGTGGAAGCGCCTGGTAAGATTTACCTTATGGGTGCAGATCGCTATGGCCGAGATATTTTCTCCCGTTTGGCTTACGGAGGAAGGCGCTCGCTGTTCATCGGCATAATTGGCCTTGTGATCAGCTTATCGATCGGCATGATCTATGGAGGCGTGTCCGGGTATTTTGGTGGTTGGGTAGACAACCTGATGATGAGGATCTCGGAGATAATTATCTCCATACCAGGGTTCTATCTGCTCTTGGCGCTCAGTGCCATCTTACCGCCTAATATACCGTCAGATAGGCGCTTTATGCTCATTACTATCATCTTAGCGTTTATTGGATGGGCTGGCTTGGCCAGAGTTATTCGCGGTATGGTGCTGTCCATTTCAAGGATGGAGTTTGTCGCCGGGGCAGAAGCCATCGGAGCGTCCCAGCCGCGGATCATTGTCCGCCACATTCTCCCCAATACCATGAGCTATGTGATTGTACATGCTACCTTGTCCATACCCAGTTTCATCCTGTCCGAATCGGGTTTGAGCTTCATTGGTGTGGGCATCCAGCATCCTTTGGCAAGTTGGGGCAATATGCTTTCTGAGGCGCTGAATTTGGCATCGCTGACCCGCTATCCTTGGCTGTTGATTCCCGGATTCTTTATCTTTGTGACAGTACTGTCCTACAGCTTCTTTGGTGACGGACTGCGAGACGCTCTGGACCCAAAGACACAGACCTAAAGCCGGCAGGACGCAAGGGTGGAATTCTCATTCCACCCTTTTTTTAAAAAGCAGGCGTGTGGGAAGGTAGAACGGGGTGATTTGGTGGGCAGGCAAGAAAGTATGGTTTTTTAGCAGGACAAATGGCGTTTCGGTCGTATTATAATAGATATTCTGATTCGACGATTTTGGCAAATATAGCTGAAATTGTGGCTGAATTTCGTAGGGAAGGAGCAGTGATACGACTTAGAAGGTGAGGAATGGCAGCTATCTCGTTTCTTGGAAATCATTCAAAGGGGGAATAGTGAAACCATGAAGAGACGCGTGTTTGTATGGACGCTGCTTTTGGCACTGGTTGTCAGTGCAGGAGTGGCAAGTGCTGTGGAGTTGGTGGATCCGAGAGTTCTCGACCTTGGGAATGACTATGGTGGAGTAGTAGGCCAATACGGGGGTACTATGACGGTCCACGGCGGCGCCAGCGGTCCGAAAACCTTTAACCCACACCGTGCTGCAGAGACTTCTAGTACTGATGTAACCGACAGAATCTTTGAGGGTCTCGTCACTCTGCATCGTGATACTGGTCTGGTCCTGCCCAAGCTGGCACGGGACTACGAGATCAGTGAAGATGGTACGGAAGTAACATTCTACCTCCGCCGCGGAGTGCAGTGGCATGACGGTACCGAGTTTACCGCAGACGACGTCATCTTTACCTTTGACGTAGTTTATGATCCGAATGTAGGATCGAACTCTAGAAGCGGTCTTCTTATCGATGGGCAGCCCATGAAGTACGAGAAGATTGACAAGTACACAGTTAAGTTCACTCTTCCTCGTCCGCATGCTCCCATTATGTTCAGCATTGGAACACCCATCGTCCCTGTACATCTCTTGGGCGAGGCTTTCAAGGAAGGCCGTTACCACGAAATGTGGGGCCTGGAGACCCCCCTTGATCAGATCGTAGGTACAGGTGCTTGGAGGGTTTCCTCATATCGTATAGACCAAGAGCTTATACTGGTCAAGAACGACAACTACTACGAGTTCGACGAGGCTGGCAATCGTCTGCCTTACCTGAGCAGGATCATTTTCCGGTACTATCCCAGTTCCGATACAGCTACCTTAGCCTTCTTTAATGGTGAGTTTGACTACATCGGCATTCCTGCCAACCAGTACCCCGAGTACGTGGATAGGGAACCGTTCAGCCGTTGGAGCATCATTACCGCTGGTCCCAACCCAGGTACGAGCTTTATCGTGTTGAACCAGAATCCCGATGCTGTGCCTGAACCCAAGCTGTCCTGGTTCACAGATGTGAAGTTCCGTCAGGCTCTGGCCCATGCAGTAGACAAGGAGACCATCCTTGACATGGCTATGAACGGAATGGGCTACATCCAAGACAGCCCGATTAACATGAGAAATGAGTTCTTCCTGAAGAAGGACATTAAGACCTATCCTTACGATCTGAATGCTGCGGCTGAGATTCTGGATGCTGCAGGCTACAAGCTTGGCTCTGATGGCGTGCGCCGGGATCCCAACGGTAATCCCATTGAGTTTGACTTGATCACCAACCCAGGTGTGCCCATTAGGCAGATCGTGGGTGAGCTCTTCCAAGAAGACCTGGCTGCACTGGGCATCAAGGTCAACTTCCAGCAGATCGACTTCAACGTTGTAGTCGAGAAGCTTACCGACACGTTCGACTGGGATGGCATTATCATTGGCCTCACTGGAACCTTCGATCCCAATGGCGGATCTAACGTCTGGCTGTCCAGTGGAAACCTGCATATGTGGTATCCATATCAAGAGACACCAGCCACTGAGTGGGAAGCCCGGATTGATGAAGTGTGGCGCGAAGCTCAAAGGGCTATGGATCCAGAGGTTCGTCGTCAATGGTACTTCGAGTTCCAAGACATCGTAGCCGAGAATGTACCGCTCCTGTACACCGTAACTTCGGAGAACATGGTAGCTGTACGTGACCACTTGCGCAATGCCCAACCTGACGGCATCGGAGGTTCGGTGGGCAGCGCTTGGAACTTCATCTGGATCGACAGGTAGGAGAACCCAGAGATAAGAAAAGGCACCCTTGCGGGTGCCTTTTCTTGTGGCAATATAAAGCAAAATCCCGGGTAGTTCCGGGATTCTCTTAGCTGATTAAGCTGCGTTCGAATCTCTTGAGTCGAGATTTTAGACTAGCGTCCACGACTTTGCCATCTACTTCAATGACAAGCCCACCGCCAATTCTGGGATCCACATGGGTGCGCAGCAGAACTTCCTTTCCTGTAAGGCCGCTCAGCTTTTGCCTGAGCTCCTCAAGCTGGCCTTCACTTAGAGAGATGGCAGACGTCACCTCGGCTACGGCCATGCCCTGATCCTGCAGCACCTGCCGTTCGAAGTAGTGCCCAATGGCAGGAAGCAACGCCTCTCGGCCTTTTTCCACCACCAGCAGGAGGAAGTTTTCCATAATATCCGACAGCTTCATCAGTCCGATCAGCTGTGCTTTACGCTCCCGGGAAGTGCGAGGATGGAAAAATACCTGGTGGATCAGGGGATCCCCCAAAACCGACAAAACCCTTTGGTATTCCTCGTGAAGAGCAGCTCGGTCGGTGTGAGCCGCCGCCAAAAAAAGCGCTTTGGCATAGCGGTAGGCAATTTGAGAGTCTCTGGTTATGTTCATGCTCATTGCAGATGTCCTTTATCCAAGGTTTCCAGCTGATCGATGGTATCAGCGATCAGGCGCTGATGCTGGTCTTCATCTAGGGACTCGTTGATTACCTTCGAAGCTAGAAGCACAGACAACTTGCCTACCTGCTGCTTCAACTCTGCCCAAGCCTTTTCTCTCTCCAGCTGCATAGCTCTTTGAGCCCGTTCGATTATGGCTTGGGCTTCCTGCTTAGCCTCTGCAATTAACTGGCTCTGAACTTCCTCGGCACGTTTGGCAGCTTCGTCAAGGTACTGACGAGCCTGCAGCCGGCTGTCTTGGGCTTGTTTCTCCAGTTGGAGGCGGAGTTCCTCAGCAGCCTTCTGGTTTTCCTCCGCTGACTGCACTTTAGCCTCTATCTCAGCGGTACGCTGATCCATGAAGTTGCGAACCGGTTTGTACAGCAACCGGTAGAGCAGCAGGATCAGCAGAATAAAGTTGATAGTCTGAGCCACAAATAGGTTTTGGTCAATCAACATCCGTCACCCTTTACAGCGAATCTAAGCCGAAAGGGGTGCCTGAAGACGTGAGACACGTTTCAAAGCACACCCCAGCTTTTACAGAAGTTCCAGCAAACGGTTAACCAACGGGACAACGACTGTGAAGATTAGCAGCAGTACAACGGCAAGAGAGTAGATAGCACCAGATTCGGAAATGGCCTGGCCCAGAATCATCGTGGTTCTAATCTGGCCCTCCATCTCAGGCTGACGCGCCATGGCTTCAACGGCTTTACCAGCGACATAACCTTCTCCAATACCAACCATTCCTCCGGCTAGCAGTGCTATTCCTGAACCGATGGCAACTGCGGCAACAATAATGGCAATCTCTAACATGAATTTCCCTCCCTTCGCCAACTTGCTATCATTCTTGGTTGAGCAAGCTAGTTGAGCTTGATTTGAATATAGATCACTGACAGCAGAGTAAACACCGCTGTTTGAATGATGCCCATCAGAACTCCAAACCACGCCAAGAGAGGAACAGGCAGCACATACGGCGCGAGCATGTACAGAATACCGATAAGAATGCTGCCTCCAAAGATGTTGCCGTAAAGACGGAAGGCGTGAGAGATCACTTGAGATATTTCTCCTGCGATGTTGATGGGGAACATAAAGAAATAGGGCTCAAAGAAGCCTTTCAGCCACGGCAGAAAGCCTTTCTTCATAATAGCAGCAACATGTCCTACCACGAAAACCAGACCGGCCAGAGTCAAAGTGGTGGTTAGATCTTGGGTTGGCGAAAAGGCACCAGGCACGACACCAATGAGGTTGGACAGACCAACAAAAATCGCCACCATGAGGATCAGGGGAACAAACACCTTACCCTCGGGTCCAATATCGCCGACTACGAGACCTTCAATACCCTCCACGGCTACTTCCAGCAGGTGCTGTGCTCCGCGGGGGATCTTCTGCAAGTTCCTAGTGAGGAGGAAGCAGGTGAGGGCTACAACTGCCATGATAATCCAGGTGAACAAAAGCGGTTGGCTCACTGGAAACGTGTATATGTAGAACAAGACTTCAGGTTCCACGCTTTATCCTCCCTTGCAATAGATGATATACTATAGCCAAGCGGGGCATGAGAAGCCCAAGAAAGACAGATACGAAGCTTAAGTAAGGATTAAGTGCACCAACAGTGAGAGCGGCCGCGTACAGTGAACAGCGTTTCAAAAATGATCTGCGGTTGAAGCGGGACACTTCCCGACGCGACAGCTCGGTAGTGCGCGCCGCTTGCATCAGCGCTGTTGCATCGATGATCATCAGCCTCAGCGCTAAGCTGCTCATCAGCCCTCCCAAGAGCAGGCCTAGCGCCACCGGTACTTCCATGGCGAACAGGCCCAGTGTCAACACGAACGTGAGAATAACCGTGGTACGCAGTACATCAGCCTCGTTAAACATCATTTGCGCTCCGAGTTAACTCGCTCTATGTTCTCAATCAACTTGAATGTACCCCACAGCGCTGAAAAGCAGCCAATAAGCAAAAAAACCAAGGTAAAGACCGCCCTTGTGTTGAGCAGGCGATCTAAGTATAGCCCCAAACCGGTGAAGAGGCCTACGCTCAGTACGATGGTTACCCCGACTTGGGTAACCAAAGAAAGGTACTTCAGGCTATCCTTCATCGCTGCTCCTTTCCGTCTGGAAGCTCTTATATATGTTCCACACCAAGGATCATTTTCCTTCCACTCTCAAGAAATCGCCACTTAAAGATGTCTCTCATGTATGATAACATATCAGGGGCGGGAAGTCCAAGTGCCGCACTGAGATTCATTTTTCCCGTCTGCAGGCATTCTGAACCAAGTGCAGAATGAACTCTTACACTACTAGAGATGATAGGAGATGCTTGATGAAGATAGGTGTTGTGTCGTTAGGATGCGCCAAAAATCTCGTGGACACGGAGATTGTCCTTGGGTTTTTGGCCGAAGCAGGCCATGAACTGGTCAGTGATCCGTCTCAGGCGGAGATCATAATCATAAATACATGTGGCTTTATTACGGAAGCTAAGGAGGAGTCCATCGGTGCAATCCTGGAGATGGCAGCGTTCAAGGAAGCGGGAACCTGCCAGGCCCTAATTGTCATGGGCTGCCTGTCTCAGCGCTATGCGCAGGAACTGTGGGAGGAGATTCCTGAGATCGATGCCATGTTGGGAACTAATGAACTTGATCTGGTCCCAGCTGTGATCGAACGGGTGCTTTTAGGCGAGAGGGTGCTGGAAAAACGGGATAATCCTTTTAACTACAGCCAGCCTTACGCCCGCCTTTCCACTACTGGTTCCCATTTAGCCTATCTCAAGGTTTCCGAAGGATGCTCTCATCGCTGCGCTTTTTGCGTCATTCCCACTATTCGGGGCCAGCTCCGGAGCCGCAGCATCGAATCAATATTGAAAGAAGCTGAATCCCTCAAAGCCGCTGGCGTCAAGGAACTGGCGGTTATTGCCCAGGACACCACAGCCTACGGCAGGGATATCGGCACCAGCATCGTGGAACTTCTGAGGAGGATGGTGCACCTAGATTTTCCATGGATCCGGTTGCTTTATACGTTTCCCACTTCCATAGGTGATGAGCTTTTGGACATCATCGCTAGGGAACCCAGCATGGTCAAATACATCGACCTTCCCCTGCAGCATGTTTCCGCCAACGTGCTGAGGAGTATGAAGCGTCCTGGAGACTTTGATTCCACTGTGCAGTTGATCGAAAGGATAAGGGAGAGAATTCCCGGCGTAGTGATCCGCAGTTCCTTCATTGTGGGCTTCCCCGGTGAAACGGAAGGGGATTTCCAGGAGCTGCTCAAATTCTTGGAGCAGGCGCGCCTTGATCATGTGGGCATCTTCAGGTACTCCCGTGAAGAGAATTCCGCGGCATACCATTATCAGGACCAAGTTGATGAAAAGACCAAAAGGCGCCGCTACAACGAGGCTATGGCTCTGCAGCGGCAGATTTCCTATGAACTGAACCGGGGATTAGTGGGCAGGGAAGTCCAGGTTCTGATGGAATATCCATCCCAAGAGTCGGACCTGGTGATGGTGGGGCGGCATAGGGGGCAGGCTCCTGATGTGGACGGCGTTGTCTATGTGGGCAGAGGCACACTGCAGCCTGGAGACTTGGTCACTGTGCGCATTACCGAAGCCCATGCTTATGATCTGGTAGGAGAGGTGGTGGAAAGCAGTGAATCTGCCTAATGTGGTCACTTTGATCAGGATTACTCTGGTGCCCCTGTTTGTGTATCTGTACCTGATCAACCCTGGTGAGATGAACCTGTCCGCTGCCTTTGTCTTTCTCCTGGCCGCGGTTACCGATGGCCTAGATGGATACCTAGCCCGCCGACGCAGGGAGATTACGCGCTTTGGTCAGCTCATCGACCCCATTGCCGACAAGCTGCTGATTTCTGCGGCACTGCTGGCTTTGGTGGAAGCTGGCTTGGTAAGCACTTGGCTGGCCTTGATCATACTCGGGCGGGAATTTGCCGTTTCCGGCCTTAGGATCCTGGCGGCTGCTGAAGGGAAGGTGATCGCTGCCTCCCTCTGGGGGAAAGTTAAGACAGTCACCCAGATATCGGCAGTTATGGCGTTTTTCCTGGGAATATCCTGGGCTCCAGTGGTGATGTGGCTTGCAGTAGTGGTGACGATTATCTCTGGTGTCCGGTATTTCCAGAAGGCCCAGGATGTACTAAAAAGCTCGATGAGATAGTGTGTTATAATACTAAGTGTCAGTAGCTATACTGACACTTTTTTTATTGATCAGCTATTAGTGGAGGGAAAACCCATGACTTTTCGAGGGTTTCGCGTGCAGATAACGATTTTGGTCTTTGTAGTAGTAGTGGCAGTGGGTTTGGTAGGAAAGTATGCCTATGAGCAAACCCAGGTAATCTCTCCCCTGCAGGAACAGCTTCTGGGGTTAGCCGGTGTGGAAAGCGCCAGCTTGGAGGGGGCCCCGCTGGGTAGGGGAAGGCGGCCAGTGGTGAGTCTAGAGCTGGATCCAGAAGTGCCTTTGTCTGTGGTTTTTGGGCAAGTCCGGCAGGTTCTGGCCGGTTTTGGTGGGGAGGCGGTTATTCATGTGCAGGACAGTGCCAGCCCTGAGTTGGTGCGGATATTTGACCGTGTGCGCATTGCCGCGGAGGAAGCCATTATGACTGGTGAGTTCACTGTCTTGGAGGAACGGGTACAGAAACTGGCCCAGGACCATGGTATCGCTTGGGAGCTGGCCATGGACAGGGACTTCGTCTACGTGTCGCTGGGCACAGGTGAAAGGGTTCTGCGCAGGGTGATCAACCGCGGCACAGACTTAGGCGGTATGGAAATCTACATGGGTGGAGGTGCTGTCAGTTGGGAAAATGGGTAAAAGAAATCGCACTAGGTGGCGCACTGGCACTGCTAGTGTTAGCCGTTATCCTCGGTTTTGACTTAACCGTATTCCTATTCCCTCTGAGCATCGCCGCCTTGGGAGCCATGGTGGTCAGCAGCCGCGGCGGGCTTGGGCCGCGTTTCAGCACCGCTAGTTTGGCAACGGGAGAGTCCAGCGCAGTCCCCGCCGTGACGTTCTCTGATATTGGAGGGCAGGAGACGGCCAAACGGGAATTTCTGGAGGCTCTCACTTTCCTGAAAGACAGTGTGAGAACTCGGCAGCTGGGCATAAGGCCGCTCAAGGGCGTGCTGCTGGTGGGCCCACCGGGAACTGGCAAGACGCTGATGGCGAAAGCCGCTGCCAATTACACAGGATCAGCCTTTGTGGCAGCTTCAGGTTCACAATTTGTGCAGATGTATGCCGGAGTCGGAGCTGGCCGCGTACGGCAGCTCTTCAAACAAGCCCGTGCCTTGGCTGAACGGCAGAGCAAGACAAGCGCCATCGTCTTTATTGATGAAATTGAGGTGTTGGGGCCGAAAAGAGGAAAGAATACTAGTCACATGGAGTACGATCAGACCCTAAATGAGCTGCTCACTCAAATGGACGGAGTGGAAAGCGAACACAAGGTGCAGGTCCTGGTGGTTGGTGCAACTAACCGGGCGGACCTTCTAGATCCCGCACTGCTTAGGCCGGGCCGTTTCGATCGCATCGTGCAGGTGGATCTGCCTGATAAGGCGGGGCGGCTGCACATCCTAAAGATTCACGCGGCTAGCAAGCCCTTGGCGGATGATGTCAGCTTGGAGACCGTGGCGGCAGAGACTCACGGCTTTTCAGGCGCCCATCTGGAAAGTTTGCTAAATGAGGCTGCTATCTGCGCTCTGCGCGATGGCCGAAGCGAAATCAACCAAAGCGATTTGAGGGACGCCACGGAAAAAGTGATGCTGGGTGAGAGGTCCAGTCGCACTCTCAGCAAAGAAGAACGGCAGCGCGTCGCCTACCACGAGGTTGGGCACGCTGTCATCAGTGAATTGGTACGGCCGGGGTCTGTCGCGTCAATAACCATAGTCTCCCGGAACCGAGCCTTGGGCTTTATCCGACAATCCCAGGATGATCAATATCTGTACACCAAGGACCAGCTTCTCCAGGCGATTCAGGTCTATGTGGCAGGGGCTGTGATGGAAGAGATGGTCTTTGGCCAGCGTTCTACCGGGGCGGCCAATGACATTGAGCAGGCGGTTGACCTGGCCAAGCGCATGGTTTTTTCCGGTTTGTCTCCCTTGGGCATCGTCAGCCCGGATCTGCCTGCAGCGGGGTTAAGCACGACTATCGCTCAGATTATCAAGGAACAGGAAGAGGCGGTAGAGGTGCGCTTGACAGGCCGAAAACAGGAGATTGAGGCCATAACTAGGAGACTATTGGAGGAGGAGAGCATGGGCGGGGAGGATTTTCGTGCCCTGCTGCAAAGGAAGCGTGTTTCCTAGTTGTTCCAGATCTGCCAACTTGTTATAATCAAAAGGTGGATTTAACGGATCAAGAGGCGGATCAGCAGCGCTGTGATTCCTGCCGCCATGATGGGGCCCACCGACACACCGCCAAAGAAAGAAACACTGAGCATAACCCCAATGAGGATTCCTGGAAGAATGGAAGGTTCCACAGCTACCAACTCTAGGCCCTGACTGTTGAGATAGGCCCCAAGGAGGCCGCCTACAACAGATAGAATTCCCACGGGGCTGAGCAGTGCTGACACCAAGTTCTTTAGCGTGATCTGCCCGGTGACGAATGGTATCATCAGGGAGATTGTCAAAAACAGCAGCCCAGCTTCGAGTCCCCGGGTTTGGATTAAGGGAAAGAAGCGGTCTAGGCGCATGAGATAAAGAAAGAAAACTATCGCGGCAGCTGCGCCTAAGAGATTGTTTTTGGACAAGAGTGCTACGATAAAGACGATCAACAAAGGCAGTACAGAGTGCATTTTCATCCCCCTTGATCATCCTATTCCCAATCCTACGCTATATGAAAGGGGTGGTGGCGATTAACGCCCAACCTCATCTTGGACTGCTCACTAGCAACGCTGTGTTGATGACATCCCTCTTAGCCTGGGCTGTGGCGCAGCTGCTCAAAATAGTGACTTGGGCGGTGGTGCGCGGCAAGTGGAACTTTAAGCGTTTGGTGGAACCTGGGGGTATGCCAAGTTCCCATACGGCCTTTGTTACCTCGTTGGCTACCGGTGTAGGGCTGCATGATGGGTTTGACTCTACTTTGTTTGCCCTAGCCACAGTATTCGCCCTGATCGTGATGTATGACGCGGCAGGGGTGAGACGCGCCGCAGGCAAACAGGCCAGGGTTTTGAATGCCATTGTTGAAGACCTTAACCGGAAGGAACTGCATCCCGAACGCCTGCGGGAGCTCCTGGGCCATACGCCTGTAGAAGTAGTGGTGGGAGCACTGTTAGGAATACTTATTGCAGTCTGGCGGCTTTAGAAGCGAAGGCACAGGGGGGATCCTGTGCCTTTTTTTGGAGGGTCAACGCCTCCAGACATGAGGGGTGGAGTAGTAGCCTGCCAAACCGCTTTTGCTAATGGCGGCAATAACGTAGGTGATTTCCGTGGGGGGACTCTCGGGATCCAGGGAGTGCAGGAACTGGGTGTCATCGGTGGGGTTTGGGGTTAGGAGCTCAAAGCGTTCTAAGGGGCTGGTCTGCGCCAGTACAAGGTAGCCGAGGAGATTCCAATGGTCAACAGCGTCCCATGCAATCATCACTTGTGAGTCGTCACCGGTCACAGTTACCGTTTCAGGTGCTGGAAGGATGGTTTCTACCCGTCCCGCAACCTGCAGCTCTTGAGTTTCAGGGCTCCATGTCAAAGAAAGGTCTTCGTTTTCGCCAATGTGGATGACCTGCCACACGCCTGAGCCCAACCTGTCACTGGCGCGGAATGATTCTGTATACAGCTCTATCTTGAACTCATAGCTCCCTGGACTGATTTTCAGCTCTGTTTCGAAGGGGTCACCTGGATCCTTGCGGATAACCTCGTGTACCATGTCGTCAAGGTGGATTCGAGCCCGCAGGGCTTGCTGCTTAAAGACATAGTTCGTGAGATCAATGACAATGTGGACTGTGCTGTCTGCAGGCTGGAGTACCAATTCAACTGTTGTCCCGGTACCGTAACTGACCTGCGTGCTCTGGGGTTTGCTCTGGAAGCGCACTATACCGTCTGCGTCCACTAACATCACCGTGAGCTCCCACTGGCCTACAGGCACCTGAAGTGTACCTTCAAACTGGTTAAGATACACCGGGACTGTGGTTTCCAAAAGGTGTTTTCCCCGGCTGAGGGAAATGCGTGCTTCTACCACAGTGTCAGGGACAGTGCTCAGGGTTCCCAAGACCGTGAGGGGAGCCTCTCCTGTCAATGAAGCTGTTGGCAGACAGGCGCTGCTGAGCAGGGAAGTGATGGCCAGCAGTATCAGGAGCGTAAGGCGGGCTCCAGTCTGTCTCATAGAGATCCTCCTTATTCTCCTCCCTGGGCGCAGCCCTAATATAGCACAGAAAGAACCAAAAGTCAATAGGGTATTAAAATTTTCGGAAAACGAGGTGCAAATCGTGCGGGCAGAATTGGTGATGGTGGGAACAGAACTGCTCTTGGGCGAAACGGTTGACACCAATGCCGCTTTCCTAGCTAGGCATCTAGCTGACCTGGGCATTGATGTCTATTACAAATCCACGGTGGGAGACAACCTGCCTAGAATCCAGGAAGTACTCAGCCGAGCTTTGGGCCGCTCGGATCTGGTCATTATGAGCGGTGGGCTCGGGCCCACTGAAGATGACTTGGCCAGGGAAGCGGTAAGCCTAGTGACCGGCTGCCCCTTGGAGGAGAATAGGGATGTACTGCGCTGGATAGAGAATCGGTTTATCGAGCGCTATGGATCTTTGGACGCTATGCCTCCCCAAAACCGCAAGCAGGCACTCTTTCCCCAAGGAAGCGAAGTTGTGGACAACCCTGTAGGCACAGCTCCTGGTTTTTGGCTGGAGAAGCAGGGCAGCGTAGTGGTGGCACTGCCTGGTGTTCCTCTGGAACTTGAGTCAATGTTTACAAAGTCTATTCTGCCCAGACTGAACGTGCGGAGAACTGGAGAAGTGTTGATAACTAGAAACCTGCACTTCGCGGGTATTGGTGAGTCCAGCCTTGCTCAGCGTTTGGAAGACTTGGTGGTCCAACAGACCAATCCCACTCTGGCAGTGTACGCATCGGGAGGCACAGTACGCGCTCGGTTGGCGGCCAAGGCGCCGAGCCGGGAGGCAGCCCTGGACTTGATTGCGCCTTTGGAAGCGGAGATCAAAAAGCGCGCCGGAGAGTTTTTCTATGGTGTAGATGGTCAATCGTTGGAGGAAGTGGTAGCCCATATGTTTCTGGAACTGGGGCTTACCCTTTCCCTGGCGGAATCCTGCACAGGTGGACTTATTGCCCATCGCCTCACTAATATCCCGGGCAGTTCCGAGTTCCTGCAGCGGGGTTATGTAGTGTATACCAATCAAGCCAAAATCGACGATCTTGGGGTACAGCCCAGTACCTTGACTCGCTGCACCGCCTACAGCCCCGAGGCGGCCCGGGAGATGGCGGATGGTGTGCGCAGAAAAGCTCAAACAGATTTTGGCCTGGCTGTAACCGGTATCGCAGGTCCAGGCGGTGGCAGCGAGGACAAACCAGTTGGCTTGGCATACATCGGTTTGGCTTCAGCTGGCCATACTATTGTGCAGAAACACTTTTGGAAAGGGACGCGGGAGCAGATTAAGGAGCGTCTAGCCTGTGCAGCACTGCAGCTGCTGTTGAAGGCCATCAGCGAAGTGAAGTCTGGTTAGGGGGATGGGGCACATGGAACAGCTGAGCAGGGGCCGGCGGAAGTACTTACCGGCTCTTTTTGCTTTCCTAGGTGTGCTCCTCTTTGTAAACCTTTTTTCCAGCACCGATTACCTGCTTCTTTCCGCCGTTGTCAATCTGCAGGTTGTCCTGGCTGATGCGCCGCACACTCGAGTGGTGCTGCCTCCCGTTGGCGAGATTCGCGCCCGCACCCACTGGTTTCCCGTGCAGATCAAAGCTGAACTGCGTAGTGTGGATTTGAACTCTCTGCGCAGCACCGTGTTCTCTCCAGTACTCGATGAGGAGCAGATTTTGCACAGGATTCAGGAAGGGATTTCCCGGATAATAGTTCATTTTCTCATCAAGCTCTCCCTCTTGGCTTTTGCAGGCGCTGCGTTCGCGCTGTATGTGCTGGGAGTGCGCAGCGCCCGAACCATGGTGCGGGGAGGCTTGGCCGCCACCGTCGCAGTTCTGATCATCAGTGGCCTGGTCTATGCCACGTATGATCCTTCCGGTTTTGATCACATGGAGTACCAGGGCATGATTGAGGCAGCCCCTTGGGTGCTCAACGTGGTCCGCGATGCCCTAGATCAAGTGAAAGAGTTTGGGCAGCGTGTTCAACTGCTTGCTGGTAACCTCTATTCTGCCCTGCAGCGTTTGGAGGAGATGGGGCCTTTGGGGCTGGTGGAAGCCGATCTATTGGTGCTGCATGTTTCGGACATCCATAACAACCCTGTGGCCTATAACTTCGCCGCCCAAGTGGTGGAGAGCTTCGGGGTAGATGTGATCCTGGATACAGGCGACTTGACAGATTGGGGAACTGCCCTGGAGGCAGAGATCACCAGGCGCATCGAAAGGCTCGGCCTGCCCTACGTGTTTGTCTCGGGTAACCATGATTCCCCCAATGTGATCAAGCGTCTTGCTGATACGGATCATGTTGTAGTGCTGGGTGAAGCCGTGACTGTTTCTGGCTTGCGCATCGCGGGCACAGGGGATTTGGTGGCGGGCAGCTATTTGCCTACCCCAGCTTCTGTCCAGGAACTGGCTTCCTTGGCAGAAACGATCAATGCCCGCTGGGCAGCGGCGGATGAGAAACCCCATGTTTTCATGGTCCATAATCACAGGGTGGCTGAGGCAATTATTCCAGGCCTTTTTCCAGTGGTAGCATACGGGCACACCCATTTGTGGGGGGTAAAGCAGGTGGATGCTACTGTGTACAGCAACGCGGGCACAACAGGTGCGGCAGGGATTCGGGGATTCCAAAGTAAAGAACCACTGCCTTACAGCCTATCTCTGCTGTATTTCGCCCGCGGTGAGGACGGTGATCTGCACCTGTCAGCAGTGGACGGGGTTCATGTGACTGGCTTGGGACAGAGCTTCTCCCTGCAGAGAACATTTATCGAACATGGCAGGAATAGCCACGGTGATGTAGAACTATCAGAATGAACTCCACCAGAAGGTTGGTTATCGTGCTTTCCAGGGGGAAACGACGGATGCCTGGAGGCCCGCAATGGGTCTTAGGCAGGTTTCTCCCCTTTTTATGATTCGTGGGCGAACATTTGTTTTAATTTGTTTCAATGAGAAAGGGGCGAATTCTGTAATGAGCGAGAAGCAAAAGGCTTTAGATAGGGCTATCCTGCAGATTGAAAAACAGTATGGCAAAGGGTCCATTATGAAATTAGGCGAGCAGACCAGCTTGGATCTGGCAGTCATTCCAACTGGATCATTGTCGCTGGATATCGCTCTGGGAGTGGGAGGAGTCCCCAGAGGAAGGATTGTGGAGATCTATGGCCCTGAGTCATCGGGCAAGACTACGCTGGCGCTGCATATTATGGCTGAGGTTCAGAAAACCGGGGGCATTGCCGCCATGGTCGACGCCGAGCATGCCCTGGATCCCAGTTATGCGAGGGCACTAGGGGTAGATATTGATAATCTCCTTATCTCCCAACCTGATCACGGCGAGCAGGCTTTGGAGATTGCTGAACATCTAGTACGCAGTGGTGCGGTGGATGTGGTAGTTGTGGACTCAGTGGCTGCCCTTGTGCCGCGAGCCGAAATTGAAGGCGAAATGGGCGATGCCCATGTGGGCCTGCAGGCTCGTTTGATGTCACAGGCACTGCGCAAGCTGACCGGTGCCATCAGCAAGTCCAACTGCACGGTGATCTTCACCAATCAACTGAGAGAAAAAGTGGGCATCATGTTTGGCAATCCAGAAGTTACGCCAGGTGGACGAGCTTTGAAGTTTTACGCTTCCATCAGGCTTGACGTAAGGAGAGTGGAGCCCCTCAAACAGGGCACCGAGATCGTGGGCAATCGCACCAGGGTGAAGGTGCTGAAGAACAAAGTCGCTCCCCCGTTTAGGGAAGCTGAATTCGACATCATGTACGGTAAAGGGATTTCTCGCGTCGGCGACATTCTAGACTTGGCTGCAGCTTTGGACATAGTGAACAAGAGCGGTGCTTGGTATTCCTATGGAGAGGTGCGTCTCGGACAGGGGAGAGAAAACGCCAAGGACTATCTCACGGAGCATCCAGAATTGGCAGACGAGTTGGAGATGAAGGTTAGGACTGCCAAGGGCCTGGTCAAAGCTGAAGAAGTCCAGGGGGTAGAGACAGAGAGTGAAAGAGAACAGGGATGAGGGTGCTAAAGCCGCGGCGCTGCGCCTGCTAACGTTTAGAGATCGCAGTACCCATGAACTTCGCGTCCGCTTAGAACGCGATTATCCCCCTGAGGAAGTAGAAAAGACCATCGATTACCTACAGGGAATTGGGTATTTGGACGATCTTCGTTTTGCCCGTGGTTATGTGCAGTACCGCAATGGCCATCGACCTACAGGCAACTACTTGCTGCGTTTGGAGTTGAGCAGCAAGGGAGTGAGCGACAGCCATATAGAACAGGTATTGAATGCTCCGGAGTTGGAATATGATCTAGCGTTGGAGCTGGCGGCCAAAAGGTTGGGACGCCTGCAGCGTGAGGATGCCTTGGGGCGCTGTCGCAAGGTGTACAGACTCCTGCAGCGCAGGGGGTTTCCAGCGGCGGTGGCCCGGAAAGTGATTGGGGAATTGCTTGACAGGGATCCGGAAAAGGAATACAATTAAATCGGGTTGTTCGGCTATGCTAGCCCAAGTTATTCGAAAACGAAATGAAAAGTCTGAACTGGAAAATGATGACAAACACTGGGAAAGCTGAGTTGCGGCTCGGCTTTCTTTTCTAAAGGTGTGGAAAGGAGGAGGTGAACCGTATCGATTTATTGGTTACATTGATTAAGTATGGATTGGTTGCAGCAATCGCCCTGGTGGCTGGCTACTTTGTCCGGAAGATTTCTGCGGAGGCCACTATTCGGTCTGCCGAAGAGGAAGCCCGGAGAATTGTGCAAGAAGCCGAACGTGATGCGGAAAGCAAGAAGCGTGAGGCGCTGGTGGAAGCCAGGGAAGAGATTCACAGACTTCGTTCTGAAATGGAACGGGAGGCACGGGAACGCCGAGCTGAGTTGAATCAGTTTGAGCGGAGAGTGTCACAGAAGGAAGAGATTCTCGACAAGCGCAGTGATTCCCTGGAGCGCAAAGAAGAAGCTCTGCAGCGAAAGAGTCGCGAAGTTGATCAGCGGCAGAATGAAGTAAACGAGCTTCTGGAGAAACAGCGTCAAGAGCTGGAGAGAATCTCCCGCCTGACCACTGACGAAGCTAGAGAACTGATTCTCAAGTCGGTGGAGGAGGAAGTCAAACACGAGACTGCAATTCTAATCCGTGAACTGGAGACTCAAGCACGGGAAGAGGCTGAGAAGAGAGCCCGTGATATCATTTCTCTCGCGATTCAGCGCACTGCCGTAGATCACGTTGCCGAATCCACTGTTTCAGTGGTGGCGCTTCCCAACGATGACATGAAGGGAAGGATCATCGGCCGCGAAGGCAGGAACATTAGAGCTTTAGAGACATTGACAGGTATAGACCTGATCATCGACGACACCCCTGAAGCGGTGATTTTGTCGGGATTCGATCCTGTGCGCAGGGAGATCGCCCGCATCGCTTTGGAGCGCCTGATTGCAGATGGACGTATCCATCCTGCACGCATTGAAGAGATGGTGGAAAAGGCGCGCAAAGAAGTGGATGCGATCATTCGCGATGCTGGGGAGCAGGCAACCTTAGATGCCGATGTGCATGGCTTGCATCCGGAGATTGTCAAGTTGTTGGGAAGACTGCGTTTTCGAACTAGCTATGGCCAAAATGTGTTGAAACACTCCGTTGAAGTGGCTCACTTGGCTGGCATCATGGCTGCAGAGTTGGGAGTAGATGAACGATTGGCTCGTCGTGCCGGACTGCTTCACGATATCGGCAAGGCCATCGATCATGAAGTTGAAGGGACACATATTCAGATTGGGATTGATCTGCTGCGCAGGTACAAAGAAAACGAAGATGTTATTCACGCCATGGCCTGTCACCACGGTGACTTCGAGGCTGAAAGCGTGGAAGCTGTATTGGTTACAGCAGCAGACTCGATTTCGGCGGCTAGACCTGGAGCGCGGCGCGAGACTTTGGAAAGCTATATCAAGCGCCTGCAGAAGCTTGAGGAGATCTCCTCATCTTTTGACGGCGTGGAGAAGTCTTACGCGATTCAGGCAGGCCGTGAGGTGCGGATTATCGTCAAGCCTGATCGTGTCAGCGATGCCACTGCCATCCAGTTGAGCCGGGAAATTGTGAAGAAGATTGAGGCCGAACTGGAATACCCCGGTCAGATTAAGGTGACCGTGATTCGTGAGACTCGCGCTGTGGAGTACGCAAAATAGAACCAGGCAGCTGCCTGGTTTTATTTTTCCAGCAAGTGCAGGTAAGATGGAGGAGAGAGATGGAGCGTAATGGCACTCAAGTAGACCTTTTTATAGCAATTTTAGTTCGCTTTCCGTACATAGGTACCATTCACTGTGATCCCGAGAGTGGGACACTGCGGTTGGTTTTCTTGCTTAGGGAGGCTCACCAGGATTTTCAGAATTTTGCCCAACGTTTTGAGGCTCATCTCGTGCTTTTTCATCAACTCCGGGATCGGAAGGCGACCGTCGCTTCGCTGAGGAAGACAGAGAATGCCCAGTTAACCATGGTGGAAGTGATCCGCGATATAGCCAGCATTTCGTTGGTGGAGCTAAAACTGATAGTACAGCTGATTCTCGATTACTATGGAGACAGCGTAATCAAAGAGGGGCCTGAAGTACAGGAAGAGGATGCTGTGGAGCAGGAGATGATGATAGAAGCGCTGCTCATGGCAGGTTCCCCCCGTCAGCTGGAACGCTTAACAGGATTTCGTGAAGACGGCAGAGTATTGGTATTCAGTACTGCCCAGGGGGTGAGCAGGCAGTGAATGTAGTGATGCTTGGTGACGTTTTCGGCCGTCCAGGCCGGCGCATTGCGGCGCAGTTCTTGCCTGAACTGATCGAAACCTATCAGCCAATCCTGGTTATGGCCAATGGAGAGAATGCCGCGGGTGGGTTCGGGCTGACCAAGAAGGTCGCCGAAGAACTCTTTGAAATGGGGATTCAGGTGTTAACCAGCGGCAACCACATTTGGGATCAGAAGGAAATGTACTCCTTGATCGCTGCTGAACCCCGCATCCTGAGGCCCGCCAATTATCCACCGCAGATTCCTGGGGCGTCAGTGTATATTCATCGCTGCCCTGAGGCGGTAGTCGCGGTGGTCAATCTCATTGGACGCGTGTTTATGGGTGATTACGATTGTCCCTTCCGCACAGCGGATCAAATTTTGACTGCTCTACCCGAAGATGTGACCCATGTTATCGTTGACTTTCACGCCGAGGCTACGTCGGAGAAGATCGCCCTGGCCCGCTACTTGGATGGCAGGATTGCCGCCCTTCTAGGTACCCACACCCATGTCCAAACTGCCGATGAGCAGCTGCTGCCCAAAGGAACGGCGTACATAACCGATGTGGGTATGTGCGGGCCCATTGACAGCGTATTGGGCGTGGAACCAGAGACAGTGATAAACAAGTTTTTGACCCAGCTGCCTACCAGGTTTTCTGTAGCTAAGGGACCAGCTTGTTTATGTGGAGTTGTTGTTTCGTTAAATAAAACCGGGGGTGCAGAAGGAATTTTCCGCCTGAATCTTCAATAAATGCTCATAATAGGAGGATTTTCCCAGTATACATCTAATAAGTTAATGGAGGATACCACGTAAGTAGTAGCGCTTTCACCTAAGGAGGTCACATTAACATGGAAGTATTGAAAGTGTCGGCACACTCCACCCCAAACAAGGTCGCCGGTGCGCTTGCTGGGAAGGTGCGCGAAGAAGGTCGTGCTGAGATTCAGGCTATCGGCGCAGGTGCCTTAAACCAGGCCGTAAAAGCGGTGGCTATTGCCAGAGGTTTTGTGGCCCCTAGCGGAGTGGATTTGGTGTGCATCCCAGCATTCACTGATGTCGTAATTGACAACGAAGAACGAACCGCGATCAAACTTATTGTGGAACCAAGATAGTAAGATAGTATTGGCGGAGATTTGACATGTCGCAGAAGGCCTGCCCACTTGGGCGGGCTCTTGTTCGTGTAGAACAGACTTTGGGAGGTCTCGCTGTGTTCATTTTTGATGCTCATATTGATACGCTATCGCGCTTGCTTGACACTGGAGAAAGCCTGGAGCAGACTAGCGGACATGTGAACTTGTCCCACCTGAGCCGAGGTTCAGGCGCTCAGTTTTTCGCTGCGTTTATTGATCCCGCGTACTACCATGGACTGGCCATGCACCGGGCTATGGACATGATTGACCTGTTCTGGCAGATGCTGGATGCATACTCTGACAACCTTGTTTTTGCCGGGTCAGCAGAGGACATCACCAGAATCAGCAACCAGGGACGCCTGGCCAGCCTGCTGGCCATCGAGGGCGGGGAGGCTCTCGAGGGGAAGCTTTCCTCGCTGCGGGTCTTTTACCGCTTAGGCGTACGCCTAATCACCCTCACCTGGAATTACCGCAATGACTTGGCAGCGGGACAGTTCGAGGGGACTGATGGTGGAGGACTCAGCCGCTTTGGCAGGGAAGTGGTGGCAGAAATGAACCGGCTGGGCATGTTGGTAGACGTATCTCACCTCAATGAACCGGGGTTTTGGGATGTAGTGCAGCTGAGCAAGGATCCCGTTCTTGCCTCCCATTCCAATGCCCGAACCCTGTGTGATCACCCTAGAAACCTCACTGACGAACAGATTAGGGCTCTGGCTGAGCGGGGTGGGGTGATCGGAGTGAACTTCTGCCCAGCTTTTTTAGCTAAAAGTGGCCAAGCGTCTATTGACCATGTTGTAGAGCAGATCACCTACTTGATCAAGGTGGGTGGAGCAGACTGCGTTGCTCTAGGTTCCGATTTTGACGGCATCTACCAGACTCCCGAAGGCTTGGAAGACTACAGCCGGATCCCTGAGTTGGTGGGGATGCTCCAAGAGATAGGATGCAGCGAAGCCCTCATCGAGAAGGTGATGGGAGGCAATCTGCTGAGAATCTGCACAGAAGTCCTTGGTTAAAATCCTGCAGCGGGGAAATGCTATGGGAAAAAAGGGGGCTCACTGTGGGCGGCAACGTTATCAAGGTGATTGAGCTGGTGGGCGAGTCTGATCTGAGTTGGGAAGATGCAGTCCAGGTGGCTGTGAAAGAGGCCAGCAAAACTATCAGGGGAATCACAGGTGTAGAGGTGGTTAACTGGACGGGTAAAGTGGATCCCCAGGGAGATCTGGTGGGTTACCGTGCCAATGTGCAGGTAGCATTTGAAGTGGAAAACTAATGGGTACTGAAGCGGCTTAGGATAACTAAGCCGTTTTTTGGTTACACTATATCCAGCAAATCTAGAAGTGGGTGACTTGAGATGGATTGGATGGGTGCTGTAATACGCTTTATCGTCTCTGCTTTGGTGCTCATGTTAGTGGGCTTTCTGCTGCCTGGGTTCAAGGCTCTATCCTTTTTCCACGCCTTATTCGCAGCGATAGTGATCGCTGTCTTGGGCTGGGTGGTTGAGAGCCTGCTAGGTCGGAATGTCTCTCCCTATGGTAGAGGAGTGGTGGGATTTTTGGTTTCAGCCGTGATCATTTGGGCTGCGCAGTTCATCGTCCCTGCCATGGAGGTTTCAGTGCTTGGCGCGCTGCTGGCCGCTTTTGTGATAGGCATTATTGATCTGTTCGTGCCCACAACCATACGTTGAGCCAGTGGTCAATCAGTTTCGCCCCGTAGAGTTCCGCTCTGATCAGGGGCGGCTTTTTTTGCAGGGAGTGAGGGTATGAACAGTGATCGCTTCTCTGTCTCTAAGAAGCTAGAGGATAATCTGGCCGTACTCGAAGCCGAGCTCGGTTACGGAGTTACCTTTGATTTGGTGTTCCGTAGGTTTAAGGTGGCACACAAGCAATCCTGCCTGGTTTTCTTTGACGGCTTTGTCAACGATGAAGCGGTGATTCACATCATGCGCGCCCTGCAGGGAATCCCGCGCTTAGGCGTGACCTTGACCGCACTAAAGCAGGACCTTAGGGATGGCATTCCCTTCTTTGAAATGAGCACCGCAGATGACCTAGAGGCCGCCATGGATCAGCTGCTGTCAGGTGCCATGCTGCTGCTCATCGATGGACTGGAAGAGGTCACTGTCTTCGACGTGCGGCAGTATGTGGTCAGGGGCTCAACTGAACCCAGCCTGGAAAAGGTGACCCGGGGTTCCCGTGACGGCTTTGTGGAGACCGCTCTGTTCAACATCAACCTCATTCGCAGGAGGGTTCGTGACCCAAATTTGCGCTTCGAGGCGCTGCAGGTGGGACGCCGCTCCAAAACCGATGTCATGATCGGGTATATCAACGAGCTGGCCGATCCCAGCTTGGTGCAGGAAGTGAAGGCGCGCATTGAAGCTATTGACCGGGACGCCATCCCCATGGGAGGCAAGAACCTGGAAGAGTACATCTTGGGTACGGTGTTTAACCCCCTGCCCGTGACCCGCTATACGGAACGCCCTGACGTGGCAGCGGCGCATCTCTTGGAAGGACATGTGGTGATAGTGGTTGATACCACACCTTTCGCTTTGATCGTCCCGGTGACGCTCTGGCATTTTACTCAGCATGCAGAGGAATACTTCCAGAACCCGCCTGTTGGCACCTACCTGCGCTGGATCCGCACTGCCGGAATCATTGGCTCCCTGGTGCTGCTGCCCTTGTGGTACACTTTGGCGGTAAGCCGCAACCTGCCGCCTTGGATCGATTTCATCGGCCCTAAGGATCCTGGCCGCCTAGCTCTCTGGCTGCAGCTCCTCATGCTTGAAATCGGCCTGGATCTTATTCGCATGGCTTTGATTCATACTCCCGACGCCCTTGCCACCTCCCTAGGTATTGTGGGCGCCATTATCCTGGGAGATTTAGCGGTGTCCATCGGCCTGTTCACTGGCGAAGCCATCCTGTATACAGCCATTACCGCCATCTGCAGTTTTGCAACGCCCAGCATTGAGCTGAGCAACGCCCTGCGTCTCTTCCGCTATGTACTGTTCTTCGGTGCCGTTGTCGCTGGTTGGTGGGGGTTGGGTGCAGCCCTTTTGGTTGTCCTGCCCACGATAGGGCTTACTAAGTCCTTCGGTATACCATATCTCTGGCCGCTGGTTCCTTTCGATGGCCCCGCACTGCTCAGGGTACTATTCCGCTATCCTATTCCACAGGTGGCTGTCCGTCCACGCCTCACCCAACCGCAGGATCTGCGAGCTCAACAACGGGATCAGCGTAGGAGGTAACTGTGAACTGCAAAATCGGCATTCCTCGGGCCCTTTATTACTTCCATTTTTTCCCTCTCTGGGAGACTTTCCTGGCGGAACTGGGTTTTGAGCCAGTGGTTTCTCCCCCTACCAATCAGGATATCTTACAGCGGGGGCTGAGCACTTGTGTGGAGAGTGCCTGCCTGCCGCTGAAAGCATTTGTTGGTCACGCGACTTTCCTTGTGGAACAGGGCCTAGACCTCCTCTTTGTGCCACAGGTGATCAGTGTCTTTCGCAAAGAGTATACCTGCCCTTATCTTTTGGGGCTGCCCGATTTGGTGCGTTCCTACCTTCCCGCCACTGTGCGCCTATTCTCTCCAGTCCTCGATGCCCGCAGGGGAAAAGGGCAGCCCACCTTCAGCTATCTGCGTTTCGGGCTGCAGTTCAAGCCGCCTCTGCAGGCGTTTAAGGCGTGGCGGCGCGCCAAGGCTGTCCAAGATGAGCTGGAGAAGGCCCAGCAGAACACCAACTCCCTTCCAGGGGGGCTGAACATCCTGCTCTTAGGGCCGCGTTATCTCACCGATGATGCTTATCTCAACGGGAATCTCCTGCGCAAACTGGAAGAGCTGGGGACAGGTGTGATCACGGCCGCAGCATATCCAGATGCCATAACGTGGCCAGCAGCTCGTTTTCTAGCCAAACCTCCTTATTGGACCAGCACCCGCAGGGCAGTGGGGGCTTTGGAGCAGGCCATAAACAGAATTGATGGAGTCTTGAGCATCGCTCCATTCGGCTGTGGAGCCCACGCCATGCAGGGTGTTCTGGTAGGCAGCAGGATCTCTGGCAGCAAAGCCGCCCATTTGCAGATCTACCTTGATGAGCACACCAGCCCGGTGGGTTTGGTTACCCGCTTGGAAGCCTTCTGCGATCTGTTGGAAAGGAAAATGAGTGGATGAAGGTTACTTTTCCCCATCTTGGAAACGCCTACATCGCCATTGAGGCCTTGTTGCGGGGTTTGGGACATGAACCTATCGCGCCGCCTCCTACCACGCGGCACACTTTGGAGCTGGGCAGTCTGCACAGTCCAGGTGAGCTTTGTCTCCCCTTCAAAATCGTGTTAGGGAACATGCTGGAAGGTCTTGAGTTGGGAGCAGACAGTGTGCTTATGATCGGGGGGTGGGGACCCTGTCGCCTAGGTTACTATGGGGAGATCCAAAGGATCCTCCTGGAAGCCTTGGGGAAACGGGTGGAATTCATTACTCTGGAAGTGCCCAGAGGTAGTTACGCCACATATTTCCAGAGATTTCGCAAACTGGCCGCAGCTCGCAGTGCAAAAGCTCTGCTGCATGGGGCGCGCCTCAGCTGGGCCAAACTGACGGCCTTGGAGGGTCTTGAAGAGCTGGCTCTCAAGGCCCGTCCTCGGGAGCAGATCTCCGGGGCAGCCTCCAGGTATCTCCAAGAACAGCTTGCCAGGTTGAGGGAGGCCGAAACTGTTCATGAAGTGCAGCAGATCGTAGAGGAGGCTGAGGTGGGATTTAGGGCTATCATGGGGCCAGAACGTGCCCATCTGCTGAGGGTGGGTTTGCTGGGGGAGATCTATACTGTGGTGGAATCATTTGCCAATCTCGGTGTGGAAGAACGCTTAGGCGAACTGGGTGTGGAAGTGGTTAGGACTATCAGCCTTCGGGAGTGGGTTGAGAACCACATCTTTAGAAAGGCACTGGGCTTGTACAGCTTACGCCCCCTACGTCGTTTGGCCTCAGGGTATTTATCAGGGTTTATCGGCGGTCATGGCCTGGAGAGCGTTGCAAGAAGCGTGGCCCTGGCGAGGCAGAACCTGGACGGCATTGTACACATTCTGCCCCTATCTTGCATGCCAGAAATTGTGGCTAGGGGCATTCTTCCGCGCCTGAGCAAGGATGAGCAGATACCCATCCTTTCGTTGGTGGTGGATGAACATATGGGTGAGTCTGGATTTCAGACAAGGCTGGAGGCCTTTGTGGACCTGCTGCAAAGGAGAGTGGATGCGCTTGGCAAGCAAAGGTCGGCCTGTTTATCTGGGAATTGATGTGGGCAGTGTCAGTACTAACCTCGTGCTTTTAGATGGGGAGGATTCGCGCAGTTCATTGGTGTGGAAAAAGTACCTGAGGACTCAAGGTGCACCCCTGGCTGCCTTGAAAAAGGGATTGTCCCTTATCGCCGAGGAGGGTATGTGGGAGATACGCGGAGTCGGCACCACCGGCAGCGGGAGGGAGCTAGCTGGAGCCATGTTGGGGGCAGATATTGTTAAGAACGAGATCACAGCCCATGCCACCGCTGCCTTGCATAGCGATCCCACGGTATCCACTATTGTGGAGATTGGAGGACAGGACTCCAAGCTCATTGTGCTGCGTGACGGCGTTGTCGTGGATTTTGCCATGAACACGGTGTGCGCCGCGGGAACGGGCTCCTTTTTGGATCAGCAGGCAGCTCGCTTAGGGGTTCCCATCGAAAATTTCGGGGACTTGGCCCTGAGCAGTTCCAACCCTGTGCGCATAGCCGGTCGCTGCACTGTCTTTGCTGAAACTGACATGATCCACAAGCAGCAGCTGGGGATGGGCATCCCTGACATTCTGGCCGGATTATGTGCCGCCATGGTCCGCAACTTTTTGAACAACTTGGCCAGCGGCAAAGAGCTGCGCCCCACGGTGTTCTTCCAAGGGGGTGTGGCTGCTAACGCCGGGATGAAGCGCGCCTTCGAACTAGCTCTGAACCAGCCCGTCCATGTCCCAGACCACTATGATGTGATGGGAGCGGTGGGAGCTGCCCTCCTGGCTAAGGAGGAGCTGGAGAAGAGCAGCGGAGAAACCAGGTTTTTCGGCCTGGAGCAGGCTGTGAACTGTGATGTCACTAACCGCACCTACGAATGCCGCCGCTGCCCAAACAACTGCGAGATCTCAGAGATCTGGCGTGATGGTGCATTTCTTGCTAGTTGGGGATCGCGCTGCGGGCAGGTCGGGACGCAGCATGGGAGTTAGCAAATGTTTGGGGGGCATATGGCGGTTACCTCCTTTTTATGCTACTATGGAAAGGAGCGATGAATGGAGGTTTTCCTGATGCCGAGTCTCGAGCAGATCATTTTGGCTGTGCCAGCCATTCTCCTGGCCATTTCCTTTCATGAACTTGGGCATGGCTATGCAGCATATAAACTGGGTGATCCAACACCTAAGTATCAAGGGCGCTTAACCCTAAACCCCCTCGCTCATCTTGATCCGCTGGGCACCATTATGCTGATTCTGTTTAGAATCGGCTGGGCCAAGCCGGTTATGATCAACTCCCAATACTTCAAGAACAAGCGCCAGGGCATCGTGCTCGTGTCTTTAGCGGGTCCTCTGGCCAATGTCATTTTGGGCTGGCTTTTCTACAACACGTTGAGAATTGCGGCTCCCCGCCTGCCTTATACCGCCTTTACCAGCACATTCCTGGTGTTCCTGCTCATAAACGTGCAGGTAAACTTGGGATTGGCAGCCTTTAACTTGATACCTATTCCGCCCCTTGATGGCTCCCATATTCTAGCAGGCCTGCTGCCTCCACGGGCCTCCTATAGGTATGCCCAACTGGCCCGTTATGGGCCGGTGCTTTTGGCTGTCCTGCTTATCTCTGGTGGCGCCAGGTTGATTATTAACCCCATCTACAGTGCTTTATCCCAGCTGTTGGTGCGGTTGTCGCTCTAGGTGTCAAAATGGGATACGTAGTACAATTGGAGGTCTACCAAGGGCCCTTTGACTTACTCCTGGATTTAATAGCCAAGAACGAGGTGGATATTTGGGATATCCCCATAGCCACCATTACCGAGCAGTACCTAGAATACCTCTATTCTTTGCAGGAGAAGGACTTGGCCATCGCCGGTGAATTCCTGGTGATGGCGGCGACCCTGATCCGCTTAAAGTCGCGCCTGCTCCTTCCCCAGGAGCAAGCTGTGGAAGAAGAGGAGGAAGAGGCGGAGGATCCCCGCAGGGAGTTGGTGCAGCAGCTGCTCCGCTACAAGTTTTTTAAGGAAGTGGGAGAATTCCTCCAGGAGCGCTACTTGGAGGCGTCCCGCTATTACACCAAGGGGCAGTCCGTCGCTTTATACGATCTTGCGCCCATTTACACCCAGCCAGTGGGGAAGCTGGCCTTGGAGGAGCTGCGGGAGATCTATGATCACCTCCTGAGGGAGCTGGCGAAAGAACCCCCGGTACACACCATATCCCCTGGAATTTCGCTGCAAGAGCGGATGGCACTAGTACGCTTGCAGTTGGTGGGCAAACCCCGGGTGAGTTTTCGGGCCTTGGTGAAAGACAATACGCCCATGGAGATCGTAGGCACCTTTCTCGCCATTTTGGAGTTGGTTCGTCTTGGGGAGATTAGGGTGGCGCAGAACACGTTGTTCGGAGACATCAAGATTCAACCCTATGCATTGGAACTGGAGGTAAACGCATGAAGCTGGCAGAGGCGAGGGTGGTGGTGGAAGGGCTCATTTTTGCAGCTGACCGTCCCCTCAGTGCTCAGGAGATCGCTGAGATTATTGGCTTGGATCCGCCTGCTGTAGAAGCCCTGGTGGAAGACATTCGCAGCAGGTATGCTGATGGAGCCCTGACCATCCGCCGGGTGGGCGGGGGATTCCAGCTGGTAACCAAACCTGAGCTTTCTCCCTGGATTGAAAAGCTGGGCCGTCCCGTGATTCATGCTCCCCTGTCGCCGGCGGCCACCGAAGCACTGGCCATCATCGCCTACGAACAGCCGGTGACCAAGGCCGAAATCGAACAGATTCGCGGGGTACGTTCAGACAGCGCTCTGAATAGCCTGTTAGAACGGGGACTCATCTGCGAAGTGGGCAGAAAAGAAGGACCTGGCAGACCCATTCTCTACGGGACGACAGCGAAGTTCTTAGAGCATTTCGGTCTGGCGAGTGCCGATGAACTTCCCCTGCGAAGCATAAGCGAATGAAAATGATGGTAGATTAAGACTGAGTGGAGGTGCCCCATGCTGCTCGGTCTTTTTTTATTGCTCTTTTTCATACTGATTGTTGCCCCCTTTCAGGTAGAAGTAGAGCTGACTATGGAGGGGCAAGATGTACAGCCTGTGCTCCGCCTGGGTTTAGCTGGGATGTTTCTGGCAATTCCTAAGCATCTTATGGGCAGTATGGCCCAGAAAGTCCGCGAGCGCAACCTGCAGAACCCTAAACAGGCTTTGCGCAGTCTGCAATTGGGCCTGCGGTTGATGGACAGTTTCTTACAGACTGTGGAGTTGTTTCATCTCCAGGCGATCATTGGTATTGGAGATCCTCTGCTCAGCGCCCTTGGCTGTGGTGGGTTCTGGAGTATCCTTGGCCCCTTCTTTGCCGGTTTGAGTGCCAGCAACAGGCTGAAGACGGTACCCAAGGTGACTGTAAGGCCTGACTATGAAAAGGTTCGCCTAGGGCTCTACCTGCACTGTATATTCCAGTTCAGACTGGGTCAGATTATAATCAACGAATTACGACGGGCAGCCGTCGCTTTGCGGGCAAGAACTACGGGCTAAAGGAGCGGAGTGATGAATAACAGACATCCTATTGAAGGCCTTATGCAGACCGCCATGGAAAGCCTAAAAACCATGGTGGACGTAAATACCATTCTCGGTGACCCTGTGGAAACGCCTGACGGAGCAGTAATTGTCCCTGTGAGCCGGGTGAGTTTCGGATTTGCGGCAGGGGGAAGCGAGTTTGCAGCAGCCAAGGGGGCTGACGCTGGCCATCCCTTTGGAGGAGGCAGCGGTGCAGGTATAGCCCTTAATCCAGTGGCGTTCTTGGTGGTGGCCAAGGAGAGTGTGCGCCTGCTGCCAGTGAATCAGTCGGCAATCTATGACCGCCTGATTGATGCCGTTCCCCAGTTCCTGGACAGAATTCAAGGCATGGTTAAGGGTGAACGGGTGACAGATGGAGTGCTGAGGACGACCTACAAGGTGTAGATAGGGCTTGTACAGAGGGTTTCCAGCTGGGAGACCCTCTTTTTTCTTGCGGTTTAACGGGAAGTTGGGTATTATTGGACTGAAAGGGGCGTATGCGGTGGAAAGGCTGCAAAAGGTAATGGCCCAAGCAGGACTAGGCTCCCGCCGGTCCTGCGAAGAAATGATCAAGGATAACCGCGTTACAGTAAATGGGAAGCCAGCGGTTCTCGGGCAAAAAGTGGACCCCACCCAGGACAGCATCTTGGTTGATGGAAAGCCCTTAGGCCGCAGGGAGGCCAAGCGCTATTTTATCCTCAACAAACCCCGTGGGTATGTCACCACCAGCAAGGATCAGTTTTCCCGCCGCAGTGTGCTGGATTTGGTGCCAGTTGCGGAGCGCATCTATCCTGTGGGGCGTTTGGACTATGATTCAGAGGGTCTGGTGCTGTTGACCAATGATGGCGCACTTGCCTATCGGGTGATGCATCCCAAGTTTGAACTGCCCAAAACCTATCGGGTGAGAGTTAACGGTGAGATCACTATGGATGCCGTTTACCGCCTCAGGACTGGCGTGACTCTGGAAGATGGCCCCACTGCACCAGCTCAGGTGGAGCTGCTTAAGGTTGATGGGGGTAGTTCGGTTATCCGCATCACCATTACAGAAGGGCGCAATCGACAGGTCAGGCGCATGTGCGCCGCTTTGGGATACGAAGTGCTGCGCTTAACCAGGGAAGCCATAGGCCCCCTAAACCTCAGGGGGCTTGCCGCGGGTGAATACCGCCCGCTGCGGCCCCAGGAGATTAAGAGGCTGTTCGAGGCTGTGGGACTATGAATACCCAGGTCGTTGTAATCGGTGCCGGCGCCGCAGGACTTATTGCAGCGGGCTTTTTGGCTAAGAGAGGTGCTGATGTGCATGTCTTGGAAAAAATGGGCCGGACAGCTTCGAAGATGCGCATTTCAGGTAAAGGCCGCTGCAATATTACCAATAATATGCCCCTAGAAGATTTCCCAGCCAATTATCCTGGGAACGGTAGGTTTTTGTATAGTGCTCTGCACCGCTTTTCCAACCAAGATTGCATGGAGTTTTTCGCAAAGCTTGGTGTTGCACTGAAAGTAGAGCGGGGGCAGAGGGTTTTCCCAGTTTCCGATGATGCCCATGAAGTGGCTGATGCGCTGGAGCGATTTGCTCGTATGAGTGGCGCCAGAATCCATTTGGGACATAAGGTGGTAAGCATAGAGCGGTCTTCCTCAGGGCACATTCGCGGCGTCATCAGTGTCGCTGGTGGCCAGGAAAAATGGTTTCCAGCTGATGCTGTTATCGTGGCTACTGGCGGACTGAGTTACCCTGGGACTGGCTCCACGGGCGACGGACTTGCTTGGGCTAGAAGCCTCGGCCACAGAGTTGTGGAGCCTAGGCCAGCGCTGGTACCAGTCAAGGTAGAAGAAGAATGGGCCACCGAACTAGCCGGGCTGAGCTTGAGGAATGTTGAGTTCATAGTGGAGAACCCCCAAGGAGGAAGAGTCAAGCACTTTGGCGAATTAATGTTTGCCCATTTTGGCCTAACAGGGCCTATTGTGCTCACCGCGAGTGAACAGATTGGCCTCTGGCTGAAGGAAAGCGCTTCCAGCCTCCGGGCGTTCATTGATCTGAAGCCCGCCCTCAGTGAAGAGCAGCTGGACCAGAGGCTGTTACGGGATTTTGAGCAGTTTTCCCGCAAGCAGTTCAAGAATTCCCTAGACAAGCTGCTGCCCAAGAGCCTGATTCCCACTCTGATTGCCCTGTCTGGGATCGATCCTGAAAAACAGTGCCATCAGATTACCAGAGCGGAAAGGGTTGGGCTGCGGCGGCTTTTGAAGAGCTTGCCCCTGACTATCTCCAAAACCCTTCCCATCGCGGCAGCCATTGTCACTGCTGGCGGGGTGGATGTGAAAGAGGTGAACCCGCGCACCATGGAATCCAAGAAGGTGCAGGGCTTGTTCTTCTGCGGAGAGGTTTTGGATGTGCATGGGGTGACCGGCGGTTTCAATTTACAGGCAGCGTTTTCAACTGGTTATTGTGCTGCCCATAGTGTGGATTTATCTTCGTCTTCCTAGTGCCGCCGAGTTGTACAGAAGAGGTGAATGTTGAGAGTGAAAATTGCCATAGATGGCCCGGCTGGGGCCGGGAAAAGCACAATCGCCCGTTTGCTGGCTAAACGTTTAGGATTGCGCTATCTGGATACGGGCGCCATGTACCGAGCCCTTACTTTGGCCGCGCTGCAGAGGGGCGTACCCTGCTCTGACGAAGAAGCGCTTCTCAGGGTAGCAACGTCCATGGACTTGAAGATCGTCTTTGAGCAGGAGACAAAGAGCAACCTTATCTACCTCGATGGCGAGGATGTCACATTTCTGATCAGACAGCCTGAGGTGAATGCCAATGTATCTTTGGTATCCAGCCACAAAAAGGTGCGGGACTTCATTGCGGCTCTTCAGAAGGAGATCGGGCGGCAGGGGTCAATTGTTATGGACGGCAGAGACATAGGCACAGTAGTCATGCCCGATGCCAACTGGAAGATTTTCCTGCAGGCAAGTGTCGGGGAAAGGGCGAGGCGGCGCATGCGGGAGATGCAGAGAAACGGCCATGACGTGGATATTCTGGAGCTGGAAGAGCAGATTCGCCAACGCGATCACCTAGACTCCACGCGGGAGAACTCCCCCCTCAGAAAGGCTGAAGATGCCATTGAGGTAGATACAACACACTTAAGTATCGAGGATGTAGTTGATAAGGTGTTGGCCATAATCAGGGGGGCAGATAGGGATGTATAGGTTGCTTCGAGCCATCGTACGTTTGGTTTTTCTTGTTTTATGTGGTCTCGATGTTTCGGGCTTGGAAAATGTCCCCCAGCAGGGTGGCGCCATCATCGCTGGGACCCACACCACCATGCTCGATCCGGTGGCGATTGCCATAGCCATCAAACGCCCTTTGCACTTCATGGGGAAGGCAGAGTTGTTCCAAAATCCCCTGCTGCGTTTTTTGTTTACTAGGCTCAACGCCTTTCCTGTACGCCGGGGGCTGGCTGACAGGGAAGCGATTCGGATCGCTCAAGAAAGGGTAAGCGCAGGCCATCTGCTTGGGATTTTTCCAGAGGGCACCCGCAATACCACCGAGGAGGATCTGCTGCCCCTGCAGGGAGGAGCGACCCTGATTGCCATCAAAACCGGGGTTCCAGTAGTTCCTGTGGTAGTGTCCGGTTTCCGGCCCTTCAGGCTCCGCAGGCCCTTGAAGGTGGTTTTTGGACGCCCCATTGATCTAGGAGGGCCGCGGCGGGCCAGCAAAGCCGAGGTACTGGAAGGAACAAAAGCGATTTCCGCCGAATTTAGTTGCCTATTAAGCAGGAATAATAAAGAACGCAGAGAAATACAATGACGGACGCTTGTTTAGAGTCCCTTTTTTGGAGGCATAATAAGGGAGGGGGAAGGGTGGAAATTGTATTGGCAGATGCCGCGGGCTTTTGCTTTGGGGTCAAACGAGCGTTGAATATGACCTCCAAGGTTATAAGCGAAGTCGACTCGGCCACTCCGATACACACTTTAGGTCCACTTATCCATAACCCCCAGGTCGTGGCCCAACTGGAGACGCAAGGCGTGCGTGTGATGGACCAGCCTGGTGAAGTAAGTTCAGGAGTAGTAATTGTCCGATCTCATGGTGTTGCACCAAAGGTCATGGAAGAGCTGAAGGAACTCGGTTACGATGTTGTCGATGCCACCTGTCCTTTTGTGCACAGGGCTATGGGGTGGGCAAGACAGTTGAAAGACGAAGGGTATCAAGTCATAATTGTTGGTGACAGGTTTCATCCAGAAGTACAAGCCATTTTGGGTTATGCCGGTGAAACCGCGTATGTTGTGAGTAACCCTCAAGAGATCCGAGAGCTGCCGATAGCAAGTCGCGTCGGTATTATAGCACAAACGACCCAATCAGTTCAGAACTTCCAGGCATGTGTGGATGAACTGGAGGGGAAAGTGGAGGACCTGAAAGCCTTTGATACCATTTGTACTGCTACCGAACAGCGGCAAACTTCGGCACGCGAATTGGCCGCCAAAGTGGATGTTATGGTTGTAATTGGAGGTCGAAACAGCGCCAACACAAAAAGATTGGCCGAATTATGTCAGGAGCAGGGCACGGTTACATATCATATCGAAACACCAGATGAACTGCAGAGCCAGTGGTTTGCTGGGGTGCAGCGGGCTGGAGTTACGGCCGGAGCCTCTACTCCAGATTGGTTAATTGAGGGGGTACTTACAAGAATGAGTGAATTCAGCGAAGAAAAAGTGACAGAGACTGTTCAAGAGACAGTAGAAACTGTCGAAGCACCGGTGGAAGAAGCCACCGCAGATCAAGCAGAAGCCGTGGAAGAAGTGGCAGCCGTCACTGGGCAGGTTGAAGAACCTTCGCAGGAGGAGGCAAAACTCAGCGAAGCCCAAATGAGTGAATATGATGTCAAAATGCCCACGCCTGGAGCCATTATCAAAGGTAAGGTAGTGCAGATCTCCAACGATGAGGTGTTAGTAGACATCGACTATAAATCCGAAGGGCGCATACCACTTAATGAGCTCAGCTTTATCGCCAACGCCAATCCAGAGGATCTGGTGAGTGTAGGCGAGGAGATCAACGTAAAGGTCCTAAAGGTAGATGACTCCGAAGGTAATGTTGTCCTGTCCAAGAAGCGTGCCGATGCCGACCTTTCTTGGGAGAAACTGGAGAACCTTTACGAGTCTGGTGAGACTTTGGAGGCCAAGGTAGTTCAGGTAGTCAAGGGCGGCCTGCTGGTCAATGTAGGCGTCCGCGGCTTTATCCCTGCCAGCCATGTTTCTCGCGGATTTGAGGACAATTTGGAGAAGTACATCGGCCAGACCTTGGAGCTGAAGATCATCGAGCTTGATCGCTCCAAGAACAATGTGGTCTTCTCCCATAAGGTAGTGCTGGAAGAGAAACACGCCAAAGCTAAAGACGAAGCCTTTGCCAACCTCCAAGAGGGAATGAAGGTTAAGGGTATTGTCCGTCGCCTTACTGATTTCGGTGCCTTTGTTGATATCGGCGATGGGGTAGAAGGGCTTCTTCATGTTTCCGAAATGGCTTACAGCCGGGTAAATCATCCTTCCGATGTAGTTGCCGAGGGTGATGAGATTACAGTAATGGTTCTTGGTGTTGATAAGGAAAGAGAGAGAATTTCCCTCGGACTGAAGCAGACCATTCCCGATCCCTGGTCCACCGTTGCAGACCGCTATGAGGTTGGTCAGAAAGTAACCGGCGAAGTGACAAGGGTAGTAGACTTCGGTGCTTTCGTTAAGTTGGAAGACGGTGTGGAAGGCCTGGTGCATATCAGCGAGCTTTCCCACAAGCATGTGGCTAAGGCTGAAGATGTGGTTAAATCTGGCGATCAAGTAGAGGCCAAGGTTATCAGCGTAGATCCTGATGCTCGCCGCATTGGCTTAAGCATTAAGGAACTGGAGCCTAAACCACAGGTCCAGCCCAAGCCGAAACAGGCTCAACCAAACTTGACTGAGGGTACGTCCAGTGAAGAGCTGACCACCAACATTGGCGACATGTTTGGTGACTTGTTCAAGGACGGAGACAGATAGTCACAACAGAAGAATAACGATAGGGAAGAATCCCGCAGGTTTAACCTGCGGGATTTTTTTGTGGATACAGCGCCTGCCCCCGGGAACACTAAGACCAAGTGCCTTACACTTCAGGGGAGGGATCTGCATGCCCATTGGCACCGCCTTATTGCTGATTATTGCCGCGCTGATCTACTTCGGCGTGGGGCAGCGTCTACTGGACCGCCTGCGCTTAACCGACACTCAGGCACTCATCGCCATTGCCCTGATGATAGGAGGAAGCTTCATTACTCTTCCGCTCAGCACCGGTCGGACCAGTGTTGGTATCAACCTGGGGGGAGGTTTGGTTCCCCTGGGCCTAACTGTCTATCTTCTGATCAAAGCTGATACCGCCAGAGAGAGGATCCGCTCCCTTGTGGCAGCTCTGGTTACTGGAGGGATTATCTATGGCGTAAGCCAGTTCACCGATTTCGACCCTTCCAGTCCCTATCTCTTTATCGACCCGCTCTGGCTGTTCAGCATTGTGGCGGGGATTGTGGGGTATCTGTCAGGGCGTTCCAGGAGAGCCTCTTTTATTGCCGGGGTTTTGGGCCTGTTTGTGGTGGATCTGATTCATTTCGGCCAAGCACTGCTGTCCAATATGCCCACCCGGGTAGTTCTAGGTGGAGCAGGTGTGTTCGATGCCATGATCGTCTCTGGTTTAATTGCAGTGGGCTTGGCAGAGTTCGTGGGCGAGACCAGGGAACGCATTGAAGGAGGAGGTGAGGAGTGATGAAAAGCGATGTTCGCCGAGGCATTGTCATTGCGTGTTTACTTGTTGCTCTCTGCGTGCCCTTGACAGTAGGGGCTGAGGAAAGGCGTGACGGCGGCTACTACACACTTGTAGATGAGACCGGAAAAACAATCACCATGACCGGAAGAGAACTCGACCCTGGAGACCGCTATATTTCCGCTGATAACCGCTTGTATGAAGTGGTCAATACAGAAGGTGATCTGGTAAGGGTCCGCTATGTGGAAACAATTGATCTGCCGGATATCAGTGTGGAGCTGATGGGCGCACAGGTAGCGCAGGCTAAGGAGAGTACCGGTGTGGTAGGGATCTACCATACTCACAACGATGAATCCTATGTACCCACCAGCGGAACAGAATCCCGTGACGACGGAGAAGGCGATGTACTCGAGGTGGGTAGAGCCCTGGCAGATGCCCTCAAAGAACAAGGTGTGGAGGTTTTTTGGTCAGATAACAGCCATATCCCCCATGACGGTCAGGCTTATGTGCGGTCCCGGCGAACCGCGGTGGAACTGCTGCAGAAACAACCAGATACCCTCATTGATGTGCACCGGGATGCAACTCCCCCAGAGGTTTACGAGGCTGAGGTCAACGGCGTACCAGTCACTAAGGTGCGCATCGTAGTGGGCCGGCAGAATCAGAACAGGGAGGCGAATCTGGAGTATGCCAAACGGATCAAGGCTGCCGGTGACAAGCTCTATCCTGGCATTATCGAAGGGATTTTTGATGCCAAGGGCAACTACAATCAGGACTTGGGCCCCAAAACAATACTCCTTGAATTCGGAGCCCATACCAACCGGTTGGACCATGCCAAACAAGCTGCCCAGTTATTCGGCAAGGTGATTCCTGCTGCAGCTGGCCTTGCACCGGGAACCAAGCAGGAGGCAGAGGAGCAAATTGGAGGAGGAGCGGGCCGATCCCTTGTCTGGACCCTGGCAGTGGTTGGTGTAGTGGGCGGCGCCTTTCTCCTGATCAGTCAGGGCAGAATCGGTTCCCTGGCGGGCTTCTTCCGCAAAGAAGCGGGTCTGGAGGAGCGGGAACATGATACGGATGATGAGCAATGAAGTACATCTTCACCTTGGTTATCGCTACTCTGGCGGGCTTTTCAGCCCGTTTATACATGCTGCGCCGTGACTACAGGCAGTATCCCAGTTACCCTCAGGGCTGGGCCATCCATCTTTTTGTCGGTTTCATCGGCGCCGCAATTGGCGCAGTGATCGTTCCCGCGGTTATGGAGAAGGAGTACTCCGCGGTCTCTTTCTTGATCCTGGCTGCTTCTCAGTTTAGGGAGGTTCGCAATGTGGAACGGGCTACCCTGGGAGCTATGGAGTCCACCGAAATGGTGAAAAGGGGGACCGCCTACATTGAAGGAATAGCCAGGGTATTTGAAGCACGCAACTACCTAGCTATCTGGGCGGCGCTTGGTGTGGCCATTGTATCTGAAGTCTTCTCGGGAGCCATCCTGTGGCGAATTGCCGTCTGCGCGGCCGCTGGCGCCGTCATGGTTCTGCTCTTGAGCCAGCTGATGAGGGGACAACGCATCGGCGACATCGCTGACGTCGAACTCACCAAACTTCAGTTCGATGAAGCCCTCTTAAAGGTGGAAGATACGGTCTTGATGAATGTTGGCCTGCCCTCAGCTCGCTCGGTATACAGGGAGCGGGGTTTGGCGGCGAAAATCATTCCCAAAGGCCCAAACGCTAAGGCCACCCTGGCCAACCTAGGGCAGATGCAGGCCATTGCCCATGACGTTTCCTCTATGGTGGGAGTCTACATGGATGTTGGTGAGCAAGAGTTCATTCCCATGGTGCGCAGAAATCCCGCCAGCGGGTGTCTGTATATCGTAATGGTTCCTTCTGAAGACGACCAAGATGCCTTTTTGACTGCCATTCGGCATGTGCCGGTCTTGGAAGGAGCTGTGCGCAAGCCCCTTACTTCCGTGGCGGGAAAGATGATGGATTGAGAGGTAGCAGGGATGAAACTGATTTTGGCTGTGGTAGCACTGGACAAAACACAGGTGGGAGGAGGAGCTCCCATCTTCTTTGCCCACGATGAGGAGGAACAGCATGAGGTAGCCCTGTTGATCGCGAAAGTCTTGGGCGCTGCTGTGCATGATCTCCAGAATGGGGTATTGGTGGTAGTGCAGCATTAAGCAGGAGAGGAGGATTTGCGGAGCAGATAGCGAAGGATCCATTCTAGGATTGAACGCTTCTGAGGAGAGGTTTGGATGAGTAGACCGATTGTAGCTATTGTGGGAAGGCCCAATGTGGGGAAGAGCACTCTCTTTAACCGCCTGACAAGGGATAAGACTGCGATTGTACAAGGCCAGCCAGGGGTAACCCGGGATCGCATCTACGGTGATGCCGAATGGCTTAACAAGCACTTTTCTGTTATAGACACCGGCGGTATTGATAGAGAAGAAGATATAATTGCGCGGCAGGTAAGACACCAGGCCATGCTCGCGGTTGAACAGGCTGATGTAATCATCTTCTTAGTGGATGGACGAGCGGGCCTCACAGGAGTGGATGAGGAGATCAGCCACATCCTGCGCCGCAGCAGCAAGCCAGTCATTCTGTGTGTAAACAAGGTTGAATCCACAGAAAGTGCTTGGGAAGCGTCTGTGGATTTTTACTCTCTGGGATTGGGCGAACCCATAGTCATTTCCGCGGAGCATGGGCGGAATATTGGGGATCTGCTCGATGCGGTGGTTGCCCACTTCCCCGAAGACGCTGATGTGGGAGAAGACGATTCCCTGAAGATAGCCATCGTGGGGAGACCCAATGTGGGCAAGTCATCCCTTGTGAACAAGGTGCTGGGCGAGGAGCGTGTCATCGTTTCGGATATTCCGGGAACCACTCGGGATGCCATTGATACTCGGGTGGTGTTCCAGGAGCAGAACCTGACGCTTATTGATACGGCGGGCCTGCGCCGCAAGAGCAAGGTGGAGGAAGATGTTGAATACTATAGTGTTGTAAGGACTCTCAGGGCCATCGAACGTTCAGATGTCACAGTGGTGATGATCGATGGCACAGAAGGCCTCACTGAACAGGACAAGAGAATTGCCGGATACGCCCATGAACAGGGTAGGGGCGTAATTCTGGCCGTAAACAAATGGGATTTGGTGCCGAAGGAAACGAACACCATGCGTGATTTCGAACGGGAGCTCAAGGAGCAGCTGCTGTTTCTGGATTACGCCCCTGTGGTGTTTATCTCGGCGGCAACAGGGCAGCGCATCAACCAGCTGCTGGAGCTGTGCCTTACAGTCAATGAAGCACGTAATATGCGGCTGTCCACAGGCCGGGTGAATGAGATCATCCAAGATGCGGTGGCTATGAATCAGCCCCCCAGCGATAAGGGTGTTCCATTGAAGATCTACTATGGAGCGCAAGTGCAGGTTCAGCCTCCAGTCTTTATCCTGCATGTGAACAGAAAGGATTTACTGCACTTCTCCTACGCACGCTATCTGGAAAACCGCATCCGACAAGAATACGGTTTTGTCGGCACCCCCATCATGATTGTTGCTAAGGAGAGGGAAGAATGAGGCATATCGTAGTGATGGGAATAGCCTACCTGTTGGGCAGCATTCCCTTTGGGCTTTTGGTGGGGAAGTGGTGGTCGCGAATTGATGTGCGCCAATACGGAAGTGGCAATATCGGTATGACCAATGTCCTGCGTACTGCAGGCTATGTTCCAGGTCTGCTCACCCTGATTGGTGATCTGGGCAAGGGAGCGGTCGCTGTCCTCCTCGCACAGCGCTTCCTAGGTGACCCTTTTTCCAGTCTGCTGGCGGGGACATTTGCTGTAGCTGGCCACAACTGGCCCGTCTTTTTGGGCTTTCGAGGCGGAAAAGGAGTAGCCACCATTGCAGGTGTTCTGCTGGTTTTTCGCCCTCTGGCCGCGCTGATTCTTTTTGTGATCTGGCTTACAGTGCTCCTGGTGTTTCGCTACATCTCTCTGGCGTCCATAGTGGTAGCTGTATGTCTGCCCTTTGTGCTGCTGGTGCTGAAGGTAGGGTGGTTTGAGCTTGGTTTAGCCTTACTGGTGGCAGTGGTGACCATCTATCGGCATCGCAGTAATATTGAGCGCCTGCGAACAGGCACTGAGTTTCGTTTCGGTGAGAAAGTACGGCACTGAGACAATCCTAACGCACATGGTTGACAAAGGTTCCCTCAAGTCGGGCTGGCGGTTGGTTATATTTCCCCGCCTGCAGTAATATAGTATACTGTCCAACCTCATGTCGGTGAGGACGCCTAGACTTAGGAGGGAAGCCTTAATGGAAAAGTTTAGCGTTTTTTCCCATATCGCGGAGCGTACCGCTGGAAGCATCTATGTAGGCGTGGTGGGACCCGTACGGACAGGTAAGTCCACTTTTATCAAGCGGTTTATGGACTTATATGTTATGCCTAACATAACTGACATTTATCTCAAGGAACGCACCAGAGACGAGCTGCCTCAAAGCGGGGCGGGACGAACCATAACTACCACGGAGCCCAAATTTGTCCCGGATGAACCAGTGGAAATCTCGTTTGATGAAGACACCAAGGCGCGCATTCGCCTGGTAGACTGCGTGGGTTATACCGTGGCTGGGGCCAAGGGTTATCTGGATGAAACCGGGCCCAGGTTGGTGCGCACACCTTGGTTCGACCATCCTATCCCGTTTCAGGATGCAGCGGAGCTGGGTACCCGCCGGGTTATCAATGAACATTCCACCATTGGCTTGGTTGTCACCACCGACGGTTCCATTGCTGATCTACCCCGCAGTGAGTATGAGGAGCCCGAGGGCAGGGTGGTGGAAGAACTTCAAGCTCTGGGCAAACCCTTTGTGGTGGCGTTGAACTCCATCCATCCCAACAGCCCTGAGACGCTGTCCTTAGCTGAGGAGCTGCGGGAGAAATACGGGGTCACCGTTATGCCCATGGACTGCCTGCGCATGACTCAGGATGACATTTTGCGGCTTTTTGCCGAGGTGCTTATGGAGTTCCCACTCCGGGAGTTCAATGTACGCCTGCCGAAATGGGTTCAAGAGCTGAGCCGGGAGCATTGGCTCCGCCAGGTCTATGAGGATTTGGCTTGGGAAACGGTGGCTCGCTTGAAAAGAGTGAAAGACGTCAAACAGCTGGCAGTGCAGAGGTTTCAGGAATCGGAGCATGTGCAGGCAGTGAGCCTGGAAAGCGTTGATTTGGGAACAGGCAGGGTTACTCTCAGTGTAGTCCTGGATAATCAGCTCTTCTACGGTATACTGGCGGAGATGACGGGCCTGGAGGTGGAAGGAGATCACCACCTGATGCGGCTGATGCAGGACTTGACTGTGGCAAAGCGCGAGTACGATAAGCTGTCTGCCGCGCTGGACCATGTGCGGCAGACTGGTTATGGAATTGTCATTCCCAGTCTGGAAGATATCACCTTTGAACAGCCCGAGTTGATTAAGCAGGGACGCAACTTCGGTATCAAGCTTACAGCCAGTGCACCTTCCATCCATATGGTGCAGGCTAGTATACAAACTGAAGTCACACCCTTTGTAGGAACTGAAAAACAGGGTGAGGAGCTGATCCGCTCATTAACGGAGGAGTTTGAGCGGGATCCCAATGTGCTGTGGGAAAGAGATTTCCTGGGCCGTTCCCTCCAAGACATGGTGCGGGAAGGGATCAACAGCAAACTCTACCGCATGCCGGAGAACGCCCAAGAGAAACTGCAGGAGACCTTGACCAAGATCATCAACGAAGGAAGCGGCGGCTTAATCTGCATCATCCTCTAGCCGCACCAAATGACCAGGTGAGAGCATTGTTGTTCTCACCTTTTTTACTGCCCGTTAATTGTCTCCCAGGTCACAATATGCTATGTTAATACTAGCTGATTGGGGGACAGGGAATATGGCAGTAATTGTGCAGAAATACGGTGGTTCATCTGTTGCAGATACGGAAAAGGTGATGGGAGTTGCCCGCAGGGTAGTGGCCACTGCGCGGCAGGGAAACCAAGTGGTTGTTGTGGTTTCCGCCCAGGGCAACACCACTGATGAGCTCATTAAGCAGGCTAAAGCCATTTCTAAGAATCCGCCTAAACGGGAGATGGACATGCTCCTGGCCACAGGAGAGCAGGTTTCCATAGCACTCCTGGCCATGGCCATCGATGCCTTAGGCCAGCCGGTTATTTCCCTGACCGGACCACAGGGTGGTATCATGACTGATACTCAGCATACCAAGGCCAGGATCCGCATGGTGGATGGCGACAGGATCAAGCGCGAGCTGGAGCAGGGACAGGTAGTCATTGTGGCAGGCTTCCAAGGCAGAACCCAGAACGGAGATATTACCACTTTAGGCCGAGGTGGTTCCGACACCACGGCTGTGGCCGTGGCTGCCGCGCTGGACGCTGACCTTTGTGAGATCTATACAGATGTGGATGGCGTTTACAGCGCAGATCCCCGTCTAGTGCCTGAGGCCAGGAAACTGGCGGAAGTGGACTATGGGGAAATGCTGGAGCTTGCCTCTTTGGGGGCTATGATTCTCCAGCCTAGGGCAGTTGAAGTAGCTGCCATCTATGGAGTAACTCTCCATGTGCGCTCGAGCTTCTACATGGACGAAGGAACCAAGGTGAAAGAGGTGGATTCAGTGGAACGGGAGATCACGGTTACAGGAGTTGCCGCTGACGAGAATTGTGCCAAGATAACACTGGCTGGAATCCCCAGTGATGTTAATACACTCTACCATATCTTTTCAGCCCTCGCCCAAGCGGGGGTTAATGTGGATATGATTGTCCAGGCGGCTGCCTCGAAGAGCACAACTCATCTGAGCTTTACCGTAACAAGGGAGGATCTGGCTGAGACCCTGAGCACTATTGAAAGGCTCCAGGCCGATGAAGAGTGGGAAGTGCTGGCCGATGACAACGTGGCCAAGGTGTCCATTGTCGGTGCAGGTATGATGACTAACCCTGGTGTGGCTGCGAAGATGTTTGAAGCCCTGAACGAGGCTGATGTGCCCGTGTTTGTAGTGTCCACTTCGGAGATCAAGGTATCGTGCCTGGTACCCCGGGCATTCTGTGCGGAAGCTGTGAGAGCGTGCCACCGAAAATTTGAGCTGGATACCGCAAAATGACTTGCCTTTTTCTCTAGAACGTGATATCCTTATTATTGCGTCGGGGCGTGGCGCAGCTTGGCTAGCGCGCTACCTTGGGGTGGTAGAGGTCGCAAGTTCAAATCTTGTCGCCCCGACCATTTATTTAAAGCATAGAAACCTACAGCGGAATGCTGTAGGTTTTTTAGCAGGATTACCAAATGGTTGTGCGTAATACTCCATAGGGGTCTATGGAGAGGGGGAGGCCATTGCTCAAGAGAACGGTTTGCGCAGTGTTTCTCGTGATGCTGTTCTACTGTGCATCTGCGGCAGCGTCTTACATAGCCGTAGCAGAACCAGACCTGCACGGTGCCCATGTGGTGGTTGCTGACCTGTTTGGGCAGGGAGAGCAGAATCTGCTGGTGGGTAAAGATCACAGTGTGTACCTCCTAGAGGAGGGTGAACTCCGCCTGGTGATAGATGAGCTTTCTGGGCGAGTTACCGCCTTGGCTGTGGGTGATGTTACCGGAGATTTCCGGAATGACCTCGCGGTTAGTACCGATCGGGGCGGAGCCCTGTACTTGTTCACGGAACGGGACGGTGTGTGGGAAAGGCACGGCCATGCCCAGTACCTGTGGGATACCATTCACCGCCTGGGGATTCACGATTTCAACAACGATGGCTGGGGAGACCTGGTGGCACTCACCGACAAGGGAGAGGCCTATGTCTACCTGTCCTTTGAGGGCAGCCTCTATCCGTTGTGGAAAAGCCCCCCTGGCGAGCTGGTAGTGGGAGTTGAAGTCCTGGACATAGACGCCGACGGATTTCCCGATTTGATTTATGCCCTCCGTTCAGGCTATGTGGCAGTGATGACCTGGCACGAAGAAGAATTTGCAGCCATATGGGAAAACTATCCTTGGGGCGCAGTGGAAAGCCTGGTGGCCCTGCCCAATTCTGCATCGCCTGAGTGGTTGGTGGTTACCAGCCAGAAAATGCTCTATTCCTGGCGCTGGCGCGGCGACGGGGTGGAGGCGAACAGGCAGTTTGAGGCCAATGGCCTGGGAGAGCACCTCATCTATGTTCCCCAAGAAGGGCTGTTGAGCATATCTATGGTAACAGGGATTTCCCTCTTTGAGCTGCAGTCCTCCCAGGTGGTTGAGAAATGGAGAGTGCCAGGCTTGTTCGGCCAAGACCCCTTTTACTACCGAGGCGAGTTCTACTTCCGTGATAGCACAGATACCTACTTAAGATTGGTGGAGGGCAGTCTGCAGTGGCGGTTGTTCGTCTATGATACTGAAGTGACCAGTTCAGTGGATTATATGAGCCATAATGGGCAGCTCTACTTTAGCTTGCTGGATTTGGCGGAAGTCTTGGGTATGGAAGTGCACTTCGAGAACGGATGGAGAGTGACCTCGGGCACTACTGAAATTGCTCTACCGCCCTCCAGTACTCAAGTGGGTTGGCGAGACCTGTTGATACCGCTGGCCACCGCTCTGGTGGAGGAAGAAGGAGCTCCCTTCGTACCTAGTGAAGTTCTGACCCTTTTGGGTTGGAACGTGAAATGGGATCTCCTTCGCCAGCAGGTGGTCCTTGTCAGGAACTGGGGTTGGTGGTTATAGGTAGGAAGCTTTTCAGGTGAATAGGCAGGAAATTCTGGCAAACTTGTTGAATGTAAGGCGTGGTATAAAAGACTTTATGTATCCAACTTAAGGGTTCACTAAGAGGAGGAGAATATGTGAAGGAATACGGAACAGAGTTCTTACGAAATGTGGCCTTGGTCGGCCATGGCGGTGCAGGAAAAACCTCCCTTGCAGAAGCCATGCTTTTCGTATCCAAGGGTATCAACAGGTTGGGCAAGGTAGATGACGGGACAACAGTGATGGACTTCGATCCAGAAGAGACTCGTCGTCAGATTTCGATCAATACCGCTCTAGCCCCTGCTGAGTGGAAAAACCATAAAATCAACATCCTGGATACCCCAGGCTATTTTGACTTTGTTGGTGATGTGATCGCAGCTTTGACCGTGGCTGACTCGGCTTTGGTTGTGGTCTGCGCTTCGTCTGGTGTAGAAGTGGGGACGGAGAAAAACTGGGATACTTTGGAGCAGATTGGTATTCCCCGTACCGTATTTGTGAACAAGATGGACAGGGAGAATGCCAACTTCAGCAGAGTGGTGGAAGAGCTGCGCAGCCACTTCGGTCCCAAGCTGGTGCCAGTTCAACTGCCCATTGGTGAGGCAGAGTCGTTCTCTGGCATAGTGGATCTGGTGGCTATGAAAGCCTATCTGAAAGATGGCGATTCCTTCAAGGAAGGGCCCATCCCCGCGGATATGCAGGACCAGGTAGAGGTGGCCAGGGAAGAGATGATCGAGGCGGCTTCTGTTGCCGATGAAGACTTGATGATGAAGTACTTGGAAGGCGAAGCTCTCACCGATGAGGAAATCGAGAAGGCAGTCCGCCTCGGGACACAGACTGGCGACATGGTTCCCATCTTGTGCGGCAGCGCCCAATCGACCTTTGGCATAGCCCTGCTCAATGATCACATCGTGCAGTGCCTGCCTTCGCCTGCTAGCCGCACCATCACTGGCGTGAACGCAGATGGTGAAGAGGTTGAAATCAGTACTTCCGATAGCGAGCTTTCCGCTTTGGTCTACAAGACCATGGCTGACCCCTATGTTGGTAAGCTCACTCTGTTCAGGGTGTTTTCCGGAACGCTCCGCTCTGACAGCAGCTGTTATAACGTACGTACAGGCCGCGATGAGCGGATCGGACAGCTGTTCCTGATCAAGGGTAAGGAGCAGGTGGCAGTGAGCAAGATCGGCCCTGGCGATTTGGGCGCAGTGGCCAAACTGCAGGATACAACTACCAACGATACCCTGTCTTCTAAGGACAGAAAGATCAGCATTAAGCCCATCGCTTTCCCTAATCCCACCATGACCTTGGCTATCCAGCCTAAGGCCAAGGGAGACGAAGATAAGATTGCATCAGGTTTGGCCCGCCTCTCTGAAGAAGATCCCACCTTCAAGATCGAACGGCGGACCGATACTGGCCAGAACCTAGTGAGCGGTATGGGGGATCTGCACATTGAAGTAATGACCAGCCGCCTGCAGAAGAAGTTCGGCGTTGAAGTCGAACTAAGTACGCCGGTGGTACCCTATAGGGAAACCATCCGTGGCAGAGCAAAGGCTGAAGGAAAGCACAAGAAGCAATCCGGCGGCCGCGGTCAGTACGGACATGTGTGGTTAGAGGTTTCTGCTGCCGATCCTGATTCAGAAGAACGCCTAGTGTTCGTAGATGACATTTTCGGTGGAGCTGTACCTCGCAACTACATCCCGGCAGTTGAGAAGGGCCTCAGGGAGATTCTCGATGACGGACCCTTGGCTGGTTATCCAGTGGAAGGCGTACGCGTGTCCCTCTTTGATGGTTCCTATCATGCGGTTGACTCCTCCGAAATGGCGTTCAAGATTGCGGCAGGAATGGCCTTTCGAAAAGGGTTCCTGGAGGCCAGCCCTGTACTATTGGAGCCCATTATGAATGTGGAAATCACCGTTCCCGAGTCCTTTATGGGCGATGTGATGGGCGATATGAACAAGAAGCGCGGCAGGATTTTGGGAATGGAACCCAAAGGCAGTATGCAGGTTATCCGGGCTCAAGTCCCCATGGCCGAAATGTTCAAGTACGCCATTGATTTGAGATCCATGACCCAGGGACGCGGCTCGTTTACTTCCGAATTCAGCCATTATGAGGAAGTGCCTGCGGCCATCGCAGAGCAAATAATCGCTGAAAGTAAGAAAAAGGACGAGTAAGCAGAGTATCTACGTCCATTAAGTGCAGCCCGGCAGGGCTGCATATTTTTTTGCCCCAAGCATAGGCTGTATGGGGTGATCTCCATGGCAAGGAAGAATGATCTCGAAGCAGCACGCTTTTGGCTGCAGCCCTTGGCTGTACTGCAGGGATTAGTGGTCGCCTTGGGCTTTCTGTTTCTGTTTTCCACGGGCCTAGCAGTGGTTGTGTACTTCTCCTCCTGGCAGGCCACTCCCAGCCTGCTTACACTCCTGGCTCACCTAGCTGTGTTCGCCGGCGCGTTTTGGTCCGGGAAAAAATGCCTGCGTAAGGCTTGGATTCATGGCATTGCAGTAGGGTGTTTGGCTTTTCTGCTTTTCGGTTTCCTAGGATCTGGGGGACATGCCTTTTCGAGCTGGCTGTGGTGGCAGAGGCTGCTGCGCATGGTGTTGGTTACGATGCTGGGGGGAATGGTGGGCGGGTTGTTGAAGGATGGCTGATGCCCAAAGCAGACAAAAAAACTTCCAGACGCAGGACTAGGTCTTCCCTTAGCGAAAGAAGAAATATGGCATGAAATCATGTTGATGGAGGATGAGTCTTGCGCGCCTCGAAACGTCAGTTAATTTGGCTGTTTGCAGTGTTTTTCTTGATGGTAACTACCGCCTCGGCCGCTTGGGCAGAAGGCGAATCGGAGGAAGTGATGGAGACTCCCCTTGATCTGGACGAGCTGGTTAGGCCATCTGTGGTCTACGCTGAGATTACCGTGGAAACCCCTGCCTACGATGATTGGGCAACTGGGCGCAGTAAGGTTGGCCAATTCAGCGCTGGAGAAGTAGTGGAAGTGGTGCGTGATCGCGGCTATGAGTGGTACTTTGTTAGAGCCGCTGACGGCAGGGAAGGTTGGGTGTCTGTAAATAGCTTGGCTATCCCCAGTGATCCCGCCACTAACACCAATCGATTGCCTAAAGAGATGGTAGAAGCTTTCGTGAATACGCGAGGATTGACATCCAAGACAGACCAGCTGGTTTGGGTCGATATTGATCGGCAGCTCACCCATGTCTTCGTTGGTAGTGCGGGCAGTTGGCAGTTGGTGCGCACTATGAACTGTGCCACGGGGAAGAACACAGCCCCCACGCTGCGGGGCTTCCACGAAATTGGCGAGCGGGGTGAGTGGTTCTTTGCCGAACGCTTTGGTCAGGGGGCAGAGAACTGGGTTCAGTTTTCTGGCCCGTATCTATTCCATTCACTTCCCATGGACAGGGAGCACAACATTGTAGATTACAAGCTGGGGGTGAGGAGCTCCTCAGGATGTGTCCGTTTGTCCATGGAGGATTCACTCTGGTTCTACTCCTTTATCAAGAGAAATTCCGCCGTGTTTGTGTATTAGTGGCCTGCCCCATCGTTGGAGATGGGGCCCTTTGCCGTTTTTCAGGGCTTTTTGGTACTAAATTCTAAATCCATATGATGAAAGGAACATACTGCTCTCATGACTGGACTGAAAGGAAGATGGCAGAGCACTGATGGATCGCTGCTGCACTCGATGCTGACGTTCGCCTTGCCCATTATGGCTATGAATCTTCTGCAGCTGCTCTTTAACGCTGCGGACATGGTTGTCGTTGGGCGATTTGACGGCAGTGCCGCCTTGGCGGCTGTTGGGGCCACAGGATCGCTCATTAACTTAATTGTAAATCTATTTATGGGGCTTTCTGTGGGCACCAGTGTAGTGGTGGCACGGGATTATGGGGCGAGGAAGGTGGAGGCCATTCGGCAGTCAGTGCACACCTCCATCGCGGTAAGCTTAGTGGGAGGAGCCATCGCCACAACGATTGGGCTCCTGTTCTGTGCTCCCCTTTTGCGCTGGATGGGTACGCCGGAGGACATCCTGTCGGCAGCGACTCTGTATATGAGGATTCTTTTTGCCGGTATGCCCGCAAGCATGGTGTACAACTTCGGTGCCGCTATCCTCCGGGCTGTGGGTGACAGTAAGAGGCCTATGTACTTCTTGGTTGTGAGCGGAGCTGTAAACGTGGTACTAAACCTCATTTTCGTAGCGGTACTGCGCCTTGGCGTAGCCGGGGTGGCCTGGGCTACGATAATCTCCCAGTATCTGGCCATGGGCCTGATCATGGCTTCCCTAATGAAGAACGAGGGGCCTCTGCGTTTTAACTGGAGGCGGCTGCGCATCCACGGGTTGAAGCTCGCGCAGATCCTGAAAATTGGTGTGCCAGCGGGGCTGCAAAGCGTCCTGTTTTCCATCTCCAATGTCCTGATTCAAAGCGCTGTGAATTCTTTCGGTACCACTATGGTGGCGGCCAACGCCGCGGCCTCCAACGTAGAAGGGTTGGTTTCAACAACCATGAACTCCTACTACCAGGCGGCGATAACCTTTACTGGTCAGAGTGTGGGGGCAGAAGACTATGATCGTATTGACGTCATCGCCAAAATCTCCACCGGCCTAATCTTTGGAACTTGGATCGTCGTGGGTGGGCTGGTCCTCTTCTTCGGCCGTCCCTTGCTGGCGATTTACACCGCCGATCCGGCAGTGATCGATCTAGGTATGCTTCGTATGAAGGTGATGATGGCTGTTTACTTCACCTGTGGGATCATGAACGTGTTCCCAGGATTGACGCGAGCCATGGGTTATTCGGTGCTGCCCATGCTATCCACCTTGGTGGGAGCCTGCCTGATGCGCATCGTTTGGCTGGCTACTGTCTTTAAGTGGTACCCAACAGAATTCGTCCTTTTTGCAGTCTATCCAGTCACCTGGGCGTTGGCAGGACTGGGACAGGTGGCAAGTTTCTTCTATGCCCGCAGCCAGATCCGCAGGCGGGCATCGGCCGCGCGACACAGCGAAGCAGTGGTTTAGTCCTGCAGGGAGTGATTATTATGAAAAGATGCCCAGATGAATACTTGACAAGGTGGTTTTCCATAATGCATCGCCTGACCATGAGCTGCGTAGCCAACGGTCTGAAGGAACACAATGTGGGCAGCGGTCAAGCTATGTTTCTGCTTGAGCTTTTTCACTGCGATGGAATCAGGCAGGAGGAGCTGTCCAAACACCTGAATATTGATGGAGCCAACACCACTCGAGCTATCAAAAAACTGGTACAGGAAGGATATGTAGAACGCCGACCTGATCCTGAGGACGGTAGGGCGCAGCGGATCTTCCTCACAGAAAGGGCTTTTCAGCTAAAACCCCAGCTTTTTGATGTTCTCAGCGATTGCGAGCAAACACTCCTGGAAGGCTTGAGTGCAGAGGAAAGGAAGCTGTTCATAAGCCTGGTCAAGAGAATCGGGCATTTTGTTGCCGATGCAGGACGCTGTGCGGACTGCTCATTTAGTGCCGATTGTTCTTGACAGCCCACGATTTTTCTGCTTTAATGATGGGTAATAGCAGAGACGATGAAGAGGAGACGCCATAGGAGTGGTCTTCACAGCGAGCTGGAGATGGTGCAAGTCCAGCAAGAACCCTCTATGGAAGGACACCTTGGAGTTGCCGTCTGATCAAAAAGATGTGCCGGTTCCCACCGTTATCTGGACCAGAGATACTCTTGCTTAGAGTTGTAATTTGGGTGGCACCACGATCATCTCGTCCCATTGGGGACGGGATTTTTTTCTAGGCGGAGTAAATAGGGTGGCACCGCGCCAAATGCGCCCCTAACCATTTTGGTTAGGGGTAGTTTTATTGAGGGAGAGATGAACATGACTAGAACACTGATAGCGGATCTCAACAGCCATCTCAACGAAGAGGTAGTAGTGAAGGGGTGGGTGGAGCGTATCAGGGAATTGAGCAGTGTGACCTTTCTCATCCTTCGGGATCGCACAGGGAGGGTCCAAGCCGCGGCCGAACCCGGCCTGGTCTCCAGGCTCAAACTCTCCACGGAGAGCGTCGTTGAGCTCCGGGGAAGGGTGAAGCCAGAACCCAGGTCCAAAATGGGTTTCGAAGTCGCGGTCAGCACTATTGGGGTTCTGTCTGCGGCAGGACCGTTACCCATCAATATTAACGGACCTACCCTGAACGTTCCCCTGGAACTCGTTTTGGATAACAGAGTCTTAACCCTCAGGCATGCGACGATCAATCCGATCTTCAGAATTCAGGCTGCTTTAGCCCAGGGTTTTCAGAGCTTTTTGATCAGGGAAGGCTTCACACAGGTTTTTACCCCAAAGATTGTGGCCAGCGGTACTGAGGGTGGCACCGAACTGTTTTCTGTCCAGTATTTCGATGAAAAAGCCTATCTCTGTCAGAGCCCTCAGTTCTATAAGCAGATGCTGGTGGGTGCCGGTTTCGAACGAGTGTTCGAGGTGGGGCATGTGTATCGCGCTGAAAAACATGCGACCTCTCGCCATCTCAATGAGTATGTCAGTCTAGACTTGGAAATGGGATTTATCGAGAACGAACACGACGTTATGGACTTGGAGAACAGACTGCTGCGTTTTATGTTCGAGTATGTTGGAGAGCGGTGTGAGGGAGAGTTGAAGTCACTCGATGTAGTGCTGCCGGTTGTGCCTGTGATTCCCAAAGTCCCCCTTTTGGAAGCCTTGGAGCTCCTGGAAAGGGAGTTCGGAAAGACCCATGAAGGCAGAGACTTGGATCCCGAGGGCGAGAGATTGCTGAGCAAGTATGTCTACGATACTACAGGAAGTGAGTTTGTCTTTGTCACTGACTATCCTTGGGAGAAGCGCCCCATGTACACTATGCCCAAGGGACGAGATGCGACCCGCAGCTTCGACCTTCTCTTTCGGGGATTGGAGATCACTACTGGAGGGCAGAGGATTCACAGCTATGATCTGCTGGTGGAGAACATGCTCAGGAAGGGGCTGGAACCCGGCCAGTTCTCGTCATATCTCAACGCCTTTGCCCTAGGTATGCCGCCCCATGGCGGGCTGGCAATTGGTCTAGAGCGCCTCACAGCCCAGATTGCGGGCTTGATCAATGTCCGCGAGGCCAGCTTGTTTCCCCGTGACCGCCACCGCCTGACGCCCTGACCAGTATATTTTAGATCTCTGGTGGTATAATATACCAGTGGGACCTGCCAGGCAGGATCTTGCTCACCTGCGCAGAAATATGAATGTTGAGTACGTCATAGGCGTACTGAGAGCAGTGGTAAGGGCATAGGAGTTGCCGGATTGTGAATAGGATAGAGCGAGGAATACGGATCTAAAGGAGGCCAATGATATGCTCGAGCTCATCGGAGCTGTCGTCGTTATCTGGGCAGTCATCTATTTCCTCAGCAGGATGGCTCCCTAACCAAGCCGTGTTTGGAACAACGCGTTTCAGCCTGCTGAACCAGGCGTATAGGAGAGAACCCCAGCGGCATCTCTCCTTTGTTTTTCAGGTGGGAAGATCACAATAGGGGTTTTTGTTATGGGAGAGACGGTGCGGCGTCTAGGAGCCTTTATAAAGAAGGACCTAATTGAGTCAACAAGAAACCGATCCATTTTCATTGCAGTGCTGCTGCCAGTTCTGGCTTCACTCCTCTTTAGTGTGCTTGATAGTGTCCAGACGCCGAAACAGTTTTCCATCGGTGTCTTGGATCAGTCTGATTTAGGATTTGCCAGTTTCGTGGAGTCGACAGCTCTCAACTTCGAGGTACGGATCGTGCACGATGAAGAGGAAGGCCGCGACATGCTAGCGGCGGGGATCCTCCACGGTTTGGTGGCGGTCAGGGGCGGCAGCTCGTTTCAGATCTTTCTGGACAGCGGCAGGCCCTTGTACTTCTTTGCGCTCAAGGAGAACCTCACCAGTCTCATCGAAGTGTACGTGGGCGCAGTACCCGCCTACGATCTGGAGGTAGTTGCAGTGGGTGAGGGCAGGGTGAGCCGCTCTGTACTGCCTGTGTGGATCACAGTTACTATGAGTATGATCGGCATCATGGTTGTTTCCGGTATGTTTGCCGAGGAGAAGGACAGCAGGACCCTCGATGCCATCGGTGTTTCTCCCGTGGGTTACCATGAGCTCTTGATCGGTAAAGGTGTCTTTGGCGTGGTATTGAGCCTGGGCACGGTGCTAATTATGCTGCTTCTGAACGGAGCATACAACATGGGTCCGGCTGCATGGGCTGCAGTCCTCATCCTCATACTGTGCGGTTCGCTGTGCTTTACCGCGATGGGGTTGTTGATCGGCGTGCTCTCCAAGGGCCAATCAGCTGCCCGCTCAGCGGCGGCCATTGTTTACTTCCCGCTGCTCTTTCCCACCTTGATTTCCGATCTGTCCACCTCAACGCGCCTCTTAGCTGGACTCTTTCCAACCTACTATTTATTCACTGGGCTGGAATCAATTCTCCTGCACGGCGGCGGTCTGCCTGGGATCTGGAACGAATTCGCGGTTCTCGCAGGCTTTTCTGTGCTGCTCCTTGCCGCCGCGGCTTTGGCGCATAGAAGGATGGTGAACGTCCGTGTTTAGGAAAGCCTTAGTGTCAGCACTTTTTGTGTGGGTCCTTCTGACTGCTGCAGTTCAGGGTTCAGGCCAGCTTGAGAAGTCACTGCAGGATTTTGCTGCTCAGATCTACAGCGATTACGCAGCGGAGTCCTTTGAGGCGGTGTACGCGGTGATGCACCCCAGCGTCAAGGCCTTAGTCACAGAGGACGAATACACTGCGTTCCAACAGCGGCAATTCAGCCGTTTGAGGCTGAGCATCAGCGATGTGGAAGTGGGGGAAGTAAAGCACAATCCGAGGCTCCCAGCCTCTTTGCGCGCCATCCTCCCTGCAGATGCCAAGGAGGCGGTCTACGGCATTGAGATAAGCTACCAGGCGAGCTTTGTCAGGGGAATGCGCTTTACCCAGAGGATATCTAAAACCGTCTACGCTGCCATGCTGGATCCCCACGGACATGAGCCCACCATGTACTTGCTCTGGGATCCCAAGTCCATGGAGGAAGAGGAGCAGGGTAATGACAGTGATTGATGTCCAAGGCCTCACAAAGCGCTACGGCCGCTTTACGGCAGTTGATGGGATTAGTTTCCAGGTAAGCCGCGGGGAGATCTTTGGGTTTCTTGGTCCCAACGGGGTGGGCAAGACCTCTACTATCCGAATCTTGACCGGCTTAAGCAGAGCAAGCGAAGGTAAGTGCCAGGTTTTGGGGCAGGAAATGACTCCTGATAACAGGGAGCTTCGCCGCCGGATCGGGGTGGTGTTTGAAGAGCCCAATTTGTACGCGCGGCTATCGGGCAGGCAGAACCTGGAGTTCTATGCCGCGCTCTATGGGGTGCCTCGCTCCAGGGGCCTGGAGCTTCTGGAAGAGTTTCAGCTGCTGCAGGCAGGCTCCAAACCGGTGGCTAACTACTCCAAAGGGATGAAGCAGCGACTGCTTATCTGCCGGGCGCTGCTCAACGATCCTGAGCTCTTAGTATTGGACGAACCCACGAGTGGTCTAGATCTCGCCTCCGTGGAACTGATTAGAGGACGAATCCGCGCCTTTTCTGAACAGGGGAAGACCGTATTTATGAGCACTCACTCCTTGGAAGAGGCGGATGAGTTGTGTCACCGGGTGGCCTTTGTCAACGAGGGCAGGATAATCGCCATAGGCGATCCAGCAGACCTGAAGCTGCGCTATGGGCAGGACTATGTGCAGGTGGATCTTATCCCCGTGGTTCCCCACGAGAGGCTGCAGGAAGTACTTAACGAGCTCAAGATAGTACACTTCACGCAGGAAGGCAGAGTGGTATCGATCACCATAGGCAATGACCACAGCCTGGGCAGCCAAATCGCGGCACTGCAGAGACTGGGCCGCATCCTGCGCATCCACTCTCAGGAAGCTTCTCTGCGGGAGGTCTTCAAGAAAGTCTTAGGCTTAGGTGAAAAGGATGGTAGATAAATGGCTGGAGAAGTAAATTTCGTCAGGGCACATATCGATCAGCTGACGGAGATTATGGAGATTGTGGCGGAAGCGCAGGAGTATTTCAGGAAAAGTGGAATCGATCAGTGGCAAAATGGCTATCCCAACGAGGAGATTATCGCAGGGGATATCCAAGCTGGGAACAGCTATGTTTTAATTAGTGGTGGACGGATTATCGCCACAGCGGCTTTAACTTTCGGAGATGATCCCAACTACACCGAGATTGTAGATGGAACGTGGCTTAGCCCTGGTCCCTATGGTGCTCTGCACCGCATCGCCCTGCGCGGTGAGTACAAGGGGCAGGGCCTGTCTTCCCGCGTCCTTGCTGAGATGACTGAGATCTGCCTGGAGAGGGGAGTATACAGCCTGCGCAGTGACACGCACCGAGATAATACCTCCATGCAGAGGATGCTGGATAAAAACGGTTTTAAGCTCTGTGGGGTAATCCATCTCGCGGATGGCAGCCCCCGGCTGGCCTTTGAAAAGATCCTGAACAGGAAAGGAAGAGGCTAAGCAGCCTCTTCCATGGTTGTCTTCTTCAAACTCTTGGTGCGCCATGCACCCTTTCTGAAAAGAGCATAGGTGATGAGAGCACCCAATGTCCAGCTGACCAGCAGGGAGATGAAGGTCGACTCTGGCCGCCCCGTAGGATACTGTGGGCTTCTGGTGAAGTAGGCGAGGCCATAGGCCAGGGGTACCCGGAGAACCACAGTAGTGATGACGGAGATCCACATGGGTGTCATCGTATCGCCTGCTCCGCGCATCACACCTGACAGGCACTGGGTTACTGCCATGGCGATATAGCCAAAAGCCAGAATCCTCAGCATGCGCTGGCTTAGGAGCACCAATTCAGGAGTATCGGTGAAAACCCTCATAAGGTAATGCCCGAAGAAGAGCAGGACAATGGTGATGACAGTCGACACTCCCACAGCGATCAAGGTTCCGTCTTTGGTTCCTTTTTCAACTCTGTCCAGTTTGCGCGCCCCGATATTCTGGCCCGCGAAAGTGGTCATGGCGCTGCCAAACGAAAAGTTGGGCATCATGGCAAAGCCGTCTACACGCATGACAATGACGTTGCAGGCAATGACCAGTTCTCCAAAGCTGTTGGTCAGCGATTGCACCATGATCATGGCCATGGAGAAGATGGCCTGAGTCAGCCCTGAGGGCAGTCCGAGCTTGATTACGGTCAAGGAGAGCTCTTTGTCCAGTTTGAGCATGGGAAGGTTGAGATCGAAATGCTCTTTCATCTTAGCCAGCCGAATCATGCACAGTACCGCTGAGAGGCCTTGGGCGATCGCAGTGGCTAGAGCGACACCTGGAACTCCCATCCCGAACCTTGCCACGAAGACAATGTCGAGAGCAACGTTGAGGATGGTACTGACCAGCAGGAACACTAGGGCGGATATGGAGTCACCGAGTCCTCGGAGGATGCCTGACAGGATATTGAAGTATAAAAACCCGACGCTTCCGATGAACAGAATGTTGAGATAGCCCACACACCAGTCGATAATGGAAGCAGGGGTATTAAGCAGCTCCAGCAGTGGGCGGCTGACTAGAGGCCCAATCACCATGATGATGGCCGAGGTGATGGCAGTCAAGGTGATACAATTGCCGATGGTGCGGGAAAGACTGGCGCGGTCTTTGGCTCCAAAGTATTGGGCCACCATGATCCCCGCGCCAACCGCGACGCCCACAAATAACACCAAGAGCAGATTGAGGATTGGCCCGGCACTGCCCACGGCAGCCAAGGCGTTATCGCCAATGTAGCGCCCAACGATGATGGAGTCAGCTGTATTGTAGAACTGCTGGGCGATATTGCCGATTAACATGGGGATAGAGAACTCAACGATGCGTTTCCAAGGAGTACCCTCCGTCAAATCTCGAGCTGCAAACAATGCTCTAGCCTTGGCCATACACAACCTCCTCTAAATGAAAAACAGAAGCCTGGAGCGGCTCCTAAATGGATGATAACACTAGCTAGATTCTAATACTCCTCAGCTCTTCTGTCAATGGGGCAGATAGTTGGCGAAAGTGCTGAACGAGAAGGTTTAAAGGTGGGGGTGAGCGGTTGGACGCAAAGGAATTCCAACGGGAACAGCAGTGGCTGGACAGGGTTTACCACGAGATAGATAAGCAGCTGGCTTACCAGCAGGATAAGGTAGAGGGGTTCTACCAAGAAATGCTGGATATCCGGCGCACTTTGAGTGAAGATCACGCCATCAGTTCAGCCAGCTCCAAAAGGATGATGGATGTGGCCCAGCGCATCGCAGAGCTTAGGCAGGGTGCCACGGAATTTGGTGTGGAACACCGCCGACTTGGTAATCTGCGGGCCCTGGAGAGGAATCCTTACTTCGGCCGCATCGATTTCCATGAAGAAGGAACGCCTTTTGGAGAACCGTTATATATAGGTGTACGTACATTATTGGATGAAGAAACAGGATCGCCACTGGTGTACGATTGGCGGGCACCCATCTCCAGCATGTTTTACGACTATGGGTTGGGCGAGGCGCAGTATGAAGGCCCTGGAGGCGTGTTCCGCGGCAGGATCACACTGAAACGTCAGTACCGGATTAAGAACCGCAGACTAGTCTACATGTTTGACAACGACCTTACCATTGATGACGAGGTTCTCCAGGAAGTCCTGGGGCAAAGCACTACCGACAAGATGCGGACCATCGTGAACACCATCCAGCGTGAGCAGAATCGGGCAATCCGCAACGACGAAGATCGAAGGCTTCTGGTGGAAGGAGCGGCAGGCAGCGGAAAGACCGCTGTTGCTCTGCATCGCATCGCTTATCTACTCTACAAGTATCGCGACAGCATGCAAGCTGAAAACATCCTTGTGTTTTCGCCCAATCGGATCTTCGGTGACTATATCTCCCAGGTATTGCCTGATTTGGGGGAGGAAAACGTGCCGCAGATCACCTTCCAGGAATTTGCCGAGTCCTTTTTCAACTGGGAATGGGAGGTGGAGACGCAGGTTTCCTATCTGGAGCAGTTGGTTGCCAAAGGCGAGAAGGAACGGGAACTTCGCCTCCAGAGCTGCAGCTTCAAATCATCAGCGGCCTTCCAAATGGTTTTGAACCAGTTGATCGACTTGGTGAGCAAGGAAGTGTCTCGTTTTGAGGATGTCTATGTGGGAAGTACACTACTCATCTCTGGGCAGGAGCAGGCTAGTCTCTTTTCAGAAAACTACGCCTATCTTCCAGTACAGAAGCGTCTATTCAAGATCCGCCAGCGCATCCTGCATCTGCTCAGACCGTGGAAAAAACGGCGCATCCGTGCTGTGTTCAGCCGTATCCAGAGGGCAGAAGCTTTTGAGGGTGAGTCCTGGCTGAGTAAGGCCAGGGAAGCGGTGGGGAGAGTCAGGGGCGAACTGCGTCCTCTCTTGACACTGCTGGAAAGCCGCTATACGCTGGAGAGCATCGTCTGGTATAAACGGTTGTGGGAAGATCCTCGCCTCTGGGAGTGCCTGGCAGGAGACCTGCGGATCCCTCCTGGGGCGAAAGACAGCATCCAAACGTTAGATCGAGGCGTTATCTCCTTTGAAGATGCGGCACCCCTCCTGTATCTTAAGGGCGAACTGGAGGGCTATCCTGTGCGGCGCAGTGTTAGGCATGTGGTGATCGATGAGGTTCAGGACTACGCGCCGCTGCAGCTTCAGGCTGTTCTCAACACCTTCCCAACCGCCCGCTGCACATTAGTGGGGGATGTTTTCCAATCGTTGAATCCCTACGTCTGGGGAAGCGGCGGTGATCGGTTGGAGGATGTGTTCTCCGGTTTGGGCTTAAGCACGGTGCGGTTGAACAAGAGCTACAGATCTACTGAGGAAATCTTTCGGTTCTGCAGCGCGATCTTGGGGAGATCTCCAGCAGAGACAGTGCTGAGAACTGGCAGGAAGCCAACCGTCCACTGGGCGGCAAAGGACAAGCAGATTCAGTTGATTTCCCAGCTGATCCAAGCCAATCGCAGCTCCGGGTATGAAACCATAGCGGTGATCGCAAAAACAGCCCAGGAGTGCAGGGAAATCCACCAGGCCCTAAGCAGAGGTGAGGATGGGCTTAGGCCCACTCTACTCGTTAAAGAAAGCGATGAGTTCCAAAAGGGCGTGTTGGTGCTTCCCGTGGCCTTGGCCAAGGGGCTGGAGTTTGATGCTGTGGTGATTGCGGATGCGAGCGTAGGGGCATTCAGCGCCGCCTACGATCGGCGCCTGTTGTATGTAGCCTGCAGCAGAGCCATGCACAATCTGGACTTGGTCTGCGTCGGGGACAAGGCTCCCTTGATCGAGAACCTATCCGCGGGACTATATCATCTTGATCAAACACTGCTGTCATGATAGAATAATTTGTGAAAAACAAATCAACTGGAGGAGCGCAATGTTCAACTAACCAATATGGCACATTTCAGACTGGTGAACGGGGCCTTGAACGAGGCTTAGTTTGTGGTCGCCATATTGGGTAGATGAATTGCTCTTCGGGTGGGATTTCCCACGCCTTAGCTTTGCTATTTGTCTGCTTACCTTGGTTTAAGCAGACTTTTTTTACCCTCCTGTGGCGATCGGGGAGGTAGAATTATGCTGATAATCAAAGACCTGACGCTGACTATGACCAAGGACCTCAGGGTTCTACTGGACGATTTTAACTTTTCCCTACAACCGGATATGAAAGCTGCCTTGATTGGAGAAGAAGGGAATGGTAAATCCACTCTGCTCAAGGCGATTGCTGAGCCAGAGGCACTTCAGGGCTATATGGAAATCAAAGGTGAAATCATCACTAGTGGGGAAGTCTTGGGCTACTTACCCCAAGTTCTCTCCGATGCCATCCTTCATCAAAGCACGAAACGCTATTTCGAAGATCGCGTCAACTGGGAGGACTTCGATTACTCCGCCTTCTACAGGCTTTTGGGGGAGATCGGCTTCCCCGAGGACCGCATTTCCCCTGACCTGCAGCTGCGCCAGCTGTCAGGGGGTGAAAAGATCAAGTTCCTGCTGCTTTGTGAAATGATAAAGCGGCCCACCCTGCTCCTATTGGATGAGCCCAGTAATGACCTGGATCTGGAGTCAGTTCAGTGGCTGGAGGGGTTTATCCGAGATGCCAAGGTGCCGGTTATGTTTGTCTCCCACGATGAACTGCTGCTGCAACGCTGCGCCAACACAATCATTCATTTGGAGCAGCTCATGCGCAAGCGAAAACCACAGTACACCATCGCCAGGCTCAGTTATGGTGAGTATGTGAAGAATCGTGATGAGCGCATTGTTAGGCAGACCCGTCTTGCCCGCAAGGAACGGGAGGAGTATGAAGCCAAAATGGAGCGCTACCGCAGGATCTATGAAAAGGTTCAGCATGGATTGCGGTCAGTTTCCCGGCAGGCACCATCCACAGCGAAGAATCTCAAGGATAAAATGCATTCTGTAAAGGCTCAGGGTAAGCGCTTGCAGAAAGAAGGGGAACAGCTCGCCAAACGCCCTGACTTCGAGGAAAGCATCAATGTCATCTTTGACCAGGATCTAACTGTTCCGAGGGGTAAGGTGATCGTTGATCTGCACCTGGAGCCCCTACAGGCCGGGGGGCGTATCCTCAGCCGCAGCGTGAGCCTGCAGATTGCGGGCTCCCAGAAAGTGTGCATCGTGGGCGCCAATGGGGCCGGAAAAACCACTTTGCTCCGAGAGGTGTTGCGGGAGGTGGCCGCGAGGGGGCTGAACTATGGGTACATGCCGCAGGATTACACTGAGCATATGGACCCTCAGCAGAACGCCGTGGAGTTCCTCACCCGGTCTGGGACGAAGGAGGAGCTAACCACGATCCGCACTTACCTGGGGAGCATGAACTTCACTGCCGAAGAGATGTACCACCCCTTGACAGAGCTATCCGGGGGACAGCGAGCCAAGCTCTATTTCGCCAAGATGATTCTGGAGCGGGCGGAAGTGTTGGTGCTGGATGAACCTACTCGCAATCTATCACCCCTTTCAGGCCCCGAGATTCGTGCGGCTCTGAAGGAGTTTGGAGGGTGCATCATCGCGGTATCCCACGATCGCAAGTTTATCAGCGAAGTGTTCCAAGAGGTGCTGCAGCTAGATGGGGAAGGTTTGCATCCCGTTGGTTTTCTCAGCCAGTTCCAGGATATTTAGGAGGCTTTGAGAGGATAATAGGGGCAAAACGCGAACGGAGGCGATGCAGCCTGATAGCCCTCAGCTCCCTCAGCCTTGATCAGGTTAGGCGGCGCATTGAAGACGTCTTGACTGCTTCCGGCGGTGCACAACAGGTTCTTGCCTATGTGAGAGAATCTCAGGGGAAGGGCCTGCGCCCCGCTTTGGTGCTCTTGGCCTATGAACTGTGCGGCGGTGAGTTAACAGAACCTGCCTTGGACGCTGCCGCTGGAGCAGAGCTGGTCCATATGGCTTCACTGATCCATGATGATGTGGTTGACGATGGCGAGGTCCGCCGAGGCAGGCCTGCTCTGCACCGCAAATTCGGGAGGCAGATAGCTGTCCTTACTGGCGACCATCTCTTTGCAGCAGCATTCCATCTCTTTAACCTGGTTCCTGACAGCGCAGTGGCCAGGCTCATGACGGAAGTGATCCAAGACATGTGTCTGGGTGAGATAGGGCAGCTGATCAGCCCCGCGGTGAACGAAGAAGGATACTACAACTACATCTACTGCAAAACTGCTCGCCTGATCGGAGGATGCTGCCGCTTGGGCGCGATGCTGGCTGGGCAGGATGCGATGTGTGGTGCGGAGCTCCAAACGGTTGGCGAAAGCATCGGCCTGGCCTATCAGCTTACTGACGATGTACTTGACTATCGGGGTGAGGCGGCTGTCATGGGAAAGCAGGTTGGGCGTGATTTTGCTGAGGGAATCTGGACCCTGCCCATCATCCGCGCCTATGCCAGACGGCTTCTGCCAATCAATTGGGCGGACCGAGATTTTCGGGAAGTGCAGGGCATCTTGGAGCACTACGGTTTGCTTTCTGAAGTGTGGCAGCAGGCAGAGGAACACCTGGCCAGGGCCATGAGCATCCTGGAACTCTTTCCTTGGTCTTCTGCCCGTCAAAAGCTGCTGGATTTGTGTCAGCGCATATCCCAGCGCCAGGCCTAGATCAGGCCTGTTCTGCGTAGCACATCACACGCTGTGAGCAGCGGCACGCTTCCGCCGCTCGCTGCGATATGGCGGATTAGGGAGGTCTGCCCTTGTCGGTGCACCTTTGGGTCTGAGCCGTAGAGAGCGATAAGACCATCTACAATGGTCTGGTGGAAACTAGGGGGAACGAGCTGTATAGCTCGCTCCTTGCTTTTTTGGGCAATGCTGATCAGGGAGCGGTTGCGAGTTTCTTCGCTGGGGTAGAAGGTCAGGAAGTTGAGATCGCCGTTTTGATTGTCCTCTTCCAGATCGATGAGGTAATCCAAGAGAATGTGCAGCCCTTGAATCCAAGGGAAATACGCGTGAAAAGTGTCGTCTTGGTCCTGGGGCGGCTGGAACGACAGGGCTGTGAACATAAAGATGCCTAAAGTGGAGCCACAGGCGGCTGTCCATTCGTTCCAGGTGAGGTCCTGAGGACTCTTGATGGATGCGGCCCAGCTCCGCAGCAGCTCTTCGCCTCGGGGAGAGTGCTTAAGGACTTGGAGCTCACAATAATACTCGGCCAGGCGCTCTATATAGGGATAGTTCAGGTGGTAGTAAGGAATCACCTGTAAGGTCTTCTGGCACTGCTGTACCAAACTAGACAGATAGGTCTCTTCACGATATGGGTACAAAGCGTAATAGTCGTTAAGGGGTGCATATGGGTTGAGGGCATGCCGGAAGCTCTTGTGGAGGAGCTGGAAAGCGGAGGGATCACATACTCCCAAGCGATCGCAGAGGTTGTCCAAGTAGTCGCTGATGGTCTGCAGGGCCACGACAAAAGACAGCATCGTTTGGCCATGGACACCTGGGTACTGGGCATATACTGAGCCCCCGAGGCAGTGGAAGGCCTTGTGCTCGATGCTGAGCAGGGCTTGGGTGCGGAGAGGTTCAGGTATCGTTTGGGCTAGTGATTTCCAGCGGCTCAGTTCTCGCTTCACAGCGGGAAGGGCGGCGATGAACTTGCCGAGCAGTACCGGTCTTGGGGTTTGGCGCATGAGCAGCTCTCCTGTATCTTAACATCTCCTAGCCGGGCAGTGCTTAATCGTGAAAATGGACATAATGTTATGTAAACAATAAAAAAACTCTGGGCCTGTTTACCAAGGGATCGGCGTTGTAGTAAGATAGTGGCGGGGTCAAAGGCTGTTCTGGCCTAGTCCAGGATATGCTGAACCGGATCCCCATTCCAATCTACAACGAACAAGGCGAACTGATTTAGCTTGGTAACGAAAAAACTCCAGGCTCTTGCCTGGAGATGAAGTCTGCGGTATTAACAGTGGCAGGGGAGACAGGAATCGAACCCGCAGCCCTCGGTTTTGGAGACCGATGCTCTACCAATTGAGCTACTCCCCTGCGACCAATTATTATCTTAGCACAGGACAGGGGTTTGGTCAATAGGTGGGGAAGGAATTCCTTGGCTCCTGTCTAAGTACTTAGCTGGAAAGACAAGTAAAGGAGTGGAACACTTGACAAAGGCAGTTTTAGGGGAAGTACCAGTAGGGATTTCAAACAGACACATTCATCTATCTCAGGAACACTTGGAGGCACTGTTCGGTCCAGGCTATGAATTGACCATCAAGAAAGACCTTTCTCAGACTGGACAATATGCCGCTGAGGAGACTCTAACCATCGAAGGGCCGAAATCTGCCCTGAAAAACGTCAGGATCCTGGGTCCCGTGAGAAAGGAAACGCAGGTTGAGATCTCCCGCACCGACGCGTTCTCCTTGGGACTGAAACCACCTGTACGGGATTCTGGACATCTGGAAGATTCGCCTGGCATCAAGCTTATCGGGCCCAAGGGCACAATAGAGCTTGACAAGGGCGTGATCATTGCTCAGCGCCACATCCACATGAATGAAGCCGATGCCGAGGCCTTCGGTGTTAAGGATAAGGAAATCGTGTCCGTGCGCGCTGGAGGCGAGCGCGGTCTGGTGTTTGATAACGTCCTGGTCAGAGTGCGCAGTGATTTCGTGCTGGAAATGCACATTGATACAGATGAGGCCAATGCTGGCATGTTGAACAATGGCCAGATGGTTGAGGTATTTCGCGACTAAACAAGAGAGGTGGTAAGCATGGATCTACAAAGAGTAGCTAACGTGATCCGCGGATTGGCCGCGGACGGAGTTCAGAAGGCAAATTCAGGCCATCCAGGGGCACCATTGGGTTTAGCAGATGTGGGGGCAGTCCTCTATTTTGATTTTCTCAAGCATAACCCGGCAAATTCTAAGTGGCCTAACCGTGACCGCTTTGTTCTGTCTGGCGGACATGGCTCGATGCTGCTGTATTCACTTTTGCATCTCTCCGGGTACCAGGTTTCCCTAGATGATCTGAAGAACTTCAGACAGCTGGGTTCCAACACCCCGGGCCATCCTGAATATGGCGACACCGATGGTGTGGAAACAACAACGGGGCCTCTGGGACAGGGGATCGCTAATGCAGTAGGTATGGCCATTGGGGAAAGAATGGCTGCCGCCCGCTTTAACAGGCCTGGGATGGAGGTCGTGGACCACTATACATATGTGCTGGCAGGCGATGGTGACCTCATGGAAGGAGTAAGCTCCGAAGCCTCCTCGCTGGCAGGCCATCTTAAACTTGGCAAGCTGATTGCCATTTACGATTCCAACCAGATCACTATTGAGGGATCCACGGAACTGGCTTTCACCGAATCCGTTAAGGGCCGCTACTTGGCTTACGGTTGGCAGGTGCTGGAGGTTGACGGCCACAGCATCCCTGAACTGCAGAAGGCGCTTGCGGAAGCACAAGCCAACACCGAGCAGCCTACGCTGATTATTGCCCATACCCAGATCGCTAAAGGTGCTCCCACTAAAGCTGGCTTGGCTGAAACCCATGGTGCTCCTCTCGGCGCTGAAGAAATAGCGGGACTGAAGAAGGGTCTTGGACTTCCTGAAGATGAGGACTTTTATGTACCCGATGATCTGAAGAACCTTCCTGAGCTGATGCGGCAGAAGGGCGAACAGCTAGAGTCCGAATGGAAGCAGCTGTTTGACCGCTGGTCTAAGGAAAACCCCCAGCTTGCCGAGGAGTGGAACTCTTGGATGAGCGGTGTTCTGCCTGACTTGAGCGAAATTCTGACTATGTTTGGCCCTGATGCTAAGATGGCCACCAGGGCGGCGAGCGGTCAAGTACTCAATGCAATTGCCCGTAAGGTACCCAACCTGGTGGGAGGTTCTGCTGACTTGGCACCGTCCAACAACTCCTTCCTGCATGGAGAAGGATCGGTGCAAGCAGGGGACTTCAGCGGCCGGAACTTCAATTTCGGAGTTCGGGAACATGGCATGGCCGCCATATTGAACGGTTTGGCGCTCTATGGCCACTTCCGGGTCTTTGGAGCGACCTTCCTGGTCTTCTCTGACTACATGAGACCCAGCATGCGTTTGGCCGCTCTCATGGGTCTGCCTGTGGTGTATATCCTGACCCATGACTCAGTGTACGTGGGTGAGGATGGGCCTACTCACCAGCCCATTGAAACCACTGAGTCCTTGAGACTCATCCCCAACTTGGCAGTATTTCGCCCAGCTGATGCCGAGGAGACTGCTTGGAGTTGGGTTGAGGCCATGAAGCGCAAAGACGGACCTTCTGCTCTGATCCTAACCCGTCAGAACCTGCCTCTGCTCAAGAAACCCCAGGGCTGGGATTTCACCAAGGGTGGCTATGTGGTTCGCCCAGAACAGGAAGACCTGGCCATTGTGTTGGTTGCTGCAGGCAGCGAAGTCAGCTTGGCCGTGCAGGTTGCCGAGCAGGTTGAGAAGCCAGGCTTGGGCGTGCGCGTTGTTTCTGTTCCAAACAGGGGACTGTTCCTGAAGCAGGATCAAGCGTACAGGAGCAGAGTAATACCACAGGATGTCCCCACCCTAGCCATTGAGCTGGGTGTGGCCACTGGCTGGTATGCCATCAACCCTGGCGGCAGAGTAGAAGTATTTGGCCTAGAGCGCTTTGGTGCCAGCGGGCCTGGACAAAAGGTCGTGGATTATCTAGGCTTTACCGCGGAGGCCATTGCGGAGCGCATAATGTCCATAGTGAAATAGCAATTTGTAAAGAGGCTGCACAGGGCAGCCTCTTTTTTAGTAGTCTCTCGGTTGATACATCCCTCCCGATTCGTATGTGGTTCGCTGGCGGGGAAGCTGGCTTTCATATCCCTGGAATTTCTGGTACTCCTTAGCGATTTGGGTGGGCTGTTCGGGATGTAGGGAGTACCAGCCTTTTTCGAACATAAGGTTGAACACATCCCTGGCTGCCCGGTGAGTCTCGTTAAGAATGTGCATGATATCGCTGTGCAGGGCTTGGTGGCTCGCTTCTCTGGCAAACACATTGAAGCCATCGGTGAGCCATTTCTCTGTGGCCAGCATGTCATTGAGGCGGTCCCTGTCGTTGAACTGCACATTTTGCGGAACCTGTGTACTGGGATTCTTTATCGTGGGGTCGGTCGACCCTTCAAAACGCTGCTGATAGCCTCCGTAAGGCCGTTGGCTGTTCATGCTGTCCCTCCTTTACTGCCTGTAACCTTGGTAGCCAAAATGCTCATGGTCGTGTTCGGTGGTATTGAGCTGATTGAGCAGAATATCATAATGTGTTTGATGGAGCTGGCTGATCTGTTCCAGCTGGTGTTTCACCTGTTGGTCGGAACACTGGCTGGCCATGTTATACGCCTTTTTGGCTGCCAACAGCTCCCAGGAGAGTGCGTCGGTGAGGTACGCACAGTCTTTGGTAGAAAGCGTTCTGGGAGGCCGATTCATTCGATAGGGCTGCTGTGAATACTGATCTCGATACATCATGAACCCCCTTTTGGATCTTTCAATAGTAGATTGCCCTACTCTTAGCAAATCAACCCAAATAATTACCATAGCAAAGGAGGAAATTCCTAGGAGAGAGGGAATAATAACGAAGTGAGCCACTTATAAATAACAAAAAAGGGAATTGGTCATGCTAATTCGAGGAGGTAGAGCGTTATGAGTGAACTGATTGATAACCGCAAACATCGCCAGGAGGTTCTCAAGGGCATTATTCGCGATATTCATGCCGGGGCTGATGTGGAGGATATCAAGCGGCGGTTTGGTGATCTGCTGGATCAAGTGGGGCCTGGTGAAATTGGAGAGATTGAGCAGGCCTTGATCAACGAAGGGATGGCAGTGGAGGAGATACAAAGGTTGTGCGATGTGCACGTTGCCGTCTTTAAGGAATCCCTGGACAAACAGATGGCTGCTGTGTCTCCAGTGCAGCCAGAGGAAGATCCCCTCCAGGACTTAAAGGAGTTCAACAGCAAGCTGAAACCCCTGCTTGACGAGGTGCGCGGTCTTGTGGAGACCATCAGTGCAGCGGAAGCTGGATCGGATCTCAAAGAGAAGGTAGATCAATGGGCAGACAAGCATCAGGAGCTCTTGTCAGTTGATAAGCACTATTCGAAGAAGGAAAACATCCTTTTTCCCTATCTGGAGCGCTATGGGATCAGTGGGCCTCCCACTGTGATGTGGGGCACCCATGACGAGATCCGTGCATCCCTGAAAGAAGTATCTAAGGTGATCGAAAAGGCCCAGGAGAGCCCCTCAACAGCTCAACTGGCAGCTGAGATCGGTAACATTGTGCTGCCAGCCCTTAATTCTGTCGCTGAGATGGTGTATAAAGAAGAAAATATCCTTTTCCCGCTCTGCATGGAAACCTTCACTCAAGATGAATGGCAGGAGATTGCGGCTCAGTTTAAAGATCCTCTGGCCACCGTTTATAGGTCAAGAGAGACAGGAAGCACTGAAAAGCCTCACGGAGAGGGCATCGATTTAGAAGTGGGCGTCTTAACGCCTGAGCAGCTTAATCTGCTGTTCGGACACCTTCCCGTTGATGTTACCTTTGTGGATGAGAAGGATGAAGTGGCCTTCTTCTCCCTAGGGCCAGAACGAATCTTTGAACGTGCTCGGGCTGCCATAGGCCGCAAGGTGCAGCTCTGCCATCCCCCGTCCAGTATGGGAGTTGTTGAGCAGATTCTCGATGATTTCAAGAGCGGCCGCCGAGATGTGGCTGAGTTCTGGATTCCCATGAAAGACATGCTGGTCCACATCCGCTATTTCGCCATTCGTGACAGCGCAGGAAAGTATCGCGGCACCCTTGAAGTGACGCAGAACATCGCCGAACTTCAGAAAATCACAGGTGAAAAACGGATCTACGATTACGAGAGCTAGTTACCAGCCATAGCCAAGAGCGTCCCTCCATATTCAGTGTACAGAGGAATTGGAGGGATTTTCATGTTCAGGGAGAAAAGCTAAGATCAATGTGATTAAGGAAGGGCTGATCACGATACCTGATAAGTTGATCTTTTTGGATGTGGAAACAACAGGACTAGATGGCTACAGGGACCGCATCATTGAGATCTTTTTGCTGTCCTTGAGCAAGAGTGGAGAGGTTGCTCAGTACGAGACTCTGATCAATCCCCAGCGTCCTCTGCCAGAGCGCATTACGGAGATTACCGGCTTAACCGATGCAGATCTGCAAGACGCTCCATTGGAATCAGAAGTGGCTCCGGCCATCAGAGAGTTTATCGGGATGGGTACACCGGTGGGTCACAATCTCCCCTTTGATTTGAGGTTTTTAAACTCCATGTTTCGGCGGCAGAAACTGCTTGAGTTGGGCGGGGGAGGAATAGACACACTGGTAATCAGCAGGGAACTCTTCCCGAAACTCGCCATTTATCCCGGCGGCGGGGGAAGCCATCGCTTAAGCAACCTAATGTATCACTTTGGCTTGCAGGACGCCTACGCTAACGCTCATCGAGCCAAGGAAGACGTGATGCTCCTGGTGGAGGTATTTCGGTATCTCCAGGACTATGCCGCCGGGCGTTTGGCTGTGAGTTACCCCGAGCCACTGATCAATGGCTGCCCTCTGTGCGGTTCAGCTATGCATGTAACTGATGGCGATGGAGGCAGAATGCTGATCTGCAGAAGTGAACCCCCTTGTGATGTGAAGTTGGTTGTCTAGGGTTGACATATACCCCGTGGGGGTATATACTAGAATCAAACAAAGAAGCCAGACTAAAGGAGGATGTAATCCATGCCAATGACCGTCACTGATCAAGATTTTCAGGCCAAGATCCTGGATCATCAAGGCGTTTCCTTTGTGGACTTTTGGGCAGCGTGGTGCGGCCCCTGTCGCATGCTGGCCCCAATCGTAGACGAACTGTCCCGTGACTATGAAGGTAAGGCTCAGATTGCCAAGCTGGATGTGGACGCTAATCAATACACGGCACGCCAATATGGGGTTATGAGCATTCCCACCATGATCATCTTTAAGGATGGTGAGGAAGTGGATCGCCTAGTGGGTGTTATGCCCAAGGAAATGATCGCCGAGAGGCTGGATAAGTGGATCGCTTGACAAAGCAGGTAAAATAGGATACGATAGTGTTGGTGACGCGGGGTGGAGCAGTCTGGTAGCTCGTCGGGCTCATAACCCGAAGGTTGTCGGTTCAAATCCGGCCCCCGCAACCAAACTAATTTGCGGCCAGGTTTTGCCAGTTCTGCCTGTTAAGGCCCGAACTGGCTTTTCTGTTGGAATCGTATAATATACTGATGGCCGCGAATGCAGTTCGTACGCCTAACACATGGCGTTTTGGAGGTCGTAGCAATGCCATTGCCTGTGATTGCAGCTGTTATTCGGCAAGGCGATGAAGTGCTGCTCTGTCAGCGCAGAGAAGGAGCCTTGGCGGGCAAATGGGAATTCCCTGGCGGAAAACTGGAAGATGGGGAAACCCCTGAGCAGTGCCTGGTCAGGGAAATCCAGGAAGAACTGGGAATCCAGATCGAAGTAGAGCGAATCTATAAAGCTGTGCACACTCACTATGATCACGGAGACTTCCTGATCATAGCTTACCTGGCTAGACACGTGGCAGGTGCCATCACGCTCAGGGTCCATGCAGATTGCGCCTGGGTTGATGTGGCGAGACTCGGCGACTATGATTTGGCCGAGGCCAATATTCCCATTGCCCAAAGCTTAAAAGAAGATCGCGAGTCCTCCAGGGCCCGCGTGGGTGCCAACAGTAGGGCCGATTAGGCCCTCCACGATTTCTCGGGGCTGCAGTTCCTGTTGAACTAAAGATTTAAGTTCCTCTACTGCTTCTGCGCCGAGACTGTGGACAACCGCTACCTTTCTGGTGGAGAAATCTAGATTGTGCTCTTTAGCCTTTGCAACGATAGTTTGCAGGGCTTTTTTTGTGGAACGGACTTTGTCTTCAACCTCCACGGTGCCTTCCTTGGTGACCCGCAGGATCGGTTTGATCCTGAGCATAGAACCAACCAGGCCCTGCGTCTTGGTCAAGCGACCACCCTTCACCAGGTGGGTGAGGGAGTCGATGGTGAAATACGCACCGGAGCTAGCCCGGTCCTTTTCCAACTGCTCCAGTACCTCTTGGACAGTATGGCCTTGCTTCAGCATCTCCGCCGCGGTAATCACCAGTAAGGACTCGCCAGCAGATGCGGAGCGGGAGTCAAAAATGTGAATCCTCTCATTCTCCAGCAAATCTTTGGCCAGGTGAGCACTCTGCAAAGTGCCGCTGAGCTTAGCTGAAATGCCGATGTAGAGAATGGTATAGCCTTCGTCAAGATAGGGTTGAAAGGCTGATACGAAATCATGGGGATTTGCTTGATTTGTAGCTGGAAGTTCCTTGCTGTCAGCTAACTTCTTCCAGAAGTCCACTACTGACAGGGTAACCCCATCTTTATACTCCTCATCCCCGAAAATTACGCTGAGGGGAACCACTCCAACGTCGTAGACGGCACGGTAAAACTCAGGTAAGTCTGAGGCGCTATCGGTAAACAGCTTGATTTTATCCTTCATGCTTACATCCTTCCTAACAATTCTAGCATACCAAATTCGCTGCCTAATCAGTGTTCCCTTCGCACCTAGTTTATTACCTGGTACTAATCTACGTTGATTTGCCGCTAGTATAGAGTTACTGTAGGACAGGAGTTTGTCTCCAAATAATAGAAGAAGATCCCACCGTCCCTGCAGGAGATGCACGTGTAGCTTGACACTATCCCATAATAGCCCACCCTTGACTATATTGTCCAATCCCGGCTATAATAGGGTCAAGGAAATCACTAAGGCAATGATGGGGAATAGTAGTTGCAGGGACCTTGGCGAAGAGAGTCGGCGGGTGGTGCGAGCCGAACCAAGTCTGTGATGAATGGACCCCGGAGCAGCGATCTGAAGATTAGTACGGTCGCCGGTTTTCCCCCGATATAGGGAACATAAGTGGGCTGGACACAGCCAACTAGGGTGGCACCGCGATTATTCGTCCCTTTTTGAGGGGCTTTTTTTATTTTGTAGGGAAGGGAGGGGGAGAGTAGTGGAGTATGTGAAGGTCTATACGGCCGATAATCACTGGCAGCACATCGAGGTATTGAAGCGCAATCGCAAAAAACGCTCAGCATATGGTCGGTTTTTTGTCGAAGGAGTGCGCGCCGTTAACCAAATGGCAGCTCATAACTGGCGAGTGTATGCTTGGATTTACGCAGATGGGAGACGGCTGAGCACTTGGGCTCAAGATATCTTGTCCAAGGTACCTAGTGAGAAACACTTTATTCTCGCCCCTGAACTGATGGAGCAGCTCAGTGACAAAGAAGACACATCCGAACTCTTGGCCTTGGTCGTTCAGCCTGACGATGACTTGGCCCGGATCCCTCTTTCGGAACGGCCTCTGCTGGTCGTATGCGACAGACCCACTAGTCCTGGTAACCTTGGAACAATCATGCGGTCGTGCGATTCGTTCCGGGTTGATGGACTGATCGTAACAGGCCACAGCGCGGATATCTATGATCCTGCCGCAATTAGAGCTAGTGTTGGCTCGTTATTTAGTCTGCCTACCATCAGAGTGGCTTCGTATAAAGAACTCTTACCATGGATTGAAAAACTCCGTACTGAACACCCAGATTTGCAGTTGGTTGGTACCACAGCCCGTACCGACCACAACCTTGAGGATTGCAACTTCACCAGACCCACGATCCTTTTCATGGGGAATGAGACTTTAGGGCTCAGTGCCAGCCTCAAAGAACTCTGCAATAGCTTAGTCAGAATCCCCATTCATGGCACAGCAAGTTCTTTGAATGTGGGCTGTGCAGCATCAATCTGCCTGTATGAGGTAGATCGGCAGCGCAGAATGGCAAGTTTATAAAAGCTTCAGCAACGACAAACCAGGAGGGAACACTTACCAATGGAAAATCATGACCACATTGAGTACGGTACCTTTGAGGCCACCCTTGAACGGAGTCGCCAATTAGAAAGGGACATTCAAGAAAACCCCAGCAAACACAAGATGCTTACAGGTGATCGACCTACCGGCAGGCTGCACGTGGGGCATTTGTTTGGATCACTGCAGAATCGTGTCCGTCTTCACAAACTGGGAGTGCCTACGTATATCGTCATTGCAGACTACCAGGTGCTTACAGACCGTGACACCTTTGAAAACATTGCTGAAAACGTACTGCAGCTGACCATTGACTATATCGCTGCAGGGATTGATCCCCATGATGGAAAGACTTTTATCTTTCCGCACAGTCATGTTCCGGAACTGAATCAGCTGCTGCTGCCATTCTTGACGCTGGTTACTAACGCCGAGCTTGATAGAAACCCGACAGTGAAAGAGGAAATCAGTGCGGCGGGCCTAAAACGCATTAACGCAGGAATGTATACCTATCCGGTACATCAGGCGGCAGATATTCTCTTCTGTAAAGGAACAGTAGTTCCCGTGGGTAAAGACCAACTACCGCACTTAGAGCTTACTAGAACCATCGCAAGACGCTTTAACAGCCGTTTTGCTAAGGACAAAGCCGTTTTCCCAGAGCCGCAGCCGCTGTTAAGTGAAGCACCAATTATCCTAGGGCTTGACGGTTCCCAAAAGATGAGTAAGAGCCGCAATAACGCGATTATGCTCAGTGCCACCGAAGATGAGACCGCTAAGCTTATTCGGAAAGCGAAAACCGACTCGGAACGGGTCATTACATATGACCCAGAGAATCGTCCAGAAGTGGCAAACCTTCTGATGTTGGCTGCTTTATCTACAGGCCGCAATCCTGAGGAGATTGCGGCGGAAATCGGTGATGGTGGCGGCGGACAGCTGAAGAAGATGGTAACCGAGGCAATAAACGAACACCTAAAACCGCTGCGGGCGCGCCGCAAAGAGCTGGAGCAGGACCTAGATTATGTTCGTTCAGTATTGCGGGCTGGTGTAGAAGCAGCCCGTGCAGAGGCCATCAAAACCCTCGAAGAAGTGCGGGAAGTTATGAACATGGGATTGTAGATGTAATTCCAGGAAACTCTGGACAGGCATGGAAAACTAGGCGGGGGAAGCATTTTCCTCCGCCTCTTTCAAAAAGACTATTTAGTTTACATAATATCCCTTATGCGAAGTTACAATTAATTGCTGGAGGGGATGGTGGTAAGAAAACACCTGGCGCAAATTGAGTCACGCCAGGTTTGGTATCCAGGTATAGTCTATGGCAGTTTTCGGTTTGCGTTCTGCAGGATGGCTCTCACTATCCCATCGATCAAAAAGACCAGGCATAGGTCAACACAATGCCTGGTCAAAAATGAAACGCATCAACAATACAGGCCAAAGCCTCAACTGTATGCCTTGTCAGGGCCTGCTGGCCAACTGCTGGGACTGCACAGCCCGCTTTACTTCCAGGGTCAGCACCTGTCCTGGGTAAATCTCTGCGGACTGAAGTTCATTGAGTTGGCGAATACTGCCCACGGCATCTCGGGGGTCCTCACCAGGCATCTGGGCCGTGGCAATTGACCATAGGCTGTCTCCAGGCTGCACGACTACTTCGGTATATACTCTTTCCAGACCAGTCTCTGCTAAGGTGTCATTGATCCAAATAACCTTGACGACTATCGCTGCCACGCTGGCCAGCAGCGCGATTAGCAGACTGAGAACTGAAACGGAAACTATGGCGTTCTGAACTTTGCCCATCACAGTTAACCTCCTGCGAACATGTGTTCCTTTTACTCAAGTGTACATGAGAACATATGTTTTGTCAACCGTATTCAGAACAATTGTTTGACCATTTTAACCTCAGATGCTATAATGAACACAGCGAAATGGAAAACAAGCCCTAGGAGGTCATTTTATGCCCACGATTTCTGAGCGCCAGCGGAGGATCCTGGACTTTATAAAGAGCGAAGTGGCCGAGAAAGGCTATCCACCATCAGTTAGAGAGATCGGTAATGCAGTGGGACTAAGAAGTAGTTCCACAGTGCATGGGCATCTCACCAAGCTCGAAGAATTGGGATACATAAGGCGTGATCTTTCCAAGCCCAGGGCCATCGAACTTTTGGAGGATGCTGCCGCACCCAGGATGAGGGTTGTGGATGTACCTCTAGTGGGCAAAGTGACTGCCGGTACACCCATCTTGGCTGTAGAAAATATCGAGGAGTACTACCCCATTCCCAAGGACTTCGCGGGTCATGAAGACGTGTTTATGCTGCGGGTCAAGGGCGATAGTATGATTGAGGCTGGCATTCTTGACGGCGATTTTGTGCTTGTTTCCCGCCAGGAAACAGCGTCTAACGGGGAAATTGTGGTGGCCCTCATTGATGGCGAGGAAGCGACGGTGAAGCGTTTTTACCATGAGGGAACCCATGTTCGCCTCCAGCCGGAGAACCCGACGATGGAGCCCCTTATAGTGCAGGATGTTCGCATCTTGGGCAAGGTAACCGGCGTCTTCCGCAGGATTCATTAGGCTTAACCAGCATGTTGAGGAGAAAACGACGAGCAGTAGATGTACTTACTGCTCGTCGTTGTTTTTGTACTCTCCATAGGTAATCAGCTTGCCGTTGACCACTTGGCTGTCAACCACATCGTACTTGGCATCGAAGTCCACCGAAGCTTCAATGCGCTGATAACATTTGGAGCCCACCACGGTTTTCTGGACGAAGTATTGTCCCGGTCCTAGTTCAGCATCGGGCCCCTCCCGCTTTTGCAGCTCACTGGTGGTTCGCAGCCGCACAGGGATCTTTTCACCGCACCGATCGCACTGCAGGTAGATCCAGATACCGTGAGAGCCATCCCGTTTCACATAGCCTGGTTTTCCTTTAGACTTAGATCTCCCGGACATGAACAGCTTGGAAAGAAAGTCCATTGCCTTCTGCCTCCACATCTACAATTCTAAGCATTAACTTTGGCACGAAACGGACTTTCTCCTGCTATAAACAGAAAAAGAGTTGCTTGCTATCCTTCGTTAAGACTCTGTTTTGCATCAGCGGGAACATAGACGTAGCTGATCTTGCCATCAATTATGAGCTCATAGAAGTCGCAGAGTTGGTTGTCCTTTTCTAGTGAACCGATGTAGCGCGCTTGCTGCTTGAAGTCGAACGGTTCCTTTTTCATGCCGGGCTCCCTCCCTTTTGCCTTCTATTTCTATTATCGCTCCCCTGTTTAGCCTTTATACAAGAAAAGGGATGTCCCACCATAGTGATGGGCATCCCCTCTTACTATCTATTTTTGCTTCCTTAGGCGTTCCAGCTCCTCATAGTAAGTGAGATCCAGCTTCAAGGGTGTTATGGAAACATAGCCTTGGTCCACGGCGACAAGGTCAATATCCAGGTCATCAGATTCCAGAATTCCTGGAGTACCTCCCAGCCAGTAGTAACAACCCCCCCTGGGATCGCTGCGCCTATCCAGTATGCCTTCGTATCTGCGTACTCCCAGACTGGTAAAGAGCACTCCCCTGATATTCTCCCTGGGAAGGGCAGGAATGTTGATGTTGATTACTCCCCCTTGGGGCATCAGCTCAGGTTTATTCACAAAGCCCGGTTCTGCGAAGAGGAGCTCCTCCAGTATCTGCGTGGCGCTGGGTAGGAACTCTAAGGCGCCGCAGAGGGAGACAGCAATGCTTGGAATTCCGTTCAGTACCCCCTCCAGGGCTGCTGCCACCGTTCCAGAATAAAGCACATCCATACCGAGATTGGCGCCGTTGTTGATACCAGACAGTATCAGGTCTGGTTTATAGCCCAGTCCGTGCACGGCCATCTTCACACAGTCAGCAGGAGTACCTGTAACAGTGTAGCCCTGCTCCTGCTTCCGCAGGCGTATGGGTTGGTAAAGGGTTATGGCGTGGCTCATACCGCTGTGCTGATCCTGCGGTGCGATAACTACTACCTCTCCCCTGCCCTCCAGAACTTCCTTCAAAGCGGCCAGTCCCGGAGCAGTAATGCCATCATCGTTTACTACCAAGAATTTCAATGTCCTTCACCATCCCGCGCACTACTTGTAGCTAGCCCGTTTCACACCAGGTGTGGAAACGAGTTCCTCAATAATGCTCACTCTGCTGTGTTTGGGCGAGATATCAACCTGGAGATCGAGTTTAGCCTCGCCAGTATCGTCTCCTGATAATTCCACGTTTAATACATCCACATCGAATTTGGCTAATACTGCAAAAACACGGGCCAACTGGCCAGGGGTATCCTGGATGACCAGGGTCAGAATCTCGTGTTTAGTAGAGATGTATTTCCATTCCAGCTGATTGAGGAGGACCAGGGTTAAAACCACTAAAATAGTGCCTAAAACGGCTGGAAAATAGAGTCCAGCGCCCACCGTGAGACCCACTCCGGCCACTGTCCAGAGGCTGGCCGCTGTGGTCAATCCCCTGACATTCGCGCCTTCGCGCATGATGGTTCCAGCACCCAGGAAACCGATGCCGCTCACTACCTGGGCAGCGATTCGCCCAGGGTCGTGGGCTACCGAGGGAAAAGCGTAAGCGGACACTATCATGATCAGGGCTGAGCCCGTGCTTACCAGGATATGTGTTCGAAAGCCCGCCGGGCGTCCCGTGCTTTCCCGTTCAATTCCAACAAGTCCACCCAGAACAAGTGCTAGAACTAGTCTTACAGCGATTTCTATATTGGTAATCTGCATACACTTCACCTCCCCAAGGCCAAGCTACTATGCTTACTTTCTGCAGAGGCTTCTAAACGAAGCCCATTTCCTTCAGGGCAAACCTGAGCCCAATCTCCACGTGCTGCCTGGACATGCCGCCCTGCAGGTAGCCGATGTAAGGCTCCCGCAGCGGTGCATCTGCACTGAGCTCAATGGATGAGCCTTGAATAAAGGTACCGCCCGCCATCACTACTTCGTCAGTATATCCAGGCATAGGGCTTGGCACTGGCATGTAATGCGCGTCCACGGGCGCAGCCTTCTGAATACCTAGGCAGAACTTCAGCAGCTGTTCTTTGGAATGAAATTTGATAGCTTGTACGATGTCTGTTCGCGGCTCCTCAGGCAGAGGAGAAACCTCAAACCCTAAAGAGCTGAACACCTGGGATGCCAGCATGGCTCCGTAAACAGCTTCTCCCACGATGTGAGGGGCCAAGAAAAGTCCTTGGAGCAGAGTGCGGGTCAGTCCAAAGGTAGATCCTATTCTACCACCTAAACTTGGCGCCGTCAAAATCTCAGCACAGAGATCCACCAGATCCTGGCGCCCAGCGATGTAACCACCACTCACCGCCAAAGCACCCCCGGGGTTTTTGATCAAAGACCCAGCTATAAGATGGGCGCCAGCCTCCAGGGGTTCAAAGACCTCGACAAACTCGCCATAGCAGTTGTCAACAAACACTATGCAGTCTGGGTTGGCTGCCCGCACTGCGTCGATACCTCTGGCCAGTTCGCTGATGGTAAGGGATGGACGCCAATTGTAGCCACGGGAGCGCTGGAAAATGGCCATTTTGGTGCGGTGGGTGATCTCGCGCCCGATAGCCTCTAAATCCAGACCGCCATTTGGGGTCAAAGGCACTTCCTTATAAGTAATACCCCTTCTAACTAGGCTGCGAGGTGAGCTTCCCCTCGTTCCAATCACCGTCTGCAGCGTATCATAGGGTGCTCCGCTGGCAGAAACCACTTCGTCTCCTGGCTCTAGGATAGATAGGCAGATAGAAATGGCATGGGTGCCTGAGGCGATTTGGGGACGACAGAGCGCGGCTTCGGCGCGGAACACCTGCTTATAGACCTCTTCCAGGGCTTCCCGCCCTTGGTCAGAATAGGCGTAGCCTGTGGAATCGGCGAAGCAGTGGCTGGCGACCTGTGCGGCATGGAAGGCCCGGAGTACCTTTTCCTGATTGGCCAGAACCACAGCCTCTAAGGGCCTATAGTATTCGGCTATGCGCTGTTTGGCTTCTTCAATTACCCTCACTGGGCACCTCGGTGCGGACAGCAGAGCCAAAACTGCCCTTCATTTGAACTCTCTTCCCCGGCAGCTTTTCTAGAAGGCTGTCTTTGATCGCCTTCTCAGAATAAATGTGCAGGCGAAAAGTGCCGCTGGGAGTCTGAAACATCTCAAACTCACCTGTAATGCCGTGCTTGTTCCACAGTTTGTCTGCCACTTCTTGCATCTCTTGTTCTGTTTCGAATTCTAGTGCGATGGTGTTCATTCTGCAAACCTCCTGAAGGGTTATCCTCAAATTTTCGGTATGCCACCTGCAAATCCTGCTGTCAGCCATCGTTTCCGCGAAAATCGACTTGGGAAATCACTGTGAGCTCACCCTTGGTCAACTCCTGCTTGCGCACCAGGCGTACTGCCTGCCGGCGGATTACCTGTTCCACTAGGTTGCGCACAGCCCGGGCATTGCCGAAGGTGGCTGGATCGCCTTGACGCAGCCGGCGGATCTGCCTGATCAGTTCCTGTTCGGCCTTAGCCGTGAGGGCGTATTCCCTTTTTTCCAGCATGCCTAAGGCAATCTTGTACAGTTCGATGTCGGTGTAGTCTGGGAAATCAACGGTGATGGGAAAGCGTGAGTGCAGTCCGGGGTTGGTTTCCAAAAAGTGGGCCATGGGCTTGGGATAGCCCGCCAGCACCACCACAAAGCTGCCTCTCTGATCCTCCATGGCTTTCACCAGCGTATCTATGGCCTCTTTACCAAAATCCCGCTCTCCTCCCCTGGCCAGGGAATAGGCTTCGTCGATGAAAAGGAGGCCGCCCTGTGCCTGCTTGATCACATCCCTGGTTTTTTGGGCTGTCTGGCCTATGTACTGGGCCACTAAATCCGCCCGTTCCACTTCAACGGTATGTCCTTTCTCGAGAATACCGATTTCCCTAAGCATCTTGCTGAACAGACGGGCCACAGTGGTTTTGCCCGTCCCAGGGTTTCCAGTGAAAATGGTATGGAGCATCATCGGTTCACAGGTGAGCTGAAGCGTTTCCCGGTATTTTTGAATGAGGGCGTAAGCCTGAATTTCCCCTATTACCTTTTTCACCGACTGCAGCCCCACTAGGGAGTCCAGCTCTTCCTGCAGCCTGCGCAGGCGTTCCCTTTGCTGGGCTTCTAGTCCCTGGAACCCGGTTGCAGATGGCATGAAACCGCACCTTCCTTTCCCCTCATCTATACGCCTAGGGGGCTTGGAAGGTGCCGTGTCGCTATCTTTGTACTGAGGAGAAATCCTGCCAAAGCTCCAAGATTCCTTTCTCTACTGCGCTTTCGTCCATGGTAGTGAGGTTGAACCAGTGGATGCGCTTGTTGCGCTTGAACCACGACAGCTGCCGCTTAGCGTAGCGCCGTGTATCCCGTTTGAGGAGCTCAACTGCCTCTGTAAGAGGCACAGCTCCCCTGAGGTAATGGGCGATCTCCTTGTAGCCTAAGGCTTGGAGCGCCGTGGGTTGATCGGGGTATCTCTCCAGCAGAGCAGCCACTTCTGCCACCAGGCCCTCTTTCAGCATCTGGTCAACCCGCTGGTTAACGCGACTGTAGAGTTCCTCCCTGTCCCGCACCAGGCCTATGTAGAGAGGATCGTAGGGACGCTGGCCTCGGTCCCTCTTTTGCTGCAACACGCTGATGGGCTCTCCAGTGCGCCGGTACACTTCTAGGGCACGGATGATTCTCCTCAAATCATTGGGGTGCAGCCGGCCTGCGCTGACAGGATCCACCTCTTCCAGCTCTCTATGTAGGCTTAAAGGGTCCTTTTCAGCCTGTGCTTCCAGTTCTCTGCGGATCATGGGATCAGCCCCTGTATCTGGGAAAAGAAAGCCTTCCAGCAGAGCATCTACGTAAAGCCCTGTTCCCCCAGTGAGAAGTGGTGTAACCTTCCTTTCCTGAAGATCCTTGAGCACTTTTTCGGCCAGGTTTATGTAGTCAGCTACGTTAAAGGTTTCATCGGGCTCCACCACATCAAGGAGGTGGTGGGTAACCCTACTTCGCTCTTCCGTACTGGGTTTGGCAGTACCGATATCCATTCCGCGGTAGACCTGCATGGAATCCGCGGAGATAATCTCCGCCTGCAGCTCCTCAGCTAAGCGCAGACTCAATTCTGTCTTTCCCACGGCCGTGGGCCCAACCAGCACTAGTATTTTCTGCAGTGCCACCTCATCACCTCTACATCCTGCCGAACATTTTCAGCAAATCTTCGTTCTCTAGCCTAACCAAGATAGGCCGTCCATGGGGACAGGTAAAGGGGTTCTTGGTCTTAGCGAGGTTAGTGAGGAGAGCCCTCATCTCCCGTTCCTCCAAGTACTGCCCTGCCTTTACCGCACCCTTGCACGCCAGGGTAATAAGGGCCTGTTCCTTGTTCTTTGTCGTCTTATGTGCATTTTCGGCAATCTCCAGGATCTCATCTTTCCAGCTTCCTGTGCTCTTCGCTAAGAGGCTGGGAACGGCCCGTAGAATGAAACTGCTGCCCCCAAACTCCTCTAGCTCCACACCGAGTTCTGCCAACAGGTCCAGTGATGCGGCCACCAGCAGCGCTTCGCTTGGGGTGAACTCCAAGTGGAAGGGCAGGATTTCCTGCACGCGGATAGCAGAGTGTTCCCAAGCGTGTTGAAACTCCTCCACCAGAATTCGTTCATGGACGATATGCTGGTCCAGGATCCACAGCCCGTGGGGCGTCTCCAAGAGGATGTAGGTTTGATGAAGCTGGCCGATGATCCGACCGTTCACGAGAGCGCTTCGTACTTCCTCCAAGCCTTGAGTGGCACTGTCCAGCTCCTCTGAGGCTGCTTGCTCCTCCCTAACAGCCAGCTCCCTGCCTAGAGGCTGATAGTTGGCTGCTGGCGTTAGCTGTACAGCAACTGCAGGCTCCGGTTCCGGCCGTCTAGGCTTATGTTCCCGCAGCACTTGATCCATATACTCCCAGGTTTCTGGCTGCCAGCGCAGCTGAGCCTGAACTACCGGAGCAGGTTTCTTGGCTTTACTCTCTGGCTGCGGGGTGCGGTTCAGTGTAGGCGCGATGTTCTTCCCCCTAAGACCGGACCGCACAGCCTGGAGGGTATCGTTGAACACATCCTCCTCCTGTGCGAAACGAACCTCCAGCTTGCCAGGGTGCACATTGCAGTCTACTAAGCGGGGATCGATGTCCAGCACCAAGACGGCCCAAGGAAATGCCCGCTTAGGCAGGAGCCCTTCGTAACCCTTTTCCAGGGCAGTCCGTAGGGTTTGATTCTCAATAACGCGTCCATTTACTATGAAGATTTGGCCACTGCGGTTGCCCTTGGCCAGCCGGGGCGAGCCTAGATAGCCCTGGATTTGACCCCAAGCTGCTTGAGCTTGGAACTTAAGCAATTCTGACCCGATATTGCTGCCTTCTACTACAAGGATACTGTCCAGCAGGCGGCCATTGCCCGGTGTAACTAAGACCGCTTTCCCTTCCACAACCAGCCGGAAGGCAATATGGGGATGGGCTAAGGCCAGCCTAGTACTGAGATCCACTACCCTTCTCCGCTCAGCCACCGGCGATTTTAGGAACTTCAACCTAGCTGGGACGTTAAAAAAAAGCTCCCGTACTTCCACTGTGGTTCCGGGGGGAGTACCTACCGGCTCGATTACAAACTCCCCGCTGGCGTTGGAGATCTTGAATCCCTTATCCTGATCGGCAGTACGGCTGTATACAGCCAATTTGGACACACTGGCTATGCTGGGCAGGGCTTCGCCACGAAAGCCTAGGGTATACAGGGCGAAGAGATCATCTACTTCAGCAATTTTGCTGGTGGCATGTGGCTCAAAGGCCACTCTTAGGTCATCCTCAGCGATCCCGGTACCGTTGTCCTGGACACGGATCAGGTCCAATCCGCCATTGCGGATTTCGATGGTGATCTGTGTTGCGGCAGCATCTATGGAGTTTTCCACCAGCTCCTTCACCACAGAGGCTGGCCTTTCAATTACCTCGCCAGCAGCGATTTTTTGGGCCACTTCTGGGGGCAGGATTCTGATCTGAGCCATTAGTCACCATCCCTTTCTTGCCGCAGCTTCTCCTGCCAGATCACCAGCTTCTGCAGTGCCTCCAAGGGGCTGATGCTGTTGAGATCGAGCTGGAGCAGCTCACTTTCCACTGCACTGAATCCCGTTGAGCCTGCGGCGCTTTCCAGGAAAGAGGTATCGTAATCCAGGGTCTTAAACAGATCCAGCTGGGCAGGCCCCTTTCCCCTTGTTTCCAGTTCTTCCAGAAGTTCAATGGAACGCTTGATTACAGGGTCTGGAACTCCCGCCATTCTGGCTACGTTGATGCCGTAGCTGCGGTCTGTGCTGCCTGGAGAGACGCGGTGCAGGAAAAAGATCTCTCCGTCCTTTTCCTCCACTTCCACCCGATAACTGCACAGGCGTTTCAGGCTGTAAGCCAATGTCGTGAGCTCATGGAAATGGGTGGAAAACAGGGTTCGGGCTCTCACCTTGTTGTGGATGTACTCAATCACCGCCTGCGCGATGGCCATGCCATCAAAGGTACTGGTACCCCTCCCCAGTTCATCTAGGATGATCAGGGACCGCCTAGTGGCATTGAGCAGGAGCTCCGCTGTTTCGATCATCTCCACCATAAAGGTGCTTTGCCCGGTACTCAGATCATCACTGGCTCCAATCCGGGTAAAAATGCGATCCACCACCCCAACTTCGCCGCAATCGGCAGGGATAAAGCTCCCCATCTGGGCCATGATCACAATCAACGCCGTCTGCCTCAGGTATGTACTCTTCCCTGCCATATTGGGGCCTGTGAGTAAGATCACCTGCTGTTTATCATTGAAACAGACGTCATTGGCGACAAACCTGCCCTCGGCTGCTTCGATTACCGGGTGGCGGCCCCCCCTAATATCCATGGTCGTTGAGGACACCATCCGGGGTCGCACCAAGTTGTGCTGCATTGCCGCGGTGGCTAGGCTCTGCAGTACGTCCAGGGTGGCTAGGATGCGGGCATTCTCTTGCACCGCCTCCACATGGTCCAGAACCTGCTTGCGTAATTCTAAGAATAGCTCGTATTCCAGCTCCTTGATGCGCTCATCAGCCCCTAAGACCAGTGCTTCCTGCTCTTTGAGTTCGGGGGTAATATAGCGTTCGGAGTTGGCCAGGGTCTGTTTGCGCTGGTAATCACCAGGTACCAAATGGGCGTTGGCGTTGGTTACTTCAATATAGTAGCCAAAGACCCGGTTAAAGCCAACTTTGAGAGACTTGATACCAGTCCGCTCCCGCTCTTGGGCTTCAAGGTCCCTGATCCAGTCTCGCCCCCTGGTTCGGGCTTTGCGCAGTTTATCCAGTTCTTCATGGTAACCCTCTTTGATCAGATTGCCGTCTCTGAGGGTTATGGGAGGCTCGTCCACAATGGCCAACTCCACCAGTTCCACAAACTCAGGCAGGGGATTCAGCCCCTGAGCCAGTTCAGCTAGGAGAGGTGTAGTACTGTCGGCAAGGAGTTCCCTAACAGTAGGGATCTTTCCTAGAGACGCCCCTAGGGCTTTGAGATCTCGGGCATTGCCCCGGCCTGTGACCAGCTTGCTGAGGAGCCGCTCCAGATCGTAAACTTCGTCTAGGCGTGCAGCCAGATCCAGGCGCAGCGCTGTGTTATCCAGAAGCGCTTCCACTGCATCGTGCCTGGTTTCGATCCTCTCTAGGTCCAGCAGGGGTTTTTCTAAATAGGACTTGAGCAGGCGGGCTCCCATACTGGTTACAGTATGATCTAGTATACCCAGCAGGGATCCGGACTTCTTCCCTTCCCTGATGGTCTTGGTCAGTTCCAGGTTGCGTATGGTGTGGCCATCCATCTGCAGGAACTCTTCCAGTTTATAGCTTTGAATCGTGCGGATATGGCTCAAGATCCCCTTATGCATATCCTGGACATAGTGGAGAGCCAGGCCCGCGGCTAGGATCTCTGCAGTGCTTTTCAGACCAAACACTGTCAGGTTGTCTGCTTGGAAGTGGGTTAGAAGTAGTGTGCTGGCCTGAGCCAGGCTGCCAGGACCATGCTGAACCTCACTGAGCACTCCGCCTAGGGATTCTGCTGCTGCCTGAATCCTCGCCTTGTCAGGAAAATCGGCTGCCAGGACAATCTCTGCAGGGCCGAGGCGGATCAGCTCGTCCACCAGCTTCGAAAAGCTTACGGTGGATACGGTCATGAACTGGCCCGTGGACATATCGAGAGAAGCCAGACCCCATGATCCAGCTTCCCAGCACAGTGCCACCAAATACTGATTCTCTTCTTCGTCAAGGCTGCCTTCGATAAAGGTGCCAGGAGTGATCACCCTTACAACATCGCGTTTCACCACGCCTTTGGCCTGCTGAGGATCCTCCAACTGCTCACAGATGGCCACCTTGTGGCCGCTGCGGACCAGCTTTTCCAGGTATCCTTCCGCCGCGTGATAGGGCACTCCGCACATGGGAATCCTACCTTGCGGCCCCGCTTCTCTAGATGTTAAGGCAATTTCCAGTATTCTAGAAGCCAGCTTGGCATCTTCGCCGAACATCTCATAGAAATCACCCAGTCGAAAGAAGAGGATGCTGTCGCTGTATTGCTTCTTAATGTCGGAATACTGCTGCATCATTGGTGTTAGTTTCAGGGTGACTCACCTCCCTGCCACAGTTCTAGGCCTTTGTCTGCCCTGCCTTTCCTAAGAGAGTCCAGGTGCTGGCCTCAGTTATCTCTACCGTGACCAATTCGCCAATAAGCTCCTCTGGTCCTGCGAAAAAGACTTGGCGATTGGTGCGTGTGCGTCCCACCAAGCCCTGTTCCGACGTTCCTTCCACCAGAAGTTCCTGCTTGGTTCCCACGAGCTTCTGCATCTTCTCACCACTGATCCTGTTCTGCAGGTCGATGAGGCGGTAGATCCGCTCTTTCTTTACTTCTTCGGGAACTTGGTCGGGAAAGCGCGCTGCTGGAGTGCCTTCGCGGGGAGAGTAGATAAAGGTAAAGGCTGAGTCAAAGCGGACCTCTTCCACTAGGCTGAGGGTCTCTTGGAAATCCTCCTCGGTTTCGCCAGGAAAGCCAACGATGAGGTCTGTGGTGAGGCTGATCCCTGGCACTGCCTTCCTCACCTGCTGTACCAGATCTAGATAGTATTCCCTGGTATAGCCGCGGTTCATACGCTGCAGCAGTCTGCTGCTGCCTGCCTGCACGGGCAGATGTAGGTGCTCGCACACCTTATCCAGGTCAGCCAGGGCAGCAATGAGATCCGGGCCCATATCCCGGGGATGGCTGGTGGTAAATCTAATTCTATCCAGCCCGGGGATGGTATTGAGATCGGCTAAAAGGCTGCTGAAGGAGGTCTGGGTCTGCAGGTCCTTGCCGTAGGCGTTGACGTTTTGACCCAGGAGAGTAACTTCCTTGTAGCCTTCTGACACCAGCTGTAGCACATCTTCTCTGATTTTCTCAGGGAGCCTGCTGTGCTCCTTGCCCCTCACATAAGGGACTATGCAATAGGTGCAGAAGTTGGTACAGCCGTAGATGATGTTCACAAACGCCTTCACCCTGTGGCTGCGCTCTACAGGGAGCCCATCGCGGAAGTCCTGGCCTTCCTCATATTGGGCTTCATCCCACACTTCCACTACCTTTTCGCCTCCTTCAGCCCTAGACAGGAGTTCAGGAAGCCTGTGGATGTTGTGGGTGCCGAAAATCAGATCCACGTGGGGCAGCTGTTTGAGGATGCTCTGGAGCTCACCCTTTTGTTGGGTCATGCACCCGCAGATTCCGATAATCAGGTTGGGTTTGGCCTCTTTCAAGCGCTTGTAGGAGGCGATATGGCCGTAGACCTTTCGTTCTGGATTTTCCCGCACGCAGCAGGTGTTGTATAGTATTAAGTCGGCCTGTTCGAGCTCATCGGTTTGACTGTATCCCGCTGAGATCAGCAGGCCTTTGATAACTTCAGAGTCATGGTCGTTCATCTGACAACCCATGGTCTTGAGGTAAAATTTCTTCATTGCCCAGTACTCCTTTGAATTAAATGAGTGCTCTCCTAATTATACTATTACTCTCCCTGGTTTGCCAGGGAGAACCTTCTCCAGAATGCCCTTCGAAGCCCCTGGGCATAATTAGCCAGGGGGGGTTACATGCTCATTACTTTGGCTCGAACATTGTTTCTGTATACCCTGGTTATGATCACCATGCGCCTGATGGGCAAAAGGCAGATTGCCCAACTGGAACCTTTTGAGCTGGTCATTGCCATTATGATTGCGGAGCTGGGTGTCATCCCCATGCAGGACCGCGACATACCTCTCATCAACGGCGTTATCGCCATTGCTACCCTGCTCTTTGTCCAGGTTACCTTCAGCGTACTCAGCTTGAAATCCATTTGGTTCAGGTCTGTTCTGGATGGCCGCTATACAGTGGTAATCGCCAACGGGATGATCCAGGAAACTGAAATGCGTAAAGCCAGGTACAATCTGGACGAGCTTCTTGAGCAGCTTCGCCTCAACTCAGTTTTCGATCTGGAAGATGTGGAGTTCGCTATCTTAGAGACCAGCGGTGACCTCAGCGTGCTTCTTAAGTCACAGGCAAGACCGGTTACCCCCGAAGATCTCCAGCTGAAAACGGAGTATGAAGGACTGCCCTTGGTTTTGATCCTAGATGGCAAGGTGATGAAAACAGAACTGGAAAAGGCCCAGCTCAGTGAAGGCTGGCTCCGTACTGAACTGGAAAAACGGGGAGTTAAGGGTCCCCCAGATGTGCTCATTGCCTCGTTGAGCACAACGGGCAAGCTCTTTGTCCAGCCCAAGGAGCGTCAGCGCCTTAGGAAAGCTTAAGGAGAACGACTATGAAGCTTTGGATTACCATGTTTGTGGTTATGGTCATCATCGTGGTTGGGGGCCTCTATTTAGAAAACTCCATCCTAAAAACCACTAACCAAATCTCCCACACCCTAAACACCATAAAGGATGCGGTGAGAAACGATCAGTGGTCCCAAGCACTGCAGTCCTTGGATGGACTGACTGAAAGATGGTCCAAGCTGAAAGAGACCTGGAGTCCCTTCATCCATAATCATGATCTGCAGACGTTCACACTCCATCTGGCCCGCCTCAAGGCGTATATGGAGACAGCAGAGCGAGGATCAGCCTTGGCGGAGATAACCAATTTGGAGCTGCAGCTGATCGAGATTCAGCAGCAGGAGATCCTCAGCCTGAAAAATGTACTCTAGCTTCTCTGAAAAGAGTAGTACTTATTCACCTGGCCAGTGACCAGGCCCACAAAGGCACCAGTGGGCAGGGCAAAGAACAACATATACGGGAGATACGCGAATATGCCTACCGTCTGGATTACCCACGATGCCACGAGCAGTTGGGCTACATTGTGCGTAACTGCTCCCACTAAGCTGATGCCCAGCATACTGAAGAACCTGGAGGCATAGCGGTAAAGCAAGCCCATAACAATGGCGCTGGCCAGGCCTCCAGAAAAACTAAAGAAAAAGGTGACCGTCATAAAGGTTCCGGAAAGCAGAGAACCTAAAACGGTACGCAGGATTGACACGGTCACCGCATCGCGGGTTCCGAAGTTCATAACGACATAGAGAGTGACAATGTTAGCCAATCCCAGCTTAAAACCGGGGACCACGAGGTCCGTCGGCATGGGAATCAGCCCTTCAAAAATGTGCAGGCCCAGGGCTAGGCCTGTGGCCAGGCCCAGATAGACCACACGACGTGTACTAGAATAGCCCACTCAGTGCTGCTCCTTTAACCATGGATTTTAAGTGACCCGCTGTAAATGGTTAGTATGCCCTCATGCAGATATCCTTTTACTTGGGGTGTGGACTCATCGAATTTATATAACTGGTCGCCAATGGAGAAAACCACATTAGGATGGACCAGGCTGGCGGTGATGCGTCCGCTTTTCAGGAGGGATGCCTTGGTGGCAATTCCTGTAGGCCCTCCGAATTCTTTGGCCGCTATGGCTCCTGATTCAACGGTGACGCTGCCGCCTCGGAACAGCCCAACTGGAGCATTGAAGCCAGTGCCAGCCAAGACTGTGGAGTAAAAACACCCCTGCCCTGTAATGGTGACCGCTCCAGAGGCCTCCACTCTGCTGTTCTGCAGATAACCGGCTTTAATGTCAGATTCCAGAATACCCATGTTCTCAATGCGGTCCACGCTGCTCAATACCGCCTGCCTGTATTCACGCAGACCCTCAATGCTGGTGGCAAATAAGGCATCGGTACTTAAGAGTGTGTCGTCCAGAGCCGCACTGAGGGCATCTGCCTCTTCAAAGGCGGGATCCTCCATCTCCTCAACGAAGTGGGTCACGGCCTTGATCTGCTTAGGCAGATCCGAAAACTTCAGCTCAATGAGGTGCCTGATCAGGTTCTCGAAGGATAGGTGTTCTGCCTGCGAAACAATGGATTCGCTGGCCACGATCAGTCCCTCCAGTTGGTCAGCTGTCTTCTGGAGCATGTTTACCAGCCGCATTCTGCTGACAGATGCACCCCCTGCATACAGCTGGGAGCGTACCACGTTTCGGATCACTGTAATGGAGCCGCGAGTGCGCACTGTGGCCCCGCTCACCAGGCCGTGTATCACAATGGCGCCAGAATTGGACTGGACCCTCACTTGTTCCAGCACATTTCCCCTGATAATGATATCACCTTCCATGGTGATATTACCAGTGGAAACATCGGCGTCACCAGGCAGTTCAAATACTTCCTTGACACGGATTATTCCGCCTTGGAGGAAGGCAATTCCTGGTACAGAGGCGATGGCCTGCAGTCCATCTTCACTGAGCTGCGCCCCCTCCCCTACCTTGATCTCCACATCCCTGACGGGAGCTGGCTTGATTTCCTGGCCGTACACGTCCCTTCCTGGTACTCCTGGCTGAGCAGGCTCTTTCACAGCTAATACCGCGCCCTGGGTTACCCCTTCCGTGCCGTGTACCGCAAAATGGTCGACGCGGATGGCATCGTCCAGTTCTGGATCAGCCCCTTCGTCTTGGAATACGTACTTGATGGACGCATCGCGTCCAGGTTTAGGCGGTGTTCCCACAGCCAGATCAAAAGCTCCCTGTGAAGCGTCCAGTATCTCTGGAGTGAGCTCATCCAAACGCAGGCCATAGTTGAGACCGGACACCTCCGCGATTTCCTGCACCTGCTGCAGAGACAAGACAGGTGCTTCCACCGCTTCCTTGATCACCTGCAGAACCAGGCGGTTCCTCGGTGCCTGATCCATCAGCTTGTGGACCACGCCAGGTGTCCGCTTCCAAACCAGCTGGGCCTTGGTTTTGTCAGGGCTGACTATTACGTCGTAATGAAGTTCGGGTTCAACGTCCTCAGGCAGTATGATCTCCAGGTGATCTAGGCCTTCTGTGAGCACAAGCTCTCCTAGGACTTCATCGCCCCTATAGTACACTTTAATATCAGAGCGAAACTGAATGATGGGCTGAGATCCGCCAGGCTGCGGCGGAACATATTCAAGTCTCCCGTTGACCACGGCAGCAGTCCCCACTCCAGCCACAGGCTGAGGTGTGGACTGTTCTCTCAGTGTCACAACTACTTGGGCAGGTTTACCTCTAAAGCTGAACAAACCCTTAGAGGGAGCCTGAGTAATCTCAACGTCTACCTCGTTCCTCTTTGCTCCAAGCTTAGCTAAAGCATCTTCAATGGCATCTTCAATGGTCTTTCCTTGGCCCATTGCCTGCCTGTTGGTCACAGGATCACCCTCCTCACGTTGATTTCTGGTAGATACAGTAACTCACCCGGTCCAGTCCGAAACTCCCTGGATCCATGATCTGCTCGGCTGATCCCACGATAAAATACCCGGAAGGATTGAGAGCATTGACGAAATTGGATATAAGCCGCTTCTGCGTATCACTGGTAAAATAGATAAAGACATTCCGGCACAAAATCAAATCGAAGCCGCGATCATAGGGATCTTTGAGCAGATCATGCTGCTTAAAGACCACCATGTTCTTAATCGCCTCAGATATCGACCAGCTCCCGCTGCCCGTTGCAGTGAAGTATTTCTCAAGGTACTTAGGATCCATGCCCTGCACCTGGCTGGGCAGATACACTCCAGTTCTGGCCTTATCCAACACCGCTTCATCTAAATCCGTGGCCAGCAGCAGCGCGGGGGTAAACCTGGCCTCTCTCATGAGCATGGCGATGGAATAGACCTCTGCACCGATGGACGCCCCGGCACTCCAAATCCTGGGACGCCCCTGCCTGCTGATAGCTGGCAGTACCTGTTCCTCGATGACGTCAAATACCCGCTTATCCCGAAAAAAACTTGACGTATTGATTGTCAAATACTCGAGAAACTTTTCCTTATGCTCTCTATCCTTGGCTAAGGTACTGATCAGATGATCATAGGAAGGGATCTGGTGCCGATCCAGCCATTGGTTGATTCTCCTCCGCATCTGCTGTTCCTTGTAAGCGGTGAGATCAATCCCTAAAGCCTTGTTGATATCTTTCTGCAGTTTTGCATAATCCCTCATGGCTGACCTCACTTCAAAACAGATATCAATTCCGTAATAACACCGCCAATCTTATCTAAAGGGAGAATGTAATCGGCATTGCCTTCGTCTGCCACCGCTTTAGGCATACTGTAGATGGTGGACGTAGCCCGATCTTGGGCGATGGTCAAACCTCCAGCTTTCTTGATTTTGGCCATGCCCCTCGCTCCATCCCTTCCCATGCCTGTCAGAATAACTCCGATAATGTTCTTGCCATAGACCTCAGGCAGACTCTCCATGGTAACGTCAATCGCGGGACGCAGGAACATCACTCTGTCTTCTTGGTTGAGTTCCACCCTGCGCTCAGGCGTGATGACCAGGTGGTAATCCCCAGGCGCAATGAGCACCTTGCCGTTTTCCACCACGTCCCCTGTCTGCGCTTCTTTCACTGGAAAGGGAAAGATGGAGTTAAGTCGTTCCGCAAAGCTTCTGGTGAAATCCTTGGGCATATGCTGGACTACCACGATGCCCGCAGGCAGATTCTCGGGGATATGGGCAAACACTTCTTCAATTGCCTTGGGGCCCCCTGTAGACGAACCGATAATCACGATTTTGCTCGCCGCTCCTTCAGGAAGGGGAGGAAAGGTCGTGACTGGCCGCTTCTTGACCGCGGTAGGCGCCTTAGCTTTCTGTGGCAGCTGAGCCATGGCGGCACAGCGGATCTTATCCACCAGTTCGTCGGCTATACTGTCTAGTTCAGGAGCAATTGATCCAACAGGTTTGGAGACGAAATCTACTGCTCCTAGCGATAGGGCTTGGATGGTGGTTTCTGAGCCCTTGCGTGTACGGCTGGACAGCATCACCACTGGTCGCGGTTTGTCACTCATGATGCGCTTTAGGGTTTCTAGGCCATCCATTATGGGCATTTCCACATCAAGGGTGACAACATCGACCTCTAAGCGGTCCAGTTTCCGCAGAGCATCTTCTCCATTGCGCGCGTAACCAGCCACTTCTAGATCTGGCTGTGCGTTGATGATCTCCATGATGAGCTTGCGCATAAAGGCACTGTCATCTACCACCAGAACCCGAATAGGCATCACAGTCACCTCAAATCTCTACAGGGTCTTTGCCGATCGCGGTCACCGTCACTACTCCATTTTCAACAAAAAAGCGCATTTTGCGCCCGTGACTGCCCGCGACATCTTGACTGACAACTGGAATTCCGTGCTTCTTTAAGTGCTCCACAACTGCGTTGATGTTCTGCTGCCCAATACTGGTGCTGCTCATGCTCAAATTAGGGAAAAGATTGGCGCCCCCTGCCAGCTTAGCGTGGAGCCGGCTTCGGCTGGCGCCCAGGCGAACTGCCTCTTCAATCATGGCCGGAATGCCTGTATCTGCGTATTTGCCAGGTGGTGCTTGCGGATCATTGGGCCGGCTCTGCGGGAGGAAAATATGCCCCATCACTCCCACCTTAACTTGAGGATCGTACAGAGCGACGCCCACACAGGAGCCCAGGCCGACAGTGGTCAGGATACCCTGATTCTTGGAGGAGCTGATCTCTCCCATGTTAACAAATACCTCTGTCATCACAGTTCCCCCAAACCAAACAACCGAGCTACTTTTTCAAAATCCTCATGATCAGGCAGGAAAAGGATGTGTCCTTCAATGTCTTCGCCATCCGCTGAGAACCTTGTGCGGATCACCGTTACCTCGTCCGTCACCTGCGCCCCTGCCAAAACGCTCTCCCACACCGCTCCAGCCATGTCGATGGCCAAACCTGGGACGCTGGGGACCATGAGCAGGTTTGTCATGGTGGAAAGTGCATTGAGGTAAGAGGTAACCATAATATTGCCCAGCTCCTGGAGGGCTGAGCGGCCCAGCTCATCTAGTTCGGGCTGCTCTATGCCGGTCAAGAGCCTGAGCAGCACCAGGGCACTCTCCAGGGGCTGCAAAAAGGCCATGTGGCCTTTTACATCGCCTGAAATAACAATGAAGATGCCAACAACCACCTGCTCGGCTCCCCCCATGTATTCGGCAGCTTCTGTGAAGGGAAGCATCTGGGCATCAGGGACTACCAGTTGGAACAGCCGTCCGTTGAGCATTTGGGACAGTGCTGTGGTGGCATGACCGGTTCCAATATTGGCCAGTTCTCTGAGGAAGTCTAATCTGGCTTCTTTCAACTCCCGCCACCCCCTAAGAACCGATTTTGCGCAGTGATTCCACCACCCGTTCGGCGTCGAAGGGCTTCACCAAAAAGTCTTTTGCTCCCGCGCTCAAAGCCTCCAGCACCATAGGCTTCTGCCCCATGGCACTGCAGACAATGATCCTGGCTTTAGGATCGATCTTCATGATTTCCTTGATGGCGGTGATCCCGTCCATTTTGGGCATGGTAATGTCCATTGTCACCATATCAGGCTGCAGTTCCTGATACAGCGCAACGGCCTCTTCTCCATCAGAAGCCTCGCCCACTACTTGGTAGCCATTCTTTTCGATGACATTCCTCAAGGTCATCCTCATGAATGCCGTGTCATCTGTGATTAATACAGTCTTTGCCATTTGCTCAACTCCTATCCGATGAGCGTGCTGTTGTCGATAATCAAGGCAATTCTTCCGTTGCCGAGTATGGTTGCCCCAGCAACGCCCTTGATATCGCCGACAATGCCGCTAAGTGATTTAATTACGATCTCCTGTTGTCCGATGAGGTCTTCCACTATAAACCCGACTTTTGATCCCCTGACCTCTACAATAATCACTGGCAGGGGCCCGCTGGTATCCACCGGTGTGAAACCCAGGCATTGGGCCAAATCATACAGCGGTAGGACCTCGTTGCGGAGCATGATCACAGGCCGTTGCTGAACAGTCTTGATCTGTTCCGACTCAATTTGGATGTTTTCCCGTACTGCTTGGATAGGAATTGCAACCGTTTCACCGTCAACCTTAACAAGCAGGGCCTTGATGATGGCCAGGGTGAGGGGCAGCTTGATGGTGGTGCGTGTGGATTTCCCTGGTTCAGATTCAACGGATATGGTACCGCTGAGGGACTCCACAACAGCCTTTACTGCATCGAGGCCCACACCGCGGCCCGAAAGGTCGGTGACTATCTCCGCGGTGCTGAAACCAGGCTGGAAGAGGAGATTTACCGCCTCGCCCATGGAAATCTCCTTAGTCCCCTCAGGCAGTAAATTGCGTTCAACAGCCTTGTCTCTAATCCTGTTTACGTCAAGGCCTTTACCATCGTCCATGATCTCAATCAGGATGTAGCTGCCTTCATGGCGTGCATTTAAGCGGATCGTTCCTGCCCCTGGTTTGCCCTTAGCGATGCGTTCTTCCTTCGGTTCGATACCGTGGTCAATGGAGTTGCGAATCAAATGCACCAAGGGATCACCGATTTGGTTGACAATGGAGCGGTCCAATTCTGTAGTTTCGCCAAAGATTTCCAGGTTGATTTCCTTGCCTCTGGATTGAGCCAAATCCCGCACCATGCGGGGGAAACGGTCGAACACCTGCTTAATAGGTACCATGCGCAGGCTCATGGCTGCATACTGCAGTTCTGTGGTGATGCGGTCCAGCTGATCTACCGCTCCCATCCTATCGGTGGCCTCGCCACCCTTGACCATTTCGATCACCTGCGTGCGGCTGATTACCAGCTCGCCCACTAGGTTGATCAGCTTGTCCAGCCGCTCTGTCTCCACCCTCACCAAGGGATCTTGGCGGTGGCCGCGGATGGGAGCAGCCGAAACAGCGGCATCGGAGGAAGCTGCAGTCTCTTCCGCGGCCTGCTCCACAGCTTCCGCCCCTTCCCCAGCTTCAGCCAGCGAGATTGACTGCACGTCAGCACTCTCGATCTCGGGGATGCCTTCCACTAGTTGGCGGATATGGTGAGCCGATTCCTTGGTGAGGATCACCAGGACGAATTGACGATCAAACTTCTCGTCGTCTAAATCCTGAATAGGAGGATTGCTTTGGATCACTGTTGCTACCTGTTCTAGAGCCTGAAACACAGTGAAAACTCGTACCGATTTGAGGATAGTATTTGGCCTAAGCACCACGGACACCGAGAAAGCCTGGTAGCCTTGGGCTATCCCTTGTTTGATGGTCTCACGATTGAACTCGTTGAGTTCAGCGGAAAAGTGTTCTCCCCCCGTGGTTGGAGGAGGTGCCAGGGATGCATGTTGGATCAACGCCTTCAAGGACCGCACCTGCTCGTCGTAGGGGCTGATGGGTTCTTCACTGATCGTCTGCTCCAATAACAGCTCCAAAGTGTCAACGGATCTAAACAGAACGTTGATCACCTCGGTGGTGAGCTGCAGCTCACCCGTTCTCAGCAGGTCCAGGACGCTCTCCATTTCATGGGTAAACTCTGCCAGCTCATCAAACCCCATGGTCCCCGCCATGCCTTTCAGGCTGTGAGCAGCGCGAAACATATCATCTACCGTGCCCTGGTCTTGAGGGTTCCTTTCGAATTCAAGAAGATCCTCATTAAGGGATTGGAGGTAATCGCGTGCTTCTGCGGCAAACACTTCTCTAAATGAACTAATATCCATGGGCTCTCTCCCTTCACCAGCTGACCGCCATTAGCGGATACTCACAATCCGATCCTTAGGCGTCGCGATTTCGGTTATGCGAACCCCGAACTGTTCGCCCACAACCACCACTTCCCCGCGGGCAATGAGGGTGTCGTTGGCATACAGATCGATGGGCTCCCCGTGCAGCGACTCCAATTCCATAATGTGCCCCGGGCCCAATCTCAGAATGTTATCTATAGACATCTTGGTTCGGCCCAAAATCGCCCGGACTTGAACTGGAATGTCCTTAATCAGGTCAATGTTGATATTGCCCAAATCGTATTGATCAGCAGGCGGTCCTGTGAGCGACGCCGGTCCCGGCTGAGGCCTGGGCGGAGCTGCAGCCTGCACGGGCTCCTTTTTCAAATCCGCCCAGTCAGTCATCGCGGCAGCTTCTTCAACCGCGGGTGCATCATCTGGTTCAGGCATTAAGGCGCGCACCATTTCACGGGCGAAGTCAATCTCAATAATCTGTAACAGGGTACTGTCAACCAGATCCTCAATCTCCATGCGGAAGGCTACCACAACAATAGGCTCTTCCACCGGGATCTCATTGGTCAGCGAATCCTGGGACAGATCCCGGCGGGAAGTATCCGGAGGAGAAATGTCAATCTGCCTGGCGAAAAGTTCGCTCATGGCGGTGGCCGCCGATCCCATCATCATGTTCATGGCTTCTGTCACAGCACTAAGATAGAGCTCATCAAGCGCGTCAGGAACACTGGTGCCATCTTGACCCATCATCAGGTTGCCGATCACCAGTGCATCTTCTTCCCTCATCACCAGGACATTAGCACCCTGCAGCCCCTGCATATAGGCGACATTCACCACAATACATGGGATAGGGTAAGACTCTGCCACGGCGGCAGCTGTACTTACATAGACCTTGGGCACTGTAATCCTAACCTTATGGTTTACCAAGGCGCTCAAGGCAGTGGCTGCAGACCCCATGGAGATGTTGCCGATCTCGGCCAGAGTATCCTGTTCCATCACGCTGATATAGTCATCGGTGTTCAGCGCTGGAAAATCGTTTTTATTGTGATGCTCGCTGAGCAGGGCATCTAGTTCCTCCTGAGTCATAAGGTCATCACTCATCATCGAGGCCCCCTTCTGCAGGCTCCAAGACGGTAGTAATCACTACTCCAAAGCGAGCTCCCAGGCGTCCGGGAGTTCCTTTAAACTTCGTCATGGAACCGATCTTTACATCCAGCGTTTCGTGCTTCTTGCGGTCCAGGAGCACAACATCGCCTGGAGCAAGATCCAGCAGGTCACCTACTGTGACCGCGGTGCGCCCGAGCTCCACTTCTACAGGAACCTCGGCAGCCCGAACCTGCTCTTTCAGCAGTGCAACCCGCTGGGGATCAGGCTGCTGGAGGGATTCGAACATCCTAATATGGGTAAGGTTCTTGATGATGGGCTCCAGCGTGCGATGGGGCAGACAGATGCTGATCATGTCGCTGGTTTCATTAAGTGAAAAGCGCATAGTAATCAAAGCCACAGCATCACGTTCTGCAGCGATCTGGAGGAATTGGGGATTGCTCTCCATATAGTCCAGTTCAAACTCTAATTCGGAAACATCCCGCCAGGCATCGCTCAGTAGTGAGGAGAACACGCTGAGTACCTGCCTCTTTAAGACCGCGATCTCAATATCGGTCAAGCTGCGCGATCTGCGCATGGGGATGCCATCACCGCCACACAGTCGATCATGGAGCAGGAAAGCAATATCAGGTGTGAACTGAACGATGGCGTAGCCTTCCAGGGGGTGAACCTTGTAGACGCTGAGTACCGATGGGTTAGGCAGCGAACGCACAAAGTCTCCAAACAGAATCTGCTCGATGGTATGCACCTTTACATCCACTCGGTGGCGGAGTTTGGCAGACATGTAACCTGTGTAAGTGCGGCAAAACTGTTCATGAATTCTATGTAGTGCTCGGATGTGTTCCTTGGAAAATTTGTTGGGCCTACTGAAATCGTAGAGGGGATCATCGGCAGATCCCTCATCACTGTCTCGATCCAGATCGAGCGCTGGCTCAGAGGCAGCTCGAATCAGCAGATCGATTTCCTCCTGCGATAGAATATCCTGCACCTTACCCACCTCCTATGGGCAGACTTGAAACGGTGGATGCACTTGCTTCAATTAGTTATCGGCATCCACCGGCCAATTCTTGAACTGCCCTACTTCGCCTGCGCTGTTTCTTGATCTTGCAGGGTCTGCAGCTCAATCTTCTCTTCGCTGCTGAGGATCTTGTCCACATCCAAAAGGATAAGCAGCCTGTCATCGATCTTTCCTACGCCCGCCAGGTAGTCGGCGCGCAGCCCCGCAATATTGCTGGGAGGAGGTTCAATGGCGTCGTCAGATAGTCGGAGAGTCTCTGTCACCGCATCTACGATAAAGCCCACCATACCATTGCTGATTTCCAGCATAATAATCCTGGTATCCTGGGTCTCTTCCTGCGGTTCCAGTCCGAAACGCTTACGCAGGCAGATTACAGGAATAACCTCGCCACGGAGATTTGTTACCCCTTCAATGTAGTCGGCCACATGGGGCAGTCTAGTGATGTGGCGGGGCTTAACGATTTCACGCACATCAGTGATTTCCACACCGAACTCTTCACTGTGCAGTCTGAACACCACCAGTTGTCTTTCTTCCATGAGGATCCCCCTTTTCCGGAAGCATAGTGCTGAGTATAGCAATCCGTTCGACAAAATGCCAAGTTTTCCTTTGAACTAGTTCTACTCTGCCATAGGTTTTCCTTCCCGGGGGCCGAGAATAAAGCAACCCCAGCGGTCTTAACTGGGGTTCGCGAAGTTATTTATGTGGTTTACTTACCAAAGCTAGGACGCTGCTGAATACCACTGCGGCTGCCAGCCCCAAACCGGTGATCTCGAAGGCTCCGGTAAAGAGCCCCTCCCATCCCAGGCGTTTCACCTCCGAGATCATGCCTGTGGTGATGGAGCTTCCGAAACCCAACACAGGAACGAGGGCCCCTGCTCCGGCAAACTCTAGGAAGGGTTCATACAGCCCCAGTCCATTGAGAACAGCTCCTAAGCACACCAAGCCCACCAAAACATGGGCGGAAGAGCACTTAACTGTGTCGAAAACGAGTTGGGCAGTGGCACAGATGGCACCCCCAACTAAGAACGCGATCAAGTACTGCATACTTCTCCTCCCTACTGCTCCAGGGCTATGGCATGGGCTATGCAGGGAATGGATTCGCCCTGGAGCACTGTGAGGGCGCTCAGCAGCGCTCCCGTGGCTACCACTAAGATACGTTTGGCTTTGGCCGAATCCAAGCAGTTCAGGGCATAGCCTAGCGTCATCACGGCAACGCAGGCCGCCCCACTTCCTCCAGCCCCAACCGACTGCTTATCGCCGTAGATCTGGCTGCCGCCGTCCTGCAGACGCTCTAAACCCTCGAATTTATCCCTTTCCAGGAGCAGTCTGAGCATCTTTCGTCCCTGTTTGCCAAGGTCTCCCGTGAGCACTATGTCATAGTCACCCAAGGTACGGTTGGTATCAGCCAGGTGCTGCTTGATGGTTTGAAACGCTGCGGGTGCCATGGCGCTTCCCATGTCATGGGGATCTTTCAGCCCCATATCAACCACACTTCCAATGGTGGCGTGGGTGATGCGTGGTCCCCTCTCGGCATAACTCAAGATGGCCGCAGCTGCTCCCGTCACAGTCATCTGGTTGGTTTTGAGATGCTGAACGTTCAGCTCAATGGGATAGCGAAACTGTCGTTCCGCCGTTTGATAGTGACTGGCTGTTCCAACCAGTACTTGAGAGGCGAAATCACCATGCAGCAAAACAGCACCTAGCGCAAGGGCTTCTGCAAAGGTTGAGCAGGCTCCATAGACGCCGATAAAAGGAGCGGTGTGGGTACTCGCCGCCAAACTGGAGGTGGTAATCTGATTCAATAGATCTCCTGCGATGAGGAAGTCTAGATCCTGGATTTTGGTGCCATGCTGCTGCAGAGTCTTTTCTATGGCCAACTCCAGCATGAGACGCTCGGTCTTCTCTGCTGTTTTTTGGCCCAAGGAATCATCTGGTAGGATCTCGCTGAAGTCCAGCGCATAGGGGCCTCGCCCTTCCATGGGGCCAACCAAGGTATAGCGGCTGGTGATGCGGGGCTCCCTGCTGAACCTCAGAGTCTTGCCGCCAACTCGATTGCCCAACGCCTGACCTCCTTCACAATAACCCCAGCACCAGCGATTTGATCAACGCCACTGCAAAGCCTGACAGGATGCCGTAGACGATAACAGGTCCAGCGATCACAAACATCTTTGCCCCCATACCCAAGAGAAAACCTTCGCGGCGGAACTCCATGGCAGCTGACGTTACAGTATTCGCAAAGCCTGTGATGGGCACCGCAACCCCTGCTCCTGCCTTTTCTGCGATTTCATCATAGATACCCAAAGCAGTGAGGATAGTGCCCAAAAGGATCATGGCAGCCAAGGTTACTGCGGCGGCTTCATTCTTGGTCCTCTCGAAGTTCTGGGCGATGGTGAGCACCACTTGGCCAATGAGGCATAGCAGACCACCAACAAAAAACGCCCACAGCATGTTTTTCGCTACTGGACGGGGCGGTAGGTTTTCCTGAACAAGCTGCTGATATTCTTTGGGCTGCAAAAGCGTCACCCCTTTCTTGTGCGCTTTACTAGTATGCTGCATTCGGGGGCGATTATACAAAAACGGGGCCCTTCCCGGGCCCCGCCATGTTCAAATCGATTTAGTTGCCACCAGCCATGAAAATCCCCACCACGGCACCGATGGCGCCTACCGCGATGCCCACGATGGCGAGCGTTTTCGCGGACTTCAGTTCTTTTTCAGCATTTGTCCGGTAGGCGGTAAACTCCTCCTCGAGAGTCTTGATCTGCCTCTCCAGTCGCTGCTCCCGGATCAGGGCAGCGTTAATCTGGGCATTTACATCAGCTCCTAGCTCCTGCCTCAGCTCTTCCACAACAGAACGATCTTCACGGAGCACCAGGATTTCAGATTTGGCTGCTTCCAACTCGCCGGCTAACTCCTCGCGCTTCTGAGTCTCGCCTCGCAGAAGCACGGCCAAGTTCTGTAAATCTTTCTCCAGCTGTTGATTGTTCTTAACCAGCTGTTCCACTTGGGTGCTGATCTCGGCGTCAGTGTTCTGCAGTGTAGCGAACACAGCGTCCTTTTCCCCTATCCAGTTCTCTAGACGGATAATATCATCCCCCTGGCGGATAACTTCCTTCTCCAGGACGATCAAGGCACCCAACAGTTCATTAATGCGCTGATCATTTTCGGATAGTGTGCCAGACTGCCCTTCCACTACACCTTCTACACCAGCTAGAGCCGCTTGATAGGCCAGGATCTCATCGCGGATGGCTGCCACTTGTTCTTCCAGGGCCACCTGCGCCGCTACCACTCTGCTTACCCGTTCCTCAGCCACCACAGCGTTGTCCTCAATGCGTTTCACACTGTCGCGCAGGTTCTGCTGATCGGCATACCAGGTAGCCAGGTCTTCTTCAAACCTAGTACGCAGATCGCCAAGATCTGCCAAGTCGCCCGAAGAACCGCGAACCCGGGACACCTCAATGTCCTCAAGGAGCCTGGCGATGACGCTGGCTAGGCTGTAGCGATCAACTGCCCGGGAACCCTGGAAACTGCCGTCTTCAAATGGGGTTAGGTAACCCTTTGTTACCACTGTATTCACAGCGTGGTAGGCCCAGTGATCAACGGGCACATCTGTCACTTTCGTTTGCGCAAAGGCCGGGACACTCATACTCATAACCAAGGCTAGAACCAGTCCATAGATAGCTTTCCTCTTCATTTAAGTACGCCTCCTCACTAACGTGGTTGAATGAGAATATCTCTATGTTCGACTTCAAAATACGAAGGGTCAAGGACAGCCTCTGGAATGAGGATGTTGACACCGTCAATGCTGACCCTAGCCAACCCTGCCTTCTTTGCTCTAAAGTGGATGGTCATTAGGGTTCCAAAGGCGTTGCCCAGCTTGCTGGTTCGCTCGCCCTTAAGCCCTAGTACTTGGCCTGTATCATTTGCAACGAAGGGCATTTTCCAGGAAGCAGATGCTTTGCCGTCGGGGCCGACAAATAGAGTCCCCATGGAGATGTCCAAAGTCTTTCCTACAATCTCCAAGCGCTCAGGATCGAAGGACAGATCCAGTTCTACGCCGAGGAAATCTGGAATGTTGGTGGCCCAAATTGGCAGCTTGAAGTACTGTCCTTCCGCTACCACTCCGCCTCCAGCCACTTCAGGCTCACCCACCCATACCTTCGATTTCAAGAGTGGGATAATGATTGACATGGTGCGTACCGTTTGCTCCCCACGAGCGGAGGTAATCCTCAGGGAATATCCCAGAGGCCCGCCTCCAAAATAGCCGTCCTGCGGTTTGAGCACCCATTTAAAGGACAGATCTTCACCGGCTTCAATGGTGCCAGGGAAACGTTTGGCACTCTGGCCTGGGAGCAGTTCCAGCATGGGATGGAGCAGCTCAAAGGTTCCGCCATAATACGGCGTGCCCCCTTCATTTCGCAGGAATACCGTCACATCAAAGGTGGGCGGATCAAAACGTTCGTTTTTCACACCCAGTGCTGGTGGGGCACTGACCATCACCTGCAGCCTCGCTGGGCTGAGCACTTCAAGGGTACGGCTCACCCTGTTGGTTTCGCTGTTCACCGAAGTAACCACAACTTCATAGCTGAAGGTTCCCTCGGCATTGCTCTGGGCCCGCACCTGCCAGCCGGTATGCTTCGTGTCGCCAACAGCGAGATCGCCTAGGGACACCTTGGCAGGACTTCCCACCAGCTCCAACTCCCTGGGCAGCTTCAGCTCAGCAACTACGTCCAAGGCATCGCCTTCGCCATCGTTCTGTACATAGGCGATGATGGAGAAGGTCTGGAACCCTTCCTCATCAGCAGGCACTTGCGCTGGTGAGGTGACACCTACAACCAAATCTCCTGCGGCAATGGTAACGCCGCCCAAACCGTAATAAGTAACATAACTCCGGGATTCACCTGGTTCCAGTGCCACTGGATCCCAGAACATGGCAATGGCACTGTCCAGTTCCCACTCTCCGACGCGGGTAAAATCGCGTCCTGGAACGAAGTCGAAGTTCCAGGGGGCATCAGCAACACTGCCCCAGTTAGTGAAATATGTTCGATCAGGAGGGGCCACTCCCGGTTTTTTCAAAGTTCCTTGGGCCATAACCTGGGGACTAGATAGGGAGTCAAAGGCCTGCCAAAACTCAGGCATGTTCTGGGCGTAGTATACTGTATCAGTGGTGAGGGCACGGTCTTCCACCCGGAAGGGAGCTCCGTCATTGGCACCCAGCATGGTGTCGAGCATAAGGCGCAGCCCTACCCAATGCGTTTCCGTATCAGTGTTCTCCACATGATATTCGATCTGTGCTGTGTCCATCAGGCCAGTGGTGCTGCTGCGGGTTATGCTGAGAACCTGCCAGACCTGAATGGGCCCTAACATCCAGCTGCTTTCTATCTTCCCATCTACCAATGTGGGGGGCTGCACTAATTCACCATACAGCCCATCGTAACCCGCCCTGCGATCAGTAGGATTGCCGTAGATCCAGTTTTGGTTATCTACCCTGACGGTAGTATAGGAAGTCCACGGATCATCTCCGCCGTAAATCAGCGCCTTATTGTCATCTGTGGTCCGTCCTGGGTCCCCACCGGTGGTTCCCACAGAGAACCTGCCGCCGTTGAGCTCTCCAGCATTGACCACGATTCTGATGTACTCGTTATCGATCTCCACATTCTCTTGCGCCGAGGCAGGCGTGACCAGCAAGACAGAAAGCGATAGAGTTAGCAACCCAATGAGCATGATTATCTTCTTTGGCATTTGCTCTATCCTCCCATTAAGGTACGTTCAGCCAATTGACCTCACCATACTCAACATTTGATACAAACCGATTGTCCTCTTTACTGAAGACCACTGCAACCTGCATGCTGTAGTCATAAGGCTGGCTGGCAAAAGTCCACATGCCTTCAACGTATCTCATAGCCTGGACATCTAAGCGGTTGTCGCCAGAGGATCCCTCCAAAACTACGTTCAGGAGTTTTCCATCGGCTGAAACCTCGATCACCAGGAAGACCACTCCCTCTACCCCATCATGCTCTGCGTTCTTCGGGTAGGTGGGAACTCCCCCTCCATGCAGCCCCCTGCCACTGGCTGGTGGGGGTGGCGGCGGCGGAGCAGTCTGAGCAGTGCCAGAACCCGATTCGCTGGTTCCAGGTTGATCATCAGAGCCACCTGTACCTGTTCCCGAACCGCTTACGTTCTGCGACACAGGCCTTTCTTCTTCTGGCTGAGGACGCGCCTCAACAGGCGGTTCTACCGCTTCCAGCGCTTGCGGCTCTGCTGCCACCTCTGGTCCCGCCTCGCTGGAAATCAGTTCCCCTGCACCAATATCCTCTACCACCGCTTCCCTTGGTGGTTCGGGAACTGCAGGCTCTTCTTCCACAACGGTGGGTTCAGGTTCAGGTGTGTATTCTGGTTCCGGCAGATCAGGGCTAGCCCTTTCTACTAGAGGCTCTTCTACGACGGGCTCTTGGGGCTGCGCTACAGCTTCTTGCTTGGGAGGCTCCTCAGGCGTTGGCCTGGGATCGGTAACTCTCGGTACCGTGCCCTGGGACAGTGGATCTGTCACAGGAGATGGCCGGGGATTCACCGAACGCTCCACATGCATAATCTGGATTACTCCCCCTCCTGCCATACCAGGAACATCAGCTTCAAGACGCGCGCCCAGCTCAGGTAAGGTAAAGAATAGGATCGCATGAAGAACTACGGATATCAATAGAAACCGGTTTAGCCGCGGTTCGTCACCATAGGGGTTATGCACATACCTCTCTCCTTTCACCTTACCTGTCCTGCTCTACTGCTAAGCCCAGCCGGTAGCCGCCAACACTGCGTACCTGGTCTAGAGCATTCACTACGTATTCGTAGCGCACCTCCTTGTCAGCCTTCACGATCACGAAAATGTCCGGATTGACCTGCAGCCTTTCAGCAAGGGCCTGACGGAGTTCGGTGCCGCTCACTTTGCGGCCGGAAATATAAAACGCTCCAGACTTGTCCACAGCCACCTCAAATCTGGCGCTAGCTTGAGGATTCCCCGTGGTCGCCTTGGGCAGTTCAACGTTCAAACCTAGAGGAGACGTTCTCACCGTGAAAAAGACCATAAAGAAGACCAACAAGAAAAAGACAACGTCAATCATGGGAGTGATGTCGGGCCCGCGACGCGTTTTTTTGGTGCGTTCGAAGTTCATTAAAACTCACTCCTTGAATCTAACACATTGAGCAGTTCCGTGGACTTCTTGTTCATATCAGCAATGTTCCTGTCGATAATGCTGTTTAAAAAGGCAGTCACTGCCATGGTGGGAACGGCAATTATCAAACCTGTGGCAGTGGTGATCAACGCTTCAGCAATACCCGCACTCAACTCAGCGGCTTGTCCAATCCCCTCCAGAGCGGCTACAACATTAAAGCTCTGGATGATTCCTGTAACGGTACCGAGAATTCCCAATAGGGGCGAAATGGCGACGATAAGCTCCAGAGCACCGATGCGCCTTTCCATCTTGAATATCTCGTCACGGCCCACGATATCCATGTTCTCCTTGATTTCTTCACGGCCGCGATCATAATGGGCTATGCCGGCTGCCAACACTGCTGCCACTGGCCCTCTGGACTTCTTGGCGATCTGCATGGCCTCCAAAACCTTGCCTTGGCCTAAGGATAACTTGATATCCTCCAAGAGATCGTCTGTATCTACTCTGGAGCGCAATAGGTACCACAGTCTTTCAATACCGATGGCAAGTGCGAAAATGGAGCAGAAAAGTAGAGGAATCATTACTGGACCACCGAGTGCGAATATCTTGAGCATTAATACCCCTCCGTTTGCATTCTAACAGAAATACACCTTCATGTTTTCGACACTGTGTTAGATAATCCTTTGTCCATTCCGGTTTCCGTCTATAAGATTCGTGCGCAAGCCAAGCTTATGGGGGATGAGCAGTGAAAGAACCGCACTAAGGTGCGGTTCTATACGGCTCGACATTGTTCCTGTTTGTGGAAATCCTTCCTGCTGATACCCATGAGCAGGATCTCTTCCCTGGTGTTCCCGTCAGTTATCGTACGGCGCAGGCGGCCCAGCTTCTTGAAGCCAGCCTTTTCATAACAGCGGATGGCACATTCGTTGGTGGCATGCACCCGAAGATACACCCGGTTCATGTTCATGGTAAGAAAGGCGTGCTCCACAAGAGTGGTGACCGCATCGGTACCGTAACCGTGTCGGTGCAGGAAACTGTCAAAAATCTCAATCTTTAATTCCGCTTCTCCGCTTCGCCAGGCGATCTGATCTAGCTCGATTTCCCCAATGGGCCTTTCTTTCAACAGAATCTGGTAAAGCATGCGGCAGCGGCTTGGTGCTTTCAAACTTAGAGCAATCTTGTCCCCCATTATTTGCGACATTGGCCCAACTCCCTCAAGTTCCGAATATTAGCTCAGCGACTTCTCATTCTCGGTACAAGGAGATTCTAGTCACCTAATTCGAGCACGGAAGCCAATGCCCTGCAGGGAATAACAGGCAGAGCCCATGGCCTCTTGGTCAGCGCCTAGCAGCCAGCTGGTGCAGCCACGCTTCTGGAATGGTGTAGCGGCCGAGGTACACTTCATCCTTTCCCCCAGGCCCGTGGCAGTCAGAACCTCCGCTGGGCAGCAAGTGGAATTTTTCAGCCAAACTGAGATAGAACTCCTGCTGAGCCTCGTTGTGGCTGGGGTGAATAACTTCCAGCCCTACTAAACCGGCATCAACCAGAATAGGCAGTACATCGAGGTTCTTAAGCAGTCCGGGATGCGCCAAAACTGGTACGCCACCGGCATCCAGGATCAGCTGAACCGCCCTAGCCGGTTCGATCTTGTAACGAGGTACATAGGCGGGGCCGCTTTCGCCAATGAGGCGTTCAAAAGCCTCAGCCTTAGTGGCCACAACTCCCTTTTCCAGGAGGGCTGAGGCAATATGGCTGCGGCTCACCACATCCTCATGGGCGTACTTCAGCACATCCTCCACGCTGAGGGAGATGCCCAGGCGGTGCAGGAGCGCTAGGATGCTTTTTGCCCGTTCTATCCGTGATTTTCTGAGGATATGCAGCTGGTCTTGGAGCGCCTGGTCATGGGGATCGATCCAGAGCCCAACGACATGGACATCCGCCCCATCTAGAGCGGCGGCATTGATTTCTATTCCAGGAATCACCTCAAGTCCCTGCGGTGCACTGTCCTGGGCGGCACGAATGCCTGCCGTTGTATCGTGATCGGTAACGGCAATGGCCTTCAGTCCCAGCCTAGCTGCTTCGCGCACCAGTTCCTCCGGTGTCCAGGTACCATCAGATTCTGTTGTATGAATGTGGAGATCTACACGCAAATTAACCCTCTTTTCTACAACTCGTGGCGCAGTTGGCGGATGATGCGCGCCTCCATCCTGGAGATCTGCGCTTGGGATGTACCGAGCTCCTCAGCTACTTGGCTCTGGCTCTTTTCTGCAAAATAGCGGAGCAGGATCAAGCGCCGCTCCTCAGGTTCCAGTTTTTCCAGAGCCTGCCGCAGCAGAAACAGCTCTTGGCTGTCAGAGACTGTGACAATATCTTCCAGTGCGCGTGAGTCTTCCTCATCACCGCCTAACGGACTTTGCAGCGAAATAACGGGCGCTACTGCCTCCAGGGCACAGACCACTTCTTCAGGGGCGGTGTTCAACTCTGCCGCAATCTCCGAAATGGTGGGACTGCGCCCCAAGGTATGGGACAAGGAGTCTTTTACCCTAAGAGCATCACTGGCGAGCTTTCTCATGGAACGGGCCACTTTCACCGGCGAAGACTGCCGTAAGTGCTGCTTGATCTCCCCCATAATCTTGGGAACAGCAAAGGTGGAGAACTTCACATCATAGGCCAAATCGAAGTCTTGAATGGCCTTAAGCAGCCCCAGCGAACCGATCTGCAGCAAGTCTTCAAACTCTATGCCGCGATCTAGAAAACGCCGGGCTATGCTGTGTACTAAGGGCAGATTGTCTTCAATCAGCCGGCTGCGAGCCTCTAAGTCTCCCTGCTGGGACTGGGCAATTAACTGCCTCGTTCGCTCCATGTCCATGGCCGCTATCCTTCCGAGCGAGGCGGGACCTGTTTAATCAGGGTGACTTTCGTTCCTTTCTGCACCTGTGATTCCACCAGCACTTTGTCCATGTACTCGTGCATAAAAGTGAAACCGAGCCCCATCCTCTCCTCGGGGATAGTGGTGTATCCGGCTTCCTGCGCCTGTTCTATATCGGGAATGCCCTGCCCGAAGTCCTCGATTACAATTGTGAGCTGTTGATCTTGGTAGGAGGCTTCCACATACACTATGCCTTCTTGCAGTTGATAACCGTGAATAACGGAGTTGGACACCGCTTCTGATACTGCCACCTTAATATCCTCCAGCTCATCGAGTGTCCAGTCCAGCTGACTAGCAAAGAGCGCGACAGCCGTTCGAGCAAAGGCCACATTCCGTGTATCACTGGGAATCTCGAACTTGACCCAATTTTCGCTTGCCATTAAAGATGTCCCCCTTCAACCCGTTTTAAAACAGCGGTAGTGGAATCGGCAAACTCAGAAATCTTCAGGAAGCCCGACATTTGCAGAACCCGCTTGATATGCGGATTGGCTTGGACAAAATAGAGCTGGCCTCCCCGTTCCTCCAATGCTCTGTAGCGTCCCAGAATTACGCCCAAACCTGAGCTGTCAATAAACTGAAGGTCTCTCACATCCATAATCAAGTATTTGATTTGGGGATGGGTGGTGAAATGCTTGGCAAGTTGCTCTTTGAATTGCGGTGAAGTATGCAGATCCAGTTCACCCCGCAGCGTCGCTATGAGTGCTTGTCCCACCGTTTCAAAGCTGTACTGCACAGGTTTCCCTCCCGTGTGGCATGTTAAAGACTTTTTCTAGGCAGAAAGCATCTATACCTGCTGAAAAAAGGAAAAATTTCACAGGCGGTCCATCAGAACACTGCCTGGGCCAAGCCCTGCGCCAAGCGGTAAACTAGGGCTGGCAGCGACAGCTTTTGCACATCCTGTGCTACTGTGAGGGTGTTGGTACCCAACACTTCATCTTGGTAGATGGCTGTGATGGTTCCCACCGTATCACCCTGGGCGATGGGCGCCTGCAGGTCTGCATTCAGCTTGATCACGGTAACCAAATCCATCTCCTTACCCCGCTCCACTGTGATCCGAAAATCGTTGGGGAGCACTACGTCCACCGATCTCGGGTTTCCGTTGGGGCAGTCCAGCACGCTCACAGCAGTGCCCTGGGAGTAGAGTTCCATGCTCTGGTACTTCCTGAAGCCGTAGTCTAGCAGCTCCCTGGCGGCGCTTTCCCGCTCCTCCTCGCTTTTGTTGCCCAGGGTAACAGCGATCAGGCGCAGACTGTCTCTCTCCGCTGTGGCCACCATGCAGTAGCCTGCTTCAGTGGTAAAGCCTGTTTTCATGCCGTCGACGCCATAGTAGCGCCGCAGGAGCTTATTGCCATTCCAGAGTACAGGGATCTTGGTGGTATCAGCCCGCATGGTATACTCGTAGGTCGAGACATAGTCCATCAACCGCGGCACCTGCAGTGCATACTGCGCCAGCCGCGCCACATCCTTGGCACTCATCATATTGGGAGGCGTGTCTTCTTCGGGAAGGCCAGTGCTGTTCACAAACTTGGTAGCGGTCAGCCCTAATTCCTTTGCCCGCTCGTTCATCCAGTCCACGAACAATTCTTCACTGCCTGCCAAAAACTCAGCCACTGCAACAGCAGCATCATTGGCTGAACCTACGGCAATGGCGTAGACCAATTCCCCCAAAGGCAGCTGTTCTCCTGCTTCCAGCCAAATACGGGAACCCCGCTTGCTGGCTGCAAACGGGCTAGCTGTCACCAGATCTGTAAGGGCTGCTTCGCCGCGGTCCACAGCCTCCAGCACCAAGACTAGGGTCATCAGCTTCGAGACGCTGGCTACTGGCAGCGGCGTTTCGCTGTCCTTTTCCAAGAATACCCTACCGCTGTAGGGATCCATAAGATAGGCAGCTTGGCCAGAAAGCTCTGCCGCACCGCCGCAGGCAGGAAGCATGACCAAGATGATCAACACAGCCACCAACCAGGTGATCAAGCCCTTGCCCATAGGTTCCTCCTCCTTCCCCACTACAATAAATATGGGGCCGGAGGCCCCATTATACGTCTTCTGCAGTGATCTTCCTGTAAACAAGGGGTCTTGCGGGAGGTTTCTCGTCGCCAATACGAAACGCTCCCAGTCCAGTTTGGAGTGCTTCTGTCAGGCGCTGCTGGTCATTGGCATAGATCTCAGCCAACACTGAACCCTCGCCCACATAATCACCCTCGCCCACCTTGAGCTCGATCCCCACAGCCAGGTCAATGACGGAATCCTTGGTCTCCCTCCCCGCTCCCAGGTGCATGGCTGCTGCACCTAAAGCCAGGGGATCCACTTCTTGGACATACCCTGCCTTCAGAGCAGCCAGGCTTTGCCGGAACTTGGCTTGCGGAAGCAGGCTCAGATCCTCCGTGATTTGTGGGTCGCCGCCTTGGGCTTCCACCCACTCCCTGAACTTCGCCAGCGCCCGTCCCTGCTGGAGGCTGTCTTCCAGTTTGCGCCTGGCCTCTCCAGCGTCGCTGCATGCTCCTGCCATAAGAAGCATCTCTGTTCCAAGCTGCAGGCAGAGCTCGGTGAGGTTAGCGGGCCCCTGGCCTTTGAGGGTGAGGATGGCCTCTTTCACCTCTAAGGCATTGCCGATACAGCGCCCTAGGGGCTGGTTCATATCAGTGACCAAGGCTACGGTGGCCCTTTCGGCGAGAGTTCCGATCTGCACCATGGTTTCAGCAAGCCGAACCGCCTCAGCTTCCTGCTTCATAAATGCGCCTCTCCCAACCTTCACGTCCAGCACAAAGCCATCGGCGCCGGCGGCGATCTTCTTGCTCATGATAGAGGAAGCAATCAGAGGGATGGACTCCACTGTGGCGGTCACATCCCGCAAGGCGTACAGCAGCTTGTCAGCAGGGGCAAGCTCACCTGTCTGGCCCACAACTCCCACCCCGATCCGGTTTACCTGGGAGATGAACTCCTGGGGAGTGAGGGATGTTTGAAATCCAGGTATGCTCTCCAGCTTGTCGATGGTGCCTCCTGTATGACCCAGACCCCGCCCGGACATCTTGGCCACGGGTACGCCTACGCTGGCAACCAGGGGGGCCAGTACCAAAGTTGTGGTATCCCCCACTCCTCCAGTGGAGTGTTTGTCAACCTTCACACCATGGATGGCGCTCAAGTCTAAGGTATCGCCGGAGCCAGCCATAAGCAAAGTGAGGTCTGTGATTTCCTCTGGCTCCATCCCTTGGAAAAACACGGCCATGGTCCAAGCGGCCATCTGGTAATCAGGGATCTGACCCTGTACATAGCCGTGGACAAGGAATTTCAGCTCCTCAAGGCTCAGTCGTTTACCGTCACGCTTTTTCTGGATCAGCTCCACTGCGTGCATGGGTTCAGCTCCTTTCGTCAGGCAGAATCTCAGGGAGAAAACTTACTCCTACGGTTTCGTATTCGATCCCAAAGAAATCAGCTGCGCTCTTGGCTACATCGGCAAAACTCGCCCTAGTACCAAGGTGCACCGGTTTAACCTGCTCTCCCACCACTAGGAGGGGAACATACTCCCGGGAGTGATCGGTGCTCTCCGTTGTAGGATCGCAGCCATGATCAGCTAGGATAAAGAGGAGATCATCGGGGCCTAAAGCGCCCAAAACCTCAGGGAGCATAGCGTCAAATTCCTCGAGCCCCCGGGCATAACTCTCAGGATCATTGCGGTGGCCCCAGAGCATATCAAAGTCCACTAAGTTGGTGAAAATCAAGCAGCTCTCCTGGCGCGTAGTCAAGAGCTTCACAGTCTGCTCCACACCCTGCTGGTTACTCTTGCTGGGCAGCGACTCGGTAATCCCCTGGCCAGCAAAGATATCTGAGATCTTCCCCACACCCACAACTGGTATGCCACTTGCAGTCAGAGCATCCAACACTGTGGGTTTGAAGGGAGAGATGCTGTAATCATGGCGATTAGCGGTGCGCTGGAAAGAGCCAGGCTGCCCCACAAAAGGCCGGGCGATCACTCTTCCCACAGCATGGGGTCCCTGCAGCAGGTCCCTGGCGATCTGACACCACTGGTAGAGCTGTTCGAGAGGTACAATCTCCTCATGGGCAGCGATCTGAAACACGCTATCGGCAGAGGTGTAGACGATGGGAAATCCTGTCTCCATGTGCTCTTTGCCAAGCTCTTCGATGATGGCAGTACCAGAAGCGGGGTAGTTGCCCAGGGTTTTTCGGCCAATGCGCCGCTCAAACTCGGCCACAATTTCTTCTGGGAACCCATTGGGATAGGTCGGGAACGGTGCATCTAAGGTAAGGCCGGCGATTTCCCAATGGCCTGTCGTGGTATCTTTACCCTTGGAAATCTCTGCCATCTTGCCCCAAGCTGCCTGGGGTTCGGCGGTGGACGGTACTCCCTCCACCTCAACGATATTGCCCAGCCCCAGCTTCTGCAAATTAGGCAGCTTCAGGCCGCCAACTGCCTTCGCCGTATTTGCCAGGGTATTGCTTCCTTCATCACCGTAGAGGTGGGCGTCAGGCAGCTCCCCCACTCCTACGCTGTCCAGAACTATAATAGTCAGTCTTTTCAATTGTCTTCCCCTTTCCAAGCCCTGGGATGCGTCTTGCCATAGACATCCCGCAAGTGGCCTTTATCTAGATGGGTGTATATTTGCGTTGTGGCCAGGTCTGCGTGGCCCAGCATTTCCTGGACAGAACGCAGATCCGCTCCCCCCCTGAGTAGGTGGGTGGCGAAGGAATGCCGGAGCATGTGGGGAGTGATGTTCTTCTCGATCCCGGCCTCCTTAGCCCTGGCCTTAATAATCTTCCAAAAGCCCTGCCGCGTTAAGCGCTTACCACGCTGATTCACAAAGAGCGAGCTCTCCCTAGTGTTCTTACAGAGACGGGGCCGAGCATACTCAAGGTAGAGCGCCACCGCGGTGAGAGCATGGGAGCCAATGGGTACGATCCGCTCCTTGCTTCCCTTCCCCGTGCAGCGCACAAAGCCTAGATCGTCGATATCACCTAGATCCAAGGCCAGCAGTTCCGAAACCCTTAAGCCCGAAGCATAGAGCACTTCCAGCATGGCCCGATCACGGTAACCGGCGGGCTTGTCCAGCCTAGGTGCCTCTAAAAGAGCGGTAACCTCCTGCTCGCTTAACACTTGCGGCAGGGTGCGCGGCAGGCGCGGTGTGGGAATGTAGGCGCAGGGGTTGCTTTCAGCTGCGCCTTCGTCTATCAGGTAGTCAAAAAAGCCTTTGATGGCAGACACTTTGCGGGCCCGGCTCCGAGCTGAGATCGCCCTGTCCGCCAGGTGGTTTAGGTACAGATCGATGGAATCACAGTCGACATCGGAAAATGTGAGCCCCTGATCCCTCAGAAATCTTTGGAATTGGGTCAGATCGCTTAAGTAGGCTTGTACAGTGTTGTCTGATAGTCCCTTTTCAATGCGGAGATATGCCGCATATCCATCAAGAGTCCTTGACCATTTCAAGATCGGTCCTCCCTTCATGCGAAGAAGCCGCGGCCGAGCTGAGCGAGGATCGGAGTAAGATAAGTCTCGATCAAGGCAGCGACTATTAACATCAGCCCACTGCAGAGGGAGAGGAAGGTGGTACTAACCAACTGACTGTGCACCCCGTCTCTAGAAAGCCCTATTAGGGTACGAAAGGCCGTGCCTGCAAAAGAAAGGGCACCGCCTGCTCCCAGCAGCACTGCGGGAATGACCAAGAGATTATGGGGCAGGATGCAGGTTGTGGACAACACCAATCCCTTTACCATGGTTTCCTGTACCAAGAAACCAACAGTGAAACCCAAAACAAAGCCCCGAACAAATACTATGGCGAGGATGAGGGGTGCTCCGATCACGGTAAGTCCGAGAAGAAAGAGTACGCCAGTGGTCTTAAGCACATTATCTTTCAGGCTTTGATAAAACACCTGAGCTCGATCGAGGTGTTCATGTTCGTGATCAGCCAAGGACGCGTAGACAGCTGCTATGTAATTGGATAGATCCTCTTTCTGCACAGGTGAGAGCTTTTGGGTTGCCAGGGCTCCAAAACCCACACCGGTGGTAAACAACAGCATAAGTGCTACATAAAGTGGAAGATGGCGCAAAAAGTACTTGGCGATCAGTTCCCACAGAGCTCCTGCTAAGAACATGGCATACACCTCTTTGGATCACAGCATCATCTAACCCTATGCTCTGCCCAAGAGGAATATGTTTAGTGGAGATGCGCGGTGCAGTTGATGGTCACCGCCTGCCAGGGGCAGGACCGGCTTTCTCTGTCATAGGCCAGCTCAGAGATGCCTCCATTGCTCTGGCGCAGGCACTGCGATTTCCCTAAGGGTATGTGGAGCAGCGAGGCGATAACCATCCTCAGGGCCGCACCATGGGATACCACCACGATGGTGCCTCCCTCATGCTGGGCGATCCGCTCTTCTAAACAGCTTAGAAAGCGCTGAACCACCTCTTCAGGTCCTTCTCCCTCTGGAACTGGGTGAGACAAATTGTCCTTCATGCGGGCGTAAAACAGCTCTGCGTGTTCCTGCATCACCTCTTCTCTCGTCAGGCCTTCCCAAATACCGAAGGACATCTCCCGCAGGCGGGAATCGGCAATTGCAGATAACCCGTGATGTTTGGCGATGCAGTCGGCAGTCTGCACTGCCCGCCCCAGATCACTGGTGTAGACCGCATCAATGCGCCTGCTGCTCAAGAACTTTCCAACCAGCTCCGCTTGGGCCAACCCCAGCTCAGACAGGGGGCTGTCAGCCTGCCCTTGATAGCGCCTCTGCTGGTTCCAAAGCGTTTCTCCATGCCTGACGAACATAATCGACGTGATCACCGTCTCACCCCCCTTCCAACTTTCGTTACTAGGTAGTGTTTTCCTTCTGGCTCCCACTTCGGCAAATTGCCTCTAGGGTTACAGTATACAGGATTTTCCTTTCTGTTCCTAGATAGACAATGAAAAACAGCGTTAACGCTCGTTAACTTGAGCATCAACGCTGTCAGATCGAATGCACGGTGTTGTCACAGCGGCCTTCCGATGCGCGTCGGAGGCCTATACTCCGCGTTGCATTCACAACCACCGGCCACCAAATCCAAGGCATAGTCACTGAGTTCTTCCCCATCATAGGGCAGAACTAAGTAGGCCACCTTGGCTGACTCCTCCAGCACTTGGATCTCCACGTCCTTGGGTATCCTCACACCAAGTTCTGCAATGGCACCGTGGGGATTTTTGAGCAGCCGCTCTTTAAAACCCTCATCCGCCAAGGCCCGTTCCACAATCTGGGTTTCCAGCGCCAACCTCTTTTCCTGTAGAGACATCTCTTACCCTCCTTTCTGATGCCTGGTCAAAACCGCCATTGAATCCGTCGGGAATCGCTGAGTACGTAGTCCCACACTGGGTCCACTCCCGCAGCATAGTCGCCATGGGACAGCTCCACAACGAAATCGGGCACAAAGGAATCAGAATCAACCTCGCTCTGCCTGAAATACTTGGTGGAATGGGTGAGTGCCAGGTCGGTTCCTGGCAGCTCCATTGTCACGGTTTCGCCGAAAGAATTAGGCTTTCCACCGGTGGGCTCTCCCACAAAGATGGCTTTGGTGTACTTCCGAAATTGCAGGGCGTTCATTAGGGCCGAAGAAAAGGTCTCCCGTCCCACCAGTACGTACAGTCTCCCTTGCTGGTTGATTCCGTCCAAGGCGGCGAATCTGGGGATAAACGGAGCAAGCACCCGCGAACTCCCACCCCGGTTCTGCCGGAGGTCTACAACCAGTCTCTTCGTTCCATTCTCCCGAACTGATTGAAACAGCTGATCTAGAAAAGCTGCCATGGGATAGGCTGGATGCTCCCCACAGCGATGGTAACGGAAGTACACTGTTTCATGATTGGGAAGATGGGTGAACCAGTAATACTGCTCCTTGCCACGCAGGTAGAGGGGAGCATTTGTCTCCTTTTGGGGAGGCATAGGCTCCTGGGCGTCCCGCCAGTCGCGTTTTAGGTTGGGTTCTGCCTGGACCCGCCATGTCTGCACCAGGCCATCTCCTGTCACACAGGTGAGCTGCATTTCCTGGGGAGTGTGGGTGATACCTAGACCGTAGAGGATACCAGGGTGGATGAGGTAATGGGGGAATTCGCCCCGCAGCCTGGATTCGTTTTCGTGGGGAATAACCTTCTTCACAGCATCAACAAGCTGGTCCATACTCAAGGCATTTATAGCCAGCACTCTACTGTTTAGGAGATGCCCGTACTTGTCTTGAGCCTTGATTACATAGAGACCGTCAGAAAACCAATAAAAACGAAGGGGATAGACCTCGCTTGGTTCCCAGTGCAGGATCGTGTGGGCATCGCCTATAGAGGCAACTAAGGACATAAGTTCCGTCTGGGCTCGGTGGTCGTTCAGAGATGGCAGCCGCGACTGTAAGTCCTCCACCTTCCCATCCCACGCTTCCCTACTGATGCTGTGGTGCAGGTTGGGATGATGTGAGGCCAGATGCTGAACAAGCCAATCCAGTACCCCGTCCCATTGGCTCCTCGTCATATCTTCTCACCGCACTTCCTTTGCAGCAGCTATCCTCCTGCGCACCCTTTCTTCCAAAATGGAGGTGAACTGGAAGCACTCCGGCTCATCCCTGCCCCCGTACAGTGTGTGGTAAGGGCAATCGCCCATACACAAAGGCAATCCCCTGCAGTTCCGGCACTTTTCATAGGCGAAGGGTTCCCACGTCATCCAGCGCGCCTCTTCCATCGCCTGCTGCCTTGTCTTGGCGGTGAACTCAAACAGCGTGCCAACACTGCGCTGTTTCTGGCCCACAACGTTCCAACATTTGTACATGTCTCCATCACAATCCACTACAAAGGACTGGGTTTGCTGGGCGCTGCAGGCTCGTCCTGTGGTGGGATATTCGTCCTCCTCTGCAGAGGGAAAACCGTAGTGTTTGAGCAGAGTGACAAACTCCGCCCGCACAGCCCAGTATTCATCGGCGCT
>DURH01000021.1 GCA_012837385.1 Bacillota bacterium
ACCTGGCCTTTGTAACAATATCTTTGCCCGAAGTTCCTTGCTCCCGGGCCGCCTCTTCCTTAGAATAGCTGTATGGATCAGGGAAGGGGATGGAGATGAGCAAGCACGTTATTGAAGATGCCATGAGATGCCTGCAGTGCCGCACACCAATGTGTACCAAGGGGTGCCCTGTGGCAACGCCCATCCGCGAGGCCATCCGGCTGCTTCTGGACAGCAGGATTGCCGAGGCGGGGCAGATGCTCTTTGAGAACAATCCGCTCTCGCTGGTGTGCTGCCATGTCTGCCCCCAGGAGAACCAGTGTGAGGGTCACTGCGTCTTGGGCAGGAAGGGCTCCCCTGTACAGATCAGTGCCATTGAGGAGTATATCTCCGATTACTACCTCAACATCCACAAACCCCATGTTTCCAGGCGGACGAGGGGTAAGGTGGCCATTGTGGGGTCAGGCCCAGCAGGGTTGACCATCGCCTTTCTGCTTTCCCAGAGGGACTTCGATGTGACCATCTTTGAGGCCAATGATCAGATCGGGGGAATCCTGCGCTACGGTATCCCCGAATTCCGGCTGCCCCGGCGTGTTTTGGACCGCCTCATGGACGCTCTTTTTGCCAGCGGAGTGCGCATCCGGCCCAATACTGCCATCGGCACTACCTTAACAGTGGACGATCTATTCAGGGATGGCTATCGAGCAATTTTCCTAGGCACCGGAGTGTGGCGCCCCAGTCCCTTGAACATCCAGGGCGAGAGTCTGGGTCATGTGCACTACGCCATTGAGTATCTGCGCAATCCCGGTGTGTATAGATTAGGGAAGACTGTAGCTGTGATCGGTGCCGGTAATGTGGCCATGGATGTGGCTCGGACCGCCTTCCGCCACGGGGCCGACGAGGTTTATGTGATTGCCAGGCGCGGCGCGGAATCCTTGGCTGCCCGGGATATTGAACTCCAATTTGCCAAGATTGACGGCGCGGAGATTATCACCTTTAAGGAACCGGTGAGGTTTGTGGATGAGGGCGTTATCCTGGCAGATACCAGGATTGAACACGATGACCAGGGCAACCAAAGAGTGGTGTGGGTGGCAGGAACTGAAGCGCTCTTTCCTGCCGATTCGGTGATAATAGCCGTGGGGCAGGGGCCCCGGGCAGTGATTGTTTCTTCCACAACGGGCATCGAGGTGACAGACCGCGGGTTGGTAGCCGTAGATGAGAGTGGAAGGACCAGCCGTGCCGGTGTTTTTGCCTCTGGTGATGTGGTAACTGGAGCGAAGACGGTGGTGGAAGCAGTGCGCCGCTCCAAGAAGGTGGCGGCAGCCATGGAAGAATATGTGGAAAGCCTAAAAGCTTAGCAAAAGCGCACCCCCTCGGGGGTACGTTTTTTTGCTGACACGGCGCTGTTAGAAGAGGAAATGAGTAGATCCTTGCGGAAATTACCAGCTACTTCGCATTCTCGAGGAGGCAAGAATCATGGCATTTTTTGCACTACCACTGTTGATGGCGTTTTTGGGTTATTTGATCAAAGTGAAAAGATGGTCTTGGCTTATAGCTGGCTTTAACACATCATCCGCTAAGGCCAAGGCCAAATATGATGAGGCCGCTTTATGCAATGCCACAGGTATCTTTCTTTACATCCTCGGTGGGGTTCTGCTGCTGCCTGCCGTGGGGAATTTGACAGACAGCAGGGATCTGATCAACCTCGGAGCGTTCCTATCCATGGGCCTAACTCTAGGGTTTATCATCTACGCCAACACGGGAGGGCGGTTTAGGAAGAAGTAGTCCTAGAGCAGTTTTTGCATGGTGTTATGGACTGTGACTGTCAGCGTCCCAGAATCTGCATAAACTCCTCGCCTGTGAGGGTCTCCTTGGTCAGGAGCAGCCTGGCCAGTTCATGCAGTTTATCCATATTGTCCTTAAGGATGTCGATGGCTCGCTCATGGGCCTTGTTGATAATCTCCATAACTGCTTTATCCACTTCCGCTGCCGTTTCTGAAGAGCAGGTCATGGTGGTGTCTTCGCCTAGGTAGGGGTTTGTCATGGTCTCTAGAGCGATCATGCCGAATTTATCGCTCATGCCGTAGCGGGTGACCATGGCCCTGGCCAGGCGTGTGGCCTGCTCAATATCGTTAGCTGCACCAGTTGTGGCGGTGTTAAAGATCAGCTCTTCCGCGGCCCGTCCCCCAGTGATGGTGGCTAGGCGGGCCATGGCTTCTTCTTTGCTCAGCAGGTAGCGCTCATCTTCCTCTACCTGCATGGTATAGCCCAGGGCTCCAGAAGTGCGGGGGACAATGGTGATCTTGTGCACCGGCGCCGAGTTGGATTGCTTAGCCGCAACAAGGGCATGCCCGATTTCGTGGTAGGCGATGATCTCCTTTTCTTGAGGGGAAATGGCGGCGTTCTTTCGCTGGTAGCCGGCAACAACCACTTCCACGCTCTCCTCCAAATCTTCCTGTTCCACGCGGTTTCTGCCCTGGCGAACTGCCCGCAGGGCAGCTTCGTTAATGATGTTAGCCAGATCTGCACCAGAGGCACCGGCTGTGGAGCGGGCTATGGCCTCAAAGTCCACATTGGGGCTCATGGCTACCTTGGCCGCGTGTACCTTCAAAATGGCCACCCTGCCAGCCAAGTCAGGCAGTTCCACTGGGATGCGCCGGTCAAAGCGTCCCGGCCTGAGTAGGGCAGGATCCAGGGACTCCGGCCTGTTGGTGGCAGCCAGCAGAACCACACCTTTGCGGGCATCAAAGCCGTCCATCTCGGTGAGGAGTTGGTTCAAGGTCTGCTCCCGCTCATCATTGCCAGAAAAGCCCCCTTGGCCCCGCTTTTTGCCAATGGTGTCAATTTCGTCAATGAACACGATACAGGGGGCTTTGGCTGTGGCTTGTTCAAAGAGGTCCCGGACCTTAGCGGCACCTAAGCCTACGAACATTTCCACAAATTCTGATCCTGAGATGGAGAAGAAGGGCACTTGGGCTTCTCCAGCAACCGCCTGAGCCAGGAGGGTTTTTCCTGTACCGGGAGGGCCCACCAAGAGCGCTCCCTTGGGCAGGATGGCACCGATACTGGTGTATTTTTCCGGATCGTGGAGGAAGTCCACGATTTCCTTCAGCGCTTCTTTAGCCTCTTCCTGGCCCGCCACATCGGCGAAGGTTTTGCCTGTTTGGGCCTTAACATAGACCCGGGCATTGCTCTTGCCAAAGGACATCATATTGCCCATTCTGGTCTGCAGCTGCCGGGAGAACAGTCTCCCTAAGCCAATAATAAGTAGAGCAGGTACAATCAGGCTGAAAAGATAGGTGAGGATGGGATTGGGCTGGGTAGGCTTAACCCTAGAAAAACGGATGTTGTTCTCACTCCGCTGCAGTCTGTCTAAAAGGTTGGGGTCAGGCATGACTACTGTCACATAGGTCTGCCGCTGCCCCCGCTCATCCAGGGCTGCATAGGCAATCTCCTGGGTATCGGCACTCATTTCCACCTCCAGAACCCGGTTTTCTTCCACCGCTTTCAAGAAGGTGCTGTAGTCAACTTCGGTCATCTGGCGTCGCATAAACGTGGGCAGCACCACTACATTGATGATGAGGAGTATGGCCAAAGAGATCAGGTAGTAAAAGATCAAAGGCTTTTTCGGTGTCTTGCGTTCAGGCATGGTCTACCTCCTTGCTTGGTTAGTTTCAAAAGCGTCGTGCAGGCTGTTGACAACCTTCCTTAGTTTTTCCATTCCGCTGATTATCTCCTCGAAGTCCTCGGCAGAAAACTGCTCCAGCGTGGGATCGAACTTGCTGCTTAGCTCACCTTCGATCAGCTTGAGCAGGGTGCTGCCTGCAGGGGTAATGGCAATGAGCACGATTCGTTCATCTTCCAGGCTGCGGTTGCGGCTCACCAGCCCTTTTTTTTCCAGGGTTTTGCACATGGCTGAGGAGTTGCCTGGCGCCGAACCAATGGCCTGGCTGATTTCACCCACCGTGAGCTCTCCCCGCTGATCCACCTCAATCAGGATGCGCATCTGGGTCATGGTCACTCCATGGGATTCAATGATGGGCCTAAGGGAACTGTCCATCCCTAGGGTGATGGAGCGAAACAGCGCCCACATGTGGGCCTGGAATTCACGGATATCCATAGTACCCTCCTTTTCACTCTCGGCAAGAGAGTTATGTTCAAGAAAATGTATTCACTATACATAATATCAGAAATACATAACATAGGCAATAAACAATATGCAAGATCACTGCGAAGAATTGGAGAAAGGGGAGAATAGCCCGCTGTAGTTGGGCGACTGCAATTAGTTCATTGTTATGTTTACCACAAACTTATATAATGAAGGAAAAGCTGGCCCGAGGCGTACTGTGGTTCTCGGTGCTGCTTCCGTTGCTGGTGCTCTTTTCGTTCTCTAGAAAAAGTAGTTGTCGTGTTCAGGGGGATGCTGCATGAAGACTATCGTGATTGCTTTCGTGTGTGTGCTTGTTCTGCTCATTGTTGGCCTGCTTAGAGCCAGTCTTTACTTCTATGATTTCGCCATCAAGCGGGGGCCGAAGCAGTTTCTGCGCGGTAACCCCGATCTGGAGACCACCATGCGCCAGAGCGGGGCCGCCACTGAACCTAGGCCTGCGGAGTGGGTGGAAGGCCAGGCTTACGAAACCTGGAAGATCCGTTCCCGGGACGGCTTGGAGTTAGTTGCTTACTACCTTTCGGCTCCTGTTTACACCACGAAGACAGTCATTTTGGCCCACGGCTACACCTCTAAGGGCAAGGATATGGGCAGGTTTGCCCGTTTCTATTCAGAACAGTTGGGGTACAATGTGCTCATGCCCGATGCCAGGGGGCATGGGCAGAGTGAAGGGGATTATATCGGTTTTGGCTGGCATGAACGCCTGGATTATCTGCAGTGGATCGCGACAGTACTGGAAAGGGTGGGCAGTGATGCCCAGATAGTGCTCCACGGCCTTTCCATGGGAGCTGGCACTGTGCTTATGGTTAGTGGGGAAGAACTGCCGGCACAGGTGAAGGCCATTGTGGAAGACTGCGGCTACACTTCTGTTTGGGAACAGCTCTCTTATCAGCTGCACCGCATGTTCCGCTTGCCTGCTTTCCCCCTTATGCATGCCACCAGCTTGGTTACTAAGCTCAAGGCTGGTTACACCTTTACGGAAGCATCCGCCCTGGAGCAGGTGAAGAAAAGCAAGGTGCCCATCTTGTTTATCCATGGCTCTGAGGATCGCTTTGTGCCTATGGAGATGGTCTGGGAGTTGTACCAGGCCTGCCCGGGGGAGAAGGAGATCTATATTGTGGAAGGAGCAGGGCACGGCACCGCCTATGAAGTGGGCGGGCCGGTGTATGAACAGAAAGTCGCGGGCTTTATCGGGCGCTATATCGATTGAAAGCTAAAAAGAATGCCGAGCTGCACCTAGAACTGGTGGGCTCGGCTTTTTTGTGTACTAGAGCTACTTGGCTGTATTCCGCAGAGTAATGGTTTTGCCCGTTCCTGCTTCTAGATCGAAGGGCCCGCTGGTTAGGGTGAGAGAGGCAGTACCGAGAAGCTGCAGTGATGCCTCCAGGTGATGTTCACCTGCTGGCAGACTGGCTATTTCAAAGCTTAGTTTTCCGTCCTTGAGTTCCGTGGTCCAGATGGGTTCTGGGTAACCAGCCCTGAACAAGTTGATCTCAATGGAAAGCAGCTTGCCAAGTCCTTCTGGGAGCTCAATTTCGCCGCTTAATGAAGCAAACTTTTCCCGGAAAGACTCCATGAAGCGCAGGGCTTTCCTGGGATTAACAATATAGCTGCCGTCGCTGCCTCGCTCCACAAAGAAATTGAGGTCCACATCGAAAACCAGCTCAACTACTGTGTCCTTGGCAATGCTGAGGTTCAAGTCTGGCTTCAGCTCGCTGCTGGGTACCTTGAGGGCTATGGTGCTGCCATCAGCCAGCACTATGTAGTTGTGCAGTGTGCCCCCAGCTTGGTTTTCCTTAAGCTCAAAACGTATTTCTGTATACTTTCCAGCTGGGATGTGGCTTGTGCCCAGCAGTCTTTCCCTGAACCGCAGATCCTTGAGGTTGATCCTGCCGTCTCCTTCTGGAACCTGGAGCAGGGTTACCCACCGGCCGTCAACGCGAGCGGTAACTTTGGAGACAGTGACCCAGATTTCTTCTACACTTTCGGTATTCTGCGCGCTGAGATTAAGGGCAGAGTTCAGGGCCGTTTCGGTGACGAAGATTCCCACTTCCGCTGTTCCTGTGCCAGGAGAGCTTCCAAGACAGCCAGTGAGAATCAAGGTGAGAAGGGTTAGTACTAAGAGGCGTGATTTCATGTGGTTTCTCCTTTCTAGTGCTGCATATCCTACAACTAAGGCCGCATCTATAGAATACGAAGGGTTTATCCCTGAGCTGTTGGTGACCCAGGGTTTAGCAAAAGGTAAAAAAAGGAAAAGTGCCAGCGTAAGAACTTTGTTTTGCTTTGCGCAGGTTGTAGTGTAGGGATTTGGAAAAGGATGGCTAATAATAGCATTAACTTCCAGAAAAGGAGGCGGAACCCATGATCCGCAAATCACTATTGATTCTTGCAAGTGTGGCTGTTGTCCTCTCTTTCAGTTTGGTGGCTTTGGCTCAGGATTATTGGAACTACAACGTTTTTCCTTACGACTATGAGAAGTTCGTCTATGAGGTACGCAATTACGAGTCATCGTGGGATTGGGATACCGATGAGGAGATTGTAAAAGAGAAGAAGCACTATCAGCTGTTGGAGTTACGCAAGCTGGACGATGGGAGCTACGAAGTCACCCAAGGCAACACGGTGGTGATGGGGGCCGAGGAGCTGTCGAGCGACCTTTCTTTCCTAGGCGGCGGGCTGTCCGGTCTAGCCATGATTCTCAGTGGAGATTGGTTTGGGGAGATCTTCCTCCTGGGCATGTGGGCCAGTGATCTGGAACTGGAAGTAGGCAATAACATGCAGACCTTCGATGGCTCCAGACTGCGCGTGGTGGAGGAGCAGACCGTTGCCGGTGTGAAGGGCTACTTGATCCGCAAATTCGTGCGGGAGACGGATGACGATGGCAATAGAGTAGACATCACCACCTCAGAGTGGGTCATCGCGCCGAATGTGGGCTGGCCGCTGCAGCTGATCATGTATCAAGACGGCGAAGTAGTTTCCCAGATGACTCTGGTGGAATACGAACGCAAGTAACAGTGGATAAGAAGATGAACGGAAACGGCTGGCCTCGGCCAGCCGTTGACGCGTCCTGGGCATCCTTATACATCCTTGGACATCAAGCTTGGGGGCGGAGAGATATTTTAGGCTGAGTTGAATATATATGATCTAGACACCATCAGTTGGACAACGGGCCAGAAAACTTCAGGGAGGGGGAGATGGTCAGATGTCTGTAAAGCACAATTTCCAGGCTGCTGCCTTAAGGGAAGCTCTGCGTTACATCAAACGCAGTCCTGAGCAGAACATCGCTAGGCTGCTTAACTTGCTCCGGCCCTTCGCCCGGGATCCCAAGCACCGGGAGATCATGCACCAAGCGGAAGAAGTGTGGGCTGACCCCCAGAACAACTGGCGCCGCCTGACGGAACGGGCGCTGCATCAGCTGGCTCCCAGGGTGGCAGAGAAGTTCGTGCTAAACTTCTTCCTCAACGCCTGTTTGGTGGGTGTTCCCATAGGCTATGCCGTTGCTGAAGAACATCAGTGTAGTGTACCGTGGGCTATCTTGATGGATCCCACTACTAACTGCAACTTAAGCTGTGAAGGGTGCTGGGCGGGTGAATACGCCCCGGGGGCCCACCTCAGTTTTGAGGAGCTGGACAGCATTATTGAGCAGGGCAAAGAGCTGGGAGTGTACTTCTACCTCTATTCTGGAGGCGAACCCCTGCTGAGGGCTGATGATCTTCTGAAGTTGGCTCTGAAGCACAGTGATGCCATGTTCTGTGCCTTTACCAATGCCACCTTAGTCACTCCGGAACTGGCGGAGAGGTTGGCAGAAGCGGGCAACATTGCCCTGGCAGTGAGCGTGGAAGGATTCGCGGAGGCCAATGATTTCCGGCGGGGGAATGGCATTTACGACCGAATCGTGTACGCCATGGATCTGCTGCGGGAGGCAGGGGTAATCTTCGGCTTTTCCACCTGCTATCACAGCCAGAATACCGCGGAGGTGGCTTCGGAAGAGTTTATCGATGCCATGATTGACAAGGGCTGCCTGTTCGGTTGGTATTTCACTTACATGCCCCTTGGCAAGCTGGCTCGGCCGGAGCTCTTGGTTACTCCTGAGCAGCGCCAGCTCATGTACGAGCGGGTGAGGGAGTTCCGCACTGCCAAGGATATCTTTGTGATTGATTTTTGGAACGACGGCGAATACTGCCAAGGCTGCATTGCAGGGGGCCGCCGCTACCTCCATGTGAACGCCCATGGAGATGTGGAGCCCTGCGCCTTTATCCACTATGCCGACTCCAATATCAGGGAAAAGACCCTCCTAGGTGCCCTGAAATCACCCCTTTTCCTGCAGTACCGCCAGCACCAGCCCTTCAACGAAAACCACCTGCGCCCGTGTCCTCTCCTGGATAACCCAGATATTCTGGTGGCGATGGTGCGTGAGTCGGAAGCCTATTCCACCCAGCGCGCCGACAACGAGCAGGTGGAAACAGTGGCCGAGAAGTGCCGGAAAGCTGCCGAGAGGTGGGCGCCTGTTGCCGACAAGCTGTGGCAGGAACGGGATCGCGAACGGGCTGAAAGCAACGCAGAACAGGTTATATAAGGGTATTGCGTTTTGGGGGCGCAATTATGCGCCTTTTTTCTTGGAGAACGGGAAAAACAGCAGGAATATATTACTAAGGCGGTGAATTACTTTTACAAAATTAGGCAGTACAGAAGGGAGAATTCCGATGGCCCGCCGTTTTGGCAGTATCCTGTTAGCCCTGTTCTTGGTGGCCTTTGCCTTTATCCCTGGCGCCGAAGCCTGGAGCGAGCCGCTGCAGACCAAGCAGTGGTCTGAACCGGAGTACACCGAACCCTGGTCTGAACCTGTGTACACGGAGCCTTGGTCTGAACCTGTGTATACGGAGCCTTGGACCGAACCGGAATATGTGGATCCTTGGGCAGAAACTGTGGAGACCGACCTTTGGGATCCTAAGCTGCCTGGCGAAGAGGTAGGGGAGATAGACCCGTTTTTGCTGGATTTTGAGGCCCTGTACGGCATCTGGTTCATCTGGACCCAAAGTACCCCCTTGGGCGGCCCGAATGTACAGCATGGCAAGGATCAGGGAGTTGTGTCCATTCAGCCCGATGGAACCTACACTATCCTGCACCAGGCCTGGAACCCTGAGCCTGTGGAAGGAACCTGGCGTCTTTCCTACCCCAGGGAGATCAACGATGAGGTGGTGCAGGGCATCGTTCTTGTAGACGGTCCGGCGGATACAGATTGGGCGGTGGCTCCTGAACCGGGGGGTAAGATCCGCCTGCTCTGGGCCATGAAGTGGGCTGATGGTTCCGCACTGTGGTTCTTCGATTCTGAACTCTATCGCTAGACGATGACTGGCCTCGCCATCTATATACGGTGGGGTCGGTAAATTACGAGCTAAGAGCAAAACCGCAAATAGAGAGACGTGTTGAAACAAGTTGGAGAGTCTTCCAGTGAACTGGGGGGCTCTTTTTTGATGGACGTGGCTTTTTTGAATGAAAGGCAAGATTTGGGAAATACTATTTGCCAGGAGGTGAGCGCATGAGCAGGGCGATTTCTGGCCTGTTGACTCTGTGTGTTCTCTTGGCATTCCCAGCAATGGCCTATGCCTTGGACAAGGCTGATATCCCTGTTACAGTCAAGATTCCTCAGATGGTTTTGCTGGAACTGGACGCAACGGAGCTCGTTTTCGAAGAGTCAGATTTTGACTATGTCTTAGGGACGGCTCAGCTTGTGAAGGTTGGAGTAGTAGCTACAAAAGATCAGGCTGTTACTGCCACTGTCTCGGGCAATGTGCCCTATGTCCTTTCCATCGCCGCGCCAGAGGAATACCTGATTGGAACGAACGGAGGGTTGATTCATATCTCGCAGCTGAAGTGGCGTTTGACTGGCAGTGATGATCCAGAATATTGGGAACCCCTTACTCTGGACAGAGTGCCGGTCAAAGGAGGGCCGCCAGGCACAATGGAGGTGAAGTTCGACTTTCAATTGACTGCTTTTTGGGAGAACCCAGCCCAGGTATACACGGGAGAAATCTTGCTTACAGTGATCCCTGATGATGGCTGGACGAAGTGAGAAAAGAAGGGAAGTCATTTTCCATGGGGGGAAAGATATGAAAAAGAAAATTTGGGCGCTGGTGCTTCTAGCCCTATTGGCTTTGAGTAACGGGGCTTACGCCAATGATGAACAGCCCCTAGTAAACTTGTTTTTGTTTGAAACGAACATCAGGGACGCCTTGAGCGAAATTACAATGCAGACTGGGGTAAATATCATACCAGACGGAACCGTAGGTGGGTTAGTAACTGTAGATCTGCAGGATGTGGCCCTGGAACAGGCCCTGCGGATGATTCTGATCGGTGGTGGATTTGCCTTTCGGAAAATCGATGATTTTTACCTCGTGGGCCTGCCTGATCCACGCAGTACCACTTTTGGCGAACTGACCGAAACTCAAATAGTGACTCTGCAGAATGTTCCAGCTGGCCAAGTGCTTTCAGCGCTGCCCTCGTTTTTGACAAGCTATGTCAAGGGGGACAAGGATGGCCGAATGCTGACTATTACCGCTCCCCCAGCCGAGCTGGGAAGAATCTTGGATTTGATCCGCACCCTGGATGCACCTCAGAAGCAGGTGGAGATCCAGGTAATCGTAACGGAGGTTTCCACCAAGGCCCTCAAGGAACTGGGGATTAACCTTTTTGATTTCACGCTGGGGGCCGGAACGGGTTTCAACGACGATTGGACAGCGCGAATCGGCTTCGGAGGTGGTGCACTCTCCTTGGAGACCACCCTGCTTGGCAATCTCTTGATGAATCTCAAGGCTTTGGAGGAAGACCAAGAAGCGGTAATCCATGCAGATCCCAGGGTGCTCGTCAGTGATGGCCAAGCGGCACATCTGTTTGTGGGAGATCGCCAGATCTTCCTTCTAGCCGATTCCAATGACAAGGCTACCCGGGTGGAGCGGGTAGAGGTTGGTATGGATTTGAAGGTGACTCCCAAGATTATGGGAGAAGATATTTTGCTGTCCATTGCCCCAGAGATGAGCCACTTCGTCAGTGAATCCAAGAGCAGTCTAGTAGTGAAGCAGAGCTCTGTATCGACTACGGTCAGGCTCCAGGACGGACAGACCGCGGTGTTGGCTGGGATGACGCTGCAAGAATCTGGTGACCAAACGAAAAAGGTTCCCATTTTGGGTGATATTCCGATTATCCGCTGGTTGTTTCGGACCGAGACAACAAGGGTGGGAGACAAGGAACTGCTGATCTTTGTGACTCCAGTAATCAAGTAACGGGGGGATGGTAATGAGACTCAACATAGGTGGGGGCGGTCTGCGTTCACTGCTCCTATGCCTAGTGTTATTGCTCACTGCCTTCTCCTCTGCCACAGCCCATGAAGCCTGGAGCGTAGATGTCGCTCAGATGCTGATGGCTGATCAATGGGATATGGAAGCCGGAGAGCAGCCGGCCGTTGTTGGTTACGTGATCCATCTTGTGGAAGTGGAGCGCAGCCTGGCTCATTCCCTGGGTTTCCAGATGGAGTTGGAGACCAAAGAATCGCCTGGGTTGTGGCTGGTTGCAGGGCGGGATTTGGATCTGAGTTTTCAGCTCGAGGGTCCTCTGACTTGGTCTGCCCAGTCCCAGATCCACCTAGATGGAGATCATCAGGCCAAGAGCTATGATTCCTGGCTCGTCACTATGGACGGTGAGCCGCTGCATGTGGATGTTTCCAAAATGAAAGTTCCTCCTGACCCGCACCAATCTAAGGAGGAACGTCTTGAGATCACGATTTTTGCCAAGACGATACAGGATGAGAGGATTGAATCAGAGATCCACATATCCTACGAGACTTTGCAGGGAAGCGCGGCAGAGGTTTCGACTACTCACTGGGTGAGCGCAGCGACAGATCAGCCGTTAGCTGTGGTGGCGCGTCAAGTTAACACAGGGAGACGGACAGAGTACCAGTACTTCGCTGTCTACGTAGCCGGCAGCCTTATTCCCGCAGAACTGATTCCTGATGATGCACCGGTTTGGCCCATGGGTTCTGTTAAAGGTATCGAGCAGTTCATGGCGGGAGTACCCCAGCAGCGCTGGGCTGAGGTGGGCGTAAGCCTCGCCCGCGGCCAAGAGAATTGGGGATGGCAGTTGGATGGCTCTTTTCCGCTGGGAGACAAGCACAGGGTGTACGGGCAAGTGGGAGCAGTGCCAGACACAGCATATCTTCTCGGTGCCGAGGGTTCGGTCAACTCCGAACTGCACTTTGTCGCTGAAGCGGTTGCCGGCCAAGGTCAACAACCGTTTCTGCGCTTTGGCGTTCGAGATGACGTATATCTCAGTGAAAACCTGCTGCTGTCGGCTTCACTGCTGCCCTTCACTTTCAGCTTTGAGAGTTGGAAGCCGGCCATGGTGTTTAACTGGAGGGTGAAGGCGGAATTGCTTCAAGAAGACTATGGCTTGTGGTATCAACTAGACAACGACAAGTCTGTGCTTCGGCACACCATCGGGGCTTCCGTCTTTCCCAATAGGTCGGTGGGCGCTAAGGTCTCCTGGAGCTGGGATGGACAGAGCGGCAGTGTGTTTATGGCAGGCATTCAGATTCGATTCTAGGGGGAGTGATGGCAGTGGGAAAACGAAGATTGGTGGCCATCTTTCTGGTGGCGGCAGCTCTGCTCGTTGGGGGGTCCTCGTCGGCGCACGGCTCATACAAAGTCGAAGGTGGGCATTTGACGCTGGTACTGTCCGGTCAACCTAGCGAGCACCGGCATGTGAAATTCCATCTGGTTCGGGAAGGAACAACGAACGAACACATCTATTTCAGCCTATCAGACGTGAAAGACAACCAGGGCAACCAATTCCCCAGGGATCTCATCCGTTTGAGCACAGACTACGACTCGGAGGAACTGAGTTGGGACAACGAATACTCAAAACACTGCTTGCTGCAGGGTGGAGACAGTGATGTTGAGCTGGAGTTAGGCGTTTACTATGCAAAAGCTATTCCTGCTGGAACCTATACGGGCTATCTGTACTCTGGAGTCGGTGACGACATTCCCCTGGAGATCGTGGTCAAAGCGTTTACGGACATTGTTGTCAATCCAGAGTGGGTAGCCATTGAAGCGCTATCGGGCCCTGGCTCCTACAAGGCGAAAGAGCCCGTTGAAGTAATAGTGACGGCTAATCACACAAATTGGGTGGTGACTATCAGCTCACAGGGGTTAATCTTTCAAGATAGCCAAAAGGAAGATTGGCAGTCTTCAGAACAGCAAATCATCCCCGTTCCGATCTTTTTCGTTGACCCACATGAAGAGAATATCCGCCGTGAAAGCCTGCAGTTCATGGGAGGGGACTATGGCGGGGATGGGGTCATCCAATTTGAGATCGAGGCCCAAATAGGTTGGGAACATCCTGCCGGTACGTATGTCGGTGTTGTAAGTGTCGATGTGAATACCAGTGAATAAACAGGGAGGGAGAATTCATGTTTTTCCGGGCAAGACAAACTAAGTTATCACTTCTTTTCGTTCTCGGAGTCCTTTTGATTGTAAGTGGGTTTGCCAGGGCTGCCGGTGTGCGGCCCCTTGTGATTGAGATGAATGTGCGGCCAGGGGATGTGAGAGATTTTGAGATAGCGCTCATACCTGGCCTAGAAGAAGAGCTTGTAGACCTAACCCTTTACGAGCCAGTTCAGCAGCTGAGCGGGAACCTAGTCTATCAGCTGCCTACTAACCCCGCTTTTTCGGCCACCAGCTGGGTCAATTTGGAGACTAATGTGGTACGAGTCTTTCCCGATGCCGAGTCAAAAGTGAGGGGGAGAGTTACAGTACCGTTCTCGGCTAGTGGTTCTCACACGGTGATCATTATGGTTGAACCCAGGCCCCCAGAGATTACTGTGGGGATTGGTTTTCAGATTCGGTATGCGGTACGGCTCAGCATCAGGGTGGAACGACCAGGGCTGCGACAGACTGCGGAGCTAGACGAATTTGGCCTCCAACCAGGAGACCAGGGTCAGCCCATCGTTCGAGCGGTGGTCAAGAACCCCTCCCCTTGGGACTACCTGGTGGAAGGGGAGGCGACGATTAGAGACGCGGAACGCCGCCTGGTGGAACGGATTACACTCATGAGCCCTGCCGGGAGCAGTTCAGGATCTCAGACAACTCGTGTCTATCCTGGGTCAATGGTAGAGTTTCTGGGTGAGGTTACTAAACGTTTGGTGCCAGGTGAATACACATTGAGGTTGTATTTCCGCTATGGCGATCAAGGTCAGATAGTGAAGAATGAGACTATCACTATCGCGGAGGGCGATTTCGCTTTCCCCAAGGCTGATGAAATCGGTGCTTTCTCTCTGAGTCCTGAAGTGATTGAATACGGGGCTAGGCAGGGCGAGAGAAAGAGCCAAGTACTGGAGTTCATGAGCGAGATCGCCGAGAGTGCCCGAGTGGTGGTGGAGACTAAGCCAATAGAACCCGATTATCCTCACTCGCTAATTGATTGGATTCAAATCCGCATGGCAGGTAACGAGTTTGAACTCCCGGGGCGAAGGAACACCCGGATGGGTCTGACGATAGCGGTGCCCAGAGACGCTGAAGACGGCAGCTACCACGGGGCAATCTCAGTGAAGGCCTATGACGTCCTTACGGATCAGCTGCTTACCGCAAAGACCATACCCATAACCGTGTTGGTTGGGGATGATCACATCAGGAGTATTGAAGTGCGAAGTATCTCTGTGGGGCAGGGTGAAATGTTGGTGGACCTTCTCAACACAGGGAATGTGCTGATCAGGCCGCAGGCAGAAGCCATTATCAGCGACATGAACGGCGAGTTTGTGGGTCGAGTTCAACTCACTCTGCCAGAGGGCGATACCGGGATTATCCCCCTGAGGAGTCAGCACCTCGAAGGACACGTTCCGGCACTGGAGTCAGGAATCTATCAGGTGGAGATTTCGATCACAGATGCTGGTGTTGAACTGCTGAGTCTCACGAGAGAGATCGAGGTTACCTTGCCCGACTAAAAGAAAAAGGCAAACAGAACCAGGGGTCCAAGGGACTCAAGGACCGATACACACAGTGACTCTCATGTCACGAAAGGGTTCTTTATACCTGTTGAAGAGGAAAGCCGCTAAGCTGACGCTTAGCGGCTGTTTGTAGTGAGTTCCTATGGTGCGCGCAGCTTGGCTGGGAAGGTCCGCTATGTGGGCTGGCAGTTCCCAAACATCATCCAAGCACAAGGGTGCCAGAGAAAACACAAGTTGCACCCCGCATCCGTGGATAGAAGATGTTCCTGGAAGACTCATAGCGACGGGCTACCAGTGTAGCGTTACCTACTTCCTGGACTGGTACCTGAGCCTTGAACCCATCGGTATACCGTTTGGTCACCCAAGTCACTCCCAAACGATTCCATAAGACTCACACTCTCTGTTTACATCAGTTAGTGGGCTTAATAGATTCGGGCATCATATGAGTGAATGTGTGGCTAGGAAAAAGGGCTACTGGCGCACAGCCAATAGCCACATGGAGATATCTGCACTTTCTTCAGTTACTTCGAAACGGTTACGGTTATCTCCCCATAGTACTTGCCCGCACGCTGACTGGAGATTTCATCGGTGCTGAC
>DURH01000022.1 GCA_012837385.1 Bacillota bacterium
GCACAAAGACATGGGTGGAGTAGAGCCCCATACTTAAGGCAATGGCAAACACGGAGAGGGACTGGTTGCTTTTCGCCGCCATAGTACGGTTCAGGGGCGAGAGAATGACAAACCCTGAGTCACAGAAGACTGGCACGGAGACTACACCGCCGGTGAAAGCCATGGCCAGGGCAGAGCGCTTTTCTCCCACCAACCTTAAGATGGAATTGGCCATCACCATGGCGGCACCGCTTTTTTCCATGATAAACCCGATAATGGTACCCGCGGCAATCACAATACCGATACTGGACAGGGTACTGCCAAAGCCGCCAGTCATGGAGCTGATTACCTGCTGAGCCGGGAGGCCGGCAATGAGCCCCACACCTAGAGAAGCCAAGAGCAGTACCAAGAAGGGATGCAGCCTTACCCGGGCTGTCATCACCACGATAAAGGCGATGGCAGCCAAAAGCAGGACAAGCAAACCTGGTCCTTGCATAAAATCACTCCTTGTTTTTGATCCTAAACAAGCGGATGACTTCAGCCGTCTGGTTTTCCAAGAGTTCACCAGCGCCTTCCATGGCTTCTTTCAAGGTCATGGGCCGATTGAGGATGGAGAAATAGGCACTGACCCCCTCCTGGTGCAGAACCTCTGCACTGGGCAGCACCGTTCCAGCGATCACCACAACAGGAACACCAAACGCCCGGCTGCGCTGGGCTACCCCCATGGGCACCTTGCCGTAGGCCGATTGGGCATCGAACTTCCCTTCTCCGGTGATCACCAGATCTGCCCCTCTTACCTTCTCATCAAACTCCAGTACATTCAGAACCAACTCAATACCCGAAACTAGCTTACCTTTCAGGATGGCCATTAAGCCAGCTCCCAAGCCTCCAGCCGCGCCGGCGCCAGGTACCCTACCTACATCCTGCCCCAAATCCCTCTGCAGAATGCGATCATACCTAGCCAGGCCTTGATCTAGAAACTCCACCATCTCGGGAGTGGCTCCCTTTTGGGGCCCATAGACATGGGCAGCCCCCTGCGGCCCTGTGAGAGGATTATTCACATCACAGGCCACTTCTATGCGCACATCTTCCAAGCGGGGATCCAAGCGGCTGCAGTCAATGGACTCCAGGCGGGCCAGTTCGCCTCCCCCTGAACCAAGGAGCTCACCATCAGCGTCCAGGAAACGGACGCCCAGGGCCTGGGCCATGCCCATCCCTCCATCATTGGTGGCGCTGCCGCCGATACCTATAATGAGATGGGTGCAGCCTAAATCCAAGGCTTTGGAAATGAGCTCGCCTGTGCCAAAAGTAGTGGTAAGTAAAGGATTGCGCTCCTCATCTGGCACCAACACTAAACCTGAGGCCTGGGCCATCTCAATTACTGCTGTCTGTCCATCGCCCATCAACCCCAGCTGGGCCTGGACAGGAGTGCCCAGGGGGCCCGTTACTTCGTATTCCAGCAGCCTTCCTCCGCTGGCCACAACTAAGGATTCCACCAAACCTTCCCCACCATCTGATAGGGGCAAGAGGGTCAGCTCTGCCTCTGGCAGCACCCGCTGTACTCCCCTGGCCATGGCCTTAGCGGCTTCTGTAGAGCCTAGGCTGCCTTTAAACGAATCTGGGGCTATGACGATCTGCGTCCTGCTTTCCATTTTCCACTCTCCCTAACAGCTTGCTTAATAAAACGGTCAATGCGCAGCAGCGCTTCTTTGATGCTTTCTACAGAATAAGCGTAGGACACCCGCACAAATCCTTCCCCACAGTCCCCAAAGGCTGAACCGGGAACCACTGCTACCTTTTCAGCCTCCAGCAGGGCTGTGCAGAAATCATCGGAACTCATGCCTAGATCAGAGATCCTGGGGAAACAGTAAAAAGCGCCCCTGGGCTCAAAGCAGGACAGTCCCATGTCCCGGAACCCCTGCACAATGAACTTCCTCCGCTTGTCATATTCTACCCTCATTTTCTCCACTTCAGGCATGCCATTTTCCAAAGCTTCAATGGCTGCCCACTGGGCCATGGTAGGAGCACTCATGATGCCGTATTGATGAATTTTCTTCATGGCTGCAATCAGCTCAGCAGGGCCGCAGGCGTAGCCCAGGCGCCAGCCTGTCATGGAGAAGGCTTTGGAAAAGCCGCTCACCAGCACGGTGCGCTCATACATCCCAGGCAGGGAGGCGATGGAAGTGTGTTCAATGCCGTACACCAACTCCGCATAAATCTCGTCGGAGATAACTACGATGTTGTGCTGGCGGAGCACCTCGGCAATAGCCATTAGGTCTTCCTTTTCCATCACTGCCCCAGTGGGATTATTGGGATAGCAAAAGACAATGGCCTTGGTCTTCTCAGTAATCAAGGGGCGGATGGCCTCAGCGGTGAGCCGGAAATCATCCTTTTCATAGGTGGGAACCGAAACGGGCACCCCTCCCGCCATTATGGTCAAGGCGTTATAGGAGACATAGGTGGGCTCAGGCAGCAGCACTTCATCCCCTGGGTTCACCACAGCCCTCAGCGCCAGATCCACCGCTTCACTGCCGCCTACGGTGACTAAGATCTGGTCCTGGGGATCGTATTCCACCTCAAAGCGGCGCTCCAAGTACCTACTGATGGATTGGCGCAGCTGGATCAGCCCTGAGTTGGCTGTATACTTCGTACCCTTTTCAAAAATGGACCGCACGCCGGCTTCCCGAACTACATCTGGAGTTGGGAAATCAGGCTCTCCCACGCCCAGGGAAATAACCCCCTCCATAGTGGCTGCAATATCAAAGAACTTGCGTATGCCCGAAGGCTTGATGGTCTGCACTCGTTCTGATAACATTTTATTAATCATTTTTACCAGTCCGCCCTTCTTCGTTAAATATTATGCGTATTCTTCAAGCTAATTATAAATCCTACCGCGAAAAATCATTTTTATCCTAACTGAACTTCACTATATGCTTGAAGATATCCGCGTACCACAGAAGCCCAGGCGCGCCCAGGCTTCACTTTCTTCAGAAAGGCTGTTAGGCTGGATTCCTCTTGGCATCCCCCCACCACACCAGGAAAATGCCGAAGAGGGTAACCAGGCTGCCGAAGGTTTCCAAAAGGGAAGGTATTTCCCTCAGCACAAACACGGCCATGATACTTGCTCCCAAAGGTTCCCCGAGGATGGTGACGGACACCATGGTGGCGGGCAGAAACTTCAAGGCCCAGTTCAGGCTGTTATGACCCAGTACAGTTGGCACAAGGGCCAGGGCCAAAAAGATCAGCCAAGTGGAGGAGGTGTAGCCTCCTACAGGCAAACCCCTAACCACCGCGAAGATGGCTAAGGCCAGGCTGGCACTGCCGTACACCAAGAGAGAATACAGTGCCAAAGGAAGATCCCTGCGCAGCCGGCGGCCAAGGAGGAAATAACAGGCCATCATAATCGCGCCGGCGATAGCCAATACGTTTCCATACAAGCGGGAAGCCTCGCCACCCCCTTGGGTAAAGGTTACTAACACGCTCCCGGTGAGGGCCACTGCTAGACCCAACCACATACGCGGGGTGGGTTTTTCCTGTAAGAACAAGATAGAAATCAAAAACACCCACAGAGGCTGGGTGGTAACTAGAACCACAGAACTGGCGACACTGGTATGATCCAAGGAAGTCATCCAAAACAAGAAATGCAGGGCCAGCATGATCCCTGCTCCCAGAGCCAGGCTTAGCTGACTCTTGGTCAACTTCTGACTGCGCCACTGTTTCAGCCCGAAGGGCAGAAAGAACAGTGCGGAGAAAAACATGCGATAAAGGGCAATGATCGGGGGAGGTGCCTCTGCTAAGCGGATAAGCACAGCAGAAGTGGAAATGGCTGCCACTCCGCCTACCATGACAGCGGTAATCGTTTTTTTCTTGGCCATCTGCCTACTCCTCTATTCCAAACGCTGCAGCAGCCAGAGGGAAAAGCCGATTTCCAGCATCTCTTCCACACTGAGCACCTGTCCTTCTGGGGGGCGCAGGTTCAATTTCAAGGCTATGGCCTTTTGGCCCACCTGCTGCTCGTACTGGATGCGGTTCATGGGCACGTCAATGCCCAGCACATGGGAGAGCACCTGGGCACTGGCCTCATGTCCCACAGCGGAAACCCAGCCGTAGGTGTTCACCAGCCGCTTGGCATCCTCCACCTCCAGCTCACTGATGCGGTAGAGACCGGTGGTGGTGCAGATAGGTCCGTTGAGCAGCACCACAGGCAGCATGCCCCCGTCTAGGGCCAGGAGTTCCAAGACCTCATCTTCATACTCCAAGTGTCGTGCCGACATCTTATCCTCTCCTTCTGGCTAGAGGGTTGCGCCCGTCCTCTAGATACTGCCTCAACACCGCGGCCACCGTCTCTAGAGCCACATGGTTAAATCCGCCTTCGGGCACGATCAAATCCGCGTACTTCTTAGACGGTTCCACAAAGGCCTCATGCATGGGCTTCACAGTAGACAGATATTGGTTGTGCACTGAATCCAAGTTCCGCCCCCGCTCCTGGACATCCCTCACCAATCGGCGCAGAATGCGCACATCGGGATCGGTGTCCACAAACACCTTGAGATCGAACAGACGCCTTAGGTCAGGATTTCCCAAAACCAAGATCCCTTCCACAATTACAATCCTGCGGGGCTCCACAGTAATGGTGCGGTCAGTGCGGGCGTAGGCCTCGAAATCGTAAATGGGCACCTGAATGGTCTCTCCCCGACGCAGCATCTCCAGATGCTCTATGAGGAGTGCATCTTCCAAGGCATCGGGATGGTCGTAGTTGATCTTCAGGCGCTCCTCAAAGGGTAAGTCGGTGTTGGCAACATAGTATGAGTCCTGGGAAATAATAACGCAGTCCTCGCCCATAGCCGCCTGCAGCGCCTGGGCAAAGGTAGTCTTACCTGAACCGGTCCCCCCGGCTATACCAACAATAATCACAATATCACCTTTTCCTAGAGCGTCAGCTGAGGGACGCTCATTCCACCAAGTAGCCTGCCTGGCGCAGGCCAGCCTTAATTCTCTCCATATCTTCCCCAGTGGGGGCTTCAATGGTATGCAGATGATAGCCATCGGTGAGCACCAAGAGAGGCTCGCCTTTTAGCTCTGCCATTCTCTCGATAAACCTCTGCACATCAAGCCGGGAGCTGATCTGCAAATTGGCGGTGATCTCCCCATACAGGGGGTGTTCCACAGAAACATCCACCACTGTGCCGCCTAGATCCACGATGCAGTTCAGCTCATCGGCTAGGGTAGCGCTCTCTCCCCCATGGCGCACCGCGACCTTGCTGCGGAAAGCTGCCGTCAGTGGAGGCTTGTATAAGAGATAGCCCTGGGGAGTGGCGATAATCTCCCTGCCTTCCGCCCTGAGCACCGCGATATCCCCCACAATCACCTGCCTAGTCACTCCAAAGCGGCTGCTGAGGGCAGAACCTGTGAGGGGAGCGTCTGCCTGCTCCAAGAGGCTTAGAATCTCTTCCCGGCGCTCTTCCTTAGTCATCTTGATCCCCCCACCAACTCAACCTTGCCAAATAGAGCACAGTAGTATACGATACAGGTGTATATACACCTGTAAAGACTGCGAGGAATTATACTATGCGTATGACCATGCGAGAACTACTCTACGGTGCCCTGCTCACTGCCCTAGCTCTCCTAATCCCCTTGGCTTTCCAAGGCTGGCTGCAGGTAGCCATTCCACCCTTTTCAGCAACGCTGGCCAGCCATCTCCCCACCATGCTGGCCCTCACCATCAGCCCCTGGACCGCGGCCTTGGTGGGCTTCGGATCCAGCCTGGGCTTTCTGCTTACCCTAGGCCCCATTGTGGCCCTGAGGGCCTCTACCCACATTCTCTTTGGTGTAGTGGGGGCAGCTCTCTATCAGAAAAACAGGCAGCTCTGGCCAGCTCTCCTGATTACCCTACCCATCCACACTCTAGGCGAGGCCTTGGTGGTGCTGCCCTTTGGGTTCAGCTTCCAGCAGGCGCTGCTTGTGATCGGCCTTGGTACCGCCCTGCACCACCTGGCAGACAGCGTCATTACCGCGGCCGTTTATCACTCCTTGACCAAAGCTGGCGTGGCCCTAAGCACGGCCCGTAAACACCCGGTCAATCATCTCTAGGGTTTCGATAATCTCAATATTCTGCGGGCAGACCGATTCGCACTGTCCGCAGGCCACACAGCGGCCGGCATCCTGTTCGTTCTTGACCAAGTGCTCATACTGGCCGCGGTCAGCTTCCAAGGTATTGTACATGCTTCCCTCGTTGTACAGCCTGAAGATCCGGGGAATCTCCACACCCTGGGGACAGGGCAGGCAGTAGCGGCAGTCTGTGCAGAGCACCTTCATTCTCTCTAAGTAAACGTCCCTAGCCTGGGCAATTAAGGCCAGTTCTTCTTTGCTTAAGGAATGGGGCGCAGCCTCAGATAGAATCCTCAAATTCTCCTCTACATCGGAGAACCTGCTCATCCCGCTTAAGATCAAGGATACCTCAGGATGATCCGCCACCCAGCGCAGGGCCCACTCCGCGGGAGTGCGCTGAACGGGAGCGCCTGCAAAGAGCTCCTCCACTTCTGGAGGCAGGTTCTGGACTAAACGCCCGCCCCGCAGAGGCTCCATGATAATTACACCCAGCCCCTTGCTGGCAGCATACTTCAGACCAGCTAAGCCCGCCTGGTAGCATTCATCCATGTAGTTAAACTGAATCTGGCAGAAATCCCAAGGGTAGGCATCCACGATTTCCCTAAACACCTTAAGATCATCATGGAAGGAAAAGCCCACATGCTTAATGCGTCCTTCCGCCTGCATCTGCTCTAAAAACTCCAGGGCCTCATTCTCCAAGGCCTGGGGCCAGGAGTTGCGGTTAAGGGCATGGAGTAAGTAAAAGTCCACATAATCTACGCCCAGGCGCTCTAACTGCTCCTCAAAGAGGCGCTTACAGTCCTGGGGCTCCTTCACCAGCCATACCGGCAGTTTGGTGGCGATAAACACTTTTTCTCGGTAGCCGTCCTGTACAGCTTTGCCCACCAAGCCTTCACTTTTCCCATTATGATAGCCGTAAGCCGTATCTAAGTAATTTACGCCATGATCGATGGCGTAGCGGATCATGGAAATGGCCTGCTCTTCATCGATTTCGCCATCTGGCAGAGTGGGCAGGCGCATGCACCCAAAGCCCAGCAAGCTCACTTCTTCCTTGGTTTTACCCATTTTTCTCCTTTGCACGTCATCACCCCTCGTGTAGTAATTCTAAGTCTCCTCCCTTTTCCCTGCCTGCCGGCAAACAGGAAAAGCAAACCCAGCCCTCGAACTTACCTGCTGAAGGAGAGATGAATATGTTCTACGTTCTCACTGCCTTAGCAGGGCTTTTACTGGGTATACTGCTTACCTATGCCTTCATGGTGCGTCGGCAGGCAGCCCTCCAAGCCCAGCTGAAATTGGAGGAAGAGCGCCGGGTGCAGGAGCAGTCCTATCTACAAGGTGTACAAGAGGAGTTTCGAGCCGCCTTTCAAAACCTAGCCCAGGAGATCCTGGAAACCAAGACTGCCAGCCTCACCGCGCAAAACTACCAGCAGATCCAGAGCCTCCTAGAACCACTGCGCCAGCGCATCGTGGAGTTTCAGGAAAAGGTGGAAACCACCCACCGGGAAAGCATGATCAAAATCGGTTCCCTAGAGCAGGTAGGCCTGGCCATGTCCGCGGAGGCGCAGCGCCTGGCTGTAGCCCTCAAAGGAGAAGTAAAGACCCAAGGGGACTGGGGCGAGATGATCTTGAGCCGCATCCTGGAAGCCTCGGGTCTGAGGGAAGGATTTGAATATGTACTGCAGGGAGAGGGGCTAGATCTGCGCAGTGAGCGGGGCACCAAGATCCGCCCAGATGTGGTGGTAATCCTGCCGGAAAACCGTCATCTGATTATTGACTCCAAAGTCTCCTTGACAGCCTATGAACGCCATGCCGCCAGCAGCGATCCTAAAGAGCAGCAGGCTTTGGAAAAAGACCTGGTGCGCTCCGTGAAAAACCATATCGACGGTTTGAGTGCGCGCCACTATCAAGGACAGGCGGGGATCAACTCCCCAGACTTCGTGATCCTGTTTATGCCCCTGGAACCTGCCTATGCCTTGGCGCTCCAGGCTGAGCCGGGGTTGTTCCAGTACGCCTGGGAGCGCAAGGTAGTGCTCACTACCCCAACCACGCTCATGGCTACCCTCTGGATCATTGCCAACATCTGGCAGCAAGCCCAGCAGACCGCCAATGCCCTAGAAATCGCCCGCCAAGGCGGTGCCCTCTACGACAAGTTTGTGGGCTTCGTCTCCTCCCTAGAGGAAGTGGGCCGTCACTTAGAGCGCTGCCAGAACTCCTACAGCCAGGCCTTTAACCAGCTGAGAACTGGGCGAGGCAATCTAGTTTCCCGGGCGGAAAACCTGCGCTCTTTAGGGATCGCCGCCAGCAAATCTCTCGATTCCAAACTAGTAGATGAAGCCCTGGAAAGCGACGAATCGGCCGTAAGCGTGCGCTAGGCGCTGCCATGCCATACGCTGGGCAAGACGTAAGGCGCACCCCTAAGCAATGCGCCAGTCTATGGGACCCTGCCCTGTTCTTGTTAGATATTCATTGGCCTTGGAAAAGTGCCCGCAGCCGAAAAAGCCGCGGTGTGCAGAAAGGGGACTGGGATGGGGCGCGGTGAGCACCAAGTGCTTGGGGCTGGTGATCAGCCTCTGTTTACTCTGCGCTGGCCTCCCCCAGAGTAGAAAGACCACAGGTGTTGCTTTCTGGTTCAAAAGCTCCAGCACCCGATCGGTAAACCTTTCCCAGCCTTTACCCTGATGCGATCCAGCCTGGCCTTGGCGCACTGTAAGGGTAGTGTTTAAAAGCAGCACCCCCTGATCCGCCCAGGCCTCCAAACAGCCGTGGGTGGGAACCGCGATGCCCAGATCCCTGGCCAGCTCTTTAAAGATGTTCTGCAGGGAGGGCGGAGGTGCCATGCCCTTTGGCACTGAAAAAGCCAGGCCATGGGCCTGCCCTGGGCCATGGTAGGGATCCTGCCCCAGCAGCACCACCTTGGTGTTGGCGTAGGAGGTGCGCTTCAGCGCTTCAAAGATCTTGTACATATTCGGGTAGATAGTCCGCTGTCTGTATTCACCAATTAGGAACTGCCTTAGGGTGAGATAGTATTCCTTAGAAAACTCATCTCCCAGCAGTTCATCCCAATCATTACCGAGTTCTACTGCCACTTCCTTCACCTGCCTCCCCCAGCCGCCAGCTGCTCAAAAGCGTGGAGCACTCCCTGCTCCCCATTGCTGAGCACTACAACAGCCGTGGGTTCTTCTAAAGTCCCGCCAAAGGCCACCTGCGCACCTGGCGCTTTTCCTTCGATTTTATACACCTGCAAACGCTGATCCCAGTAGGGTGCCAAGATTTCCTCCACCACAGGCAGAGGCAGCAGCTCGCCCTGGGCCAAGAGCTGCCAGAGGCGGGTGAGATCCGGCGCACTGGCAAAGAGCTGAGGCATTAAGCCCTCTCTCAAGATAGCATAAATGTTCTCCACTTCCTGCCCAGTCCTGGTTGTGGTGTAGCCTGAGGCCGCCCCTGCAGGAAGCTGGTCCAGGTAGTAATAGGCGCTGCTAAGCTGCGCTGGGGCCAGCACTTCCCTGGCCACCACGATCCAGGGTGCTTCACCGCTGATGCGCTCCAGCTCCCCTTCCCAATCCTCGGCAGCTTGGGGCAGGTTTGCCTTGCCCTGCTCTGCCAGGCGGGCTAGGGCCAGCTTAGCGAAGAACTGGCGGGCTGAACCGAGGTTGAAGGCTGTATAGTAATTGTTGCGGATCTTGAACCTGCGCTGGGCCAGTCCGAAGGCCCCCCGATACTGGATTTCCGCTCTCCTAGTAACCTGGCACACTCCCGCGAAGTCCTCTTCCACCGAAAACTCCCGGTAGCTGGTATCCCAAGTGCTCAGCGCCTGGGCGCCCTTTAGTTCAAAGCTTTCATCCAGTTTCGGTACCACAACTGGCACCTTCAGCTCCTGGGCAATCAGCTCTGCAAAGCGGTGACTGCTCTCTTTTTCCCCATGGGTAACAAAGACCTGGCCAATGTGGCTGAAACGCCGCAGCCAGCTTAAGAGTCCCTCCTGATCCGCGTGGGCAGAAAAGCCGCTGATGGTTTCGATCTCGGCAGCCACCCGCACTGGCTCGCCGTGGATGCGCACCTCTTCCGCGCCGTCCTGGAGGCGGCGTCCCAAAGTGCCCTCCGCCTGGTAACCCACTAAGAGCACGGTAGCTTCCCGGCGCCAGAGATTGTGTTTCAGGTGATGCTTGATCCGGCCTGCATCAGCCATACCGCTGGCAGAGATAATCACCAGCCCCCCACTTACGGAGTTAAGGCGCATGGACTCTTCCACCGTCTCGGTAAAATGCACATTGGGCCCGTGGAATGGTGAGCGGTTCTCCTGCATCATGGTCCTGGTCTGATAGTCGAAATCCCCCACATGCTTGAGGAACACTTCCGTGGCCTTCGAAGCCAGGGGGCTGTCAATATAGATGTTCAGCTCAGGGATGTCACCCCGATCTTGGAGCACCCGCAGGCTGTGCAGGATGTCCTGGGTGCGTCCCAGGGCAAAGGCGGGAATGAGCAGGTTCCCGCCCTTATCCATGGTGCGGTTCACAACTTCCGCGAGATGTTCCAGGCGCCCCTCCCGATCCTCGTGCAGCCTGATCCCATAGGTAGACTCCACAATCAGCACATCTGCTTCCGTGATGGCAGTGGGATCCTGCACCACAGGCTGCTGCTGGTTGCCTAGATCTCCTGAAAAGACGAACTTGGTGGTCTCTCCCTCTTCGGTAATCCAGAGCTCCACAATTGCCGCGCCTAAGATATGGCCGGCATCTCTAAACCTCACCCTCAGGGAGGGAAAGACTTCAATTTCCTCATCGTACACCATCCGCCGGAAGTGATCCATGGTCTGAGCCGCATCTTCCACTGTGTAAATGGGAGTGAGCAGGGGCTTCCCCCTTCTCCTCAGCTTGCGGTTCTTGCGCTCCACCTCTGTCTCCTGGATATGGCCGGAGTCCGCCAGCATGATAGAGCACAGATCCGCGGTCACCGCAGTGGCATAGATGGGCCCCTTAAAACCCAGCCTAGTAAGTTTGGGCAGCAGCCCGCTGTGGTCGATATGGGCATGGGTGAGAATTACCGCATCGATTTCCGCGGGTACAAAGGGGAAATCGCCGTAGTTCCGCTGTTTCAATTCCTCGGGTCCCTGGAAGAGCCCGCAGTCTACCAAGATCTGCTTGTCCCCGAAGGACAGCAGGTAACAGGAACCGCTGGTGCACTCCGCGGCACCTAAGAACTGAATTCTCAATTTGCAGCCTCCTTGTCCCTACCTGAGGAACTGATAGATGGTGGTGTGCTGGTAACGTTCACCGGCCTTCAGAACTGGACTTGGGAAATGAAGGCGGCGCATGCTGTTGGGGAAGAACTGGGTCTCCAAGCAGAAACCGCTGCGCTTGGCGTAGCTCACTCCACCCTTCCCAATGCCTCCATCTAAGAAGTTGCCTGAATAGAACTGGATGCCAGGCTTGGTGGTGTAGACCTCCAAAACCCTACCGGTCTTGGGATCCTCTGCCCGAGCAGCCTTCACCAGCCCAGGTTCAGTTCTCCGCACTACCCAGTTATGGTCAAAACCGCCGCCATAACGAATTTGCTCGTGATCAGAGTCGATATTGGCGCCCATGGCAGTCTTAGCGCGGAAATCCATGGGGGTTCCTTCCACCTTGAGGATCTCGCCTGTGGGCAGCAGCTCTGCATCAATGGGTGTGTAGAGATCCGCATAGATCTCCAGCTCATGGTCTAGAATTGAGCCCTGGTCATGCCCAGCCAGGTTAAAATAGGCGTGGTTGGTCAGGTTAACCACCGTGTCCTGATCAGAGGTTGCTGTATAGGTCATGCTCAGGCCGCCAGTTCCCGTGGGAGCATAGACGATTTCCACCTGGAGATTGCCGGGAAAACCTTCTTCTCCATCAGGGCTGAAGTAGGTGAGCTTCAGGGCTTCACCCTGCTCGGTCTCCATCACCTCAGGCTTCCAGATGCGCTTGCTGAAACCGCCGGGCCCACCGTGGAGGTTGTTCTTCCCTTCATTGGCAGCCAGTTTGTAGCTTTTGCCGTTCAGGGTGAATTCAGCACCGCCAATGCGGTTGGCATGCCGGCCCACCGCGACTCCGAAGAACTTACTGCAGTTTACATAGTCCTGCACATTGTCGTAGCCCAGGGAGACATCCACCGCTTTCCCCTGCTTGTCCAGGACATAGAGGTTCACGATGGCGGCTCCAAAGGTTGAGATCTCCGCCTTGTTTCCCTCACCTAAGTCCAGTGTAAAGAGCTCTACTTCTTGTCCAGCGACTTCTCCCCAAGTTTTCCTTTCCATCTGCACGCCTTCCTTCCTTAAATTCTTACGCGAGTTTTTCTCCTTTGAAGAGGTTTTTCACGGCTATAAGGAGAATGGATCTAATCCAACCATTTCGCAAGTATCCCAGGGAATTCCTGCCTAGGCCGAAAGGTTGGAGCGAAAGGAGGACCCCCGCCTTGCTCAGGATATCCGCGGAGATGAAGACTAAGAAGTACTGGAAAGAGACCTTCGAAGCTTACCTCTACCTGCTGCCCGCCTTTGTCATTCTGGGCATGTTCAGTTTCTATCCTGTGGTCAAGTCTGTAATTATCAGCTTCCACGACTGGCATCTGCTCCGTAAAGAGCAGTACTTTATTGGTTTTGAAAACTACCAAAAGCTGCTCAACGATAAGACCTTCCTCATGGCTATCTCCAACACCTTCCGCTATGTAATCGGTTTTGTGCCCATCTCCATCTGCCTAGCCCTGATTATTGCCGTACTCCTCAACAGCAAGATCCGCTTCCGGGGTACCCTGCGCCTAGCCTATTTCCTGCCTTGGGTCACCTCCTCTGTAGCCATTTCCATGGTGTGGCGCTGGATCTATAACCAGCACTACGGCCTGTTGAACATGGCCTTGGCTTCCATTGCTAACTTCGTGAACAGCCTAGTGGAGGTTGTTACTTTGGGGAATGTGGCCCAGATCTGGGAGTTCAGCAATATCAACTGGCTTATGGAGCCCAGGTGGACCATTATCAATATTGTGATTATCAGCGTGTGGAAAAGCATCGGCTACTACGTGGTCATCTTCCTAGCAGGGCTGCAGAATGTGCCCAATGACCTATATGAAGCCGCGGAAGTGGATGGAGCCAGCCCTTGGCAGAGCTTCTGGAAGATCACCTTACCGCTCATCTCACCAACCACGTTTTTCATTTCCATCATCGCCATTATCGGTGCCTTCAAGCTGTTTACGGAGATTTACGTACTTTATACCGGCAATCCCGGTCCCTTAAGCAGCGGGCTGACCATCGTCTACTATGTGTACCGCAACGCCTTTGAGCGCTACAGGATGGGCTACGCCTCGGCTGCCGCCTATCTCCTTTTTGCCATCATCTTTGTGTTCACACTGATTCAGATGTATGCGTCCAAGCGCCGGGTGCACTACGATTCCTAAGGGGGTAAGACCATGGCACGCACAGGAATGTTACCAGAAAACCAAATGTGGCAGTATCGTGTGCGCAAACTGATCAAGCGCTTCCTGCTCTATGCAGTGCTGATCGGCGGCGCCCTAGTGATGATTACGCCCTTTGTGTGGATGATCACCAGCTCCCTCAAGGCACCCCATGAGATTTCCCTGAAGTATATTAAGTGGCTGCCTGAAGCACCCCAATGGCGCAATTACAAAGTGGCCTGGGATGCGGCGCCCTTTGCTATGTATTTTAAAAACAGCTTCTTCATCGCTTTTGTGGTTATGATCATTGAGGTGGTCTTCAGTTCTCTGGCCGCCTACGCCTTCGCCAAGATGAACTTCTTTGGGAAGAATGTGCTCTTTGTGCTCTTTTTGGGCACCATGATGATCCCAGGTGAAGTGATGCTCATCCCCAACTATATCACCATGGTGAACTTTGGCTGGATCGACACTTATTATGCCTTGATTATCCCCTGGACCGTAAGTGTGTTCAGCATCTTTCTGCTGCGCCAGTTCTTTATGAGCATTCCCCATGAGCTGTTCGAAGCGGCGATTTTGGACGGGTGCGGCAAGTTTAAGTACTTAATCATGGTAATGCTGCCCCTCTCTAAACCGGCTTTGGTTACTGTGATGCTCTTTAAGTTTATCGGCAGCTGGAACTCGTTTTTATGGGTGCTGATTATGACCAACACCCCCACCATGCGCACCATTCCAGTGGGGCTCACCTACTTTGTGAGTGACGTGGGCACCCAGTACAACTACCTCATGGCGGCATCCACCTTTGCCATGGCACCAATTCTGATCCTGTTCTTACTGCTCCAGAAGCAGTTTATCCAGGGTGTTGCCCGTACGGGTCTTAAGGGATAGGGAGGTGAAGTCTGGGAACGGCTGCTTCTTGCTTTCGGTGTCGAGTACAAATAAATAGAAGGAGTGGATTTTCATGCGTTCGACCAAATTGGTGTTGTTAGCCTTAGTGCTCTGCTTGACCCTGAGCAGCTCCGCCCTGGCCAAAGTGAACATCACTTTCTGGCATGCCATGGGCGCCGAGCTCGGTGAGGCCACAGAGTACCTGACCCAGAAGTTCAATGAGATCCAGGATGAAATTGAAGTTGAAGCCATCTACCAGGGACGCTACAGCGACCTGAACACCAAACTGGTAGCTTCCTTCTCAGCAGGTACTTCCCCCACCATCGCTCAGGTCTATGAGAACTGGACAGATGCTTACTACCGCTACGGCGTAATTGCTGCCTTAGAGGACTATATGGACCTCACCGAGGAAGAATACAACGACTATATCGAAGTATTCCGCCATATGAACACTTGGGACGGCAAGCTCTACACCATTCCTTTCAACAAGAGCAACTGGGTGCTCTACTACAACAAAGAGCTCATCCCTGAACCGCCCAAGACCCTAGAAGAGTTCTTCCAGATTTCCAAAGAAGTTTCCGAGAAGACCAATGGGGAAACCAAGGGCTTCGGTATCCGCCCAACCCTGGAACTCTTCCACGCTTTCCTCTGGCTCAATGGCGGAGACTTCTTTGATGACGATCTGAACGTCACCTTCAACAGCCCAGAAGGCAAGATCGCCCTCCAGCAGATGATCGGTATGCTGGAAGATGGCTCTGCCCTCCTGGTGGACGGCTATGAAGACGGCGCCTTCGGCGACCGCATGATCGCCATGTACATCGGTTCTTCCGCTGGTGTAACCTATGCGGAGAACTCCGTAGGCGGAAAATTCGAGTTCAGCACCGCTCCCCTGCCAGCTGGCATTAGGCCTGGCGCTCCCTTTATGGGTACCAATATCGCTATGTTTGATGCAGCCAGCGAAGAGGAGAAAGCAGCAGCTGCCAAGTTCGTCAAGTGGCTCACCAATGCTGAAAACACCGTTTACTTCGCTATCAAGACCGGCTATCTCCCAGTAACCTATTCCGGCCTGGCTTCCCAGGAATATCAAGACTTCTTGGAAGCTAACCCCCACAAGGCAGCCATCGCTAACCTGGAGGCCTTTGAATACGGCTACTGGCAGCCCAAGATTGCCGCTTGGGAAGAGTGCCGGGGCATCATCTACGAGATGGTGACCAAGGTGTTCCTGGGCGAGGACATTGACCTCTCCCTGGCTGAGGGACAAATGCTGGTAGAAGAAGCAATCGAAGATATGCTCAGCCAGCGCTACTAAGCCCGGCGAGCTTACAGAAAATGGCACAGGGACATCCTGTGCCATTTTTCACTCTCTGAAGACACTATAGGAAAAGCAGAAAGGAACTTACAATGCCCAGCAAGAACAAAGCAGTTTTTTTGGACCGTGATGGAGTATTGAATAAAGCCTACGGATTTAGGCCCCCCAATAACGCGGACGAGCTGATCCTCTTTCCCGGCGTACCTGAGGCGATTCGAGGGCTCAATGAGGCGGGGTACTTGGTCTTTGTGGTTACCAACCAAGGTGGGGTGGGTTTAGGCTATATGACCGAGGTGGAGCTCGATGCCATCCACGCCCGCCTGGAGGAGCTGGTGGGCCAGGCTGGAGGGAAGTTCACCGAAATTGCAGCCTGCATCCACAAACCTAAGGAAGGCTGCGCCTGCCGCAAACCAAAGCCAGGCCTGATTTTAGACCTGGCGGAAAGATACAATGTGGATTTAGAGGCCAGCTTTATGGTGGGCGATCGGGATATGGATATCCAAGCTGGAAAAGCCGCGGGCACCCGCACCATCCTGATCAAATCTAAGGAGAAAACTACAGAAGAGGCAGACTACACCTGCCCCAATCTCTTAGCCGCCAGCGAACTGATCGTCAAACTAGGCCTCTCCGGCGCGCTCGAAAATGGCGTAGAGGGCTAGGAAATAGGAGGCGGCGCCGAAACCGGCAATCTGCCCCACACAGGCAGGAGCGATCACCGAGTGGGAGCGGAACTCTTCCCTCCCCTGGATATTGCTCAAGTGCACCTCAATGGTGGGTACGCCCACAGCCGCCACCGCATCCCGTAAGGCATAGCTGTAGTGGGTGAGGGCCCCGGGGTTGAGCACAATCCACTGGTACACACCTGGAGCTTGGTGGATGCGATCGATGAGGTCACCTTCGTGGTTGGACTGGAAAAAATCCACTGCCAAGCCAAGCTGGCTGGCTAGGGCCTCTACCTGCTCATTGATCTGATCGAGGGTTTTCGTACCGTAGATTTCCGGCTCCCTTCTCCCCAGCAGGTTCAAATTGGGGCCGTGGAGGATGAGTACTTTCACGGGCGGATCACCTCATTCCAGTATTTCTCCACTTCTCCCGCGCTGAGCAGTACTTCCTCCACCCTGCCGATCTCCCTAGGCAGGATAAAGGAAATCTTGCTCGCCCGGTTCTTCTTATCCTCATGGAGGGCGCTGAACACCTCGTCCTTGTCTAGATGCTCAAAGCTGTAATCTAGTCTTACCCGAAAGAGGGCTCCCTCAATCTCCTGCAGCACCGCGCTGGGCAGCATCCCAAGTAAGTGCGACAGACGAGCCTCTAAAAGCATACCCATCAGCACCGCTTCACCGTGGTTGTGCCGTTTGAAGCCGGTGGCTTTTTCTATGGCATGGCCGAAGGTATGCCCGTGGTTGAGGATGCGGCGCACACCCTGCTCATCGAGTTCATCCGCGCCCACAATATCCCCTTTAATCTCCAAGCAGCGCCTGATTGCAGGGCCTACGATCCGTAAATCCACGTCATAAAAGTCAGAGATATGCTCCTGCACAACTTGAAAAAGGGCAGGATCCTGGATCACTCCATACTTCAAGATCTCCCCTAAGCCATTGGTGATCTCCCTCTCCGGCAGCGTACTCAAGACTGAAGGATCGATGTACACTCCCCAAGGCTGGTAGAAGGTGCCCACCAGGTTCTTACCCCTGGGGGTGTTGACTCCGGTTTTGCCTCCCACCCCGCTGTCCACCTGGGCCACTAAGGTGGTGGGAATCTGCACATAGGCGATACCTCTGCGATAGACAGAAGCGGTCAGGCCAACCAGATCGCCAACCACTCCTCCACCTAGGGCGATCACCAAGCTGTAGCGGCCTAACCCCCGCTCTGCCCACTCGTCCACCATCTCCGCAATGGTCTGGATGTTCTTGGTCTCTTCCCCTGGCTCCAGGGTGTAGATGGGAAAAGGCAGGCGATCCCCATAGAGGGGCGCGACATTTTTATCGCTCACCACCAGGGCTTGGTCGTAGCCTTTAGCCAGCTCCTCCACCTGCTGCCAAATCTCAGGGCCAAAATTGATATTATAGGCTCCAGAAGGAGCCTGCACCACTATACTTTCCATGCCTTCCCTCCTGCGCTCTGCTCATCCAAAAACTGGGCGAGGGCGTTCAGTTCCCCAGCCAGCATCCGGAACTTCTCTGGCTTTAGGGATTGGGGCCCATCAGATAGGGCCTCCTGGGGATGATTGTGCACTTCGATCATCAGTCCGTGGGCACCTGCAGCCAGAGCCGCCTTGGAAAGGGGCTCCACCAGGTTCCAGAGGCCTGTGCCGTGGCTGGGATCCACAATTACCGGGAGATGGGTGAGATGCCTCAAAATGGGCACCGCGCTTAAATCCAGGGTATTGCGGGTTGGGGAACCGCTGAAGGTGCGGATACCCCGCTCACATAGGACCACCTGGGAGTTTCCGGCAGCTAAGATGTACTCTGCAGAGAGCAGGAACTCCTCAATGGTAGCCGCCAAACCGCGCTTGAGCAGCACGGGCTTACTCTGTGCCCCCACCTTTTTCAACAGAGCGTAGTTCTGCATATTGCGGGCCCCGATCTGCAGCATGTCCACATAGCCCGCCACCAGCTCCACTTCCTGCTCTGACACAACTTCAGTTACAACTGGCAGGCCCACCTGCTGCCCCGCTTCTTTGAGCAGGCGCAGGCCAGCTTCACCTAAGCCTTGAAAGCTGTAGGGTGAAGTGCGCGGTTTAAAGGCACCGCCCCTTAGGATGTGGGCAGCACCCTTGATCCCCTCAGCTATCTCCCGAATCTGTTTTTCATCTTCCACAGAACAGGGGCCGGCAATATAGGCTCGATGCCCACCGCCGATCTTGACCTCCCCCACTGTGACTACTGTATCTTCAGGTTTGTACTCCCTGCTCACTAAGTGAAACGACTCCACCGCGGCTGCCTCCTTGTCTACCCTTCATTCTACCGGAGTGCCTAGGCGGCGTCAATTGCCAGAAGCCGACCTTCCCGGTTGAGGACTGGAAGATCGGCTTCCCGTTCAGGGTTGCTAGCCGGCGATTTTCAGGGCTTGCACCAAGGCCTGCAAACTGGCGGCGGCATCACCGGGTACAAACACGCAGTGATCCATATCGTACAGGGTATTCTCTACCCCTGCGTAGCCCGGCGAGCGATCCAAGTTGTAGATAATCACGCTCTTGGCTTCCACCACATTGAGTACTGGCATCCCGTAAATGGGCGTACCTTCATGGGTGTTGGCAGCAGGATTGATTACGTCATTGGCTCCCACCACAACCACCACATCCACCTCGGGGAACTGGTGGTTGATCTGATCCATCTCCAGGAGCAGCTCATAGGGGATATCCACTTCCGCCATGAGCACGTTCATATGGCCAGGCATGCGTCCTGCCACGGGATGCACCGCGATCTCCACCTGTTTGCCAGCGCTCTGCAGCAGTTCCACTAACATCTTGACCTGTCCCTGGGCCTGGGCCAAGGCCATCCCGTAGCCAGGGACGATTACCACCCGCTGGGCGGACTTGAGCAGGGCGGCTGGGTCCTTAGCTGGGGCCGCCTCTGGGGCAGATGGAGCCGCGGGCACGGGCTCCGCTTCCCCCTTCACTATCTCCAGGAGCTGAGCTAGGCTGTCCTTGGCATCGCCCAGGAGCATATGCACTTTCTCCAGATTGTAGAGGGAGTTATCTACTCCGGCGTAACCCGGTTTGGTATCATAGTTGCAGACCAGCACCTGCTCTGCTAGATCAGCCCGGATAATGGGCATGCCGTAGATGGGCGTATCAGGCAATTCAATGGCCGCGGGGTTCACCACATCATTGGCCCCCACGATGATCGCCACGTCCGCGCCTTCCAGGAAAGCGTTAATATCATCCAGTTCGCAGAGCTTCTCATAGGGCACATCCACTTCTGCCAAGAGCACATTCATATGGCCAGGCATGCGCCCTGCCACAGGGTGAATACCGAACCGCACTTCCGCCCCCCTGCTTTCCAGGAGCTCACCAAGCTGCTTGACCTGCAGCTGCGCCTGGGCTAAGGCCATGCCATAGCCGGGGATAATCGCGACCTTTTTGGCGCTGCGCAGCCTTTCTTCCCAGGACGGTCCCTGGGGTTTAGCAGCCTCTTGCTTAGGCTGCTCTGCTTGGGGAGCCTGGGGGGCAGGCTTGGCCCCTGGCTGCATGGTGGTCTTACCCAGCAGAATATCCATCAGGTGGCGGTTCATAGCCCGGCACATAATCTGGGTCAGAATCAGCCCCGAAGCACCTACAATGGAGCCCACCACTACCAGGAGGGCACCGTTGGGCAGGGCAAAACCAGCCACCGAACCAGCCACACCTGAAAAGGAGTTCAGCAGGGAGATAGTTATGGGCATATCCGCGCCGCCCACCCTGATGGTGAACACATAGCCAAACACATGGGAGAAGACAAGCAGGAGCAGCGCATGGAGCACTACTGAACCCACCTGGAAGACCAGCCCCAAGGTGGAAAGCACCATAATGGCCGCGCTCACAAAGAGATAGCTGTTATGGCCCTTGAGGTGCACCGGGCGCTGATGGAGCACGCCGTGGAGCTTGCCTGCCGCCACTAAGCTGCCGCTGAAGGTTACTCCGCCCACCACAATGGCAAGAGCTGAGGTGAACAGCGTAAAGGGGGTTAACCCTCCCTCCAGCAGGGTGAGGGTCGCTACCAAAAAGGAGGCCGCCCCACCAAAACCGTTAAACAGGGCCACCATTTGCGGCATCTGGATCATCTTCACAGCGGCAGACAGCCATACACCTAGTGCTGTACCCACTAGCAGACCTGCCCAGACCACCCCCATGGTGAGCACCTGGGCCTCCACCATGGTCATAATGATGGCGCCGGCCATGCCCACCGCCCCCACTAGGTTGCCCGTCACGGCAGTTTCCGGCGAGTTCATCAGGCGGATTCCGTAGATAAAGAGGCCGATGCACAGAATCTGAACAACAAGGAATGGACTCAGCATCTATGAATTCCTCCTCCGCTCGCTTTTGAACATCCGCAGCA
>DURH01000023.1 GCA_012837385.1 Bacillota bacterium
CATTGCCAGGCGGTTACTGTTTCTACCAGTTGTCCTCATTGGGGTCACACTCATGATCTTTGTTGCCATGTCTTTTTTGTCGCCTTACCAACTGGTCAGTACCTATATTAAAAGTCCGGAAGAGTTGAAGAACCAGAGCCTTGACGATTTGGTCCGCAAGTACGGGCTGGACCAACCTGTTCATGTGCGGTATATCAACTGGATAAAGAACCTGCTCAAAGGGGATTTGGGCTACTCTGTATCAGCCAACATGCACGTGGCCGAGGCCATCGCCAAGCGTTTTCCTGCCACGGTTGAACTGGCTCTCTTTGCCATTATTCCCGTGATCTTAGGCGGGATCTGGCTGGGCACCATATCGGCCAAGCATTACAACAAGCCCCTTGATCATCTCAGCCGGGTGTTTGCCATTGTGGGCTGGTCTTTACCAGACTTTGTTTTTGGACTCATACTGCTCATGGTCTTTTACGGTGTTCTCGGGTGGTTTCCTCCCGGGCGGCTTTCCATGTGGGCCGATACCATTGTGCTCACAGGTGATTTTGTTCGCTACACGGGCATGAACACTGTGGACGCACTGCTCAATCGGCGTCCAGACATCTTCTGGGATGCAGTCCGTCATCTGATCGCACCAGTTATGACCCTCGCCTATCTGTGGTGGGCTTACCTGCTCCGCATTACCAGGTCAAGTATGCTGGAAGTGATGAACAAGGATTATGTACGTACTGCTAGGGCCAAGGGTTTGACGGAGAAGGTGGTTATGAACCGGCACGTGCGCCGCAACGCCCTGATTCCAGTGGCTACCGTTTCGGGCTCCATGGTGTTGGGTCTGTTAGGCGGCGTTGTGATTGTGGAAACTGTGTTCGACTATAAGGGGCTCGGCCTGCTCACTGCCACAGGTGCTCAGCAGTTGGATTATACGCTGGTCTTGGGGACCACTCTGTTTTATGGACTGCTGCTTGTTCTGATCAATCTAGTGGTGGACGTCCTGTATGCGGTAATTGATCCCAGGGTGAGATTGGAGTGATGATGCTGTGGTAATGAAGAAGCTGTTGCGCAACCCGCTCTCCATGGTTGGACTGCTGCTCCTGCTGGGCTTTATCCTCGTAGCAGTGTTCGCTCCTTGGATCGCACCGACGCCAGAAATGTACGCTAATACCCCATATAGAGTGCCCCGTTACGGCTGGGGTACTACTCCAGAACCACCGTCAGCTGAGCATCCCATGGGGCTTACACAGGGGAAGTATGATATTTTCTATGGGATAGTCTGGGGAACCAGGACGGCGTTTCAAGTGGGGATCATTGTCACAGGCCTCTCCTGCCTTATTGGCATTGTGGTGGGCTCCATAAGCGCCTATGTCGGTGGGAAATTCGATGAGGTCGTGATGCGTTTTGTAGATGTGTTCATGAGCTTCCCGTTTCTGATAGCGGCCATTGTGATAACTACCATTTTGGGCCGGGGCTTAGACAAGGTTATCATTGCCTTGGTCATTTTTCGCTGGACCGGATACGCCCGCCTGATTCGGGGCAATGTACTCCAAGTCAAGCAGGAGGAGTACATAATGGCAGCCAGGGCTGGCGGTGTGTCCCATGGGAAGATTGTGCTCAGGCATATTCTGCCCAACACCATCTTTCCTGTCTTGATTCAAGCTTCTATGAACATGGGCTCCATAGTGGTTACGGCTTCCACCTTGAGTTTTCTGGGGCTAGGTGCCCCCGAGGGCCATGCCGACTGGGGGCAGATGATCAGCTTCGCCCGCAACTGGATTTTGGGCACTCCTGACAATCCTCTAGCTTACTGGTATGCTGTGGTCTGGCCTGGTCTAGCTATTGTCCTCTTTGTGCTGTCCTGGAACCTTATTGGCGATGCTTTCCGGGACATTATGGATCCTCGGATTCAAGGGTGAGGATTTCTCAATCAAGATGATCAACAAGGGCACTTCCGCTGCTGGAAGTGCCCTTGCCCAATACTATCGATGATTATCTGCGTCAAAACTGCTGCATGCAGGGGTTGCTGAGGTTGGCCCAGGCGTAGTTGGGGTCAATAACCCTGGCCATGCGATAGGCAAGGGGCTGAAATCCACTTTTGGGCCAAAATGTGGACGAGGCCAGGTTAGTGATTCTCCAATCCGTCGTTATGTACCGATAGCCCTTTTCCCGCATCATCCGGCACCCTGCATTCATCATGCTCTGGCCAACGCCGCATCTCCTGTAACCTGGGAGTGTGCCTGCCACGCACAGCTCCACGGCATCATCCGGTGTCATTATGCCTGGAGAAGCAGTGTCATACATATGGAATCCCACCGCTTCTCCATCCTTCTCTGCGAGGAGAACCACGGTATCCTGATCCTCCAGAGAGCGCTGAAATCCTTCTCTGATGTCCGCCAATACTTCCGGGAAAATCGGCATAAAAGCCGGTGTCGCGTTTTGGTGTTTGGAGATAAGGCTGGACATGCGGCCCATTACGTCGCGATCCTCTGTGGTAGCCCGCCTAATCTTTACCTCAGCAGCGTTATTGAACGGTTTGTACTCCTTAAGATCCAAAACGGCATAGACTTGCTCGATGCCAAAGCTCAACCTGGAAAATGCCTCTAGGTACAGGGGATCGGCCAGAGGTACGAAAGCAGAGTGGGTAAAACAGCCGTGATCCAGCCACAGCACAGCAGCCTCCGCATAGAGATACCGAATCAGCTCTGCTGGTTCGCCTGCTAAGAGGGCAGCACCCTCATAGGGAACCACTGCGCACCTGCCATCTCTAGTGCCGATCCGAATCATGCCCACAAGATAGCCCACGAGTTGGTCATGCAAGAAGGCTCCCATGCCCAGAGCACTGCTGTTGGTGAGTAGATTTTGCAGCTGGCTCTCAACTTTTTCTTTCTGCAGGGAGCTGTTTTTGAGAAATGGGAAGTGTTTAGACTCACGCTCCTGCCTACCCATGAGTAAAAGAGCCATGCTGGGTATGTCTTGGTCGGTGACGGTTCTGAAGTGATAGTTTTTCACGCTCGGCCCTCCTTGCCTAACCATCTTCTCCTGGGGAGCTTACGACATCAGCATGGTGATGAGGATTGTGGCGCTTACTACGAGGACGTTACCGATACTGTGCATCATCATGGGATAAAACACACTGCCGCTCTTTTCTAAGCAATCGCCGTAAAACAGCCCAAGTACAGATGCAAAGATCACCTGCATGGGAGAATACGAGACTTGAAAAGGAGCGAAGGAAAAACTGACGTGGGCCAACCCGAAGATTACTGCAGCGGCGATGTTGGCGTTACTGGCTTTCCCTGAAAAGCCTCGTCCCTGCAGTACCAGTCCCAGCATTGTGATGGCAAAAGCCCTGAAGATCAGCTCTTCTGACGGACCAGTGAGGAAGAGCTGAAACCCCAGATAACCGAGGGTATTTCTCGCCGTCAGGGGGTGGGAAAACGGTTGAAACGACTTGGTCAAAAGCATGATCACCGAGGAGACAATCAAATACATACCGAAATACAAGGTAAACCGCAGGACATACTGCCAGCCCACCTTCTTGTCTCCCCAGCCCAACTTAAAATCCAAAGGAGTGATCCTCCTGACTCCCCAGATGAAGGCCAGGAAGATGACGCCTTGAACAAGATGATGGACACAGAGCCAGGCAAAGGCTCCATCTGGGTCAATTGCTCCATAGTCAAAAGAGCTGGCTATCATGCCGGCGACCTTGGGAACTCCCAGCAGTACAACGGCGAGTAAAAGCGTCCAAGAGAGGGATTTTGCCACTTTGGCCATTGCTGAATTCACCTACCCTCGTTCCTGCGGCGCTTTGCCAGGAGACTCAAAGATAAAGACATCACCATAGGAACCGTCATCATATAAGGCATCGGGGTGCCCTGGCCTATAGACAAAGGTTCCCCCGGTATACTCATAGATGATTTTGTTCCAAAAGTGTACGGAGCCAAGATTCTTAGGGTGCCTCTTCAGCTGCCACTTTCCATGGAAGCTGTCGAAGACGTGAAAGGCAGCGTATCTGCCTACACCTTGGCCTCGATATTTGTGCATCACGAAGAACTCTGCCACAGTATAGTTGGTTTTCTCCTCAATTTCGGGGAAAGTGTTGATCATCACAAACCCAGCCAGCTTCCCATCAACCTTGATAAAAAAGGCATGGCGGCCTTCCTCTGTCCAGTAATAATCCAGGTAGTCATAGCCATACAGACCTAGATGATTGACATCGCGCTGGTCGTATTGGGAAAACTCATAGTCGTACTTCTCCAAGAGATTGCGGAGGATTTCCTTCTCGTCTACAGCAACGGTAACAAGTTCAATATTCATGTTCTGCTGCCTCCTTTTCTCGCCACAGCGCGGATAGCCGTGCTGTTGACCTCAGGCTTGTATCGTTCCATATTCTTTACGCAGTAAATAACCTACGATAAGGCCTATCACAATGCCAACTGCATGGGCTGGTCCACCAATTGACACCTGGGGGTTTTGGACTGTAAGAAGCGCATTTACTACAAACAAGGCGGCCACCCAATGTACTGCCTTAGACTTCAAGACTACTGCCTTAGGCCTCAACGCCGCATAGGCAGCGGCAAGGCCAAAAGCTGAGGCTGATGCCCCGGCGATGGGCGCTCCTTGGTAACCGATGGCTGCGGCATAGGCAATAGTGCCTAGACTGCCAATAAACCCGCAAACGACACATACAGTGAGCATCACCCCGGCGTTTGTCTCTTTTTCTAAGCGTGCGCCAAAAATCAAGACCAGGAACATGTTCAACAGCATATGGATGAGGAGCTCATGGGAGAAACAGACTGTGAGCAAAGTCCACGGCCTCTCCAAGGCCAGGCTTGGCTCCAGCAGAAATGCGTCGGTTAGACTCGGAAAAATCCGCAGCGCAGCGAAGACGACGATGTTTACAAGCAGCAGAGCCCATGCTGCCGGGCTGTTTCCAAGGTACTTGGCTTTCATCCCTTGTCCTCCTCATAATTCTGGTGGATAGTGCTGTTCAAACTCGCTCCTGGTGAGTCCGAACAAAATCTCGTCATGGTAGCGTCCCTGGGAGTAGACCATCTGTCTTCGGCGCCCTTCCTCCACGCAGCCCAGCTTTCTGAGCATGGCTGCTGAAGCCAGGTTTCCTTCCAAGACGCTGCCGTAATACTTGTTCAACCTGCGCTCATAAAAGGCGTAGCGCAGGACAAGCTGCATAGCCGCGGTGCCGTAGCCTTTACCCCGGTGGTCTCGATCGATCTGCATACCTACGCTGAATGTACCATTTTTCTCATCAATGGAATTGAGGTTGATGCCGCCAACGCTTTGTCCATCAAGGGTGGTAATGGTAAACATGATCCTTCCGGTGCCAGGCTTGAACTCAGCAAAGCGGGCAATTAGATCCTTGGCCTCGGTCACAGTTGGCGGTAGTTCTACCTCGTAGTTAAGCACTCTGCGGGCGGGGGTGTCAAAACGGTTGTAATAATGGTCTTCCCAGTCACTTTCTTCCATGGCCCTGAGGCGCACCAGTTCGTTCTGCCAGAAGTAGTTGTCATAGTTAATATCACGCATGAGTATTCCCTCCCCTTACTCGACTTTGTTTATTTCAGCGCTGATTTCTGATCCCCTGTTAAACATGCTGCACATAACGAAAAAATGGGCGACAAGGATGGCTGGGCAACGCAGGAGGCGGAGAACCTTTGACAATGCCGTAAGAGGTCACCTATGGTATCCCCCATTGCTGCAGGATTGCTCCTATTTGCATGGTATTGCTGTAGTAGGAGCCCGTTTTCCAATTTTTTCTCGGAGAGGTATTGATAGAAGAAGATAATGGTTATATACTTAACCCTATTAAAGTCTGTATTATAAGGGGGCGGTTACCTCAGATGCAGGTATCGATAGACGAGATCAAGCAGCGGCTGTACAGCGATTTCTCCAATATCTATAGGGCTTTTGGTGGTTTTGTGGATTCAGGCAAGCTCTGGGACTTGTGTCTGGAAGCAGTCTCGGACCAGGTGTTAATGGGTAATATCATTTTCTGCAATGACGTCCACCAAATTCCTCCCGTCCACACCTTCCTCAAGGTAGTGGCTAGTGAGATAACCTGGGAACTTACGGGTATGGAGAAGCGTTCCCTGGGCGCTTTCTGGGGTTTTGTCTTTAAGCATGTGTTCGGATACCAGAGGCAGAAGAGTGTTACCGCGAGGGTAAACACTGTGCAGACGGCAACTTACTTCTTCGACCCGCTGGGGCGAATTGAGGTTAAAAAGTAAGGAGTGTGAGCAATGAAGCTTGCTGAGGCCCTGATCAAACGGGCGGATCTCAAGAAGAGAATCGCTCAAATCGAAAGTCGCATGGCCGCCAATGTGAAGGTTCAGGAAGGTGATGAGCCAGCTGAGGATGTTTATGCATTGATTGATCAATACGATCAGTTGATGGCTCGCTTGGAAGAGCTGATTATCCGGATTAACAAGACCAACCATGCCACCGCCTTTGAAGATGGTACCTTGGCTGATGCCATCGCTAAGCGTGATGCCCTGAAGGCAAAAATCCGGGCTTTCCGAAGTCTGTACGAAGAAGCATCTGTAACCCATGACCGTTACAGCATGAAGGAGATTCGCTTGGTGCGCTGCGTAAACGTTCAGGAGCTGCAAAGGAAGATCGACAAGTTGTCTAAAGCCTATCGGGAACTGGATACCAAGATGCAGGGTTTGAACTGGACAGTGGATTTGTTGTAGAGCTTAAGGAGGTAGAGCGTCAAAAGAGCGGCACTTAGCCCCACAAGAGGGGCGATATAAATATCTTGAGGCAGGAGGCCCCGGGCGGAGGCTATCGATAGCGCTTACCGCCAACAATGTGAAGGCTTAGATGTCAGAACTTAATGTTAGCACCAGTGCCGATTTTGATGTTCGAGGGTGGGAAAGGGGAATTTGATTTCATGGAAGTAATCGTTCACCGGGGGACTAGGCAGATTGGAGGCAGTGTCACGGAAGTGCGCACTGCCTCCACCCGGATCCTCATTGACTTCGGGGCAGACCTGCCCTCCGAAGATGGCACATGGCGATAACCTGGAGCTGGAGCAAGGGGGTTTGTGATGCCTGTGCGTATGCCTACTCTACGGAAGAAGACGATACAATAACTGAAGTCAGCACTTCTCTGCAGTGGTAAGGCTGAGTTCTTGAACTTCAACTGTACCCGCTGCACCAGCCATGTATATAGATACGAATATCAAAGTTATTTTATACATTCGTGCACGAAGGTACAGCATGACACCGAAGCAGACGGAAAAACCCCCGCCTTTGCCTGCAAAAAAGGTAATTAGCTGGATTTGCAGAAAAAAATAAAAGTATCACCGGAAACCGGTTGACATGACGCAATTATGGTGGAATAATATGCAATGGCAGGATAGTAAGGAAGAAAAAGGCAAACGTTCCGAAAGGAGCGGACGCAAAGCTTCGGGTCTAAAGTTGTTGACAACCATGACGGCCGAGCTGCTCTTCGAGATTATCTCAGCGCTCCCACAGGGGCGCTTGGAGCCATTCCTCTTGCCGGGGAGTGGTTTCTTTTTTTTGCCACTAAAGTACAGCAGAGGATGTTGATGCAACGTGCAGTTAGATGAGGTTCTCATGGGTGTTGTTGCCGAGCTGGACGAGGGCGTTTTTGCGCACTGCAAGAGAGTACAGGCCTTGGCTCTCCTCCTCGGTGAAACTATTGGGCTGACATCCTTGGAACTGAACCAATTGGGTTTGGGTGCCTTTCTCCATGATATTGGGAAGAGGTATATTCCCGCAGATGTTCTAAACAAAGAGGCTCCCTTAACGCCCGAGGAATGGGAACTAGTCCAGACCCACCCCAAGCTGGGGTTTGAGTTGGCGGAAACCCTAGGTCTCGGTGACAGCGTAAAACGGATCATCCTAGAACATCATCTGTGGGCAGATGGCAGGGGCGGGTATCCCCGAGAGACGGGATACACGACTCCTTCTTTTCTTTCTCAGATAACCACCGTTGCTGATGTGGTAGATGCCATGACCAGTCATCGACCCTATAGGCAAGCTCTAGACCTTGCCACCTGCCTGGACTATCTTACGGAAAATGCTGAAACCAAGTTCAATGCAAGTGTTGTAGCTGTATTCCAATCTTTGGTGAGCCAGGGCTTGTTTGGTTCTGAGTGGCCGTCAAGTCTGCAGGCAGATAACCCGTCAATCCCGCTTGGGTTGGCGGTGGGGAGGAGGTGAGGTTGCGATGAATGGCATGGAGGAAGCAGATGAACTTCAGGTTGTAGTCTTTTCTGTCGCGGGACATGAGTTTGGTATTTACATAACTGGAGTAAGGGAGATTATTGCACTTTCCAAACTGGTAGCCTTACCGAATATGCCGCCTGCCATGGTGGGGATCATCAATGTAAGGGGGACTGTACTTCCCATACTTGATTTGAAGAACCGATTTGGTCTGGGCAGCAGTTCAGTTCTGGAGGGAACCAGCCAGAGAATCTTAGTTGTGGAATACGATGGTTCCTTGGTCGGTTACTTAGTGGATGCCGTTTCCGAGGTGCTGAGAGTCACTAGGGACTCTCTGGAACAAGTGGACAGGATTCAAGGGATGAAAGGGAAGCTGGTGGATTCCATCTGCAAGGTCGAAGACCGCCTAATTCCCATTATCAACATTACAACACTGATGACAGATCAGGAAGTACTACATTTACAACAAGCCGCGAAGGAGAGAGCCGTATATTCCGGAATATGAGTCTTGCCAAAAAGTTGGTGTTTGGGTTTGCCCTAGTACTCTTGGTAAGTACTGTGGTTACTGGTTTTGGCATCGTTTACATGGGGCGGATCGCCGATACCACGGAGACGATGTTCAACTATTCCTATACAGCGCATACTAGTGCCTTAGGGGCACAGGCAGGCATAATCAAGATGGGCCGTGAGATGAAAGATATAGTCTTGGCTACTGATCGCTATGAACGTGAGCTGCGCAGCAGCAGTGTGGACGAGCTGGAACAGATCGTTTTGAACGACTTGGACACTCTTTACTCCAGTTTTTTGGGAGACCCCGCCCTCATTGATGCTGTCCTTAAGGCCTTCACCGATTGGAAACCCATAAGAGATGAAGTTCTGCAGCTTCTAGGCAGCAGGGTGCAGAGGAAATCGAGCAGACTGTTCAGTCCATGACCGAGATCAATGAAGTAGTAACGGAACTAGCCCATGAGATCAGAGACTTGGGACACCATTCGGAAGAGATTGGTAAGATCGTTTCGCTTATTACCGGTATCGCTGATCAAACCAACCTTTTGGCTCTCAATGCCGCCATCGAAGCAGCCAGGGCTGGGGATCAAGGCCGAGGGTTTGCCGTTGTTGCGGAGGAAGTCCGTCAGCTAGCGGAACAATCAGCTAAGGCTGCTGGTGAAATTACTAAGTTGATCCAGCAGATCAGAGAAGCCGTTCGGTCGTCAGTGGAGCGCACCAATGTTGGTACAAGCAAGGTGCGGGAAGGTATGGAGGTTGTAAACCAAACAGGTGCCATGTTCTCTCAGATTTCCGAGGTAATAGAATCCTTGACAGACCAGATCAATGATATTGCGGCTGCAAGCCAAGAGTTGGCCGCTGGTGCCGAAGAGATGAGTGCCACCACACAGCAGCAATCTGCCTCTGCGCAGCAGATGGCCGCCTCAGCTGTGGAGGTTGCTCAAGCGGCGGAAGCTGTGGATAACCAGATGCGCCGCTTCCAGGTTTAGAGTTACTCCTTTTCCCCAGGGGCCAGTTAACCGGCCCCTTTTTTGATCCACGCTCCGAATCACGCACCGCACTGGCTAAGCAGATGCCTTCAGTTGAACCCAGCCGATTGTCGTTTGTGTTAGGATATGATAAAGTATTGGTAACTACGGAGTTTACGTAACGATGGGCGGTTTGCTCAATGAAGTGGATCAAAGCTTGGGATGGACGGCGTCATTGTATCCTTGCCTTTTCTTTCCTGTCGGTTTATATCCTATCGTTTCTCTTTGAGGGCCAGATTCTCTATGGGCTCCTAGCCCTGCACGGGGTGCCATCCTCCACTTATACAACTTTAGCTATGGCAGTTCATTTTCTGGGTCTTTCCACGAGTTGGCTCTACACCCGATCAGCTGCCAGGGCGAGAATTGTGATGGTCTGCGGCATTGGAGCGGCCTTGCTGGCAGCTATGCCTTTCTTCTTCCAACCCTCCAGCCTATGGGCGATTGGACTGGCTGTCGGAGGATATTCAAGTGGTGCCGCCCTGGCCGCGTGGGGTTACTTCCTCAAGGCTTATACGCCGCGCCATGAATTACTGAAGACTTGTGCCGAGATACTTATCTGCTCGAATATACTTATGGTGTTGATCAACGCCTTAGCCGTCCACGTATCACCTTCCTTAGGCCTAACCGTGGTGATGCTGTTCCTCGCGGGTGGTCTCTTTTCTGCAGGAACACTGGGCCGTGCTCAGGCGCAGAGCTGGACGCAAGGGGAAAATGCCAAGAAACGGCATCTGTGGGAAGCGTTTGCTCTTTTGTCTGTTTTCATTGCCGTCCTTACCATCAACTCCGGACTTATGTATCAAGTACTTAACCCTGCCTTCCAGCACTTAAGTGGGCTCACCACCTGGTACTGGCCCCTGCCGTACATTGCAGCCCTCTTCATCCTGCGCAATCTTTCTGGCGGAGTTCAGCAGTCCAGACTGCTTTACGTGGGAATGGCAATGATGATCGGCGCTTTTCTCTGCTTCATGCTTTTAGGGCGCAGCCACCTTGATTATGTTGTTGTAAATACACTCATGATGGGTGCCTGCGGCGTCTTTGATCTCTTTTGGTGGAGCATTCTGGCGGAGATGATGGGTTATACCGAGAATCCGAGTATAGTCCTTGGCCTGGGGCTTTCATCTAATGTGCTGGGAGTGCTGGCTGGGGGTTTAGTGGGCGCGGTGGCCAGATCAACTCAGCGGCTGACTGCAGAAGTGACCGTGATGGCTCTGACCGTGGTATGTTTTACCTTGGCTCTGCTGCCTGTGTTGAACAGGAGGCTCACTCTCCTGCTTAAAGGCCATGCCTATCTTGCGCCCGATGACCTTAGGGAAGGGTTAGGGCAAGCCGCGGCTTCCTATCAGATGGAACCCTTAGAGCCGCTGACAAGTAGGGAGCAGGAAGTACTGGCCACGATCTTGTCTGGTATGTCCAATCGCGAGATTGCTGATGCTCTGAACATCACCGAGAGTACTGTAAAAACCCATGTCAGAAACATTTATTCCAAGTACGGGGTCCACAGCAGAGCTGAGCTGCTCAGCGGATTGCTGAAGGGAGAAGGGCTTTAGAGCGTTTAACAAGGGAGGCTCCTCATTTCTGGGCAGCCTCCCTATGCATATCTTTCCCACAGAGGTGGTGAGCACAGTGAAAAGCCGAGTTCTGACAGGGGATGCCCTGGACATGCAGGTTGTTGAAGAAGTACTCCAGGAGTGGCTGCAGACCTTAGAAATGCCCCTGCGCCGAGTGCTCTTAGTTCCCCCTGATGGAACTAGAGCCCACAGCTTAGCGGGACCCATTGCCAACATCCTCTATCGCATACTCCAGCCAGCGGAAGTCAAAATTCTGCCAGCTCTAGGCACCCATGTACCTATGACCCAGGAGGAAAAAGAGCGCATCTTTGGCGCAGATATTCCCCCAGAAGCCTACATTGACCACCGCTGGAGAACGGATGTTACTAGGATAGGGGTGGTACCTGGTTCCTTTGTGGAAGAAGTGTCAGAAGGGCTGCTGGACTATTCCATCGCCGTGGACATCAACCGCGAGATTATTGAGGGAGGCTTTGACCTGATCCTCTCCATCGGGCAGGTGGTCCCCCATGAAGTTGTGGGGATGGCCAATTACACCAAGAACATCGTGGTGGGCTGCGGTGGCAAAGAAATCATCGACAAGTCCCATTTTCTGGGAGCGGTGTACGGTATGGAGAAGCTGATGGGGCGTGACCACTCTCCTGTGCGGAAAGTGTTTGATTACGCCGAAGAGAACTTCCTGAGCCAGATGCCCCTGGCCTACATTCTCACCGTTACCGAGACTATGGGAGAGGAAACCTTCCTGAAGGGTCTGTTTGTAGGCAGGGAGCGGGAAGTGTTTGAGCAGGCTGTGAGCCTGAGTCAGCAGTGCAACTTAGATCTTTTGGATCAGCCTCTGCAAAAGGTATTGGTCTACCTGGACCCCCGAGAGTTTAAGAGCACCTGGCTGGGCAACAAAGCAGTGTACCGCACCCGCATGGCTATAGCAGACGGGGGAGAACTGATAATTCTTGCTCCGGGGGTGCGCATGTTTGGCGAGGACCCTGAAATCGACCGCCTGATCCGTTCCTTCGGTTACCAGCATCGCCTGGATGTTTTGGAAGCGGTGAAAGCAGAGCCCGCGCTGGCGGAGAACTTGTCCGCAGCTGCCCATATGATTCATGGTTCTTCCGACGGCAGGTTCAAGATCACCTATGCTGTGCAGCATCTTACTGAAGGGGAAGTCAAAGGCGTGCATTTTAACTACCTGCCCTATGAGCAGGCGTGCAGGCAGTACAAGCCCCAGGAGCTCCAGAACGGTTGTAACACCATCCTTGGTGAAGAGGTTTTCTACATCAGCAATCCTGCTTTGGGGCTCTGGGCTCTCAAAGAGCACTTTATCGCGTAATACTTTGGTGGAAGAGGAGGAACAGCTGTGCCTAAAGCAGATCTTGGTCTGATTGGTTTGGCTGTGATGGGTGAAAACCTGGCCATTAATATGGAGAGTAAAGGCTTCACGGTGGCAGTTTACAACCGGACAGTGGAGAGGGTCAGGGAGTTTGTGGAAGGTAGGGCTGAAGGAAGGAACATTGTGGGCGCCTTTTCCTTAGAGGAGCTGGTAGGAAGCCTTAAACGGCCTCGTAAAGTGATGCTCATGGTGAAGGCTGGACGTCCCGTGGATGCCTTGATTGACCAGCTCCTGCCGCTCTTGGAGGAGGGCGACATCATCATCGATGGAGGCAACTCCCACTTCCCAGATACCATCCGGCGCACCAAGTATGTGGAGGAAAAGGGGCTGCTCTATGTGGGAACCGGCGTTTCCGGCGGTGAAGAAGGGGCTCTCCACGGCCCCAGCTTGATGCCTGGTGGTTCCTCTGCAGCCTGGCCCCAGATCAAGCCCATTTTCCAGGCCATCGCCGCCAAGGTGGAAGACGGCAGTCCCTGCGCGGATTGGGTGGGGGCCGATGGTGCGGGCCACTTTGTTAAAATGGTGCATAACGGTATTGAGTACGGGGATATGCAGCTGATCTGCGAAGCGTACCATTTGATGAAAGAACTTCTTGGCTTGAGCGCGGACGATATGCATGCCGTGTTCAAGGAATGGAATGCAGGGGAGCTAAGCAGCTATCTCATTGAGATAACCGCAGATATTTTGGCCTATAAAGATGAAGACGGTTCTCCCCTGGTTGAAAGCATTCTCGATACAGCAGGGCAGAAGGGAACAGGTAAATGGACTGCTTCCACGGCGCTTGATGAAGGGGTTCCCCTCACCCTCATTGGGGAAGCTGTGTTTTCCCGCTGCCTATCTGCCTTAAAAGAGGAGAGGGTGAACGCAGCGCAGCTGCTGCAGGGGCCCAAACCACACTTTACAGGGGATAAGCAGGCGTTTGTCGAGGATATCCGCAGAGCCCTCTATGCCTCCAAGATTGTGTCTTACGCCCAGGGCTATGCCTTGATGCAGGCCGCCGCGAAAACCTATAATTGGAATCTGAACTACGGAGGCATCGCCTTGTTGTGGCGGGGCGGCTGCATCATCCGCTCGGCGTTCTTGGGCGAGATCAAAAGGGCGTTTGACAGCAATCCTAAGCTCACCAACTTACTTTTGGATCCCTTCTTCCGTTCCCAGGTGGAAGCTTGCCAGGAGAGCTGGAGGCGGGTGTGTGCCACGGCCCTGGCTAACGGCATTCCCGTACCAGCCTTTGCCTCAGCCCTCACCTATTATGACGGCTACCGCAATCCCCGTCTGCCCGCGAACCTGCTCCAGGCCCAGCGGGACTACTTCGGTGCCCACACCTACGAGAGGATCGACAGGCCCCGGGGTGAGTTCTTCCACACTGATTGGACTGGCAAGGGAGGCAGCACTTCCGCTTCTACCTATAACGTGTAAAACACCTGCTTCTTTACACTTGTCGCCAGCGGTTTGACCAAGGCTTCCACCAGCCGATTCATCTGCTCATTGCTGTCATAAATCATGGCGGACATCTGTTTGAACTGGCCTGCGGAAAAAAGCTTGTCCACCAGGGCTGCCACGGGAAGCAGAAACGCCCCAGAGCCCTGGTATTTGAAAGCTGCCGATAATTGCTGAAAGGTGAGGGTTTTGCCGTCCACGGTGGTTACAATGCTGTAAGCAGCAGGTTCATCTCCCTTGAGGGCTAGGAAGCTGTGATCGTGGACGCACTTGTGTTCGTGGTTGTTGAGAAAGGTGAGGGGATCCAAGTGGGCGGGGAAGCGCCCTTTGGTGTCCTTCAGGAATCCTTGGAGAACGTCCTCGCCTGCCTCTGCGAAGGACACTGTTCTGAAGCCTCTTCTGCGGAGGGCCTGGCTGATGCGGCTGCCCCGCTGCTGCATAAATGCTTCCCATCTCTTTTGAGCAGCAGTGTCCATGGCAAAGCGGAAAATGCTTGCCGTGTCGTAGGCCTGAAATCCCGTCTTTTCTAAGATATGGGCATAGACGTCTCCCCAGGGATTCTGGAGCACGGCACGAGCCTTGAGGCGGCCTAAGTTCCTCTGTCTAACCAGAGAAACGGCAGCTTTTAGGAGTGCCGAACCGATACCCTGACCACGAAACCGTTCCTCTACAAAAACGTACTCTAGGGACGCTCCCTTCGCGAGTTTAAGGGCGAGTAACCCCGCAGGCTGCTGGCTGGCCTCTCCATCGAGATATGCACCTAAGAGCAATCCTCCCTTTCGCACAGTGGAATGCACCAAAAAGCTCCCTAAAGGAGGAAGGGTCAGACTCATCTCAGATAGGTACTCCACCAGCGACAGCTCTTTAATGTGCACTACTTTCCCCTCCAGATACGTTTTACCATGCACTACTAGAGATTTGGTGATAATCCTCCCCCTTTTTTGGACACCTCTAGTAACCATTGTGGCGATCCACACCCAGGCCACAAGAACCAGGAATTAGGTGAAATGGTGTGCAATAGCTGTGGAGCTGCAGTTCGTGGCAGCAAGAAGTGGGAGGGGAGATGACGATGGCACAAGGGGGATTGAAGTAATGCAGTAGGTGCACCCATTCAGCGGTTCTGCGATATGCTGGAAAAGCACCTTGGCTAAGAAAAGGATAGGAAAACGGGGGCGCATGTGAAGTGCACCCCCGTTGCTTTTGTACGGTCCAAATCCTATTTCTCGTCTGCCAAACCCACACCGGCCATAAAGTACTCGTGAAGCCCAAGCAGGACTGCCAGGGGCGGGATGGCTACGATTAAGGCACCGGCCATCACTACACCCCAGTTAGTAACACCCTGGGCACCGCCGCCGGAGAGGATCTTCAAGCCAACTTGGATCACCTGTTTTGTAGGCTCGGAAATTACAATCAGCGGCCAGAGGTATTCGTTCCAGAGGTAGATGAACTGAATAACCACCATGGCGCCGACGACGTTGCCTGACATGGGTACCAAGATCTTCACCAGGAACCCAACTGGGCCCACTCCATCCATCCGTGCCGCGTCCACAATGGAGTTGGGGATGGACATAAAGTGCTGCTGGAACAGGAAGATTCCCGTAGCACTGGCCAGGTAGGGTATGGTGAGGGAATAATAGGTGTTCACCCAGCCAAACTTGGCCATCACGTTGAAGAGAGGCACAATGATAACCGGCATGGGCAGCATCAGCGTAAGCAGAACAAAGTAGAACCACAGCTTCTTGCCTGGGAACTCAAAGTAGACAAAAGCCAGCGCCCCAAACAAGGCGGTAACGATCTTGCCAGTGGAACCTACGATCGCGATGAAACCGCTGTTCAGCATCATTCTGCCTAACCCGTAATCGCTCCATGCTGCGGAAAAGTTGGACAAGGCGTTCCTGCCAAAGGTAAGCATGGGCGGGTACCGCAGTACCTGCTGGGAGGTCTGGGTGCTCTTGATCAGGGCAAAGATCACTGGTGCCGCAATGATGATCAGCAGCAGACCCAAAACTCCATACACCACCGCGGTTTCCAAGGCCTTTCTGCGCCGAGCTTTTGCTGAATCCACCTTGCGTGCTGCATTAACCGCCATAGTGCACCATCCTTCCCGTGGTTCGGAATTGGAGTAGGGTGAGTACTACTACAAACACGAACAGAATCAGCGACTGGGCCGCGGCCAAGCCGGAGTTGAAGTTCTGGAATCCGTCCTTGTACAGCTGATAGATGAGCATGTTGGTTGCATTGGCAGGGCCTCCACGGGTCATAACATCCACCATACCTACTGTATCGAAAAAGGCATAGTTTATATTGATAACCAGTAGGAAGAAGATCGTTGGGGAAAGCAGAGGGATGGTGACATGAAATAGCTGCTTCCAGAAGGAAGCCCCATCCACTTCAGCTGCCTCCAAAAATGAATCTGGAATATTCTGCAGGCCCGCCAAGAAAAAGACCAAGTTGTACCCGAAATTATTCCAAATCGCTGTCACAACCAACATGGACAAGGCCAGCCCAGGTTGGGAAAACCAGTCTGGTTTCTTGTTGGCTATCAAGTCCAAAAGGTAATTCACTAAACCCGAATGGGGGTTAAAGAGGAACAGCCAAATGGTACCTGCAACCGCCGGTGACAAGGCATAGGGCCAAACCAGGGCTACGCGCAATGCCTTGGCTGCCAAGAGCTTACGGTTGAGCAGCACCGCAACAAGTAGGGAAACGCTGAGTCCGATCACCACAACCAAGAACGCAAACCAAAGGGTAATACCCATGCTGCGCAGATACGCCGGCGAAGACAGCAGGCGTGTGAAGTTCTGCAGGCCTACAAACCGCTGCCTGGCACCGAAAAACAGGCTTTGGTACATACTGGTGCGGAAGGTCATAGCCGCAGGATAGTAAATGAAAAGTCCACAGACGATAATCGTCGGAAGGAGAAATAGATAGGGTAAAAGCTTACCAGGAAACTTAGCTCGCATGTTCGTATCGCCCCGCTTTCTGTCAATCACTGTTTAGAGCTCGGCCGCCTGAGGGCGTGCCTGAGGGCGGCCGAGCTGTACAAGAGGTTCAACCTAGAAGAGGCTGTTGTAGTCTGCGAAGGACTGTTCAACTTGAGCCTTAGCTTGGGCCAAAGCAGCTTCTACGGAGGTTCCACCCATTACCATCTGGAATGCTTCTTCCAGGATGTTGCGGACTTCTTGGAAGCGGCCGATAAGGGCGCCTTGGGTTCCCACGCCAGGGATGGTTTCCAGAACTTGATCCAGGGCTACCCGGAAGTTCGGATTCTCGGTAAACCAGCCTTCTTCTTCCAGCAGAGCGATGGAGCTCTTGCGGATGGGGAAGTAACCGGTGGATTGATGCCAGGTTACCTGCTGCTCTGGCGAGCTCATCCAGATCAGGAACTTGGTTGCAGCTTCCAGCTCTTCCTTGGGATTGTTGGCTACCATCCAGATGGAAGCGCCACCAGGTACTACACCCTGTCTGGGCACGTCATCGGGTACAGGAAGCTCAGCGCAGATAACTTCAAAGCCAGCTTCGCGGCCAGCGTTGGTGAGGAAGGTAACGTCGGAAGTGGAGGTAATCTCCATGGCTACCTGTTGTCCCATAAAGAGGGCGTTAGCCTGATCCCAATCTTCCACACCTGGGTTAATCCAGAGGCCTTCATCGTACAGCTGTTTCCACCAGTTGAAAATCCGGTACATTTCTTCTGTATCGGTGTTGATGGTGGTTGGCCTTGCGCTTCTGCCGTTGTCGTTGTTGACCAGGGCAACTCCCTGTTCAGCCATCCACTGTTCCACAAACCAGGTGTGGAGTGGCCAGGTGATGCCGTAAGGAGCTACGCCAGATTCTACGATGGCCTTGCTGGCCTCTATGATTTCAGAGAAAGTCTTAGGAGGATTTGCGGGGTCCAGCCCAGCGGCGCGGAACATATCCGCGTTGATGTAAAGAATGGCGCTGGAAGAGTTGAATGGCATAGACCATTGGATATCTCCCTGACGATAGTAGTTCACAACAGCGTCTACATAATCATTCCAGTCTACATCATCGGGGCCGATGAACTCGCTGAGGGGAACGAATACTCCAGAGTCGATAGCTGCCAAGCTGCCCACTTCATAAATCTGGACAACTGTGGGTGCAGTTCCAGCCATGGCCGAAGCAATGGTTGCGTTGAGTACTTCTGGGTATGTTCCTCTAAAGACGGATTCTACATAAACCTCGGATTGAGAGGCGTTGTAGGTGTCGATCATAGCTTCCATGGCCTTGCCGATGTCTCCGCCCATGGAATGCCAGAAGGTTACCTTCACCGGAGCAGCCGCGGCTGCCACGCCCAATACGAACACCAGAAGAACTGCGAATACCAATGATCTCATGTTTCTACGCATAAAAAACTCCTTTCTGAAATTGTATTGTATTTGCCAGTTTTGATACTTCAAAAAACCGCTTTTTTCACCCCCTCACAATAAACGTTACCATATGTTGTGTTTTGATTAAGTTCTTCCTCTCGGTCCATAATCCTTCTGTCTTGAATTATTTCAAGAGACAAGCCACAATAGATCTAAATAGAACCTGGCAGTGGAAGTTGACATACCGTGACTAGAAAGGTGCAGAATATGCTGAAGATCAAACAAGGTATTGCCAAAAGACATCTAGAGTGGGCTATTATGCTGGTGCCTCTGTGCGGGATTCTCGCTGTTGCCGCCTTTGTTGCCCTCCTTCCCGAGCAGTCCTTTACCATTTTGGAACTGCTTAGAGACTTTTTCGGCAATAGGTTTGGGGCCTGGTACATAATTGTGGGGCTGGGCGTGTTCCTATCCTCCCTGTACATGGCTTTTTCCCGCTACGGCGGTATTGTCTTGGGCGCTGATGAAAAGCCCCGCTATTCCAATTTGCGTTGGGGGCTCATGGTCTTTTCCGCTACCATGGGGGCAGATATTATCTACTGGTCCTTGATCGAGTGGGCGTACTATGTGACAGAACCCAGGATCGCCCAATTAGGGGGGCCACAGGAATGGGCCTCTACCTACCCTCTCTTCCACTGGGGGCCCATACCTTGGAGTTTCTATATCTCCCTGGCTGTGGTATTCGGCTTTATGCTCCATGTGCGCCAAAACGGACGGCAGAAGATCTCTGAGACCTGCCGCCCGCTCTTGGGCAGCCGCATAGATGGTTGGTTGGGAAAGGCCATCAATTTGGTGGCTGTGTTCGGGCTGCTAGCAGGGACTACCACTACTTTAGGCGTAGTCATGCCTGTACTGTCAGCCATTGTCACCAAGCTTACAGGAATTCCAGGAAGTGTCGGCCTTACCTTGGCCATTCTCTTTTTCATCGCTATCCTTTACACCTTGGCGGTGTGGTTTGGGGTGGAGGGAATCTCCAAGCTTTCCGCAGTCTGTGCCGCCATGTTTGGCGCCCTGCTTCTCTTTGTGCTCCTTGCTGGCGGTGAAGCCCGCTACATATTGGAGACGGGTGTTCAATCATTGGGCAATCTGGCCCAGAACTTCTTGGCCTTAGCCACCTGGATCGATCCCCTCAGGCTTTCTGGCGGCGGTGGTACCGGGTTTGCCCAGTCTTGGACGGTGTTTTACTGGTCGTATTGGATGGTATGGTGCATTGCCACTCCCCTCTTTATTGGCACTATCAGTAAGGGCCGGACTATCCGCAGCACTGTCTTAGGAGGATACTTCTGGGGACTAGCTGGTACTTTTGCTTCGTTTATTATCCTAGGCAACTTTGGCTTGGCCAAGCAGATGCGGGGTTCCCTTGATGCCGCTGGCAGGCTGGTAGGGGGGGAGGAACCTGCTGTGCTGATTTTGGAGATTTTCCAGCACCTGCCTCTGGAAGGTGTTGGCTTAGTGTTGGTGGCGGTGAGCATGGTATTTTTCTACACCACTGTTTTCGACGCCCTAACCCTGGTGCTTTCCACCTACTCCTATAAAGAGCTTGGCGTATCCAAAGAGCCAGACAAGAAGGTGCGCAGTTTCTGGGCGCTGCTCTTTACACTGCTTCCCGCCGCGCTGATCTTCTCCAAAGGCACTTTGTCCAGTCTGCAAACAGTGCCCATCATCGCCGCCTTTCCCATTGGTGCGGTGATCGTTGTGGCCATTGCCAGCTTCTTTAAGGATGCCGGCAGCCTCTTGGACGAAAAGGAGGGCCTGGGGAGGCAGCCTTCTACTCGAACGTGATGGTGTACCTCAATAATAGGAGATGATGATCGATGGTTAGACTGGAACCAATAACAGCAGACAACTTCGAAGAGTGTATCAGCCTTACTTTGACGGAACGGCAGCGA
>DURH01000001.1 GCA_012837385.1 Bacillota bacterium
TTGCCACCTGGGTCAGGGCAGGAGAGGAAGAAGGAACGATCACCCTCAAGGGCGTGACCTCGCGGTTGGAGAGCGAGGCTGTAGAGATTAAGGTCAAGAAATAGCGAAAAAAGAGAAGGGCTTGGGAAGCTCTTCTCTTTTTCAATGATTAGGCGTCGGTTTGCACATGTCCGGCCATTTCTGCCAGCTTTTCTGCACTGGCTACCATTTCCTGCAGCGCACCCCGCAGCTCTTTAGTGAGCTGGGCTTGTTTAGCCTCCATGTCCTGTACATCCTGCACCACTTTACGTACACTGCCACTGATATTCTCCAGCGCGTCTCGGACATGTTCCATGGTACCTGAGACGGAATTCACCGAATCCAAGGTACTGGCGGACAGTTTATGGATGGAGTCGGCGACCACCTCAAACCCTCGGCCCAGTTCCCCCGCGCGGGCGGATTCAATGGAGGCGTTGATGCCCAAAATACGGGTTTGAGTAGCCACGTTCTTGACAATAGCCATAATCTGTTCAGTCTCTTGAATCAAGGCACGGCTGCGCGCCGTGAGCTCAGAAAGGTCACGTATTTCACTGATAACCTGTTTGAGTGCCTGACCATGTTCGGTATTAAGGGTATCAATATGGGCTAATCCCTGTTCGATAAAGGAGAGCAGGGAGTCTGACTCTGTGATCAGCTGCCGGTTGACAGCTTCCTTGGCCTCCACCATTTCCCATATTAATTTGGCCAGTTCCGTATCAACCACCACAGTGGTGGGCGAGGCTGCGGCAGCTAGCTCCTGGGCAACAGCACTGCTGCCTGTGGCATCAAAGACCATTTTCTTGCCAGGTTTGCTCAGCAGATCATGGAAGCTCCTGGTTGTGTAAATTCCGAACTGCTTGGCTAGTTTCATGCCTGGACTGTGTGGATCCAGATCGGAGATACCCAGAATCTTGACACCGGGAACATCCAGGAAGGTTTTCAGCAGGCTGGCTCCACCAGGGCCAGCACCAATGATGGCTAACTGTTCCACTCCGGAATCACCTCTTTCTTCTGATCGTTGTGGGAGAATATATTCGGGTCTGCAGGGACAATTCCTCTGCCCAATGGCAGGATATTGCGCGTTAAGAATGGAAGAACTTCCTATGTGAAAAAAGTGTCGCATGGTGGAGGCGATGGCTGCATGTCTAGGATCAGGGCCGGTCCAGGCTGCGAACTGATGACGGCAGTGCCAGAAGAGGGATATCCAGATGGGAGTGATTGGAATTGGATGCACTTAGCTTTTTAGATCAAGAGCTGCAGAACCTGAAGGATCAGGGGTTGTACCGTGAACCACGCACCCTTTCAGGGCAGCAGCAGCCCAAATGTGTTTATGATGGCAGGTCAGTGGTGAACCTTTCCTCCAACAACTACTTAGGCTTGACTAATAATCCCCGCATGATTGAAGCGGCTATTAAGGCCACTGAGGAGTTCGGCGTTGGTTCAGGTGCAGTACGCACTATTGCTGGGCAGATGGATCTCCACAAGCAGCTGGAGGAAAAACTGGCCAAGTTTAAGAATGTGGAAGCCTGCTTAGTCTTCCAATCTGGGTTCACCGCCAACTCCGGTACAGTAAGCTGCATTCTGGGTAGGGAAGACGTGATCATCAGCGACCAGCTGAACCACGCCAGCATCATCGATGGCTCCCGCCTGAGCAGAGCTGAGATTAAAGTCTACCCCCACGCCGACATGGACGGCTTGCGCGATGCCCTGAAGGAAGCTGGAGGCCGCCACAAACTGGTGGTAACCGACGGTGTCTTTTCCATGGATGGCGATATTGCACCCCTTCCAGAAGTGGTGAAACTTGCCCAGGAGTTCGGCGCAGCTGTGATGGTGGACGATGCCCATGCCAGCGGTGTTCTGGGCCGCAACGGACGGGGAACAGTAGACCACTATGACCTCCACGGGCAAGTGGATATTCAGGTGGGCACCCTTTCCAAAGCCATTGGGGTACTGGGCGGTTATGTAGCTGGGCCGCAGAAGCTCATTGATTACTTGGTACAGCGGGCGCGGCCGGTCCTGTTCAGCACCTCACATCCACCGGCAGTGACGGGAGCCTGCATAGCAGCCATTGACATCCTGCTGGAACAGCCGGAAATCATCGACAAGTTATGGGAGAATACCGAATTCTTCCGTTCAGGGCTGAAAGAGCTGGGCTTCGATACAGGAGCGAGCGTCACGCCCATTATTCCTGTGATTACAGGCGATGAGCGCAAGGCCATGCAGCTGGCAGACGACTTGTTTGACGAGGGAGTATTTGCCCAAGGCATCGCTTTCCCCACAGTACCTCGGGGCAAAGCTAGAGTGCGCACCATTATCACTGCAACCCACACCAGGGAGGATCTGCAGTACGCCTTGGATGCCTTTGCCAAGGTTGGGCGCAAGTTGGGCATCATCTAAACGTGGATATGACGAAAGCCCCGGCTTAGGCCGGGGCTTTTGGTACCACCACTTGTGCTGCTTGGGGCAGGATTTTGGCGTGTAATGGCCTGGCTGAGAAGATATCCCCATCAAGCATAACGGGCAAGCTCCGCCCTTCGATGCTTACTTCCCGGCCGGTCACAATGGAGACCGCGGGGTGGGACACGTGTTTCCCAGAATAAATCTTGGGCAGGGTAACCGCCAAATCCAAGCGGGAGATCCTATCGATGATCAGTACATGAAAAACACCGCTGTCATAGCGGGCTTCAGGCACGAACTGCATTCCCCCGCCGCAGTAGGGCATATTCATCACGAACACGCCCACAACATCCTTTTCAAAGGTCTTTCCGTCCACCGTGATGCGAACGGGATAGGTGCGCAGCGAGCGTATGGTAGCCGCCACTCCCGCTAGAAAGGCGGCGGAGCCTTTGATCAAGCCGTCGCGGTGCTCGTTTACATGGATAATCACATCGACAGGAAAACCTATGCAGGCCAGCTGCCCGAACACCCTATCTTGCTCCACGCCCACATCGAAGGGGGCGGTGGCGCCGGCAAGCAGTACCTTGAGGGCCTCCGGGATGTCTCTAGGAATGCCCAGGCCCCTAGCATAGTCATTGCCTGTACCACCTGGAATTACTCCAAAGGCTGAGGATGTCTGCCAAACGGCTGCCAGCACTTCCCTGGCAGTCCCATCGCCCCCCAAAGCTGCCACAATTCTATGCTTACGGCTGGCTTGCTCGGCTAGTTCTACGGCATGTCCTGCGTATTTGGAAAAGATCATTTCGAAATCTATGTTCTGGTTGGTTAGAAGTTCCTGTACTGCCTGGGCGACTTTCTGGCCTCGTCCTCTGCCTGCCAGGGGATTGGCAATGATGGCTATGCTCATGTTGCGCCTCCTCAGCAATTTCTCCCTTTGGGATTCGCCATCATAAATCAAAACTCCTTCGTCCATACTACAGGCAGAAGGAGGTGCTGGACACTTTGGCGGAGGATAAGAAGAAGCAGAAGCAGAAGCGGCCGCAGAACAGAGCACACAATCAAAAAGCTTCCGGACTAGTCAACGCCAATCATTTCTTCGAAACAAGCGAGGAATTGGCTAACCGCCAACAAGACGCGCAGCGCAAAGCCCAGAGCGGCACACAGCAACAGCCGGGCAAGAAAAACCCAGAAGGACCGGGTTAGATCAAAACAAAAAGGGAGCATCAGCTCCCTTTTGTGCTCAATAGCAGCTGGTGGAGATGAAGGGACTCGAACCCTCGACTTCCACGTTGCGAACGTGGCGCTCTCCCAGCTGAGCTACATCCCCACCTTCTGGAGGTAGATATTCGCTCTTCTGTCTCCAGATCCTACTAGGCTGCCTTTCGCCGAGCAAAAAAAGACGGGGAGCAGGGGACTAAAGGCCCTGATTGCTGAGTAAGCCGACCAGCCTGGTTAGTTCTTGGGCCGCCTCCAGGACACCCTGCTCGTCTTGGCCCCAGACGGCTTCCTGGAGGGCCTGAAGAAGTTGGCCCATCTGTCTTTCCATTTCCAGGCTTTCCGCACTTCTTGGCCGGAGACTCTCCCACAGGCGCTGCAGATCTTGCAGGCCCTGGCCGGCCTTTCTCCAGTCAGCCTCCACAGCTGCCTGGGAGACCGCATCTAGGGAGTTTTGCAGTTCTGTCAATGGTGAAAGCGGGGCAGAGAGAGGTGCAGGCTCAGCTTCCCTGGTGAAGACGATCTCTCGACCCGTAGTATCAGGACCCGGCTGGGGTGCGGATGCGTACCTAGCTGTGAACAGCACAATCCCCAGCACTACCGCGGCTAACAAGAGTTTTCTGTGCACAGAATCTCTCCTTTCCCCACCAGTATTCCCCGTATTGATTGATAAATTTGGTCCACAATAAATGAGAGAACAGCAGGGGGGAAAGCTTAATGAAGGTCGTGTGGGTGGTCAGGCCTGCAGAAGGGGGAATTCTGCACCATCTGAGGCAGCTGTTAGCAGGGCTTCCCGATTGGGAAATCACCGTGGTGGCACCGGCAGCTCTCCAAGAAGTGCTGGATGTCCAGCACTTTATCGATCTAGAGTTAGTAGATGGCTTGCGTCCCAAGGAAGATTTCTCCGCGGTGAGGAAGCTGAGGCGCATTTTGAAGCAGGAACAAGCCCAAATCGTGCATGCCCATGGCTTGAAAGCGGCCCTGATTACTGCTGCTGCTCTAGCTCCAAGGCGGCACCCCCATTTCTTGTTTACAGCCCATAATGCCCTACCTCAGAGTTCGTCGAGGTTCACGGGCTGGGCCTCCACTCTGGTGCAGCGCTGGATGTTCAACTGCATGAGCACCATTATCAGCGTATCAGATTCGGTGCGCTCCCAGATTACCCGCTACGTCCCTGAGGGGAAAGTGCTCACCATTTACAATGGGATTTGCTCCAGTCAGTTTGGGGAATGCCCTGTAGAAGTGTCCCGCCGTTCCCTTGATTTGCAGGAGGAAGACCAAGTGGTGGGCACAGTGGCCCGCCTGATCCCTGGGAAGGGAGTGAGCACTCTCTTGGAAGCCGTTTCACTGGTAGCCAAGATCCTGCCCAGGCTCCACCTGGTTGTGGTGGGGGATGGGCCTGAGCGCGCCAAGCTGGAGGCCTACAGCAGGCGCTTAGGATTGGCAGATCGAGTACGCTTCCTAGGCTGGAGAGAAGATGTACCCACCCTGATGGCGGGCTGGGACTGTTTTGCTTTGCCCAGCCTTAGTGAGGGCTTCAATTTAAGTGTGCTGGAAGCCATGGCCAGCCGCCTGCCGGTAGTGGTGTCAGATTTGCCCGCTCTGCGGGAAGCCGTGATCCATGGCAAAGGAGGGTTTCTTGTCCTCCCAGGCAGTGCACCCGATCTGGCCGCGGCACTCCTCCAAGTGCTGAAGGATCCCGCCAAGGCTAAGACCATGGGGGCCTTTAACCGAGACAGGGTGGAAACCTGTTTTGGTGCCGAACGCATGGTCAGCTGCACCAGAGCGCTCTATGAAGGTATGATCACATGAAGCTCAAGCCCGTTGCGGTGCTGCTGGGGGCCTTGGTGGTTTTGGCTTGGTGTCTCTGCTCTCCTGGTGTATTGGCAGGGCAGACCGCCGCTGAGCAGGTTGTTTTGGTGCTATGGCACGGCTTAACTATGGAAGACGCGGCAATCCTACGGCTGCAGGGACCTGTGGCCTTAGGGCTGCTTAACACCAGAGCCGGGGGAGGAGACAGCCTGTCAGCAGCCTACCTCAGTATCGGCGCGGGAGCCAGGGCTGTGGGCTGGAGAGGGGCAGCGGCCTTCCAGCCCAGGGAGGTGGCAGAGCACCTCTATCGGCGCAACACAGGATTAGAACCAGGAGTCTATATCCAGCCGGACATTGCCCTGATTTGGGCAGCTCAAGATGTGAGCTACCGGGTGGAGCTGGGTGCCCTTGGGACTTCTTTTCTGGAAGCTGGGGAAGGGGTCAGGGTACTGGGAAACAGCAGCGGGTCCAGCGATTACCACTGGGGGGCCTTAACTGCAATGGACAGCTTCGGCCGCATCTGGCAGGGGGAGATTGATACGGAGTTTCTCACTGCGGACCCCCGCTACCCTTTTGGAGTGCGCACCGACTATGCCCAGCTGGCCCAGGCGGTGTGGGATGCCGAGGAAAGGCTGATCGTGGTGGATTTGGGGGATCCTTTCCGCTGTGATTTGTACCAGGAGTACCTCCTACCTGAGCAGCGGGAGACAGTGCGCGCTGTGATGGTGGGGGAGGCGGCGGGCTTTGTGGAGGGGCTGTCCCGAGAGCGCCCTGAAGGAACAGTACTGATTTTGATCAGCCCCCATCCCCCTCTGGGAGCCGCCAGGGAGGGGAAATGGTTGACTCCAGTAATCTTAGTTGGACTCCAGGAAGGGCTTTTGATTTCCGCCACCACTCGTTGGCCGGGAATCATCACAAACATGGATGTGGCCCCAACTATACTGCGGCTTCTGCAGATCAGCCATACCCAGCCCTTTATTGGACGAGCAGCGGCAGTAAAGGAGACAGGGGATGCCAGAAACCAGCTGGCCGCCATGGCGGGGAAAATCAGCGCTCTCTCTCGCTGTCGCAGCCTGGTTCTGCGCTTGGTTGTGATCGCTCAAATAGGGGTCTACACAGCCGTCTTGGTTTCTTTGATTCTCAGCAGCCAGCTGCCTGACTGGACTGTGCGGGCCCTGCAATCAGCCCTTCTAGCCCTGCTTTCCACGCCGTTGGCGCTGCTCTTCTGGGATATCAGTCCTCTGCTCTCCGCCCTGATTCTGCTGGTGGTGATCCTTGGGGGAATGAAGTACCCCCGGCCGCTGCTCTTGGTGGGCGTGGTCTCGCTGCTCACCAGCGCAGCCCTGAGCGTGGATATCCTGAGTGACAGCCGGCTGATGCGCTACTCGCCTCTGGGATATGACCCCGTGGGGGGAGCCCGTTTTTACGGCATTGGCAATGAATACATGGGTGTTCTGGTGGGATCCAGCATAATGGCCTGGGCCATTTTCGCTGGTGGAAGGAGGGAGCGCTGGGTTCAGCTCCTGGGACTAGCGCTGTTTGCTGGGCTGATTGTGCTTATCGGGGCCCCACCCCTAGGGACGAATGCTGGAGGGGCTATCAGTGCGGTGTTCGGCTTCGCAGTTGTGTGGCTGGGGTTGGCTGGAATCAAAAGGGGCTGGGTGAGCGCTGCCGCGGCAGCCTTCTGCGCGGTGCTGGTCTTAGGTTTGTTTGCCTGGCTGGACAGCGCTAACCCTGAAGATCAGCAGTCCCATATAGGGCAGGCGGCGGAGCTGTTTCGCCGCGATGGCGCCTCAGCCTTGTTGTTGATTATCCAACGCAAGCTGGAAATGAACCTTAGGCTGCTGCGTTACAGCATCTGGAGCCGCGCCCTCATTGTCACCCTGGCCGCCATGTCAGCCAGCTTTATCTGGCCCTCTAAGTTCATTTCTTGGCTGAAAAAAAACCACCCCGCTGCCTCCAAGGGCATCGGCGGGGTGGTGCTCGGCGCTGTTGCTGCTTTGATTTTCAACGATTCAGGAGTGGTGGCTGCAGCTACCTGTATCAGCTTCGGCTCTTCGCCTTTACTCCTGCTGGCGCTGGGCTCAAAACATGATCTTACTGCGCCGCAGGCCCACGTTGAGAATGACAGCCACCGCCATCAGACTGGTGATCATGGTACTCCCCCCAGCAGTGATAAAGGGGAGGGGAAGCCCAGTAACGGGCATGATGCCCAAGGTCATACCCACATTAATGATCAGATGGAAGAAGAAAATGCTGGTAGCCCCCGCGGCTAAGAGCGTACCGTAGGTGTCTTTGGCAATGGCGGCTATGTGCAGGCCCCGCCAGATGAGCAGGACGAAGAGGGCCAGTACAAACAGGGAGCCCAAAAAGCCGAACTCCTCAGCGATCACGGAGAACACAAAATCGGTATGGTTGGCAGGCAAGAAGTGCAGGGAACTTTGGGTTCCTCCCAACACGCCCTTGCCTAGAAATCCGCCTGAGCCAATGGCGATGATGGATTGAATGACGTTCCAGCCCGCACCATCTCTGTCAGCGTAGGGGTTCAAGAACACCAAGATTCGGGTGAGTTGGTAGGGTTTGATCACCTTGAGCCAGCCCTGCAGGGAGGCGACAACTACTCCTACACCAACTGCGATGAGTGAAAATCCAGCAATTAAGAGGTCTTTTAGGCGAGCGTTGCCCACATACCACATGGTGAAAAACAGGCCGACAAAAATCACCGCGGTACCGAGGTCAGGCTGGATTAAAATAAGGCCCATGGGAACGAGCGTAAGCAGGGCTGCCTGAGCAATGCCCTTCATGGAGAGGGCGTTTTCTTCCTTTTCGAAAAACCGAGCGAGTGCTAAAACCAGGGTGATTTTGGCCAGCTCAGAAGGCTGGAGGCTCAGGGGGCCCAGGCGCATCCAGCGCTGGGATCCAAACACACTCTTTCCGAAGACGAGCACGCCTACTAGAAGGATGATGGAAGCCAGATAAATCAGCTTGGACCAGCGTTTCCAGGCTCTGTAATCGATGGATATGATCACTATGGACAGAACCAGGCCGATGACGAAGGCTAGGGCTTGGCGTTGGACATAATGGAAAGGGTTGAGGCCAGCCGCTGCCAGCTGGGAATGAGATGCGGAATAAATGACCACCATGCCGATGGCAGTGAGGCATAGGACCGCGAGAATTAAGAGCCAATCTAAGTTGCGCCAATAGCGTCGAGGTATGTTCATCGGCATCCCCCTTTCCGTTTTCCCATCCCATTATACCTGTTTTTTCACGGCCAAACTAGTCCAAAAGGAGTTGACCCCCATTTTCGCCTCTGTTATAATACAATAGCATTGATCAGCAGGAGCCATTAGCTCAGTCGGTAGAGCACCGGACTTTTAATCCGGGTGTCCCGCGTTCGAGTCGCGGATGGCTCACCATCCAATTTTTCGCAGTGATGTGCAGGCGTGGCGGAACTGGCAGACGCGCTAGACTTAGGATCTAGTGGGCAGACCCCGTGAGAGTTCGACTCTCTCCGCCTGCACCATTTTCATATACATAACTGGCTGCACCTTTTAGTGTGCTTTTTTTGCGCTTACAGTAGTGAGCGTTCACATAGTGAAAGGAGATTTTGCATTATGGCAACCAAACTGGAGAAACTGGAAAACAGCAGAGTTAAGCTAACCGTAGATATAGATGCCGATGTATTAGAGCAAGCTATGCAAGAAGCTTACCGCCGGAATGTGAAAAGGATCAACATTCCAGGCTTTAGAAAGGGGAAAGCTCCCCGCAAGATTATTGAACTCAACTACGGACCTGATGTTTTTCTGCAGGATGCTGTGGAGATCCTCCTGCCCAGGCTGTATGAAGAAGCGGTTGAAGAGACCCAAATTCGCCCTGTAGACCAGCCCGACGCTGATCTCACAGAGGTAGAGCGGGGGAAAGGCGCGACTTTCACCTTCACAGTGGATGTCTATCCCGAACTCACCCTTGGTAACTACAAGGATCTGGAAGTAGAACGGGAAATCGTCACCATCACCGATGCAGACGTGGAGAACGTCCTCAAGCAGCAGCAGGAACGCAGCGCCCAACTTGTGGTTTCAGAACGTACAACCGTGCAGGAGGGAGACTTCTGCGTTATCGACTTTATCGGCTACGTTGACGGCAAGCCCTTCAGCGGCGGAGCAGGGGAGAACCAAGTGTTGGAGATCGGCTCTGGCCGGTTTATCCCTGGTTTTGAGGAGCAGCTCATTGGCTTCGAAGTCGGCCAAACCTCCGATATTAATGTAACTTTCCCAGAGACTTACCACGCTGAGGAATTGGCAGGCAAAGACGCAGTCTTTTCCGTGACCGTCAAGGAGCTCAAGGAAAAGGTTGTACCCGAGCTCGATGACGAGTTCGCTAAGGATATCAGCGAGTTCGATACCATGGAAGAGCTGAGGGCCACCATCCGAAAAAACCTGGAGGACGAGGCTACCCGCAGAACCAACGCCGCGATGGAGAATAAACTATTAGAGCGCATTGCCGAGGACAGCGAGGTGGAAGTTCCACAATCCATGGTTCGTCACGAGGCAGAGCACCTCTACGAGATGTTCATCTACAATCTGGCCGGCCAGGGCATTGGTGAAGAGATGTACCTGGAGATGACCGGGCAGAGCAAGGAGCAGCTGCTGGAGAACTTCCTTCCTCAGGCGGAGACCAGAATCATCCATGACCTCATCCTAGAGGCAATCCGGGAAAAAGAAGGTATTGAGGTTTCCGATGAAGAAATCGATGATAAGATCACAGAGTACATGGAAGAGTATGGCGACGGCGACCTTGATCCTGCTGCCCAGGAACGGATGCGGGAACACTATGAAAAGAACAGAACCGGCATAGCCAATTCTCTGGCTCGTGAGAAGACTATGAAGGTTATTGTGGACAGCGCTCGCATTACCGAGGTAGAAGCCGCTCAAGACTCAGAGCAGTCAGAAGTAGAGGAAGCGGAGGAATCTGCAGAGTAAGAACAGAAAGGCGGGGAGAGACTTGAGTGTTTTAATCCCAATGGTAGTTGAGCAGACGAATCGGGGGGAGCGGGCTTTTGACATATACTCCCGACTCCTCAAGGATCGGATCATCTTCTTGGGAGGACCCATCGATGATCATGTGGCTAACCTAGTCATTGCCCAGCTTTTGTTCTTGGAATCTGAGGATCCTGACAAGGATATTCACCTGTATATAAACAGCCCAGGCGGGGTAATCTACTCAGGATTGGCCATTTATGACACCATACAGTACATCAAGGCAGATGTATCCACTATCTGTGTGGGCATGGCTGCCAGCATGGGCGCCTTATTGCTTAGTGCTGGGACGAAGGGCAAGCGCTTTGCACTCCCCAACTCCCGGATAATGATTCACCAGCCCCTTGGCGGTGCTCAGGGACAGGCGAGCCAGATCGAGATTCAGGCCAAAGAAATCCTGCTCCTCAAGTCACAGATTAACGATATTCTCCATCACACCACTGGTCAGCCCTTAGAAAGAATTCAGCAGGATACGGATCGTGACTACTACATGTCCGCGAAGAGCGCGGTGGAATACGGTCTAATTGATGGTGTCCTTACCCAGAGGCAGGTTCAGAACAGCCAGGGGCAGTAAGTGACAAATGAGGTGATTGGATGTTCAAATTTGGCGATGAAAAAGGACAGCTGAAGTGTTCTTTTTGCGGCAAAATGCAGGAACAAGTTAAGAAACTCATCGCCGGTCCAGGGGTCTATATCTGCGATGAATGCATAGAGCTCTGTAACGAGATCATCGAGGAAGAGTTTACTGAAGATCATGATCTGGAACTGGATAGCGTACCCAAGCCCAAGGAAATCCGAGAGGCGTTGGATGAGTACGTTATCGGCCAGGAAGAAGCCAAAAAGACACTGGCTGTCGCCGTATACAACCATTACAAGCGCATCAACAGCAACCTCAGAACCGATGATGTTGAGCTCCAGAAGAGCAACATCCTCATGCTGGGGCCTACTGGGAGCGGCAAGACCTTTTTGGCCCAGACGCTGGCTAAGATTCTCAACGTTCCCTTTGCCATCGCCGATGCTACCAGCCTCACTGAGGCCGGTTACGTGGGCGAAGATGTGGAGAACATACTGCTCAGGTTGATTCAAGCAGCAGATTACGATGTGGAGCGGGCGGAAAAGGGCATCATTTACGTGGACGAAATCGACAAAATCGCCCGTAAGTCTGAGAATCCATCCATCACCCGCGATGTATCTGGAGAAGGCGTACAGCAGGCACTGCTGAAAATTCTGGAGGGTACCATTGCCAGTGTCCCACCGCAGGGTGGACGCAAGCATCCCCATCAGGAGTTCATCCAGATCGATACCACCAATATTCTGTTCATCTGCGGCGGTGCCTTTGACGGGTTGGAGAAGATTATTGAACGCAGAATTGGGCAGAAGAACATCGGCTTTGGTGCCGAGGTGTTGACCCGCGAAGAAAAGAAGATCGGGGACATTCTGCGTAAGATTATGCCTGAGGATCTGCTGCGCTATGGGCTGATTCCAGAGTTCATCGGACGTGTACCCGTGGTTTGCACGCTGGACGCCCTGGATGAGGACGCTTTGGTGAGAATCCTCACTGAACCTAAAAATGCCTTAGTGAAGCAGTTCCAAAAGCTTCTGCAGATGGATGATGTCACCCTGGAGTTTGAGCCTGAAGCCCTGCGCCTCATTGCAGCCAAGGCTTTGGAACAGAAAACCGGAGCCAGGGGTCTGCGCACCGTTGTAGAAGGGCTTATGCTGGATGTGATGTACAGCGTTCCCTCTGAAGAGGATGTCTCTAAGTGCGTAATTACCAAAGCTGCCGTGGAGAAACAGGAACAGCCCTTGGTGGTCAGGAGCAAGAGCAAGGGCAAAGGAAAAGAAGAAAGTGCGTAAACACGCTGTAAGTTGCGGATAAGCTGGGTAACCAGCTTATCCTTTTTCTTTCTCCTGGGCATAATAGCAAGTGCAAGCTTGGGAGAGGAGCGGCGGTAATGGAAATTCTGGGGTTAGTTAACCTGTTCTTTGCCATAGTGATCGGCCTCTATTTCTGGAACCTCCTCCGTCAGCAGCAGGGCAGCAAGACAGCTGTTGACAGAGAATCGCGCAGGGAAATGGACAAACTGAGGCGCTTGAAAAGCATTGCCCTCACTGAACCCTTGTCAGAGCTGACCCGGCCAAAGGCCCTGCAGGAGATCATAGGTCAGAGCGATGGGTTGAAGGCTCTGCGAGCCGCGCTGTGCGGAGCCAATCCCCAGCATGTGATCATCTACGGGCCTCCAGGAGTGGGGAAGACAGCAGCTGCAAGGGTGGTGCTGGAGGAGGCCAAGAAAAACCCCCTTTCACCCTTTGCCCACGATGCTGCCTTTGTGGAAGTGGATGCCACCACCGCCCGTTTTGACGAAAGGGGCATTGCTGATCCCCTGTTGGGTTCTGTGCATGATCCCATCTATCAAGGTGCGGGGCCCCTGGGCGTGGCAGGGATTCCTCAGCCCAAACCAGGCGCGGTAACCAAAGCCCATGGCGGCGTCCTGTTTATTGACGAGATTGGCGAGCTGCACCCCATCCAGCTCAACAAACTGCTCAAGGTACTGGAAGACCGCCGGGTGTTTTTGGACAGCGCCTATTACTCGTCTGAAGACAGCAATATCCCACCGCATATCCACGACATTTTCCAAAACGGCTTGCCCGCGGATTTCAGGCTGGTTGGGGCAACCACCCGTTTGTCCACTGAGCTGCCCCCGGCGCTCCGCTCACGCTGCCTGGAAATCTATTTCCGCAACCTTACTCCAGAGGAGATCGGCAGCATTGCTGCTAATGCAGCGGAAAAGATCAAACTTCCCCTAGAACCTGCCGCCCTGGAAGAAATCAAGCGCTTCGCCGCCAACGGACGGGATGCTGTAAACATGGTTCAGATCGCGGGAGGAGTTGTGCTCAGTGAAGGGCGTAAGGTTATTGCCAAAAGAGATGTAGAGTGGGTACTGAGCTGTGGGCAGTACGCGCCTAGGCCCCAAAACCGCATCAGACAGGAACCTGCTGTGGGGGTTGTGAACGGGCTGGCCATGTACGGCCCCAATCTGGGGACCGTGATTGAGGTGGAGGCCACTGCGGTGACCGCTGATCGCGGCCATGGGGGAGTCAAGGTCACAGGCGTGATGGAGGAAGAGGAGTTTGGGCGCCAGGGGCGCACCATGCGGCGCCGTTCTCAGGCCCGGTCATCGGTTGACAATGTCCTTACGGTACTCAGGGTTTCCCTGGGGTTGAGGCCGCAGGATTACGATATTCACATCAACTTCCCAGGCGGTATTCCTGTGGATGGTCCGTCCGCTGGTGTGAGTATGGTAACTGCAGTGGCGTCGGCACTGACCAATAGGCCGGTCTCCAATATCGTGGCCATGACAGGAGAGGTGACCATCCACGGCTTGGTCAAGGGCGTAGGGGGTGTGGTTCCTAAGGTGCGTGCGGCAGTGGAATCGGGGGTCAAAAAGGTTCTTATCCCGGAAGAGAACTGGCAGGACATTTTCGCGGGCTTGCAGGACGTGGAAGTGGTGGCGGTGGGTACCATTGAAGAAGTACTCAAGCATGCCCTGCTGCAGGTGAGCGAGGAGGTGCAGTTTTCCACCGCTTCCCACGGTCACAGTACCTTATTAGGAGCGTCTCCTAAAATCACCCCAGGAATAATTCCCTGATTTTCCAAACTATGATACAATGAAGGTACATTAACCAAATGGGGGTGTAGAAATGGCACAGAAGGTTACCTCTCAGATGTTTCCGTTGCTACCTCTCCGTGGAATGCTTGTGTTCCCCTATATGGTTACACCGCTGGAAGTTGGGCGTCACCGTTCAATAGAAGCTATTGAACAGGCCATGGTTGGGGATGGGCGTATCGTTTTGGCGACACAGCATCAGGTGGACACTGAAGAGCCTCAGCCTGAAGAAATATATCATGTTGGTACCCTTTGCGAAATCAAGCAGCTGCTGAAAGTACCAGAGGGCCAAGTTCGGGTTCTGGTAGAGGGTCTGGCCCGAGTCACCCTGGAACATATAGACGATGCTAATGGTTACTACGAAGCATATGTAACCGTTGTCCCTGAAATGAATGGAGAGATGAACAGCCTGGAGCTTGATGCGCTGGTGCGCAGCGTCCGGGAAGAGTTTGGGAAGTATGTACGGCTTGGAAAGAAGATACCGGCAGAAGTGTTGATGTCGGTGACAAATATCGAAGATCCCCATCGTCTGGCAGATACCATAGCAAGCCAGCTCTTGGTTTCTTTCCAGGAAAAGCAGAGGCTGCTTGAGATCTTGCCCGTGGACAAGAGACTGGAGGCCATTTTAGGCCTGCTCTACCGGGAAGGTGAGATCCTCAATCTGGAGAAGTCCATCCAGCAGCGCGTCCGCAAGCAGATGGAGAAAGCTCAGCGTGAATACTACCTAAGGGAGCAGATTAAGGCTATCCAGGTGGAGCTGGGCGAACGTGATGAGAAGGGCAAAAGTGAGACGGAGGAGCTCAAGGAGAAGCTGCAGAAAGGCAAGCTGCCTAAGGAAGCCAAAGCAAAAGTTCTCCATGAGATTCACCGTTTGGAGCGCATGGCGCCCATGTCCGCAGAAGCAACCGTTGTCCGGAATTATATCGATTGGATGCTGTCTCTGCCCTGGTCGAAGCGGACCAAGGATCGCTTGGACCTCAATGTGGCAGAGGAAATACTGGACCGTGATCATTACGGCCTAGAGCAAGTTAAAGAGCGCATACTGGAGTTTCTAGCTGTGCGCCAGCTGACTAAGAACTCTAAGGGACCCATTCTCTGCTTAGTAGGCCCGCCTGGGGTAGGCAAGACATCCCTAGCCCAATCTGTGGGCAATGCCTTAAACCGCAGTTTTGCCCGTCTTTCCTTGGGCGGTGTGCGGGATGAAGCCGAGATCAGAGGGCATCGGCGCACTTATATTGGATCCATGCCTGGGCGCATAATCCAGACCATGCGAACCGTCGGCAGCCGCAATCCTGTAATTGTCCTAGATGAAATTGACAAGTTGGCCTCTGATTTTAGAGGAGATCCGGCATCAGCCCTTTTGGAAGTATTGGATCCTGAACAGAATAATCGTTTCGGAGACCATTACCTGGAAGTTCCCTTTGACCTCTCTGAGGTACTGTTTATCACCACAGCCAATGTGCTGCATTCCATTCCGCCTCCGCTTAGGGACAGAATGGAGGTTATCACCATACCCGGCTACACCGAGTATGAGAAGTTTGAGATCGCTAAACGCCACCTGTGGCCCAAACAGCTTCAGGCCAACGGTCTGAGGCCTGAGCAGATCCAGATTTCCGATAACACCATCTTCAAGGTGATCAACGAGTACACCAAAGAGGCTGGGGTGAGAACCTTAGAACGCAGACTGGGGACCATTTGCCGCAAGGTGGCCACGGAGATCGTCAAGGGCCAGATCACCACGGCCCGCATAACCGTGAGCAATCTCCACAAATACCTTGGCGTACGCCGCTACACCCAGACCATGGCTGATCAGGAAGACAAGGTGGGAGTAGCTACAGGCTTGGCCTACACCCAAGTAGGCGGCGAGATCCTCAGCATTGAAGTTACCGTGATAGACGGCAAGGGTAAGCTGACGCTTACTGGAAAACTCGGTGAAGTGATGCGAGAATCCGCCCAGGCAGCGCTCAGTTATGTGCGCTCCCGAGCAGTGGAGCTGGGTATCGATCCCAGGTTCCACGAGAACAAGGATATCCATATGCATATTCCAGAAGGGGCAGTCCCCAAGGACGGGCCTTCCGCGGGAATCACCATTGCTACCGCCCTGGCCAGTGCCTTAACCAACAGGCCAGTGCGCCATGATGTATCCATGACTGGAGAGATCACCTTGAGGGGCAGAGTGCTGCCTATCGGTGGAGTAAAGGAGAAGCTGTTGGCTGCCCACCGGGCGGGGATTAGCAGGGTACTGCTGCCCATCGAGAATGAGAAGGATCTGGAAGAAGTGCCAGCCAACATCCTCGGCAAACTCCAGATTTCCTTTGTGGAGCACATGGATCAGGTGTTGGCCCATGCCCTGTATCCAGAGCCGGTGGAACCTGAGACTCCTGCCTTCATGGTTCCCGAGGCTGCTCCTGTGGTCGATGAGCCCTGGATGGGAGAACATGAGGTATGAGCCTGAACTTGCATAGGGCTGAGTTTCTCACCAGCGCCGTCAACGCCAGGGGATATCCTGTCCATGATCTGAAGGAAATAGCTTTGGTGGGGCGGTCGAATGTGGGCAAGTCTTCTCTAATTAACACTCTGGTGAATCGAAGGAAGTTTGCCCGTACCTCCACCCAGCCAGGCAGGACCCAGACCATCAACTTTTACCAAGTGGACAGCCTGTGCTTGGTGGACCTGCCGGGTTACGGATTTGCCAAGGTACCGGCGGCTGTGCGCAGCGCATGGCGGCCCATGATTGAAGGCTACCTCACTGGCCGGCCGAATCTGGTAGGCGTACTGCACCTAGTTGATGTGAGACACGAGCCTACCAAGGATGATCTGGTCATGGGCACCTGGCTCAGCACCATGGGTGTGCCCTCAGTCTTGATTGCCACCAAGGTGGACAAGATCAGCAGGGGGCAGTATCAGAAACATGTAAAGATGATTAAGAACGCATTGGGCAAGGAACCAGTGCTCTTTTCAGCCCAGACCAAGGAGGGCCGTGAGGACATCCTCCAGGTTATCTGCGAGCTTGGTGGGGTGGATTAGGATAGGAAGCGGGGCCTCCAGGCGCGGCAAAAGCGCCAGGGGCCCCTTTTTCCTGCTGCAGTCTTGGGCGGTTTTTTCACGAGGGATAGGGTATAAGCAGGATATCAAGGATCGGTAAAGAATTATCATGCAAGGGCTGAGTGGGATTGGGGGTGCTGTTATGGAGCAGCAGCGAGCAGAAAGTTTGCAGAGAGCTGTTGTGTTTCTTACTGCTGCAGCAGCCTTGGTTTTAGGTGTTGTTTTTTTCAAACATCCAGGGTGGCAGGACTGGCCGGTTATGCTCGCTCTTGGCGCAGTGTTTCTTTACCTGCAGACCGTCATGGTGCGCATCGGCGAGCGGGCCGATTATTCCCTAGCCACCGCATCGATTTTCCCAATTATCTACCTATACGGGATCACGCCGGCCATGGTCATCTCGGCCCTGGCGGGGTTGGCAGATGGGTCGGTCCACAAGAAGCAGTGCCACCGCGTTGTGTTCAACGCGTCTCAACTGCCGTTGGCGGCCTTGACCAGTGCCCTGATCTATCGGGCTCTGCGGTTTCCCCTGGGGACCAGTGGGCTGGGAGGCGTGACCGCCATGGTTGCTGGGGCGGTGGTTTACACCTTTGTTAACATCCTCTTGGTATCACGTATGGTGTCCATATGGCGGGGTGTAGGCTGGTGGTCCCAAACGAGAATTCTCCTGGCCCGCAGCTTTCGCAGCAGCTTAAGTGCCATTCTGATTGGCTTGGTCTTCACGTTTTTTGTGAAGAGCTACGGCTTTTGGGGCGTCGTTGGTTTTGGCTGCCTGCTCATGAATCTTTCGGGTATGCTGAAAGCTGCGGTGGAGGTAAGCAGTGAGAGGGCGCGCCGGAAGGAACTAGAGGAAGAGCTGGTCATTGATGAAATGACAGGTGCTTACAATTTCCGCTTTTTGAACCAATGGCTCCACGATTCCTCGGGGGAAACCGTGACGGTGCTCTTTTTCGATATTGATGACTACTCGGTGTTCAACAACACCTATGGGCACGCTGAGGGAGATCGAGTCCTTAGGATGCTTGTGGAGACCATTAAACAGAGTGTTAGGCCGCAGGATAAGGTTATTCGCTACGGCGGCGATGAGTTTGTGGTTGTCTTAGAGGACATTGGAGTTGAAGGAGGCACCCGCGTTGCCGAGCGTATTATGGGTAATATTAGAAACGTGAAAGGGACCCATTGGAGCAGGCCCATTACCGTTTCCGTGGGCGTAGCCTCGAAACCGGCCCATACCACTGATAAACACCAGCTGTTGTTGTTTTCCGATCAAGCCATGTATGCAGCAAAAGAGGCAGGAAAGGATAGGCTGCGCATCTGGAATCGAGCGTGTGCTGAGGCTGCCGCTTACCGAGAGGACCCTTGTTAGGGTCTTTCTTCTCAGATGCTGAGGAGGGAAGGGAACATGGGCACAGGATTTGATTATGCGGCGCTGCTTGAGGAAGTAGTTGCCGAGTGTCGGAGCCATGCAGAACGGGGTCAACTCCCCACATATATCCCAGAGTTGAAGAAGGGCAACCCAAAGCTGGCGGGGATCGCACTGCAGACCACAACGGGGCTGTATGAAGCCGGCGATACCAGGGTTGATTTCACTCTGCAGAGCATCTCCAAGGTGTTCAGCCTGCTGGTGGCCATTGAAGAGCGGGGGCCGGAAGCGGTCTTTGCCAAGGTGGGTTCAGAGCCCACGGGAGACTCCTTCAACAGCATAGTTAAACTGGAAACCTCAGAGCAGAAGCCCCTCAACCCCATGATCAACGCTGGGGCCATTGCGGTTTGCTCCCTAATCCCCGGCTCCACGGTGGAGGAGCGATTCGCACTCATCACCGGCCTGTTGGAGAAGATCCTAGAGCGACCTATTGCAATTGACGAGGCGGTGTACAAGTCAGAAAAGGAGACGGGCCACCGCAACAGGGCGCTGGCTTATTTTCTCAAAGACATCAACTGCCTGGAGGGCGATGTGGAAGAAGTACTGGATCTATACTTCCGTCAGTGTTCAATTTTGGTCAATTGCGCAGATTTAGCCCGCATAGGCATGTTCCTGGCTGCGAAAGGTATTAGCGGAGGGGGAACTCCACTGGTGTCCGCCCGGGCGGTGCGATTGGTATCCACATTTATGGTTACCTGTGGAATGTACAATGGTTCCGGCGAATTTGCCATTAAAGTGGGGATTCCGGCTAAGAGCGGAGTTTCGGGAGGTATTTTGGGCGCCGTCCCTGGCCGTTTTGGTGTAGCCGCCTTCGGACCAGCGCTGGATCGCAAGGGCAACAGCGTGGTGGGTATCAGCATGTTGAAACGCATGTCGGAGGTCCTTGACTTCAGCATTTTTTAGGGGAGAGTGCTATGGGTAAGGAGAGCATAACGTTTTCGACCAGGAGATTCCTGGTGGGCAAGGCAGGTCCTTTCCCGCGCCTCGTTTTTCGCGAGCAGGTGATGCAGGCGTTGGACCGGTACTCTCATCTGCACTCCATGGGCGAACAGGGCGGGTTTCTCATTGGCAGGAAACAAGAGCTGAAGAGCGCGGAGAGGTACGAAATTCTGGTAGAACGTTTTGTCCCCATTCCCCAGAAGAGCGGTGCTTCCCGCTTGGTGATCAACCAAGAGCATTACGACAGTGTCCAGAGCGCCCTGAGGCGGGGTGGACGGAGCGAGGAGATTGTGGGGTGGGTGCACACCCATCCAGGCTTTGGAGTGTTCTTGTCCAATTTCGACAAGGAGCAGCATGAACGCTTTTTCCCAGAACCTTGGCAGGTAGCTTACGTCGTAGATAACCAGGCTTTGGAACGGGCCGTGTACCACGTAGTGGACGGAGAGTGGCAGCGCCTGGACGGCTATTACGTGCTCAGGGAGATGGCAGAAAATGAAGTTGGCATTGCAGCGGAAAGGCGCAGCAGCCCGTGGCTGAGGGTGGTAATGACCCTCTTAGTGCTGGCTTTGTTGGTGGCTGGCGGATCCTATGGCTATACTCTGGTGCGTGATCTATACTTTGCTCCCAAGCCCGTGAGTACCGTAGTTTACGACAACGAACCGCAGTCTGCCCCTGGGCAGCAGGAAGTCGAGCAGAAGCCTGAGGTGCCGGAAGTGGAGCAAGAGCCAGTGGTGCCTCAAACCCCTTCTCAAACCACTTTGACGCCTCCTTCCACAGTTCCCCGTTATGCGGAGTACGTAGTGCAGAAGGGAGACAGTCTCTGGACCATAGCCGACAAGCTGTGGGGAGATCCCAGCCTCCACCGGATAATTGCTGAGGAAAACGGGATCACTAACCCAAGTTCCCTGTCTGTGGGGATGATTTTGAAGGTACCTGTGGACCCCAGGAGTAATAACTGAAATGTCAGAAATAGCCAATTTCAAGTACGTAATTTTTCGTGACCTATGCAGGAGTTTCTCAAATCCCCTCGAATAAGCAGTATCACCGGGGAGGGTTTGAGGAGGTGCGCATATCAACAGGTTAGATCCTTTGTATGTACAGTCATCGTTGGATTTTCTGGGCGAAGCGTGTCAGGGGCACCCCCAGCTGCGCGTGAAAATTGCCGTTGATTGCGTAGCAAAGGGGTATGCCACCCACGAGCAAGCCGCCCACTTCGTAGGCATGGGCGCCGACAGTTGGGAGCAGTTCTTCCACAACTTCAGCGCAGGGGATGTCCGCAGAATACCCGCGGTGCTCCGACGTGCAGTCCCCCACTGGGACCATAGGTTTTTGACTGGTTTTTCCGATGAACAGCTGGACATGATTGATACAGCTCTGCATTTTTGGATGAAGGAACAGCTCAGTGAGTATTCCCTGCGCAGTGTTTTTCTGGTCTGGGAAAAACTGGCCAGCAGGGAACGGAAAATGATGAGAAGGCCGCCTTATGCAGCGCTGGTGGCCGAGGAAACGGAGCAAGTCTTAAGGTGAAAAATTGAAGAGTCGACGGACCGCAGTCCATCGACTCTTTTCTTAGTTGTTCTTCTTCTCCGCGATTTCTTGCTGGATTCTGTCTAGAAAGTCTTGGACAGTTAGCGCACCCAGATCGCCCTCGCGGCGGTGGCGTATGGAAACCTGGCCGCTCTCTTGCTCCTTTTTGCCCACAATGAGCATGTAGGGAATCTGCTGCAGCTGGGCTTCCCGGATTTTTTTGCCAAGCTTTTCGTCTCGCCGGTCCACCTCTACTCGTACTCCGGCAGCAAAGAGAGTGTCAGCCACTTCCTGTGCATAGGCCAGGTAGTCATCGCCCACAGGGATCACTTGCACTTGAACTGGGGCCAGCCAAGTGGGGAATGCTCCCGCGGTGTGCTCCACGAGGATAGCGATAAACCGCTCCAGGGCACCATAGATAACCCTGTGGAGCATAACTGGCCGCTTTCTCTCGTTGTCTTCATCGATATAGGTGAGATCGAAGCGCTCTGGCATGGCAAAATCCAGCTGGATGGTGGCGCACTGCCAGGTTCGTCCCAAGTTGTCCTCTAAATGGAAGTCAATCTTGGGGCCGTAGAAGGCTCCGTCCCCTTCATTCACTACATAATCCAAGTTCTTTCTTTCCAGAGCCTGCCGCAGGGCCTCGGTGGCCTGCTCCCACATCTCATCGTCGCCGATGGCGTTTTCAGGCTTGGTGGACAGCTCCACATGGTATTTGAACCCGAAAGCCTTATACACATAGTCTACGAAGTCAATTACCCCGATGATCTCCTCTTGAATCTGGGAAGGCAGCATAAAGATGTGGGCATCATCCTGGGTAAAGGCTCGAACGCGCATGAGCCCGTGCAGGGTACCTGAGAGTTCATGCCGGTGCACCAAACCCATCTCTGCCATTCGAATGGGCAGATCTCGATAGGAGTGGAGCTTACGCTTGTACATAAGCATGGAACCAGGGCAGTTCATGGGCTTGATGGCAAAGGTTTGCTCATCAATGGTTGAGAAGTACATATTATCCTTATAGTTGTCCCAATGGCCCGACCGGTGCCACAGATCCTCGTGGAGTATGATGGGGGTTTTAATCTCCACATACCCGCGCTTGCGGTGCTCTTCCCGCCAGTACTCCTCCAGGAGGTTGCGGAGCACCATGCCCTTGGGATGGAAGAAGGGAAAGCCCGGCCCTTCGTCTTGGATACTGAACAGATCCAGTTGCCTTCCGATCACCCGGTGGTCGCGCTTGGCCGCCTCTTCCAGCCTATGCAAATGCTCTTCCAGGTCCTTCTTCTTTAAGAAGGCAGTTCCGTAGATGCGCTGCAGCATCTGGCGCTTGGAGTCGCCCCGCCAATAAGCGCCGGCAATGCTCTGCAGCTTAAAGTGCTTTACCTGCGAAGTTCTGTCTAGATGGGGACCGCGGCACAGATCCACAAACTCGCCCTGGCGGTAAATGCTGACGCCTTCGTCAAGCCCCTCCAGCAGTTCAAGTTTATAGCCTTGGTTCTGGGCTCTAAAGAGAGCCACAGCGTCTGCGTTGCTGATTTCTTCCCGGACAATGGGCAGGTCCTCAGCGACGATCTTTTTCATTTCTGCCTCAATCTTTTCCAGGTCATCGGGGGTAAACCGATGCTCTAGATCGAAGTCGTAGTAAAAACCGTTTTTGATAACCGGTCCGATGGCAATCTTAGTTTCAGGCCACAGCCTCAATACGGCTTGGGCCATAATATGGGCAGTGGTGTGACGCAAAATCTCCTCTTGTTCTACCATGTCGATATTTTCGTTCACGGTTATTCTCCTTTCTTTCTGGGAATATAAAAAACCTCAGTCCACATGGGACGAGGTTCTCGCGGTTCCACCCAAATTGATCGTAATCCGATCCACTCATTACGCAGGTAACGGCTGCTCCGGCACGGCCTACTGTTAGTTCAGCCGGCAACTCCTAGGTGGTTTTCACCGCAGCATCTCTGGGGGAGCTCTCAGCATCCCGCTCCCTTCTCTGTCAGGTAAGCGTCGGCTACTCTTCCTAATCATCGTCTCTATCTATTGTTTCTAAGAATAATTGTCTTTAGCCGGTTTGTCAAGGGGGCTAGGGAGGAAATCGGCGTAAACGCGAGAATATGTTACTCCATTCCATGGAGAAAGGGAGGAAAGCAATGCTCATTGGAATCATCAGCGACACACACGGAAGCGTTCAGGCCTGGCGTGATGCCCTAGACGGGCCCTTTAAGGAAGCTGATCAGATCTGGCACTGTGGGGATGTGTTCTACCATGGTGTACGCAATCCCCTGCCTGCAGACTATGATACCCAGGAGCTTACAGAGCTGATCAACTCGTGTTCCGTCCCCATTTTGGCGGTGCGCGGTAACTGTGACAGCGATGTGGACCAGATGGTCTTGGATGTTCCCCTGCAGAGCCCGTACTTCATGGCTGAACTGCCCCTGGGCAGGGCCTTAGTTACCCACGGGCACCACTACAGCCCTGAGGTGATCGAGGCCATGGTGCAGCGTTTCCAGATCAAACTCTGGGTAAGCGGGCATACCCATGTGCCGGTTTTGGAGCGCAGCGGTGGGGCTATCTTCCTCAATCCTGGAAGTCCGGCACTGCCCAAGGGGACCGCACCCCGGCGCAGCGTGGCCCTACTCAGGGCGGATGCAGTGGAACTCTTTGATCTAGATGCAAAAGCGGCCTTCGCCAGGTTGGACCTCTAGAGTCCCAGCTTCTTGTTCTGCTTTTCCCAATAGCGTTTGAAGAAAGGGCTGCCTTTAATGGTGCCAGAGTTGGGCCTGCTCTGCTTCACTGTGGCAGACACCAGTTCCTGCTCCCTCTGCCAAGCCTGTTTCATAATGGTATTGGCCAGGCGCGGATCCCTGCCCCGGGTGTTCACCGCCTGGGCTAAAGCCAGAAACTCCTGTTCTAATTCGTCGGCTTGTTGGCGGTATTCCGCCAGGTTGCCTACCTTATTCTGCAGAACCAGGCGGTGGAGTTCTTCCCGCAGCATCCAGAACTCCAGCGCCTCTTCTTCTTGCTCTTCCGCAAAGATGATGTCATTTTCCGTCATCCAGTAGGGCTTGAAAATGGAGATGCACGGGGTTGAGCTGCCGGTGAGCCAATAGGTGTCCCCTTCACTTGTGAGCTTGGCCACGTAGCTTCCTGTGGTGTGATCGCCTACCAGCCCACCACCGTGCATACACGGGCTGCCTAAAGAGGGTTGGGAAAACGGAGTATCGTTGTCCATACCAGGCCCATGGGACCGGAGGATCTCCATCATGGTCTCCACTGTAATCTCGCCCTTATCCTGTTGCAGCCGCAGGGAGCACGCCCTTTCTCTGTCAGCTGAGCGGCTGAAATGCGTGATCAGGGGATTCGTAAAGCAGCGCGCGAAATCGAAATCCTCCCTTGACCTGCACCAGCGGCGGGAGATGGCGTAGTCAACCACTTCTGAGTGAGCCAAATCGAAGTCCCCACCGATACTAAGGCGGTTGGAGATGGCCCGGACGTCCTTTATCTGCTGGGCAACCCAAAAACGCCCGGCCGTTTCCAGCACCCAAGCCGATTCCCTGTCGGCGATTAGAAACGAGTTATGATAGGTAAAGGGCTTCTCATAACCGCAGTTGCCCCCTTGGCCGTGTTTCTCTAACAGATCCGTGATCAGATGCACCGCCTCTAAACTGGTTCGGCACCTCTCCAGAGCCAGACGGAGCAGATCCATCCCCAGCAGGCTGGGTGGACCCTGCTTGATTTTGGTAAACACCGCTTCATTTCCGATATTGAGGCCGAACTCATTGGCCCCCATTTCCGCGCCCCACATCCAGGATGGTTTAAGGAGGAGCACCTCATAGGTTTCTTCCACCTGGTCAATGGTGATATAGGTACACTTTACTTTAGCTCCCTGCGGATGCCTCTTCCTGGGGACGCGGACCATTAAGTGGGGCTCATTGGGCTGCCGGTCACTGTTTTTGGCAAAAATCACGCTGCCGTCCTTTGTGGCACTACCCAGGGCCACCATTGTATCGCACACTGCTATCAACTCCTCATATCACTTTCCACCAATACTTCTCTTTGGCGGTGTCGGTTCCTGTCGTTTTCCGGCGATAAGCGGGTGTTTTAAGACTTTTAAACCGATAAACGAAGTAAGGGCTAGAAAACCGACAATAATGGGCGAAAGCAGGCTATAACTAGGCACGCCCTGTCAAGAAGGGTTTTGATCCCCACTTCTCGAAAAGATATAGTGATATACGTGACAAAGGGCTTGTACCCTTTTTTTGTCAGTTAGCATTGAACGCGGCAGCGGTTCTATGGAGGATGAAGCAGCATGTATTGGAGTCTGGCCCTTATATTTATCCCCATCTTAGGTGCGGTGGCAGCGGCTCGGATTAACGAAAGACGAACTGAATCTCTCTTTTCCATTTCGGTAGCAGCACTGACATTCATAGGCAGCGTAGTCAATATGACTATGGTCCGGTCTGGGGGTGTCTACACTTGGGGCATAGGCTCTCTGCTGAGGCTGGATTCTCTGTCAGCACTGTTCAGCCTATTCTGTGCCTTTGTCTGGCTGGCGGCAGGAATCTATATGCACAGTTACATGGCCCATGAAAAGAAGATCACTCCCTTTTATACCTATTACCTGGTCACCTTAGGTGCCACCCAAGGCATTTTCTTGGCTGGAAACTTCATCGTTTTGTTGGTTTTCTTTGAGCTGATGTCCTTAACTTCAGGTTCCTGGGTAACCTATTATGAAAACCAAGAGGCGGAGCAGGCAGGGTCTTTGTACCACCATCTTGGTGTGGCCGCTGGCATCTTTATGGGTGCGGCCATTATTCTTTTGTACTTCTCAGGGGTTACCCTCCGGGTGGGTTCGCCCGCGGTTAACGTTGAACATGGAACCGTCTTTACCTGGGCAATCCTGTTACTGATGACTGCCTTCGGCATTAAGGCGGGTATGTTTCCCCTGCATATCTGGCTGCCCAAGGCCCATCCCGTGGCCCCAACTCCTGCCAGCGCGCTGTTGTCCGGCATTCTAATCAAAACCGGTGCCTATGGCTTGGTTCGCACGGGCCAATTAGTGAATTGGGGGCAGACAGATCTCATTCCCTGGGCTGGGACACTACTTGTTATCATTGGAATTATCACCATGCTCTTAGGCGTCTGCCTAGCTCTGCTGCAGAGCAACGCCAAGAGGCTCCTGGCCTATCACAGCGTCAGCCAAATGGGCTACATTATTCTAGGCATCGGCGCTGCTCTCTTCCTAAAAGAGCAAGGTACCTTTGGAGTGGCAGGGGCAGTATTCCATTCCCTGAACCATGCTTTGTTTAAATCCGCCCTGTTCTTTGGTGCGGGCATCGTTATCCTGGGAACCGGTGAAGCAGATCTGTACAAGTTAGGTGGGCTGTGGAAAGCCTTCCCCTTGACCTTTGTGATGATGTTCATCGCTGCCTTGGGGATTACAGGCACCCCTGGCCTCAATGGTTATATCAGCAAAACCCTGCTGCACCACGGCATTCTGGAAGCAGCAGCCACCGGCAGCTCTGTTATGGTGTGGGCGGAGCGCCTCTTTGTGTTGGTGGGAGTGGGTACCACCGCTTCCTTTGTCAAGCTCATCGGCTTAACTTTCTTTGGTAAGCAGAAGACTGCTGTGCATTTCAGCCGGCGTGAGAATAAGGCTTTGGCTGTGGCCATGCTCATGCTTTCCTTGGCTATGCTGGTGATCGGTACTAAGCCGGAGTGGGCTTTAGGGCTTTTGGTGGGGCCTGCCACCCAGAGCTGCGGCGCAGTAGACCTCGGGGTACTGGCCCATGTGGATTTCTTTGAGTGGCCTGCGGTACGGGGTATGATCTTTACACTTTTGGCAGGATTCATCCTGTTTGCTGTGGGCATGAAAACGCATTTGTTCCACCTGCAGCTTCCGGCTTGGCTCAGTATTGAAGGGGCTGCCAGGGCTGTAGCCGGCAAAGTGCGCAGCACCTTTGGGGAGGGTGGAAAGCAGTAGGGACGGGAAAGTTTGTCTGTCCAGAGATGAACGGCGGTGGTGGGCTGGGTCTAGGACCTGGCCCTTTTCTGCATAGAAGCACGGACAGCCCGTCCAGAGCAGTTCTCGAAGCAATGTATTGATAAGCCGCGCGTTACTGGGAAAGACAGGAAAGATTGAATGAAAAAACCATGTAGGGTATACTTATACTACCAGGCTGTCAAGGAGAGGATCACATGGCCATTGTGGAACTAGAGAACGTTCGAAAGGTCTACACCTTGGGCAAGACAGAAGTGCACGCGTTGAGAGGTGTGTCTTTTTCCATCGAAAAGGGGGATTTCGCTTCCATTGTGGGCCCCTCAGGCTCGGGAAAGTCAACCATCCTCAATCTCATTGGCTGCATCGACCAGCCCACTGCGGGAACGGTAAGCATCAACGGGACTATTACAGAAGGCCTCAAAGATCGGGCACTCACCGATCTGCGCCACAAGACAGTTGGATTCATCTTTCAATCCTTCAACCTTATTCCTGTCTTGAATGTGTATGAAAACATCGAGTTCCCCCTGCTCCTAGGTAAGAACCGGGTGAACAAAAAGGAAATGCGGGAATGGATCGAGTTTTTGATCGAAGCAGTGGGCCTAGCTGATCACATGCGCCACAAATCCAATGAACTTTCCGGCGGCCAGAGGCAGCGAGTGGCTATTGCTCGGGCTCTGGTTACCAAGCCGGAAATTGTTTTGGCTGACGAGCCCACGGCTAACTTGGACTCTAAGACGGGCCAGAGCATTATCGAACTGATGAAAAAGATGAATGCCGAGCTGAATACTACTTTCATCTTTTCCACCCATGACACCACCATAATGAGTATCGCTGATCACGTCATCCGGCTTTTGGATGGCCTGGTGGTGGAAGACACCAAGGCAGCGGCAGCGGCGGGGGGTCTGTCATGAGAATCCTGCTCACCATTGCCTGGCGCAATGTGCGCCAGCATAAAGTAAAGACGACCATCATCGGGCTGATTATGGTGATTGGCATCATGGTGCTGGTGGTGGGCAACTCCTTTATGGATACCGCCGCTTCCGGCATTGAAAGGTATTACATCAAGAACTACACCGGCCATCTGATGATTACCGGCCAGAGCAAGGGCCATCTCACCCTCTTCGGCTTCCAGGATTTGACCGCCATGGAGCAGACGGTGCCTAGGATACCGGACTATGCTGAGATTGTGGAGTTTGCTAGTTCCCTTCCCTATGTGGAAACCATTAATCCTCAGGTGTCGGCAACTGCCATTGTCTCCAGGGGCGAGAAAACACTTGGTGCAACCCAGCTCTTCGGTGTTGTTCCTGGGCAGTACCAGGAGATGTTTCCAGACAATGTGGAGATTCTCGAGGGGGGCTATTGGCAGCCGGGAGAGCAGGGCATACTGCTCAATAAGACGGTGGCAGAGCTGTTGGAGAAACAGGTGGGCTTTACCTTTAGGCCCGGCGATAAGCTTCTGTTCACTTCGGTGAGCACCCATACGGGGATGAGGATCCGGGAAGTGGAGATCACCGGAATTTTCCGCTTCAAGCAATCCAATATCCAGCTGGACATGGTTTCCCTGATGGACGTATCCAATGCCAGGGCCCTGGCTGGTATGGTAGTGGGGCACACTGATCCTGCGGAGTTAACCAGCGAGGAGCAGCGCTTTCTAGGAGCAATTGATGAAGACAGCATTTTCGACTCCTTTGATTCCTTGTTTACCGATGTGGATGTGGAAGAACCTGCTGCCGATGATGACTTCTGGTTCTCCATCCTTGGCGAGACAGAGACTAGGGATCTTTCCAATGAGGAAGATACGGGAGCATGGCAGTACCTCTTGGTGCGCCTCACCGATGAGAAGTACCTCAGGCAGGCAGAGGCTGACTTCGCCCAGTTCTTTGCTGAGAGGGGCATTGCTGCCCAGACCAGGAACTGGCGGGAGGGTGCAGGCGCCCTGGCAGAACTCTCTTACGGGATCAAGAGTGTGTTCAATACGGTGGTGTTCATTATCGCTGTGGTGGCGGTGATCATTATCATGAACACCCTGGTTATCTCCGTGACGGAACGCATGAGCGAGATCGGCACCATGCGGGCCATTGGGGCACAGAAGAGTTTTGTCCGCCGCATGATTGTCCTGGAGACGATGCTGCTTTCGGGGATTTCAGGCACAGTGGGAGTGGCAGCCGGCGGGCTGATCCTCTTGATCCTGAATAGGATAGGACTGAAAGCCAGCAACGTGTTCTTTGAGATTATCTACGGAGGACCTGAGCTCAGGCCTATGCTGTCTTTGTCTTCGGTGATTCTGTCTTTTGTAGTGATTCTGGCGGTGGGTGCAGTTTCCAGTGCCTATCCCACAGCCATTGTGATGAAGACTTCGCCGCTTAGGGCTATGGAAAGTTCGAGGTGATCAGATGTTCACACTGAAGGTGGCCTTTCGCAATATCTCCCGGCAGAAGAAGCGCAGCTTTCTTTTGGCCGGTGCCATCGCCTTCGGCATGCTGGTCATTACCATCATCAATGCCCTAACAGGGGGGCTGGTGGCGAATATCAGGGAGAATTTTTCCCATGCCCTGGGAGGCCATGTGTTTATTACAGGGCGGGAGTTTAACGAACGAGGTCAGATTATCTCGAAAATCCGCCCAGATGTCCGGATGGATCAGCTTTTGGAGGACAATGCAGGCCGTATCCAGGCCTTTACCAAGCGGAGCCAAGCCCTGCCTTCGCTGATCTTTGGCTCCAAACAGACCATGCAGCTGGTCTATGGAGTGGACTTCCACGAAGAAGACAAGCTCCTGGGCAGCCTGGCTGTACTCAAAGGTTCCTTGGCTGAGGTGCTCACCGATGAGCATGCGGTGATTCTGCCCCAACCTGCAGCCAACCGCTTAGGGGTTGATGTGGGAGAGACCATCTTAGTCAAACTGGAAACCCTCACCGGGCAGCAAAACGTAGGTGAGCTCCGAGTGGTAGCCTTTGTGGAAGACCAAGAGCAGTTTGGGCTTTCCGCAGCCTATGTCAGCAGGTCCTATTTGAACACCCTCATCGGTTTGGGGCCAGAGGAGTACCAGATGCTCAACATGTTCGTCACAGACCTAGCCTTCGTGGAGGACTTTACTCGGGCCTTCAGGGAGGGCCTCCTCACTCCCGAGGAACAGCAGGAAGAAGAGGAACCCACTGTCTCAGTTACAGTGGGCGGCGTACCCATTGATCCCACACCCCGCCAGGAAACTATCACCCGCTGGGAAGGGACGCGCTACCGCGTGATGAACATCAACCAGATTATGGAGCCAGTGGAGCTCATGGTGGGAGTTCTGAATCGGGTGGGCTTGGTCATCTTTATCATTCTCCTTCTGGTGACCATGGTGGGTATCACTAATACCTTCCGCATGATCCTGTTGGAACGCACCAGAGAAATCGGCACCATGCGAGCCTTTGGCATGCATCAAAAGCAGGTGCAGCACATCTTCTTGTGGGAAGCAGTGCTCCTGGGGCTCACCGGCTGTGTGGCAGGTTTGGCACTGTCGGGACTGCTGATCGCGGTAGTGGGCCGCTGGCCGTTAAATGTTGACCCTTCACTGCACTTTTTCTTAAACCACGGCCGCATCACTTTCAGCCTCTCTGCTGGCAGTATCGTGCTGAACACTGCCCTGGTTGTACTCACCAGCCTGGTGGCCGCTTACTGGCCATCCCGGGCTGCGGCCAAGCTTTCGCCCATCAAGGCGCTCAGTTCTCATACATAGGGAGGTTGCCATGAACAAAAAAATGCAGTTAATTGCCGCGGTTCTTCTGATCTTTGCGCTGGCCCAGGCAGTCCAGGCGCAGGATTTCAGCCATATGGAAGCGATTCTAGAAAGGATCGACGCTCAATCCCGCTTCGACGGCATGGACTTTTCCTGCGTGCTCACCATGATTGTGGAAGACCCAGAAGAGGGGATTGAAAAACTAGTAGTCAGACAGTTTCGGCGGGATGATGGGGAACGCTACCTGCTGCTGATCCAAGAGCCTGTCACCCAAAGGGGCCAGGGATATCTCTTGGAGGGCGATAACTTGTGGTTCTACGACCCCTCTAGTAGGCAGTTCGCCCATACTTCCCTGAAAGAGACTTTCCAGGATTCCGATGTGCGCAACGCCGACTTCGGGCAGAGTTCTTATGCATCGTCCTATGAAGTGGAAGGGTATCTCGAGGGCATCCTAGGCAATTTTGACGTGTACATCATTGAACTGAAAGCGGTCGATGATACAGTACCCTTCCCCTATGCCAAGATCTGGGTAACGAAGGATTCTAACTTGGTGCTCAAGGCAGAGGAATACAGCTTGACCCGCAGGCTGATGCGCTCAGCACTCTTTCCTAAGTATACCAAGGTGGGAGAGGCTGTGATCCCTGTGCAGATGGTCTTCGTGGACGAATTGGTGGAAGGCAAGAAGACCCAGGTCAGCCTCAGTGAGATCTCTGTAAGCCAGATTCCAGATCATGTCTTTACCAAGGCCTATATTGAACGAGTAAACCGCTAGGATAATCTCAAGGAGGGAAACCATGCGCAGGACAATTTTACTTGGTGTGCTCCTGGCTGTGCTCGTCTGGAGCGGGACAAGCTGGGCCATGGATTTCGATGATCTCTTCGGTGGCGACTTGCTCATTGAGCTTGACCCCGAGGAAACGGTGGTGGCCCCTGAAGAGGCCCTCTTGGTTCAAGACCGCGTAGAGGTGGGAGGCAGGTACAACTTTAGCCTCAATGCTTCCAGGACAATTGCAGAGGGGGCCGATCCCTCAAACGATTTCCGGGCTTCCCTAGGTGGCCAGCTCTACCTGGATGCGAGGCCGGATCCGAACTTCCGGGCCTTTGGTAAAGTGGGGATCAACTACAACGTCAATAACAAAGAAAAACCCCTCACGGCTGAACTCCAGGAACTGTTTGCCGATTTCAACTACGGTAATAAGGTGTTTTTTCGGGCGGGCAAACAGAATGTCAAGTGGGGTGTGGGCTATTTCTTTAGTCCCGCGGACATTATCAATATTGGACGCATTGATCCCCTGAATCCTGAAGCGGAGCGGGAGGGCCCGGTTGCCCTCAAGATGCACTATCCCAGAGGAACAAACAACTTCTACCTGTACACCCTCTTTGATGGTGTCACAGATGTACAACAGATAGCTTTTGCGCCTAAAGTGGAGTTTGTGGCCGGTAAGACGGAGTACAGTCTAGGAGGCTTCTATCAGAAAGACGACCATCCCCGGGTGATGGCTACGGTATCGTCTTCTTTTGGCGATATAGGTTTCTTTGGCGAAGCGGTAGCCGCCTGGGGTTCAGACCGGGGCTTTTTGGAGCCAAAAGGACCAGCCTATGAAATCGCAGAAAAGAAAGGCCTGTTCCTGCAGGTGACCGCTGGAGGGATGTACCGCTGGAAAGACAGCGAGGGGCTCTTAGATCTATCGGGAACCCTGCAGTACTACTTCAACGGAGAAGGATACAAGGATCAAGAGGGGATTAAAGCGGTGCGATTGGCTTTGCTGAACCAAGGGTTTCCCCCTGTAGTCAACCCCCTCAAACTGGACTCCTTGGCGCTCTTGGGCAGCGGCAGGCATTATCTGGCTGGCGCCCTGTCCTGGAATAAGATGTTCGGGTCCAAGTTCTCAGCCTCCGTTTTTCTCCAGGCAAACCTGTCTGATGGTTCAGGGATGATCCACAGCACTCTGCGCTTGCCGTCAGTGAGCAAGATTTCACCCAGCATTGGTGTGAGTACCAACTTCGGATCTCCAGGCACGGAGTTTGGAGCCTTAGGGCGCACAGTCATGGTGTTTGCCGCGATAACCATAGGAGACTCTTTCTAGTCATCGATGCGGGCTCATTCGCGGGCCCGTATTCTAGCTATCTGAAACGGAAAAGGGCCGTGCGGAATGAACCACTCGAAGTTCATTCCGCAACGGCCCCTTATTTTTAGTTCTGCCTGCCATGCAGGGATATGCTTACTTCTAGAGTGCCTAGCTCTGTGATGAGCGGCAGCACAACAGCCCTTTCTGTGGACATGGACAAGCTGCCGTCTGTCCCCACAAACACCTGCGGCGGAGAAATCTCGCAGGTTAGCTCATTGGCTGCCAAGTAAGTTACAGCATTACCGCTGATGATGTTGGCCACTTCGCCCAAGGCTGAGCTGACAAAAGCATCCAGCTTAGTCATGGACATACCGGCCATGATGCTCACCATGTCCAAGGCCATCTGTTTGGGGAAGCTGTAGAGCAGAGAACCCCTGAGATCTCCTGTCACTCCGATAACGACGTTGGCTTCGCTCACGGGCACCAGCTCTTCCACAGCCCTGAGCTGACCCCTTTTTACATCGAGGTTCAGCATGATCCTAAACACATCAATCGTTGCTTTGTAAAACGGGTTTATGTACTCAACTCTCATGGCTGCCCTCCTTGGGAGCGGATGAACGCGCCGATCTTCTGGTCTTCCTTGCCAACATGCATGATCAGCCAGGTCATCACTCGAGCTCCAAACTCCTGAACTTTTTCCTCGTCAAAGCCCTCGGCGGCAACTCGCTCAGCGAACTTCAGAATCTCCTCTCGAAAAGCAGCGTGGATGGCTGCATGCTTTTCCAGCCCAGGATAGCCGATCTGCCGCTGCAGCTCTTCTTCATCGGCGAAATGGATCACTACATAATCCTCCATAAACTCCAGCGTAGACTGGACTTCACTGAGGCGCTCTTCCCACGATTCGTCGCCCTGCACAACCCTTATAAAGTTTGCCACCCTGGTGAAGAGTTCTTGGTGCTGAGAGTCGATCAGGTCCGAGCCAACTCGGTAATGCTCTTTCCACATATCCGCGCGTCACTCCTTTCCCGGGGAGAATTCTGCGCGGCGCCAGCAAATCCTGCCAATTGGTCAGTATAATATGAAGCGCCTTAGTGATTTTATTCGTCCCCCAGGCCGGAAGGATAGTGGGGGCTGAACCAGAATAATGAAGGAGAAGCAGATAACGGAAGGAGTGGGTATGGTTGAAGCTAAAAATATCAGGGCCTGAAGTTCCCAACATGCCGTGGGAAGACCGCCCTGCGGGCAGTTCAGATGTGCTGTGGCGGTATTCCCAGAATCCCGTCATTCCCAGGGACCTCATCCCCTGTTCCAACAGCATTTTCAACAGCGCGGTAGTGCCCTATCAAGGAGAGTTCCGCGGTGTATTTCGCGTTGATAACAAAGCGAGGGAAATGCGGCTGCATGCTGGGCGCAGCAAAGACGCGGTGAACTGGGAGCTGGAGCATGAGCCCATCCAGTTTATCTGTGCCGATCAGGAGATTGGCGCCTTCCAGTACGGGTATGATCCCAGGGTTGTCTTTATCGAAGACCGCTACTATGTCACTTGGTGCAACGGCTACTTCGGACCCACCATCGGTGTTGCCTACACCTATGACTTTGAGAAGTTTTATCAACTGGAGAACGCCTTTCTGCCCTTCAACCGCAATGGAGTGCTCTTTCCCCGCAAAATTGGCGGGAACTACGCCATGTTCTCCAGGCCCAGCGATAACGGGCATACCCCCTTTGGGGACATCTTCTACAGTGAAAGCCCCGACATGGTCTATTGGGGTAAGCACCGGTATGTGATGGGTACCACTGAGGGCTGGCAGTCCACCAAAATCGGGGCAGGGCCCATTCCCATCGAGACTTCAGAAGGCTGGCTCTTGATTTACCATGGGGTACTCACTTCCTGCAACGGATTTGTGTACAGTGCAGGCGCAGCCCTCCTGGATCTAGACAAACCTTGGAAGGTAATTGCCAGAAGCAAGCCCTACCTCATCTCACCACAGACGCTCTATGAATGCGTAGGCGATGTCCCTAACGTAGTCTTTCCCTGTGCGGCTCTGGTGGACAGTGCCACGGGCAGATTGGCACTCTATTACGGCGGTGCCGATACAGTCACCGCGGTGGCCTTTGGTTATGTTCAAGAAATCGTTCAGTTTGTCAAAGAGAATTCCCTAGTATAGAAGGAGGAAGAAGCATGCTGAATTTCACGTTTTCCAACACCACAAAAATCGTCTTCGGTAAAGGAGTAGAGGAAAAGGTAGGTAAGGAAGCGGCTGTGTACGGCCGTAAGGTGCTTCTGCACTATGGCGGTGGACACATTGTGCGCTCCGGCCTCAAAGCGAGGGTGGAAGCTTCCCTGCGGGAAGCTGGCCTTGAAATTGTGGAGCTGGGCGGAGTTCAGCCCAATCCTAGGCTGAGTTTGGTGCAGGAAGGTATTGAACTGGTACGCAGAGAAAAGGTGGATTTCATCTTGGCTGTTGGCGGCGGCAGCGTCATTGACTCGGCCAAAGCCATTGCCATCGGCGTGCCCTATGAGGGCAATGTGTGGGATTTCTATGCCGGTAAAGCAGATGCTGAAGAGAGCATGCCCGTGGGCGTGGTCCTGACCATTCCCGCGGCGGGCAGTGAAGCCAGCCCCAGTTCGGTAATCACCAATGAAGACGGATGGCTGAAGCGGGGGTACACCGCCTTGGTGATGCGCCCCAAGTTTGCCCTCATGAACCCAGAGCTCACTTTCAGCCTGCCTCCGTATCAAACGGCCTGCGGAGTTTCTGACATGATGGCCCACATTATGGAGCGCTACTTCACCAACGAGCCTGAGGTCGGCTTCAGCGATCACCTCTGCGAGGCCGCTCTGCGCAGCATCATCCAAGAGGCGCCTAAAGTAATTGCTGAGCCTGAGAACTATGGAGCTAGGGCGAATATCATGTGGGCAGGAACCATTGCCCATAACGATCTGCTGGGTATGGGCAGAAGCGAAGACTGGTCCTCCCACAATATTGAGCACGAGCTCAGCGCCATCTATGACATTGCCCATGGTGCGGGGTTGAGCATCGTGTTCCCTGCCTGGATGAAGTATGTGTACAAACATAATATCAATCGCTTTGTCCAGTTCTCAGTGCGGGTGTTCGGAGTTGAACAAGATTTCTTCAACCCAGAGCAGACTGTGCTGGAGGGGATCAGGCGCTTAGAAGAGTTCTACCGCAGAATCGGGCTGCCTGTGCGGCTGCAGGATGCCGAGATTCCCGCAGACCGCTTGGAGGAGATGGCTGCCAAGGCCACTGCCAACGACACCTTTAAGCTCGGGGCTTTCCTGCCCTTGGGACAGAAGGATGTCCTGGCTATTTACGAACTCTGCCGCTAGCGGCGTCGCAGCACAGTGATGGGGCGGACTATCTCGCCCCGTCCTTCTCCTAGGGGCTGCTGCAGATTCCAGTCATTCCACCAACCTACAAATTCAAAATTGTGGAGCTTGGTAGCTGCCAGCATGAACTCCTGGGGAAAGATGGCGCGCCTCATCCCCTTGTGGAGGAGGGTGCGCTCTGCACCTTTTTCCTTGATGGTGAAGAGGATGTTTTCCTCGTAGAGCTGCTCAGCAGCATCATGGAGGCGGGTGGTGTAGCGAGTGTTCACTGTGATGCCGCCGCGGCGCATCACCCAGCTGTCTACGGTGTGGCTGAGGGGCTCGAAATCGATGCACCAGTCCAGGAAATACAGCCCTCCCTGTTTGAGCCCCGCTTCAGCCGAGGTGAAGTGGCTGAGCAGGCCCTCTGTGTTTCCCACATAGAGTGAACCTAACATGATGTAAAGGAAGTCCACAGGCTCGTTCAGCTTAAAGTCTGTCAGATCAGCTAAGTAGAATTTGGCCTCACAGTTCTTGCTGGCAGCTTTCTGCTGTGCGAACTCGATCATGGTTGGATTCAAATCCAACCCGTAATACGTGTACCCGCGGTCGATCAGCTCCAGCATGTGGGGGCTGTTGCCGCAGGCCAGTTCCAAGACTGTGTTCACCGGTATCTTAGAGTACTTGGCTATGGCTTCTTCCATTACGTCCACTTCAGCAGGAATGTCTCGATAGGAAAAAGCTATTTCGTAGTAATGGGGGAAGCTATAGATGCTTTCCAAATCATCACCTTTTCTAGACCTTAATTGGAGGGACTTTCATAATGAAGCACTGTACAGCCGTCTTGGGCGGAGGATGCTTTTGGTGCGTGGAAGCCGTTTTCAGTGATCTCAAGGGTGTTCTGGAAGTGATCCCAGGCTACAGCGGCGGCCATGTGGAAAACCCCACCTATGAACAGGTGTGCACCAACGAAACCGGCCACGCCGAGGTGGTGCAGATCACCTATGATGCCGATCAGATCAGCTATGCAGATCTTTTGAAGGTGTTCTTCAGCACCCATAACCCCACTACCCTGAACCGGCAGGGGGAAGATGTGGGAACCCAGTACCGTTCCGTCATCTTTTTCGGCAGTGAAGAGGAACGGCAAACAGCTGAGGAAATCAAACGGGAGATGGCGCCGCTGTGGGACGATCCGATTGTAACCGAGATCGCCCCACTGGAGAAATTCTATCCTGCCGAGGACTATCACCGCGACTACTTTAGGCGCAATCCCCAGCAGGCTTACTGTTCGATGGTGATTGCACCTAAGGTGGCTAAGTTCCGGGCTGAATACAGGGATCGGCTAAAGGCGCACTGATTGAGGCAGCTCTACGGTGGCGAAGTAATCCTCGGGGGTTTCCGCCCTGCGGATCAGTTCTGTGCTGCCGTCTGTGCGCAGCAGCACCTCTGCCGAGCGGAGCCTGCCATTGTAGTTGTAGCCCATGGAATAACCGTGGGCTCCCGTGTCGTGAATCACCACTAAGTCGCCGATCTCGATTTTGGGCAGCCGGCGGTCAATGGCAAACTTATCATTGTTTTCGCAAAGCCCCCCAACCACGTCGTAGATGTGGTCGTGGGGGTGTTCTTCTTTCCCCGCCACGGTGATGTGGTGATAGGCTTTGTAGATGGCAGGGCGCATCAGATCCACGGCACAGGCATCCAGCCCGATATAGCTCTTGTGGGTTTCTTTGCGGCGGATGGCTGTGCTGATCAGCTGGCCGTAAGGAGCCAGCATAAAACGGCCGAGTTCAGTAACAACGGCGGCACTGCCTAACCCCGCGGGAACCATAACCTCCCTAAAGGCTTGTTCGACTCCTGCTCCTACTTTCATGACATCAACCGGTTCTTGGCTCGGGTGGTAGGGCACTCCCAATCCCCCTGAGAGGTTGACAAACGTGAAGCGGGCGCCTGTTTCTCCGTGGAGTTCCGCGGCCACCTCAAAGAGCGTCCGAGCCAGGGCGGGGTAGTAGTCGTTGGTAACCGCGTTGCTCACCAAGAAGGCGTGCAGCCCGAATTCCTCCACGCCCAGCTCCAAGAGGGCTCGTACAGCCTGGGAAAGCTGGGGCCTGGTCATACCGAACTTGGCTTCTGCCGGGGTATCCATGATGCCGTTGCTCACCACGAAGTTTCCCCCTGGATTGTAGCGCAGGCAGAGTTTCTTGGGAATGCTGGGGAGCTTGGCGATGTACTCCACATCTGTTACATCATCTAGGTTGATGATTGCTCCGAGCCTGTGGGCTAAGAGGAAGTCCTTAAAGGGGGTCATGTTCGACGAAAACATGATCTCTTCGCCTCGAAAGCCCAGGGCCTCAGCGAGGAGGAGCTCAGTGGAGGTGGCGCAGTCAACGCCACAGCCCTCTGCCTTAAGGATATTCAAGATTACAGGGTTAGGGTTGGCTTTCACCGCGAAGTATTCTCTAAAGCCTGGGTTCCAGGCAAAGGCTTGGTGTAGGCGGGAGGCATTGTCCCGAATACCTCGTTCGTCGTAAAAGTGAAAGGGTGTTGGATACTGTGCTGCGATTTCCCGCAGGCGCTGAGCGCTGACAAAAGATCTCTTCATGGAAACCTCCGTTATGGTTAGGATTGGGCAATAGAAATACCCAACCCAAGCGGGTTGGGTTGTTTGTTAAGCTGGACCGCTTGACTACACGCTGATGGCCAGCTCCAAAGCGATCTCCATCATGTTCCTGAAGCCTACCTGGCGGTCATGGGCGGGCAGCTCCTGGGCGGTGTAGATCTCATCGGAAATGGTGAGCATGCAGAGTGCGTTTTTCTTAGCTTGGACGGCATTCATGTACAGGGCTGCCGCTTCCATCTCTACTGCGAGCACGCCCATTTCCTTCCAGGCATCGGGCCTGCCGTATTTATTGTAGAAGACGTCCGACGAAAGCACGTTGCCCACAAAGAAGCGCTGCCCCTTTGCTTCGGCAATCTGCACAGCCTTGCTGAGCAGCTCCCAAGAGGCGATGGGGGCATAGGTGCCAGGCAGCTTGTACTGATAGGCGTAATTGGAATCGGTGCAGGCTCCCATAGCGAACACCATGTCCATGATCTTGACATCGTCATGGATGGCGCCTGCAGAACCGATGCGGATAATATTGTCCACATCATACATATTGTACAGTTCATAGGTGTAGATTCCAATGGAAGGCATGCCCATACCGTGACCCTGCACGGACACGGGCTTTCCCTTATACAGGCCTGTAAAGCCGTACATGCCCCGTACTTCATTATAACATTTTACATCTTCCAGGTAAGTTTCTGCAACGAATTTCGCCCGCAGGGGGTCGCCTGGCATCAAAACAGTTTTCGCAATATCGCCTGGCTTGGCTGCATTATGCGGTGTAGTCATGTTCATCCTCCTCGCAAGATATCTTTCGCTCTATACTTTGACAAATGAGACGTACTTCCTTCACGCCGCGGGGGCGGGACGCGTTCCCCTGCATATTCTGTACGGACATCATCTCGTACAAGGAGGAAGTACTGTGGCAGTAACTCATCTTGTGGAAACGGGAGAAACCCTGTGGAGCATCAGCCTCAAATATGATGTGAGCGTGGAAGCAATCCGTATGGCCAACTCCTTAACCAGCGATCTGATTTACCCCGGACAGGAGCTGCTTATTCCTGAGCAAGCGGAGCAGGCCCAAGATACAGTCACCACAGCCACTCTGCCCTCCCTGGAAGGAGGATTTGCCCTGCCCGAGGGCAGCTATACTCACCAGGATCTAGAAGATATTGCCCTCTTGGCTCGGCTGGTTTTTGCTGAGGCCAGGGGAGAGCCCTTTGAGGGGCAGGTCGCTGTAGCCGCTGTGCTGCTCAACAGGGTAAAGCACCCCGAGTTCCCCAACACTGTGTGGGCAGCCGTCTATCAGCCGGGCCAGTTTGAACCTGTGGCCAATGGTTCCATTAACCAGATACCCAACAATCTGGCCTACCTGGCGACAATGGAGGCGTGGCTGGGGAGTGATCCCACTTCTGGCGCCCTCTTTTTCTGGAATCCAGTCAAGGTTCCCGCTTCCAGCTGGGTATGGACCCTTCCGGTGAAACTGCAGATTGGCGGCCATGTCTTTGCCTAGCTTCACGGCCCACAAAAAAGAAGGTCAAGACCCAGTTCGGGCCTTGACCTTCTCTACAAACATCCTTGGCTTTATTGCGCTTCTGCCAGCCGCTTGTAGGTCTCATAGCGGCGGCGCACATCGTTTTCCGCCTGCTTGAACAGGATTTCAGCCTGCTCTGGGAACTGGCGGACCAGGCGAGAGTAGCGCACTTGGTTCTTGAGGTACTGCTGGAACTTCTCGTAGTCGGGCTCCTTGGAATCCAGGACAAATGGATTCTGGCCTTCCTCTTCTCTCCGTGGATCGAAGCGGTAGAGGTTCCAGTAGCCGCATTCTACAGCTTGCTTGCTCTCTTCCACGCTCAAGCTCATGTCGATACCGTGGTTGATACATGGAGCGTAGGCGATGATCAGGGAAGGACCATTGTAGCTCTCTGCCTCAATCATAGCCTTGAGCAGCTGGTTGCGGTTTGCTCCCATGGCCACGGTGGCCACATAGACGTACCCGTAGGACATGGCCATCATGCCCAGATCCTTCTTGCGGGTGCGTTTGCCGCCTGTGGCAAACTTGGCAACGGCACCGGTAGGTGTGGACTTGGATGCCTGGCCGCCGGTATTGGAGTAAACCTCGGTATCAAGCACCAGTACATTCACATCCTCGCCAGAGGCCAGCACATGGTCTAGGCCGCCGTAGCCGATGTCATAGGCCCAGCCGTCTCCGCCGATGATCCAGACAGATTTCTTCACTAGGATGTCGGAGTTGGCCAGCAGCGTCTCCAGAACGGCCTTGAGGTCGCCAGAGGCCTGCTCAATGGCTGCTGGGAGCAGCTCCGTAATCTGGGCCGCTGTGGTCTTGGTGATCTCAGGATCGTTGATGTTGTCCATCCAGAGTTTGAAGGCTTCCTTCAGCTCCGCGGGGATGTTCTCTTCCACAAGACCGGCCATCATGTCAGCAAGCTGGCTTCGGCGAGCACCTAAGGCTAGGTTCATGCCGTAGCCAAACTCGGCGTTGTCCTCAAACAGGGAGTTGGCCCAGCTTGGCCCGTGTCCAAACTCATTCTTGGTGTACGGGCAGGTTGGGGCGCTGCCGCCGTAGATGGAGGAGCAGCCGGTAGCATTAGCGATAACCATTCTGTCTCCAAAGAGCTGGGTAGCCAGCTTAATATAAGCGGTTTCGCCGCAGCCGGCACAAGCACCGGAGAACTCGAAGAGAGGCTGACGGAATTGGCTGCCCTTGACGTTGTTGGCTGCGATATGAGCGCCGCGATTGGGCAGGCTCATGGCAAAGGTCCAGTTGGTGTGCTGTGTATCAGCATGCTGGGCCAGGGGCTCCATCACCAGGGCTTTCTCCTTAGCTGGGCAGACTTGGGCACAGTTGCCGCAGCCTGTGCAGTCCAGCGGAGAAATCTGGATGCGGTAGCTTAAGCCAGCAAGGTCCTTACCAACAGCCTTCAGGGTTACAAACTCTTCAGGAGCATCGGCCAGGTCTTCGTCGGTGGCCAGGAACGGACGGATGACCGCATGGGGACAGACGAAGGCACACTGATTGCACTGGATGCAGTTCTCAGAGATCCATTTCGGCACGTTGATGGCGATACCGCGCTTTTCGTAGGCGGTGGTGCCAGTGGGCATGATGCCGTCAGGCGTAAAGGCGCTGACAGGAAGCTCGTTGCCCTTCAGGGACTGAACTGGACGGACCACATTGTCCACAAAGGGAATGGTGGGCTCGGCAGCTGCAGCAGCCTCGGTGGCTTCGCCCCAGCTTGCTGGGTAGTCGATCTGCACCAGGTGGGATACGGCGCTGTCCACAGCAGCATAGTTCATGTTGACGATCTTCTCGCCCTTGTCGCCATAAGTATTGGAAATAGCTTCTTTAATGTACTTCACTGCATCTGCAGGCGGAATCACATTGGCGATCTGGAAGAACGCGGACTGCAGGATTGTGTTGATCCTTCCGCCCAAGCCGATCTCAGCTGCAATCTTCACAGCATCAATGTTGTAGAAGCGCAGTTTCTTCTGGGCAATGGTTCTCTTGAGCGAGGCAGGCAGTTCCGTTTCCATCTCCTCCAAAGTCCAGGGAGAGTTGAGCAGGAAGACGCCGCCTTCTTTAATGCCGTCCAACAGATCATAGCGCTTCACATAGGAAGGATTGTGACAGGCCACTAAGTTTGGCTCATTGACCAGGTACGGGGCCTTAATGGGGCTGTTCCCGAACCGCAGGTGGGAAATGGTGATACCACCCGACTTCTTGGAGTCGTATTCGAAGTAGCCTTGGGCATACATATCGGTGTGATCACCGATGATCTTAATGCTGTTCTGGTTAGCACCAACAGTACCGTCGGAACCCAGGCCGTAGAACTTGCAGCTGATCAAGCCTTCAGGGCCGATGTCCAAGCTCTCGGGGATGTTCAGAGAAGTGAAGGTCACATCGTCTGTAATTCCCACGGTAAAGTGGTTCTTAGGTTCGTTCAGGGCCAGGTTGTCAAAGACAGCCTTCACCATAGCAGGTGTAAACTCTTTCGAGCTGAGGCCGTAGCGTCCGCCAACAACTTCGATGTTGGTGCGTCCGGTTTCGGTCAAAGCTCCCAGGACGTCGAGGTAGAGAGGCTCGCCTAAGGAACCAGGCTCCTTGCAGCGGTCGAGCACGGCAATACGCTTAACCGACTGAGGAAGAACCTCAACAAGGTGTTTAGCAGAGAAAGGACGATAGAGGCGAACCTTAACCAAGCCGAGCTTTGCGCCGCGGGAGTTGAGGTGGTTCACCGTCTCCTCAATGGTATCAGTGCTGGAGCCCATGGACACAATTACGTGTTCAGCATCTTCGGCGCCTACATAGTCAAAAGGCTTGTAGGAGCGTCCGGTGAGCTCGGCCACCTGATTCATAGCTTCAATCACGTATTCAGGCACTGCCAAATAGAATGGGTTGGCAGCTTCGCGGCCCTGGAAGTAGATGTCAGGGTTCTGGGCTGTTCCCCGGAGTTCTGGATGCTCAGGGTTTATTCCCCGGGCTCTAAAAGCGGCTACCGCTTCTTTGTCCATGAGTTTTTCCATCTCGTCATAGTCGATGACGTCGATCTTTTGATACTCATGGGAAGTTCTAAAACCATCGAAGAAATGCACGAAAGGCACACGGCTCTTCAAAGTGGCCAGGTGTGCTACTAATGCCAGATCCATTACTTCTTGCACAGAACCGGAAGCCAGCATGGCAAAGCCGGTCTGTCTGGCGGCCATTACGTCTGAATGGTCACCAAAAATGGACAGGGCATGGGCAGCCACTGAGCGGGCTGACACATGGAAGACAGCGGGCAGCAGCTCGCCAGAGATCTTATACATATTTGGAATCATCAGCAGGAGCCCTTGGGAAGCTGTAAAGGTGGAAGTCAGTGCTCCCCCCACTAATGATCCATGCACAGCACCTGCTGCGCCTGCTTCGGACTGCATCTCAACGACGCGTACAGGGCGTCCGAAAATGTTCTGCTTGCCGTGGGCGGCCCATTCGTCACAGTACTCGCCCATGTCTGATGATGGAGTAATGGGATAAATCGCCGCTACGTCACTAAAGGCGTAAGCCACGTGGGCAGCAGCGAAGTTTCCATTTACGGTCATCTTGCGCATAAGCCTACAATTCCCCCTCGTAATAGTATTGAAAATAAAGCCTGCAGCACTCAGTGCATCCTCAGCCGCCGTGGGGCGTGGTGAAATCATGTGACGGCGGTCACAAGGTCAGGCATTGTTCCCTTGCAACAAGTTCTCCATTGGCGTTGGGATTCCTTCACAATTATATACTTTAGTGTATGGAGGCGTCAAATAAGGGTGAGGGGGGCGGGTGTTAGAAAGAGACTATACAGCCCATAACTTTACGATTCTCGCAAGAAGTACGCAGAGGATGACGCCGAACGCAGTGGGAAGCAGGGCGGAGAGCAGGGTCCACTTGGTGCTTCCCGTTTCCTTCTTGATGGTGAGCAGGGTGGTGGCGCAGGGCCAGTGGAAGATCGCGAAGACCATGAAATTAAGGGCGGTGAGCCAGGTCCATCCGTGGTTAGTCAAGATTTCCTGAATGGCTGCCAGACCCTGCACTTCCATGAGGGAATTGGCGGACAGATAGCCCATGAAGATGATGGGAATGATGATCTCATTGGCGGGCAGGCCCAAGATAAAGCCGAGGAGAATGACGCCGTCCAGGCCCATGGCGCTGCCTAGAGGGTGGAGCCAGCTGGATAGATGGGCCAAAAGGGTGGCTCCGCTGACACTGACATTAGCCAAAACCCAGGTTAGGGCTCCGCAGGGAGCCGCTACCACCACTGCGCGCCACAGCACCGCGAGGGTACGGTCGAGAAATGAGCGTACCACCACTACCCCCACCTGGGGCAGGCGATAGGGAGGCAGCTCCAAGATAAAGAAGGAGGATTCGCCCCTGAGTATGGTGGCGGTGAGCAGCTTGGAAGCGATGAGGGCCGCCAGCACACTGACTACAATTGCCCCCAGTACGATCAAGGCGGGAGTAAAGCCTGCTCCTGGTCGCGCCACAGAACCTGCCGCTATTGTTCCCATGACGATCAAAATAGGGAAACGTCCATTGCAGGGCATGAAGTTGTTGGTGAGAATGGCCACCAAACGTTCCCGGGGAGAATCGATAATGCGGGCAGCAGTTACTCCAGCAGCATTGCAGCCAAAACCCATGGCCATGGTTAAGGCCTGTTTGCCGTTGGCTCCGGCGCGCTGGAAGTAGGGGTCTAGATTGAAGGCGATGCGGGGCAGCAGGCCGAGATCCTCCAGCAGGGTAAAGAGGGAAAAGAAAATGGCCATGGGCGGCAGCATGACAGAAACCACCCAAGCTAGGCCGCGGTACATACCTAAAACCAGCACACCATGGAGCCAAGTCGGGAAGTTCAGCTTAGTGAAGAGCAGGTCTAGGTAAGCCTCCACTTTGAAGAAGGCTTTAGCAAGGATCTCCGAGGGATAGTTGGCGCCTGAGATGGTGAGCCAGAGAATGCCCCCGAGCAGCACGAGCATAAAGGGAATGCCGAACGCACGGGAGGTGACCAGATTGTCCAGGCGGGCGGTGAACCCAGTGCCCGGTTCCGGCGGATTGCCCACCACCAGGGCGGCGATTTCTTCGGCCCGTCTGTAGAGAGCAGCTGTGGGCTGTTCTTCGTCTGTGTTCACCGGGTTAGGCTGAGGGGTGAGTTGCCCCTGGGCGGTTCTGGCTATGGCATCTTTGAGGTCTTGCAGCCCCTCTCCGGTCACAGCCGCGGTAGGAACCACTGGAACGCCCAGCTCCGCTTCGAGCCTGCTTGGGTCCAAGCGCAGGTTCAGCTTCTCAGCTTCATCCATCAGATTGAGGCAGACTACCACCTGGTGCGTGAGCTGAAGGATCTGCAGCGTGAGATGGAGGTTACGCTCTAGGCAGGTGGCGTCTACCACCACCACTACTACATCGGGGTCACCCAGGGTGATAAACTCCCGGGCGGCCTCCTCTTCTGGAGAGGAGGCGGAGAGAGAATAAGTACCAGGGAGGTCCACGATCTCGTAGGTATTGCCTTGATGGCGCAGGGTTCCCCTTTTTAGGAGCACAGTTTTCCCAGGCCAGTTGCCTGTGTGCTGTTTCAGTCCGGTGAGGGCATTGAACACCGTACTCTTGCCAGTGTTAGGGTTTCCTGCCAGGGCAACAAGATAGCTTGACTTCATCTGGAATCCCCCTCGGACCTGATCAATACCTGTTGGGCTGTGCTGCGGCGTAGAGCTAGCACCGATCCCCGCACATAGTAAGCTGCCAGGTTTCCCTTTCTCCCAATGAAACGAACCTGCACGAGGGTGCCGGGCACCAGCCCCAGATCGAAAAGCCGCTGCCGCAGCACAGCCTCTGCACTGACCATTTCCACGACTCCCCACTGGCCTCGGGTTAGGTCGGCTAAAGTCACGGCACCACTTCCCTCTCTACAATCCGCTCTACTAGCTTATGAGACTGTGATTCTTTGGTGCCAATGCAACTGGAGGTGCTGGGAGAAACAGGGTTTTGTCCTGCAGACGAGAATGTATAGGGAATACTGGTGGTAAGGAGAAACATTTATGGACTTGGATGCTATGAGGGAATTGGCACACAAAGCCATGGTCAGACGCTGCACCCACCCAGATCGGGAACGGGGTTTTGTCTACTACCACGGCCAAAGGGTGGCTGAGATCGCCCTTCAGCTGCGTGAACTGATCTTTCCTGGGGAGGAAAGCTGGGACGAGGTGATCACAGCCGCGGGTTGGTTCCATGATGTGGGGAAGGGCATTGAACCGCACTGGGAGTATGGGGCCCTGTTGGTCAGGGAGATGCTCAAAGACCACTGCTCGCCCCAGGAATTGGAGCAGATTGCGGAGATCGTGGGCAGCCATACCCTCCGCAAACAGAGGGAGTACCCCCCCTATGTGCAGCTGGTGCAGGATGCTGACATCCTGGACCATTTCGGCACCCTGGACATTTGGTTGGACTTCTGGCACTGTGCCTGCCGGGGTAAAGGTCTGGAAGATGCGTTAGAGTTCTATGGAGACGAGTATCTGCAGAAGGTGGAGAGTGTGGCGAGCCTGCTCAACTTCCCGGAGTCAGTGGAGATTCTCCAGGAGAAAATGCTGTTTGCCCGAGAGTTCGCTGAGCGGTTTAGGCGCGAAGCCGCGGGAGAGCTGATCCTCAAAAGAAAAAAGGCCAAGGATTAACGTCCTTGGCCCTTTGAGAGGGAGGATAGGTCAGTAAGAACTGCTTTGCTCGTTATTGATGGTGATCTGCACCGTATCTGTTAGTACGTCAGCATAGGTATAAGAACGGCGGCGAACTGCATTTGTTTGGTCCAAATCTACTACAAACAATTTCGGGTATGTTTCTACTAAGATTCCCTCAGATTCTAAGTAACGGCGGCGTCCCTTGTTAGCTCTGATGAAGACCTTCTTCCCTAGATTTGACTCTAGATGCTGTTTGATCTCTTCAATTGTGGTCGGCTTTTCTACACCCATGGATCGTCAACCCCTTCCAGGATATTTTTGGGCACCAGCTTGCCAGTGGCGAGCAGCACAGGAACCGCAGTCAGCGGTCAAAAAAAGCGTATGAACGACCTTAAGTCGTCACACGCTTGGCGTACTCCTACGAGGTTAGCTGACGGGTTAGGACACCCAAGTTGCCCTTCCTTAGAACCAGGATTCACCCCACAAGATCGGGTCCCCCGCTGTCATAAAAATGATATTCGGAGAGTTCCGCGTTTCGTATGAATCTGTTTTCATTACAAAACGGTGTGGATATAGTATAGCATAATACTTAGGAATATGTCAAGGGTAAAAGACTAGATCCCGTACAGGCTTGGGGGTAAGACTGATGGATATATTAATCGTAGGAATGGGAAAGCTGGGCTACAAGCTCGCGGAGACTTTGGCGGGGCGGGAAAACAACATTACAGTGGTGGACGTCGACGAACAGGCTCTGCTCAGGGCAGCCAACCGCCTTGATGTGCTCACCATAACTGGAAACGGAGCTCAGCTGCGGCTCTTGGAGAGCTTGGACGTGAAGAAGAAGGATTTGGTGGTGGCGGTAACCAGCAGTGATGAGACCAATGTGCTGGTCTGCCTGATGGCCAAGAAGCTGGGCTGTCCCCGGGTGGCGGCGCGGGTGCGCAGCCCTGAGTATGCTGGGCAGATGGAGTTCATCAAAACAGAGCTGGGGCTGGATTTTGTCACCAATCCAGAGCTCGACACTGCCAATGATGTGGCCCGCTACATTCTGCGGGGCTACAGCTCCCATGTGGAGTCCTTTGCCGAAGGCAAGGTGGGTCTTTTCGAAGTACCCGCCCACGCCCTGCCGGAAGTGGTGGGAAGGACGCTGGCCGAGGCAGGGGTTTTCGACGGAATGCTGGTTGGGGCGCTCTATCGCGATGGTGAAGTGATCATCCCTTCCGGCACCACTCGTGTTGAAGAAGAAGATATGCTGCACCTCATAGGACGCCGCGAGACGGTTACCGCCCTAATCAGGGCTCATTCCGCCTTGGGGCAGCGGCATGTGACCAAGCGGGTGATGATTCTGGGAGGAGGCAAAGCCGCCTTCTACCTGGCGGGTCGCCTCCTAACCAGTGGTCTGACAGTGAAAATTATCGAGCAGGATGAGGAACGCTGTGATTATCTGGCGGCCAACCTGCCAGGTGCCCTAATTATTTGGGGAGATGGCACAGATTTAGAGCTGTTGCAGGACGAGAACTTGGAGGAGATGGATGCGCTAGTCTCCTTTACAGGCCATGATGAAGAAAACCTGATGTTGGCACTCCTGGGCAAGCAGCATGGAGTGGCCAAGGTGGTGGCCAAGGTAAGCCGCTCCAACTTCGTGCCCATCATTGAGCAGCTGGGTATCGATCGAGCGGTCAATCCTGTGCTCATTTCCGCAGGTGAACTGGTGCGCTTCATCCAAGGCGGGCAGATCGCTTCATTATCGCTTATGTTTGGGGGACAAGCTGAAGCGTTGGAAATACTGGTGCCTTCCGATGCGCCCATTATCGGCAGGAAGCTATCGGAAGCTCGGATTCCCCGGGGTGTGATCCTTGGCGCCATTGTGCGGCAGGGCCAGGTGTTCATTCCTAAGGGCGATTCCACCATCCAGGCTCAGGATCGGGTGATTGCCTTCTGCCTGCACGCGGAGCTGCCAGCTTTGAACAGGCTCTTCTATCCGAAACGGAGGGGGATAGGGCATGAATTTTGGATTGGTCGCAAGGGTCCTCGGAAACCTTCTGCTGATTGAAGGTGCGATTTTGGCTGTTCCTCTCGGCGTCTCCCTGTCTTTTCGTGAGAGGAGCTCGGTCTTCGGTTTTCTGCTGTCCATGGGTATTCTGGGACTGATAGGACTGTTTCTCTCCAACATCCCAGTTAAGTCTTCCCGACTCAAAACCAGGGAAGCCATGGTGATTGTTACGGTGGGTTGGGTAGTTGCAGCTCTGTTCGCCGCCCTTCCCTTTGTGCTATCGGGGTCTGTATCCTCTTTTACTGACGCTTTTTTCGAAGCAGTATCGGGCTTGACCACAACGGGGGCTTCCGCCATCCGTAATGTAGAAGCTCTGCCTAAAGGAATTCTGTTCTGGCGCTCCCTCATGCACTGGGTGGGAGGGATGGGAATTCTTGTATTGACATTGGCAATTCTGCCCACCCTAGGATTAGTAGGGTCTCAAATGTTTAAGGCGGAAAGCCCAGGGCCATCACCAGACAGGTTTACACCCCGCATCGCGGCTACCAGCAAAATACTCTATGCCATTTACGGAGTACTGACTGCCATAATACTCTTTGCCGTACGGGCGTCAGGTGTATCCTGGTTTGAGAGCTTTATCCTAGCCTTCGGCACCGTGGGTACAGGCGGTTTTGGCCTGTACAATGACAGCCTCACCAGGCACAGCGTGAACAGTCCCCTGATCCTTGTTCTGGCTGCAGCCATGTTTCTGGCTGGTGTGAACTTCTCTTTGTACTATGATCTGATCAAGGGCCGCTGGAGACATGCCCTTGCCGATGTGGAACTGCGTCTGTACATCATCATAGCCGCGATATGTGTGTTAGGCATATCTTTAAACCTGTACGGCCGCACCTATGCCAGCTTCGGGGACACGGTGAAACATGCCCTGTTTCAAGTAGGATCGGTGATGACCACCACCGGTTACAGCACAACGGATTTTGACCTGTGGCCCTCATTCAGTAAAGGCATCCTCTTTACCCTCATGTTTGTGGGGGCAAGTGCAGGCTCCACCTCTGGTTCGGTGAAGGTGGTGCGGCTGCTCATCGCCGCCAAGGTGGTGAAACGGGAGGTGGCCAAGGTTCTCCATCCTCAGGCGGCCCAACCGGTGGTTATCAACGGGAGGGTCATGCCTGAATCGGTGGTGCAGGGAGTTGTGGGCTTCTTGCTTCTCTATATCGGCGTTTTCGGCGTCGGTTCGCTCCTAATCAGCTTACAAGGCTTGGATATGATCAGCTCCATGAGTGCCGTGGCCTCCACCCTGGGCAATATCGGTGTTGGTTTTGGTTCTGTTGGGCCCAGTGGCAGTTACGCAGTGTTGAGCCCAGTAAGCAAACTCCTCCTATCATTCTTCATGCTGCTCGGGCGCCTTGAACTGTTCACCATGCTCGCAGTGCTCAGCCCTGGATTCTGGAAGGAATGAGGACCTGACCCAAGAAGGCAGGGGAGCCTGCGAACAATTTAGTGGATTCGTTTTTACCGCGAAGACTATCTGAGGGGAGACGCATATGAAAAAGACGGTCGTGATACTCGTGATAGCTGCCATCATTCTGCTTGGCGCAGGAGGTGCTGTGGTCTGGTACTACCTGCAGCTTGACCCTGCTGATGCGGCTGGAGCTTTTTTAGAGCAGGTGGCCGCGGAGGAGTTCTCAGGGCTGGACGACTATTTCACAACCGACGCCCATCCCACTGACGCTGATTTTCGTAGGGCCTTTGGGGAGTTTGGCGAGGCTTTCGCCCTCACAAACATTGAGCTTACAGACCTTACTCTCCTGTCAAAGACCAGCACCGAAGCGGAGTTCAGTTTTGCACTGGAATATACCAGCAGTTACTTCGAACCGCTCTCGGCCCAAGGTACGCTGGCGGTCAAGCGCGCCAAAATCTTCGATCAGTGGAAGATCCAGTGGCAGGACAACCTGCCCCTGCCTGAATACGGCTTAGAAGCACGTTATTCCAGGACCCGTTTGGACCCCAGCCGCGGCAGGATTGTGGACAACTCTGGGCAGATCCTTGCAGGCGAGGGCAGCCGGGTGACAGTGGGAGTGCAGCCTGATCGGATCTCAGCCCCTGAATGGCTCCTAGGTTCCTTAGAGGCGGAACTGGGTCTCGATCCCCAGTATGTAGTAAGCCAGTATGAAGCACCGGGAGTGCAGGGCCACTGGTTTATACCCTTGATCACAGTTTCGGAAGAGGAGTATCAGAGAGTGGATCCGGTGCTGCGGCCCATCCCTGGCGTGTTTTTCCGGCGAGTCGAAGTGAGGGCCTATCCCGAAGGAAGTACTACCGGACACATCACAGGTTACTTAGGTGAAGTGACGCAGGAAATGATGAACGCCTATCCTGAGCGGGAGTATGTGAGCGGAGAGATCGCAGGCCGCGCTGGCTTGGAAAGCAGCAGAGATGACGTTCTGCGCGGGCGTCCGGGGTATCGTTTTTATGTGGAACGTGCCGGGGACACTCCTGTCCTGCTGGGGGACAAGGCGGCGGAGGATGGCGTTGATCTGGAGCTGACTCTGGAGCGCGCCATGCAGGAGCTGGCCTATGTGGTTTTGGGTGAACAGGCTGGCGCCTTGGTGGTGATCAACGCAGAAACCGGAGCTGTCTTGACCTTGGCTTCAACCCCTGGCTATGATCCTAACGAGTTTATCGGCGGCATCAGTGCCAGCCGCTGGCAGGCGTTGAGCTCTGATCCCAACCGTCCCATGTTTAACCGTGCCCTGCAGGGCCTCTATCCGCCTGGCTCAGTCTTTAAAGTTCTCACTGTGGCGGCCGCTGTGAATGAAGGCCTCTATGAACCCTCCAGCACCTTTACAGACGATGGAGAGCTGTCGGTACAGGGAAACATCGTCCGCAACTACCAGGGGCAGGTGTTCGGGGAACACACTCTCCATGATGCTCTAGTCAATTCCATAAATACTACAGTGGCACAGGTGGGCTTGGACTTGGGAGCCGCTAAGCTGGAAGAGTATTTCAACAAGTTTAGGCTTGGGGAAACCTACCGCCTAGGCCTGCCCATGTCCGCCAGCCAGGTGGGCACGCCAGCCCGCAGCCGCGTAGCTTTGGCCTGGTCTGCCATTGGCCAGGATCAAGTGCTCCTAACCCCTCTGCACATGGCGCAGATTTTCGGGGTATTTGCCAATGGAGGATACTTACCTCCCCTGCATCTCGTTAAAGGCGAAGGAGAGCAAACTGAAGAAGAACCGGTTCTAAAGCCAGAGACAGTAGAGATGCTCAACTCCATGCTGGCCGATGTGGTTCGGGAAGGCACAGGAACACAGGCACGGGTGGAGGGGCTTACCGTCTATGGTAAGACAGGTACCGCGGAAGTGGTGGGAAGGGGTACCCATGCCTGGTTTGCCGGCCATACAACTCTGTCTTCTGAGGAGAAGATCGCTTTTGCCCTCTTGGTTGAAGAAGGTGGTGTGGGAGGTCAATCAGCAGCCCCCCTGATCAGGGAGTTTCTCTCTAGGCTGGTGCAGTGAGCCAGCATGCTATGGAGAGGATCGGGGAGATAGAAGGACAAGCAGAGCCTCCTGGAGAATACTGGGCCATCAGGCGAATTCGAAGGTGGTTCTATGCGAAAACGGTTGTCAGCAGCCTTGCTGGTGTTGCTTCTTCTGATTGCTGCTGGGTGCGGCAGTGCCTTGGCTGGGAGTGGATTGGAGGTCCACTACATCGATGTGGGCCAGGCAGAGTCAACTCTGCTGCGAACAGCGGATTTTGCGATACTCATTGATGCAGGGGATCAGAAGGGAACTCAGGTCCTAGATTATCTCAGGAGGCTGGGAGTTGATACCATCGACCTCTTGGTGCTAACCCACCCCCACGCCGACCACATTGGGCAGGCAGCTGAGATCGTCCGGGAGCTTAAGGTGAAAGAGGTGTGGATGTCTGGTTATGAGCACACCACCACCCTCTTTGAGGGCTTGCTGGATGCAGTGTTAGACTCCGACGCGGCTTACTTCGAGCCCCGAACAGGCGGCGAGGAGCATTTCGGAGATTTGACCCTCCAGGTGCTGAACCCAGTTAGGCTCAGCAGCAATCTGCACGAGACCTGTATCGTGCTCAGGGCCATATATGGCGAAGTCAGCTTTCTGTTCACTGGTGATGCGGAAAGCAGCTCTGAGCGGGCGATGCTCAGGGAAGGGCTGGAGGTCCAAGCCCGAATTCTGCAGTTGGGGCATCATGGCTCACGCACCTCGTCATCCTTGGAGTTTTTACTGGCTGTGGATCCCGATCTAGTCATCTATTCGGCAGGTGTGGGCAACGACTACGGCCATCCCCACCAGGAGGTTATAGACAGGCTGAAGATCTTGGGAATTCCAAGTTTTGGTACTGAGCAGTTCGGCACCATTGTGGTAAAGACAGACGGAATGCGCTACGAGTTGGAAACCAGCAGGCCGGGCAGCCTCTCCCAACGCTGCGTGGATCTGAATACTGCCTCCTTTGAGGAGCTGCAGGAGATTATCCATATTGGCCCGGAACGCGCCCTGCAGATTGTTGAGGAGAGGGCGGCCAGGCCATTTCGCAGTGTTGATGAGCTGCGACACCGCATTGAAGGCATTGGCGAAAACAGGCTGCAGGATATTAAGGCCCAGGGATTGGCTTGTGTTAAAGGAGTGACAGATGATTAACTGCAGGCAATCAGCGGTGATTGACCGCATTGTGGATGGAAAAACCGCGGTGCTGCTCCTGGAAGAAGGCCAGAAGCAGTTCACAATTCCTGTAGGTAGACTTCCCCCTGGAAGCAGGGAGGGAGTATGGCTGTTGGTGCGTATGGCAGAAGGTGAATTTGTCGATGCCGAGCTGGATCTGGCAAGAACGGAAGAGGTCCGGGAGAGGATCAAAAGAAAACGCGCTCTTTTGTTGGAGCGCATGAAGCGGCGGACTGAGTAGGCTGCAGAGCGCAGGTGTCAAGGCGAGGGTTTTCTATACATCATCAACCAGGTGCCGGAAAGGTCCCGCTTGCGCCCGTATTTCTCAAAGCCTGCCGAGGCATAGAGACGTTTGCCAGGTTCGTTATCGGCTCGGACGTTCAGCCCCACAGACTGTCCCTTGAGCTGATCCAGGACAAAGCTTAAGAGCAGAGTACCTACACCCTGTCCCTGATAACCAGGGAGTACAGCCACGGATACTATGGTGGCCTCGGGTTTAGGTACTTTTTTCATTCTGCGCGCAGTGAGCGCCATAGTCACCTCGTTGACCAGAAGCTTCAAGAGAGCCCACGGTCCTGCTAGAACAGCCATCTTTCCCAGGGGACGAAGCACATCCCCACTGCTTGGACGGGTTTCCGCAGTGGACGATGTACTATACAGGCAGTAACCGGCTATGCAGCCTTGCTCGTCCACGGCTAGGGAACCTTGGACACCCATGGTAAACAGCAGGGAAAAGGTCAGCTCCAGCAGCTGGATCAGCCGCGTTTCCGGTACGCGCCGGAAAAACAGCGCAGCACTTTCAGGAAAGGCTTGACGGTAGATGTTGGCGATGGACTGGGCATGGTGTTGGGATGCAGTCACAACCCGCATGGTCTCCCTCCTTACTCAGGCCGGTCGATTTGGGGGAATGCTTCCATCGGGGCGTCGTGGAGCAGCTCCGCCAAGGGCACGATTTCTAGGCCCTTGGCTCTGATGATCTCTATCACTTGGGGGAGGGCCAGCACCGTGGCGCGGCGGTCGCCTCCTTCGTTTTTCAACAGTGCTCCGCTGTCGTGGAAGAGAATGATGTCTCCCCCCCGCACGCGGCTTTCTACCAGGCGTTCGATATAGGTGGCAGTGACACCATACCGCCAGTCGCGGGTGGAGATTGACCACAGTACGATTTCCTGGCCCAGAAGCTTGGCCAAACGCCTGAAGCGATCATCGTACATGCCCCGGGGAGGCCGCACAAAAGTGGGGTATTCCCCTGTGATTTCTGTAATAACGGCGGTGGCCTCCATCACTTCCTTTTGTAATTCCAGTGTGGAAAGGGTAGGAAGATTGCGATGGTTTTGGGTATGGCTGCCTATGGTGTGACCGTCTTCAACAATCTGCCTGGCAATATCAGGATACTTCTCCACATGGCTTCCTACCAGGAAGAAAGTGGCAGGCACGTCATGCTCCCGCAGAATCTCCAGGATGGCAGGGGTGAACTCCCGACTGGGGCCGTCATCGAAGGTTATGGCCACCTTATTGGTTGAGCGGTCTCCGACGCGGTAGATATCTGGCTGGTAGCCGAAGCCATGGTAAACATACACCCAGAGTAAGGCAAATAGGGTGGTAACTCCTAGGGCAGCAGAAATCACGGCCAGGATGGACTTGGGGAATCTTATCTTGCACAGGAGCAGCAGGCGCATCCCCAGGCGCCAATAGAGCCGGGAAATAAATGCTGTGATTACAACAAGGATAAGCACTCTAAATACAAACTCAGCACTGACCATAATGGTTCCTCCCAAATATCGAGTGCATCTGCAACTAATTCTACCTTACCAGCAAATCGTCTACAAGCTCTAGTAGTTGCGAATCGCGCTCCATAATAGTAAAGTAAGAACTGAAGGGTGCGGCCTCGGCCCGCCTGTTCTGTTTAAGGGTTATAGAGTTATGGAGGTCTTTTCATTTGAAGAATTATCATACGCATACTTTTCGCTGTAAACACGCTGAAGGTGAGGTGGGCGACTACATGCGCACTGCAGTTTCCAGGGGCCTCAGCGTGCTTGGATTTGCAGACCACACACCCCTTCCGGACAATCGCTGGTTGTTTATGCGCATGGGCAGTTCAGCCCTTCCTGCCTATGTGAGGGCCATTGAAGACGCTCAACAACGCTTCCCCGAGCTAACTATTCTCAAAGGTATGGAATGTGAGTGGGCCAGTGAGTATCACAGCTACTTTGAAGACGTGCTGCTGGGGGAGTATGGCTTGGACTACCTGGCGTTGGGATGCCATTTCTACCCATACAGCGGGGGCTGGGTCAGCAGCCATGTGGACATTCTAGATGCTGCGCACCTGCTGGCCTATACCAAACATCTAGTTGAATCTATGCGCAGCGGGCTGTTTTCCTTTGTTGCCCACCCGGATCTTTTTGGGCTGACCTATAGGGATTGGGATAAGAACACTGAGGCTGCTTCCAGGGATATTCTCAGCACCGCACAGGAACTGCAGCTTCCTCTGGAGATCAATGGCAACGGCCTGATAAACCGCCTTGTGGAGTCTTCTCAGGGTATGAGGGTGGCCTATCCTTGGCGTCCCTTTTGGGAGCTGGCCAGGGAGTATGAGGTGACTGTAGTGGTGAACTCCGATGCTCACCACCCAGAGTTCGTGGATCAGGGCCTGGCGGAAGGTCTAGGGCTTGTGGAGAGTCTGGGCTTGACCCTGGCAAAACTGGAGTATCTGGAAGGGAGCTAGGCATGTTTGTTATTTTTGATAACAACGAGCAGCGCATACCCATCAAAGTATGGCTGCCCAGCAGAGAGCATTTGGATGAGGAGTGCCTAAGGCAGGCGCAGAACCTCTCCAACCTGCCCTTTGCCTTCAAGCATATCGCCTTGATGCCAGACACCCACACCGGTTACGGCATGCCCATAGGCGGGGTGCTGGCTAGTCAGGGAGCGATCGTTCCCAACGCCGTGGGGGTGGACATTGGGTGCGGCATGGTTTTTGCCCACACCAAGGTCCAGGCTGAACTGCTGCGGGAAGTGACTACTCCCGGGGGAACACTGGCTCAGTACCTGGTGGGGCAGATTATGCGGGAAGTACCCCAGGGTTTCGAGCATCATAGGCAAAAACAGAAGTCCAAGTTCCTGGACAAATACCCCGTGGAAAAACTGTACCGGTACGGAGCCAAGGAGCTGCCTGGGAAAGATCAAGCTTACCTGCAGCTTGGCACTTTAGGCGGAGGCAACCATTTTATCGAACTCCAGGAAGACGAGGAAGGCTTTTTGGGGATTATGGTGCACACTGGTTCCCGCAATTTCGGCTACAAAGTCGCCAACTACTTCAACCGCTTGGCCAGGGATCTCAACAAACGCATGGGCTCTCCAGTGCCCAGCCATTTCGATTTGGCCTATCTACCGCTGGAAACAGAAGAAGCCCGGGGGTATATTGGTTGGATGACCTTTGCCCTGGAGTTTGCCAAGGAAAACCGCAGGCTCATCATGGAGCGGGTGCAGACGATAGTAAGGGAAGGCTTGGCTCGCTTCGCCGGTATCAAGGACGTCCAGTTTATCAGGGAAGTGAACGCCCACCACAACTATGCCGCTAAAGAGCGCCACTTCGGGCAGGAGGTGTGGGTGCACCGGAAGGGTGCGATCAGCGCCAAACAGGGGGAGCAGGGCATCATCCCCGGGGCCATGGGCTCCTACTCATTTATTGTGGAAGGACTTGGCAATCCCGAAGCATTCCATTCTGCCAGCCACGGAGCGGGCCGGGTGATGGGGCGCAAGGAGGCAGTACGCCAGTTCACCGTAGAGGAAGTGTTGGCTGATTTCGCAGAGAAAAAGGTAGTGTTGGGCAAAAGGCGCCGAAGCGATACTGCGGAAGAATACTACAAGGCTTACAAAAACATTGAGGATGTGATGGGCGATCAAATGGATTTAGTCAAGCCCGTCCTCAAGCTGAAAACTGTGGCCGTAGTAAAAGGATAAACAAGCACTTGGGACCAAACGATTCCACTTCCCCTAGGAAGGAATTAGCTGTACAATGAAGAAGGAATAATTGAATTAGAAATCTCACAGGGGGGTTTTTACCGTGCGAAACAAAATGAGTTTACTAGTTGTCATGGTTCTTCTTATCGGCTTGATGGCTGCTCCTGTTTCGGCTCAGACCAGAATCGGCCTGATCTTCGCCGAGGGAGGCCTGGGCGACCAGTCCTTTAACGACGCTGCCTACCGTGGTCTGATGCAGGCCAAGGAAGAGCTGGGCGTAGATGTGATTTATGTGGAGCCTGCGGACATTGCTGAGATGGAAGAACATCAGCGTGCCTATGCTGATCTAGGTTTGGACCTGATCATTGTTATTGGCTTTATCCACCAGAGCGCTTTGACTGAAGTGTCTGCTGACTATCCCGATGTGAAATTCGCCATCGTGGATGACGTGGTGGACAACCCCAACGTCACCTCTCTGCTCTTTGAGGAGCATGAAGGTTCTTTCCTCGTAGGTGTTCTGGCTGGTATGATGACCGAGACCAACACCGTGGGCTTTGTGGGCGGAATGGAAGTTCCCCTGATCCGCAAGTTCCAAGTGGGATTTGAAGAAGGTGTTAAATGGGCTAATCCAGATGCGCAAGTGCTCGTCAACTACGCAGGTGCCTTTGACGACCCAGGCAGAGGCCGCGAACTGGCAATCAGCCAAAATGAACGCGGTGCTGACATTGTCTATCATGCAGCTGGCGGAACAGGCAGCGGTGTGATTGATGCTGCTGTAAGCAATGGCTTCTACGCCATCGGTGTGGACTCCGATCAAGACTTCATGGCTCCTGGTACCGTGCTCACCTCCATGGTTAAGAGGGTTGACCTGGCTGTCTACGAAGTGATCAAGGCTGCTGCCGAAGGAACCCTTGAGGGCGGCATTTGGAGCTTTGGTATTGAAGACGGCGGTGTAGGCACCTCTGAGTTCCTCTACACCAAGGACATCATTCCTCAAGAAGTGCTCGATACCATTGAAGAGGCTAAGCAGAAGATTATCTCTGGAGAGATCGTAGTCTCTAACCCTCTCCAATAGTCCAAGATAAACTAGAGGGAGGCAGCTCGCCGCCATAGAGGTGGGCGGCGCCTCCTTTTTTTCGCAGGGAGGTTGTCCCATGGGCAAGGTTTTGGAAATGCGGGCCATTACCAAACAGTTCCCCAGGGTTTTGGCCAATGACAAAGTGGATTTTGACTTGAACCACGGCGAGATTCACGCTCTTGTTGGGGAAAATGGTTCAGGCAAATCAACGCTGATGAGCATTCTCTACGGGCTGTATCAAAAGGACGGAGGAGAAATTATCGTCCGGGGCCAGCCTGTGCAGATCACAGAGCCGCGCCAGGCCATCGATTTGAAGATCGGCATGGTGTTCCAGCATTTTATGCTGATTGAACCTTTGACGGTGGCCGAGAATATCGTGCTCGGTTCGGAAATCCGCAAGGGTCCTTTTTTAGATCACAAACGTATGGTCAGCGAAGTAGAGCGGCTTTCAGAAGAATACGGACTGAAGATCGATCCCAATGCCAAGGTAGCTGATTTGTCTGTGGGCCTGCAGCAGAGGGTGGAGATTCTCAAAGCCCTCTATCGGGGAGCCGACATTTTGATTCTTGATGAACCCACCGCGGTCTTGACACCCCAAGAGGTGGAGGACCTCTTTGAGGTGCTGAACACTCTAAAATCCAAGGGTACCAGCATTGTATTTATCACCCACAAGATCAAAGAGGTTTTAGCCGTATCTGACCGGGTGAGCGTGCTGAGGCGGGGTAAGAAGATTGGCACCAAGTCCACCGCAGAAACCAACGAACAGGAACTAGCTGAAATGATGGTGGGCCGCGTTGTGCTGCTCCGTGTGGAGAAAGGCCCTGCCAAGCCAGGCCGTGAGGTGCTCAGACTGGATGGAGTTACCGTTAAGGATCAGTTCGGGCACGTCAAAGTGAATAACGTGAGCCTCACGGTGAGAAGCGGCGAAGTATTGGGTATCGCTGGAGTGGAAGGCAATGGCCAGTCGGAACTGGTGGAAGCCATTGCCGGCTTAACGAAGGTGGCAGGAGGAAGCATCCACCTTTCTAACCAGGACATTACCGGTTGGTCGCCTCTGCGCGTTCGCCGGGCCGGTTTCGGCTTGGTCCCCGAAGACAGGCACAGAAGGGGTTTGGTTTTGGACTATTCTGTAGCGGATAACTTGATCTTGGGTCTGCACGGCAGCAAGCCCTTCGTGCACAACGGTCTGCGCAGCGAGAAGAAGATCGCAGAGCATGCTGAAGAACTGATCCGAGACTATGATATCCGTCCCCCTGTGGCCAGCCAGCCTGCCCGTGCCCTCTCAGGAGGAAACCAGCAGAAGATCGTTGTGGCCCGGGAGTTCACCCAGAATCCCGACCTGTTGATCTGTTCCCAGCCCACCCGCGGGGTGGACGTTGGTGCCATCGAGTTTATCCATCAGCAGGTAATCGCCCAAAGGGACCAGGGAGCCGCTGTGCTGCTCGTTTCTGCGGAGCTGGATGAAGTTCTCTCTTTAAGCGATCGTGTCGCAGTCATGTACAACGGCGAGATCGTGAACGTTATGCCCATCGAAGAAGTTACAGAGCACAAGCTGGGCTTTCTCATGTTGGGCGGGCGCCCGGAAGAATATGATGCAAACGAGGTGAGCGGCAGTGCGGACCAAGATTAAAGCGCTTCCCTGGCAAGAATTGCTGCTGCCCTTGGCGGCAGTGGTGCTAGCTTTGCTGATCGGATCCGTCTTCATTCTCTATGTAGGCGAGAACCCCCTCACTGCCTACGGTATTCTCTTCAAAGAGTCGCTGGGTAGTGTGAGGAATATCGCGACCACGCTGCAGAGAGCTACCCCTTTGATGTTTACAGGGATGGCGGTGGCCTTTGCCTTTCGCGCCGGGTTGTTCAACATTGGTGCCGAAGGCCAACTCTATATTGGCGCCTTTGCTGCAGCTTGGGTTGGTTTCACTTTTGCTAATCTTCCCAGGATCATCCATCTGCCCCTGGCCATTGTTGCAGGTATGGCAGGCGGTGCACTGTGGGCTTCCATAGCTGGTGTGTTAAAGGCTAAACTGGGTGTCCATGAAGTGATTAACACCATCATGCTCAACTTCATCGCCCTCTTTCTCACTGACTGGTTGGTAACTGGGCCATTTCACGGAGGATCCTGGGTGCCGGAGACCGCACGCATCAGCGCCTCGGCGGCCCTGAGCCGGATTTATCCCCCCACTAGGCTAACCACAGCTGTCTACCTGGCTGTTGTTGCTGCCGCCGCGGTTTACCTCATTTTATGGAAGACCAAGCGGGGTTACGAACTGCGGGCAGTGGGCCTCAATCCCTCCGCTGCAGAGTATGGCGGCATCAACGTGGCCCGCAACACCATTATTGCCATGGCGATCAGCGGCGCTTTGGCGGGCTTGGCTGGAACTGAACAGATTTTGGGGCTGCACAACCGCTTTATCCTGCGCTTTTCCTCTGATCTTGGGTTTATGGGTGTTGCCGTAGCCCTCTTAGGGAAAAACCATCCAGTGGGGGTAATCCTCGCTGCGATCCTATTCGGCGCCCTGCAGGCAGGCTCCGCCGCCATGGATCGTCTAACAGCGGTCCCGCGGGAGCTGATCACGATCATCCAGGCCCTGATTATCTTCTTTGTAGCAGCGGAGTATCTAATCCGGCGCATGCTGCGCCTTAAGGAGGATGCGTAATGGGCGATGTTATTGCCATGATGTTCAACACAGCAGTGTTTGCAGCTGCTTTGCGAATGGCTACCCCGTTGATCTTTGCAGCTTTAGGCGGCATCTTCTCGGAGCGCAGCGGGGTGGTGAATATTGCCCTGGAAGGCATGATGCTCACAGGAGCATTTACAGCCATGTTTGTCACCTATCATACAGGGATGCCCTGGGTGGGCGTGTTAGGAGCAATGCTGGCAGGGGGCCTGATCGGGCTGATCCATGCCATCTTCTGTGTGCGCTATCGCGCCAACCAGGTGGTAACTGGCACTGCCATCAACATCTTCGCAGGCGGGCTCACTGTGTTCCTGCTCCGGTTCTTTTTCGGAACCGCTGGTACATCACCCAGCGTAACTACTATTCCCGACATCACCCTGCCGGTGCTGTCCTCGATTCCCTGGATCGATCGGATCCTGGGCAGGCAGAATCCCCTGGTGTACCTGGCATTGGTGGCAGTAGTTGTCGTGCATATCGTGATCTACAAGACACCCTGGGGCTTGAGATTGCGGGCAGTGGGCGAGCATCCCCGGGCGGCTGACACTGTGGGAGTCAACGTGTTTAAGATGCGCTATATCTCCGTGGTAATCAGCGGAGCGTTGGCGGGTCTGGGAGGCACCTATCTTTCCATTGCCCACCTCAGCCGGTTCAGCGAAGGTATGACCGCTGGACGAGGCTTTATCGCCCTAGCCGCTGTCATTTTCGGAAAATGGACACCCTTAGGAGCTTTGGGGGCGTGCCTATTCTTTGGGTATGCAGACGCCCTGCAAATGCGCCTGCAGGATATTGGCATTCCTACCCAGTTCATGAACATGCTGCCTTACGTACTAACAATGGTGGCCTTAGCAGGCTTTATCGGCCGAGCGGTTGGCCCCAAAGCTTCTGGAGAACCATATATCAAAGGGTAGATTGTGAGGTTTGAAAGGCATTGAGCATTCTCAAGAGGTTTGCATCCTACTACAAGCCGGAGCGGCGCTTGTTTTTCATGGATCTGCTCGCGGCCAGCATCATTGCAGTGTTGGATCTCTTGTTTCCCATTATCACCAGAACCTTTATGAAAGACTTCATCCCCAACCGTAATCTCAGGGCTGTACTGCTCTGGGCAGGCGCCCTGGTGGTGCTGTATGTGCTGCGTCTTCTCTGCCAGTACTTTGTGGACTATTATGGACATGTGGTGGGGGTGAACATTGAGTACCGCATGCGCAAGGATCTGTTTTCCCACCTGCAGACCCTGGATTTCCGCTTTTTCGACGATACCAAGGTGGGTCACTTGATGAGCAGAATCGTAAATGATCTGCGGGATATCACCGAGCTTGCCCACCATGGGCCTGAGGATATTTTCATTGCCTCCCTGATGCTCGTCGGCTCCTTTGCCTACCTGCTCACAATCAATGTACCCTTGACCATCCTCACCTTCCTGTTCATACCAGTGATTGGCTACTACGCCTACACGAAGCGCGGCGCCATGGATAGGGCATTCCGAGAGGAACGCAGGCGGATCGCTGATGTGAACGCGGATGTGGAAAACAGCCTCTCTGGCATTCGAGTAGCCCAGAGTTTTGTGAACGAATCCTATGAGTTGAAGCGCTTTGATTCATCGAACAGCGCTTTTAAGAAGTCGCGCTACCAGGCTTTTCGGGCCATGGCGGTGTACTCTTCTGGGCTCAGCTTCTTAACTGACCTTTTGAACGTTGCGGTGCTCACCTGCGGTGCGCTGTTTATGTTTTCGGGACGCATCGATTTGGCTGATCTCACCGCCTACCTGATGTTCATCGGCTATTTCCTGCAGCCGATTCGGCGGCTGATCTCCTTCACGCAGCAGTATCAGCAGGGCATGGCAGGCTTCAGGCGGTTTGCTGAGCTTATGGACGTTCAGCCCAGCGTAACAGATCTGCCCGGGGCTGTGGATCTCCCACCTGTCCGGGGAGATATTGAACTGCAGAATGTGTCGTTTCAGTACAACTCCGACGCCGAGGTGCTGCACAACGTGAGTCTAAAGATTCCCGCGGGCAGTACTACCGCCTTTGTGGGGCCCTCTGGAGGGGGCAAGACCACGCTCTGCCACCTGATCCCCCGCTTCTACGATGTGGTGGAAGGATCCATTCTCATTGACGGTCATGATATCAGGGATGTAACCCTGAGTTCGCTGCGGCAGCAGATCGGCTTTGTGCAGCAGGATGTCTTTCTGTTTACTGGGACAATCAGGGAAAACATCCTGTATGGCAACCCTTCCGCTTCCGAAGAAGAGATGGTGGAGGCGGCCAAAAAGGCCCAGATCCATGATTTCATCATGAGCTTGAAGGATGGCTATGACACCTATGTGGGAGAGCGGGGAGTGAAACTCTCTGGCGGGCAGAAGCAGAGGATCTCCATTGCCCGGGTGTTTTTGAAAAACCCGCCGGTGTTGATCCTGGACGAGGCTACGTCTGCCCTTGATACCGTTACTGAGCTGGAGATCCAGGATGCCCTCATGGAGTTGTCTAAGGATCGCACTACCTTGATTATCGCCCACCGCCTCAGTACTATCCGCCATGCCGATGAAATTGTGGTACTCACCGAAGGCCGGATCAGAGAGCGGGGCACCCATGAGCAGTTGGTGACTGGCTCTGGGGTGTATGCCAAGCTGTATGCTGGCCAGTTGGATGAAGTGAGCTAAACAGGAAAAAGATCACAGTGATAGTTCTGACGAACCGCCGGTTGACGCCTGGCGGTTTTCTTCATATCCGCTCTGGACGGGAGTCTTCGTCTTCCTGCGAAAAATGAACATTTTTCACCACCGTAGGGAGGAGAACTTGCGTAATTCGTAGAATAATTACGCCATCATATCTCACTTGAGAAGGAGAGGACGGAGTGAAGAAGAGGCTTTGTATTTTATTGGCGTTGGTATTGGTTTTCGGTTTAGTCGGTGCTGCACAAGCCGCATCTTTGCCCTTTAAGATCGGCCTGATTACAGGAACGGTCTCCCAAGGCGAAGAAGAGTATCAAGCAGCGGTGAAGATGGCGGCCCGTTATCCGGATTCCATCATTCACGTTACCTATCCTGACAACTTCATGCAAGAGCAGGAGACGGTAATCGGGCAGATCGTTCAGTTCGCCATGGATCCCCAGATCAAGGCGATCGTGGTCTGCCAGGCAGTACCAGGTTCCACCGCAGCGTTCAGCACAGTTAGGGATATGCGCGATGACATCGTAATTATCGCCGGGGTTCCCCACGAGGATCCAGCGGTAGTTGCACCGTATGTGGACCTTGCTATGGAAACTGACCAACTACGGCGTGGAGCATCCATTGCCCAGTTGGCAGCTGAGATGGGCGCAAAGAAGATTCTCCACTATTCCTTCCCACGCCACATGTCCATGGAGCTTCTGGCTGTTCGCTACCAGAACATGAAGGACGAAGCTGCCAAGCTCGGCTTGGAGGTCATTGACGTAACCGCTCCAGACCCAATGGGTGATGCCGGTATCCCCGGAACCCAGCAGTTCATCCTGGAGGACATCCCTCGTCAGGCTGAGATCCACGGTACTGACATTGCTTTCTTCGGCACCAACTGCTCCATGATGGAACCGGCAATCCGTGCTTCTTTAGACGCCGGCATCATCTTCCCAGAGCAGTGCTGCCCCAGCCCCTTCCACGGCTATCCAGGCGCCTTGGGTATTGAGATTGATGAGGAGCACAAGGGTGATGTGCCATACATCCTCGACCAGATCAAAGCCAAGGTAGCGGAGATGGGACGCTCCGGCCGCATGGCCACCTGGGTTGCTCCCATCAACATGGTCTTTGTGGAAGCCGGTGTAGAGCTGGCTATCAAGGCTATCCAGGAAGGTCTGGACCTTGGCGACGTAGCCGCAGTGGAAGAAGCGGTCTTTGATTCAACCGGCGTCAAGCTCTCCATGAACCGTTACCTCGATGATGCCAACTTCTACCTGGTGATTGCTGACTCCATTATCTTCTAAGAGGCAGCAGAGTAATTAAGAAAAAAGGCGGAGCTCTCGCCCTCTACGAGGGCGGGCCTCCGCACTTTTGTTGAGGGGCAAATAGTGGAGGTGTTGTGGATGAGTGTTCCTGTACTGGAGATGAAAGGGATCTCCAAGTCATTTTACGGCACTCAAGTGTTGAAGAATATCAATCTAACAGTCGGCAAAGGCGAAGTTCACTGTTTGGTTGGGGAAAATGGTGCCGGCAAATCCACGCTCATGAACATTCTATTCGGCATGTCTGTGATCGTTCAAACGGGCGGGTTTGAGGGCAGTGTCCTGATCAATGGCAGGGAAGTGGCCTTTGATTCGCCGAGGGCAGCCATTGATGCGGGGATCGGCATGGTGCACCAGGAGTTTATGCTCCTGCCTGGATTCTCCGTAACCGAGAATGTCAAGCTCAACCGGGAGATAACCAAGCCCAATCTATTCAGTGCTGTTTTTGGTAATAAAATGGAAACCCTCAACCGGAAGAAGATGGCTCAGGATACCAGGACTGCCCTAGATAAGCTGGGGATGACCATCGATGAGTGGGTCCCTGTGGCAGGGCTGCCCGTGGGTTACCTGCAGTTCGTGGAAATTGCCAGGGAGATCGACAAGGAGAACCTCCAGCTGCTAGTTCTCGATGAACCCACCGCTGTGCTCACGGAAAGCGAGGCGGAGCAGTTTCTTGGGGTAATTCAGCGCTTAGCGCAAAGCGGTATTTGTATTCTTTTTATTACTCACCGCCTTGATGAAGTTATGGCGGTAGCTGATCGGATTACTATCTTAAAAGACGGCGAGCTTGTGAGATCTGGGCCCAAGGAGGACTTCACCATCAGTCAGATCGCTGAGCTCATGGTGGGGCGCAAGATCGATACAGAATCCCGTAAGAAGAGAACTACCCGTCCCAACGATGAAGGCGCGGTGGTCCTGCAGGTTCGGGATCTCCGGGTGAACATGCCAGGCGAAGCCCTGCGGGGCATTGATCTGGATGTCTTCCGCGGCGAGATTTTGGGTATCGGAGGATTGGCGGGGCATGGCAAGGTGGGACTGGCCAACGGAATCATGGGCCTTTATCCCAGCCAGGGCAAGGTGCTCTATGAGGGTCAAGAGGTGCCCTTGAATGATACCCGGGCCGCACTTAAGTTGGGTTTGGCCTTTGTCTCCGAAGACCGCCGGGGCGTGGGCCTGGTTCTGGAGGATTCCATCGCCAATAACATCGTGCTCACCAGTATGCAGAGCCAAGAGAAGTTCCTTAAACCTGGGCTTCTCAAGCTCAAAGATGAGAAAAAGATCATGAGCCATGCCTTGGAGTCCATTGACAAGTTTGATATCCGCTGCACGGGGCCTGAGCAGATCGTGCGCAGGCTGAGCGGCGGTAACCAGCAGAAAGTCTGCTTAGCCAGGGCTTTTACCCAAGAGCCGAAGCTGCTCTTTGTTTCCGAACCTACGCGGGGCATTGACGTGGGGGCCAAGAGCAGGGTGCTGGAGCTCATTGTGGAACTCAACGAAATGGGAGTGACCGTGGTGATCACCTCCAGTGAGCTGGCGGAGCTGCGCAGCATTGCCGACCGCATCGCCATCATTTATGAAGGACGGCTGGCCGGCATTCTGCCTCCAGATGCTCCCGACGTGCAGTACGGCCTCTTGATGGCTGGGAAATCCTTAGAGGAGGTGGGGAGTCGATGAAAGAAAGGCTTGTGGCGATTTACCACGGTTTTGGGCTGCCGCGCCTGATCATCGCTGGTTTCCTACTTCTGCTGTTGATCATTGCTGGAGGCACAGAGCTGAGTGTGGCCGGGCTGCTTAGTGACGCCCTGGTGCGCATAGGCCAGAATGGAATCTATGTTTTGGCCATGGTGCCTTCCATCCAAGCCGGGGTGGGTTTGAACTTCGGACTGCCCGTGGGCGTAATCTGCGGCATTGTTGGCGTATTGGTGGCCATGGAGTTTAGCCTGTTGGGCTTTTCGGGCTTCCTGGTAGCCATCCTCCTGGCCGTTCCTCTGGCCATCGGAGCGGGCTATCTCTATTCACTCTTGATTAACCGTGTGGCGGGGCAGGAGATGATGGTAGGTACCTATGTGGGCTTTTCCGTCGTGGCTGGCATGTGTATTTTCTGGCTCATGGCTCCCTTCAAGAATCCTGCCCTGATCTGGCCTGTGGGCGGTCAGGGCCTGAGGGTGACCTTGACACTGGCGGACACCTTTGCTGGGGTGCTCAACGACTTTTTGGCCTTTGAGATCTCCGGACTTAAGGTGCCAACGGGGCTCCTCCTCTTTTACGGTTTCATCGCTTTCTTAGTTTGGGTTTTCTTCAGGACCAAAGCGGGCGTAGCCATGGAAGTGGTGGGGCGCAATCCCCGGTTCGCTGCAGCGTCTGGATTGAGCCTGAACAAGTATAGGACTTTGGGCATCATTATGTCCACAGTCTTAGCGGCCATAGGCTATGCGGTTTACGCACAGAGCTTTGGTTTTGTACAGCTGTACAACGGGCCCTTGATGACCGCCTTTCCAGCGGTTGCCGGGGTGCTCATCGGCGGAGCTTCCACCAGGGAAGCCAAGGTGCGCCACGCCATCCTGGGCGTTGTGCTCTTTCAGACCCTGCTCACCGTGGCCATGCCCGTTACCAATCAGCTCATCGAGGGCAATATTTCTGAGATCGCCCGCGTAGTTGTGAGCAATGGCATGATTTTGTATGCCTTAACCAGGGCAACAGGAGGTGACCAGGCGTGAATCAAGTAAAACGGCTGATTTCAAGGAACGCTGTACCACTGCTGTTTGGCATCGTCTGTTTGCTGGGCGTATACTTTGCCAAGATGCCAGGCCAGTTTCTGCTCATGGAGATCGTGAAGAGGATGGCCCGCAACTCATTCCTCGTGCTGTCTCTGATTATCCCTGTGGCAGCGGGGATGGGCTTGAACTTCGGGATTGTCCTAGGAGCCTTGGCCGGGCAGATTGCCCTGATTCTCTCAACGCACTGGGAGTGGGCAGGGATCGGAGGTCTCCTCCTCACGGCTCTGCTGGCAACACCCCTGGCCGTTCTTTTCGGATTTTTGGCTGGCATGCTATTGAACAAGGCCAAGGGCCGGGAGATGATCACAGGCATGGTCATGGGGTTCTTCGCCAATGGTCTCTACCAGTTCGTGTTTCTGTTCCTCGTGGGTACGGTCATTCCCTTTGACAACCCGCGGCTGCGCATCTCCACCAGCCCGGGCCTGCGGAATACCATTGATCTGTCCAGGATCAAGGGTACCTTGGACGGGATTTGGGAAGTTCGCTATGGTTTCACTAAGTTCCCCATGGTCACCTTCCTGGTAATTGCAGTGTTGGCCTTGGCCATCTGGGCTTTCTTCCGGACTAAGCTGGGCCAGGAATTCCGGGCCGTCGGTCAGGATCGCCATATCGCCGGGGTTTCTGGAATCAACGTAGATCGCAACAGGATTTTGGCCATCGTCATTTCCACCGTGCTGGCAGCTTGGGGACAGTTGATCTTCCTGCAGAACATCGGTACTCTGAACACGTACAACAGCCATGAACAGGTGGGTACCTTTGCCATTGCTGCTCTGCTCATCGGTGGGGCAACTGTGACCAAGGCCACCATCGGCCAGGCCTTGATGGGAACATTTCTCTTCCACCTGCTCTTTGCCGTATCGCCCAACGCAGGGCAAACCATCTTCGGCAGTGCGCAAGTTGGTGAGTATTTCCGGGTGTTTGTGGCCTATGGAATCATCGCCATCAGCTTGGCGCTTCATGCTTGGCAGAGCAAGTCGCTAGCTCGAGCCAGCTTGGAAGAGGACCTATCCAGTTAACTTAAGGGGCTGATTCAGCCCCTTTTTTTGCGCAAAACCGGGAATGAACTGGTCCAGGCAGGGAAAAGTTTACTGGCGCCGAATGTTTTATTGTCATGCAGCTTTTGGAAATGGACAGACGGTGTGCGAAGGAGGTGGGCATAAGGAATAGCGATTTGGGCCTCAACTGCTGATTCTGTGCCCTGATCCCAAAGAGCCTTTCGCTGGGACAACTTCAAATACTGTGGAGGTGCAGCAGAGAGTGAAGAGAAATTTGCTGATACTTACTGCCATCGTTGTTTTGGCCGTTATGCTTGCTGGCTGTGAGTATCTCCCCTGGAATTTTGGCAAGATCAAGGTAACTTACGAATACGACAAAGAGATTTTCCGTACAGTCAGCAATCCCGCCTGGGCTAAGAAGGGCGATCTGGTGGTCACCGCCTTCCCACTCCAAGAGAAGCACGTTGGCAAGTACGGTCCTCTTGATTTCACCATTGAGGTCAAGGATATCAACAAGACCGACGTTCCTGCATCAGTAGGCGACGTAATGAACGGTGACGTGTTTACAGGCTTCCAAATCGAAGTGCCTGATGTTGGTCAAAAGGGTATCACAATTAGCATTACGTTGAATAAGGGATAGTAGGATACCCTTCAGAAAAACAGAACCCCACAACGCTGTGGGGTTCTGTTATTCTATTTACTTTTTTAGCGTCCGTTCTCCTTGTAGCGCAGCCACCTCATGATTTCCTTGGGTGTAGCATTCTTTCCGTACATAAGCATGCCCACTCTAAAGATTTTGGCTGCTAAGCGCATAGTGGCGAGGGCAGTTACCAGGAGCAGGGCAGCAGAGGTGAGCATCTGCCAGAGGGGTACTGCCGTAAGGCCGCTACGCATCATCATTATGGCGGAGCTGGTAAAGGGAAAGATGCTGGCAAAGACAGCTATGCTCCCGTCAGGATTGCTTACCACTGGCCCGATAAAGAGGAAGGCCAGCATAGGTAGCATAATCACCATACCTTGGGAGTTGCCGGCACTCTGCAGATCCTCCATGGTGGCTCCCAGGCCCACAAAGAGGGCGCTGAACAGCAGATAGCCTCCTAAGCCGAAAAACAGGATCACAGGCAGATTGGCAGCCTGGAGGGCCTCCACAAGGGAGAAATCCAGGAAGTAGAGGGCGATGGGCAGGCCCAGGGCCAACCAGAAGCCCAGCTGGATCAGACCCAGCAGGAAATGACCGATGATCTTGCCCTGCATTAGAGTACTCGGTGGGATGGAGGAGAGCACCACCTCCGCCATACGGTCTCTTTTCTCCTGAAGGGCGCTCTGCATGAGCATGGCGCCAGAAGAGAAGACCAGGAAGAAGATTAATAAGGTGAACACCATGGACACAGTAATATGCATGGCCTGAGGCTCCAATTCTTCTTCTAGAGCGATCTGCCTCACTTGGGCGGGGGCAGTAACGAAGGCCAACTGCTCGGGACTCACCTCTGCCAACGCTAGGCGTAGGTGCTGCAGGAGGGCAGTTAGACCCTGCCGCAGAGCACTGGTACCTTCGCTGTTGCGGTCATTGTAGATCAGATCGATTTGGCCGCTGTTCACGAAGTCCTCCGTGAGCGTGAAGAAACCACTGGCTTTGGTATCCCTCACAAGATCAGGAAGATTCGCACCAGCCTCTTCTTCCACCAGCACTACTCTGGGGGGCAGCAGGTCCCTGAGGACATCCAAAGCCCCCAACTCGTCCACAACATAGTAGGTGGTTTCAGCTGGCTGATTCCAGCGCTCCAATAAGACGGGCACCACAATAAACAAGGCCATAATCAGAGGAGTAATCAGCAAGCCGATGATAAACTGCTTGTTGGTGAGGTTACGCATAATTTCCCAGCGGGCTATCTTCCAGGTGTTCCGCATGCTCTACACCTCCTTGAGCTACTTGCACGAAAATGTCATGTAGGGATGGCCGGCTGATCACTAGCTCGTGAACGGGCAGGTCAGCAGGGAGGCTGTGCACAAACTGAACAGGCTGTACTCCCTCACGGAGGATATAGCGATACCGGGTGGCGTCCAACTGCCGGCCGCTCTCCACAAGACTGGAATCGACCAGGGGTTTCTGACCGGTGGGAGTGAGCACATCTACTCTGAGGTTTCCGTACCGCTCCTTAATGGAGTGCAGATCACCCTGCACAACCTCTCTGCCCTTGTAAATGAGGAAGATCTCGTCGCAGAGTTCCTCCACAATATTCATCTGATGGCTGGAGAGGAGTACCGCTGCCCCGGCGTTGGCTAACGCTTTGATTTCCGCCTTAAACACATCTTGACTCACCGGATCTAAGCCCGAAAAGGGTTCATCCAGCACGACGAACTTGGGTTCATGGAGTACCGCGGCAGTAAACTGCACCTTCTGTGCCATTCCCTTGGAAAGCTGTTCCACCTTTTTGTCGGCATAGCCCTCTAGGTCGAACTTGCGCAGCCACTGCAGTGCCCTCCTTTTTGCTTCTCCGCGGGGCACATCCTTTAGGCCCGCCAGGAAGAGCAGGATGTTCATCACCCTTGCTTCCTTGTACAGCCCCCTCTCTTCAGGCAGGTAACCGATTTCTGTTAGGGGTACCCCCTTGGTCTGGACACTGCCGTGCCTGAAAAATACTGCGCCCCTGTCAGGAGCGGTGATGCCCATGATCATCCGTAAAATGGTGGTTTTCCCCGCTCCATTGGGGCCGAGCAGCCCTAAGATCTTACCCTGAGAAGCATGAAACGAGATATTATCCACCACCCTGGCGGATCCGTAGGTTTTCGTAATCCCTTCCACATACAAACCGTCCATGGAGTGTCCTCCCTTCTTGGCATTATCGTTTATTATAGCACAGAAGATAGTGTGTATGTGAAAAATTTCCTGATCTTCCAAAAAGAGCTGGACACGCGTCCAGCTCCTGAGCTAGTTGAATACCAATAGGGATTACGGCTGTTCAGTACTGCCGGCAACTACAAGGATCTGCTCCGCAGAAGCGCTGTACCACTGTCCGTGATCTTCGAACGTTCCCCGTACAACCAAACGGTAGGAACCTGGCTCTCCTGGCGCCTCCACCATGAGCATGCCGCTGCGCAGTTCCTCTCCCCTTAAGCCCCGCTCATCTGCGAGGAGATCGCCTTCTTCATTCTGCTTCCAGATCTGCAGGAGGGGGGAGATTTGCTCCATGCTGGCTGCCGGGCTGACATCCACAAGAAGTTCAAACTCTTCACCTACTTGTACTGTCTTGGGATCTAGAGAGTCCGGCACAGCCAGAAAGGCCTTCATTTGGATGGGTTCTCCAACCTCAGGTACAGGGGGAGGGACGGGATTCCAAACAGTGTGCAGTAGGAAGGCCAAGGCCACTATAGCGGCGGCCGCGCTGCCCAGCCAGACGGGAACCCTCGCCCTCTTGGGCTTCTGTAGTTCGGTGGACACTTTCTCCCAGAGTGCGTCCGGGGAGCCCGGCCACTGGCTGTTTTCTCTCAGTGTCTTTCTGATCTGTTCATCTAAGTTCATCCCTGCCACCTCCTTCTAAGTTGGCCATGTCCCGACGGAGCCGCTGCCGTGCTGTGTAGAGCCTTGATTTCACAGTGGAGAGCGGAATCTGCAGTGCCTCGGCAATCTCCGCTTCCTTCAGCTCAGAAACGTATTTGAGCAGTAAGGGCAGGCGGTGGTTCTCGTCCAGCGTGTTGATAGCTTGGAAGAGCTGCTTGAGTCCTTCCTTCTCCAGGGTGCTGCTCTCCGGGACATAAGCGCTGTGCCTGTTTTCCTCTTCTATTTCATAGGGCAGGTGCCCCCGATCTAAACGGCCCTTGGTTCTTTTAGCCTTGTTGATCACGATGCGCGTGAACCAGGGCTTAAAGGGCCGGTGATCCTGAAAGCTATGCAGTGAGCGGAAGGCTTGCACAAAAGCTTCTTGAACCGCATCCTCAGCTGTGGCCCAGTTGCGGGTTACTAGGTAAGCCAGGCGGATGGCGCTGTCCAGATGCTGTCTAAAGATCTGCTCCAGGGCAGCTTCCTCGCCTTGCTTGGCCCGCTGTATCAGTTCTTGCTCTGTATAGTCCACGGCAATCCTCCCTTCACTTGATATACCCCTGATGTGAGGAAAAAGTTTATTGGTGCCCGCCTATTTGTTTGTGGAAAGTCCTTCCTCATGGGCCTTGAGGAAATAATTGACAAATTGCTCACAAAAGAGAGCGAATTGCAGGGTTTCCCAGGACTCTGTCGAAGTCTATTTTGTATACGTTTTCAACCAATTGAATACCTTGCTCCGAGGGGGTGGCGGCTGTTTCTAGGCATGAACCCAAACTACCAGGTCTAGTAATACCAGAGTTCGAGCTGGAAGATCGCGTTATAACCGCACTAATGCATGTACTCTACGAAAAAAGCCCACGTGAAGAGGGACATTCCCGCCGAGTAAGCCAGCTGTGTTTTGCCATCGGCGCAGAACTTGGTATGGAGCACGATGACAGGATTGAGCTGGCCAAAGTTGGGCTGCTGCACGATATCGGCAAGATTTCCATCCCTAGTGAAATTCTCAATAAATCTCAACCGCTCCTGCCTTGGGAGTGGAAGGAGATCCATGGGCATCCCATCAACGGACATCGCTTTTTGAGTGCCGTGGTCGGCATGGCGGAGATTGCTGAGGCGACTTTAGCTCACCACGAACGCATGGATGGGACTGGCTATCCTTATGGACGCCGCGGTCAGCAGATTCCGTTCATGGCTAGAATCGTAGCGGTGGCCGATGCCTATGATGCTATGGTTAGTGCCCGCCCATATAGGCATGCCTATAGTCACAGCCAAGCCTTGCAGGAACTGCAGAGAGGCGCAGGTAAGCAGTTCGATGCGCAGGTCGTGAAAGCGTTTACCGGACTGGCATGCAGAGAAATCGCTTGAAAGCACCTTGCTTGGGTGTAACCCAATCAGAATAATGGAAACGGCAGCCAAACGGCCGCCGTTTTTTAGTAGCCCATTTCCTTCAGGATTCTCGCCAGGGTACTCAGTCTTTCGCCAATCAACTCACCGTCCCGGGCCAGTGCATCCAGGAAGAGCTTGATATCTTCGTCAATCTGCTCATTTTCGGTGCACACTTCCACAGTCATGGCGTCGCCCTGCAAGCCGACCCTGTCAATAACGGGATTCTCAGGATCATAGAACTTTTCGAACCGATAGGCTCCGTCGAAATAGAGTTTGGCCCGGCAGACCAAAATAGCCAGATCCAGCACCCTGTGCAGCGGCAGTTCCTCGGACTGGCGGGACCAGCGTTCACCTGTGTGGCGCCAGACCTTGGCTGAGATATCTACCCGGCCTCGATCATTCCATTGAGCCAAGCCCAAAGACAAGCCTTTGGCATCGGAGTCGTAGGCACTCCTTCCGTCAATATTGCTGTAATCCTGGGCTACAACAACTGGTTTGTGCTTAAGCGTAGTTGGTATCTTCATTTATATCCTCCTCTAGACTTCGTAGTCTTCCAAATCAGTGATGTAGTAAATCAGTAAATCACTAATTTCAGCATAACCTGCCGTTGGATTCTTGTCAAGCCCTCAAGTGCTGCTCCCTAGACCATTCGTTCTAGGCAGGAAGTGATGCCGAGTTAGAGAAGATATGTAGAAAATGATTAGGGGAGTGATAAAAAAGATGAAACAAATCGCAATCGTCAGCTTCCAAGGTGAGATGCCTTGCTTTGTTCATGCTCTCCTCAATACTTGGAACTACCATGTTAAGGGGTATGAAGTGGCGCTGATCGTGGAAGGGGCTTCCACCGCGCGTCTGGCTGATATCGCCAAGTCACCCCAAGCGGGGCTGTGGGAGAAGATCAGAGGGCAGGGACTGATCAAGTCTGTCTGCAAAGCCTGCGCCGCCCAGATGGGAACGCTTCAGGAAGCTGAAGCCCAGGGTTTGCCCATCGATGCAGCCCTGTCAGGCCATTCTGATTTGGAGGCCTTCACCGCCCAAGGATTCGAGATCATTCTGTTCTAAAGGGGGAAATCCATGTACCTGCCTTGCTTCGATGATGTCAAAAAACTCACCGAGGAACTGGTCAAGATTCCCAGCATAGTGAAGACCAGCGGCGAAGCAGACTGCGCCCGTAGAATCCATCAGTTTTACCGCAGCCTTCCCTATTTTCAGCGGAATCCTGAATACCTGTGGCTGCAGCGCACAGAGGATGACGAGATCGAGAGGTACAATGTGCTGGCTATGGTCAAGGGGACGAAAGGAGGTTCCAGGCGCACAATCATCCTCATGGGCCACTTAGACACGGTGGGAGTGGATGATTTCGGGAACATAAAGGAGTACGCCTTCGAACCAGAGCGGCTGCCCCAACATTTGCGCCAGATGGACCTAGGGGAAGATGTCCAGAAAGACTTGGACTCTGGAGAGTATATGTTTGGGCGGGGAGCCTTGGATATGAAATCGGGTATAGCTGGGCATATGTGGCTCATGCGCTACTTCTCAGAACACCCCGAAGAGCTGGACGGTAACATCATTGCCATTGCCGAGTGTGATGAGGAAGACAACTCCCATGGCATCATCTCTGCTTTAAAGGCCCTAAAACAGTGGAAGGCTGAGCATGATTTGGAGTTTGCTGCCGCCATCAACGCGGATTATTCTACACCCTATCACGATCTGGATCCCAACCGCTATGTCTACTTCGGCACCATTGGCAAGCTCCTGCCCACATTTTATGTGGTGGGGAAGGAGACCCATGTGGGGCAGGCCTTCGGAGGGCTGAACCCCAATCTGCTGGTGGCTGAACTCACTCGGCTTATTGAGCTGAATCCCGATCTCTGCGATGAAGCCCAGGGTGAAGTGACCATTCCTCCTGCCACACTGAAACAGGGGGATTTTAAGGATACCTATACTGTGCAGACGCCCATTGCGGCATACGCTTATTATAATGTTTTCACCCACAGTATGAGCCCTAGGGAGATCATGCTGAGAATGAAGGAGAAGGCGGTTGAGGCCTTCGATAATGTGGTTCGGTATACCAATGAGGCCTACCAGGCATTCTGCCAGCGCAGCGGGCATGTGTATACCCAGCTGCCCTGGAAAACCAGGGTGTACACTTGGGAGGAGTTCTACGCTGATTTGGCGCAGGCTCATGGCGACAAGTTTATCCATTATCTGCAGGAATTCAGTCTGGATCTGCACAGGAAGAACCCTGCCATGGACCTCAGGGATTTCAATGTGAGGATTGTGGAGGAAGCCTGGAAGTGGGCAAAGGATCAGAGCCCGACCATTATTGTGTTCAACTCATCCACCTTCTTTGCTAGAATAGAGATGACCGGCCGGGACGAAGCGGAAAGAAAGCTGCTGGACAGCGTGGAGCAGGCGGTGGCGGAGGTGCAGCGGTATTCGGAGCGGCCCATAGTCACCAAGATGTTCTACCCCTATATCTCCGATGCCAGCTTTATGGCCCTCGGTGATCGAGAGGAAGAGCTTGACGCTTTGGAGAACAACACGCCTGCCTGGGGCATTAAGTACACTCATCCCATCGGGGATATTGCTGCCATCAATGTGCCGGTAGTAAACATAGGGACCTACGGCAAAGACGGCCATAAGCTCACCGAACGGGTACACATGCGGCACACTTTCGAGATTGTGCCTAACATTACATTCAACACGATCAAGAAGCTGCTGGGCTAAAGCAGTGGGAAAAGGGGTTTGTTGTGACGGCTCTTCTCATCATCATCTATATCGCCTTTATCAGCCTGGGGCTGCCCGACTCTGTGCTGGGCAGTGCCTGGCCTGTCATCAGGCTTGATTTATCCGCGCCAGTGAGTTTAGTAGGATACGTGGCAATGACTATCAGCGCTGGCACAGTGGTTTCCAGTCTGCTCAGCAATAGGATGGTGGCACGTTTTGGCACTGCCAAGGTGACCACCGTTAGTGTGTTAATGACTGCCGTGGGCCTTGTAGGGTACTCCTTGGCAGGCCAAGCCGCCTGGCTTTTTCTCTGGGCTATACCCCTGGGGTTAGGGGCAGGAAGTGTGGATGCAGCTCTCAACAACTTCGTAGCCCTGCATTACAAGTCCATGCATATGAACTGGCTGCACTGCTTCTGGGGAGTGGGGGCGACCGCCGGCCCCATCATTATGTCTTTCTTCCTTGCCAATGGCCGGGGCTGGCGCACGGGGTACGGGGTGATTGCTGGTCTGCAGTTCGCTTTGGTCTTGGTGCTGTTTGCATCCCTTCGGCTGTGGCAGGGCAGAGATCAGGCAGCCGGCTCTAAGGATGGCGGGAGTCCAGTTGTGTCCAATCGTGAGGCGCTGGGTGTGCCCCTTGTGAAGCTGGCACTGGTGTCCTTTGCCTGCTTTAGCATCACTGAAGCAACTACTGGGCTGTGGAGCAGCAGCTACCTGGTTGGGGTACACGGTATGGCACCCGCGGCAGCAGCCCGCTGGACCGCCTCATTCTATGGGGGCATTACCGTGGGGCGCCTGCTGTCTGGATTCCTATCTATGAAACTGAAGAACGCAGCCCTGATCCGCGGAGGGCAGCTGGTCTGCGTGGCAGGGGCAGTTCTGCTCATGCTGCCGGTCCCTGTTCAACTTTCTGCCTGCGGGATTGTTCTGATCGGTTTGGGGACAGCCCCTATCTTTCCAGCAATGCTCCACGAAACGCCCAATCGCTTTGGAGCAGCCGCCTCTGGCGCCATTATGGGTCTGCAGATGGCCGTGGCTTATGCTGGGGGGACCCTAGGCTCTCCGCTCTTTGGGTTCTTGGCCTCCGTCACTTCGCTGAACCTGCTGCCCTATTATGTACTGGCAGCCGTGGTGACGATGCTGGCTGCCTCGGAGCTGCTCAATGGACGCCTAGAGGGCCGCAGACCAGTATGGATGACAGGCAAAAACTAAAGGAGAGCTGAACGCTCTCCTTTTTTGTCTTATGCACGTTTTAGAACGTGAATTCCATTTGCACAGTGGCGCTGACCTCTACATCGCCGGCGGTAATGCTGGTTCCTGCTGAAGCCTCAGCCCTGTAAGCTACAGCGCTCACCAGGGGAGCATATGAGCTGTAGCTTTCGCTCATGTTTACCAGGGCGCCGAGGGTCAAGCCTGCAGCTTCTGCCATGGCCTCGGCTTTGGCCATTCCCTGGCGAACAGCATTCTTCAGGGCTTCTAGCTGCATGGCCTGCTTGTCCTCCACATCAAAGGTGATGCCCTGGACTTGGTTAGCCCCCGCCTTTACTGCTCGGTCCACGATCTCTCCGATGCTGTCCAGATCTCTAGTGGTGATGTTGATGCGGTTTGTCACCCAGTACGTGGTAACTGTTTCTTCTTTGTCTGTGCCGCGGTTGATCACCTGAGTGGAACCGTAAATGTTGTAGCCGCTGGTGGCCAGTTCTTTTTCGGTCAGTCCCAGTTCCTCTAAGGCGGCCAGCACCTGTGCCATGAGGTTGGCGTTTTCTTGGGCAGCCTTGTCTGCTGAGAGATCTTGAGTCTCAACTCCTAAGGTGATGTAGGCGATATCGGGGGTGGCTGTAACTACCGCCGTACCAGTGACCTGGATGCTCGCCGGCTGCGAGTTGGCCAGAGCGGTGTGCGGCAGCAGGGCTCCCACAAGAAGCACCAGCAAGAGTACGGAGGCCATTCTTGGCAATAGGTATTTACGCATGTCCATCTTCCTTTCTTGGCAAGTTAAACTTGCTTTCACTTCATATATCCTTCGAGGGAGGAAAAAGTTTATTGATCCCAGAAGAATTTTTCGCCGCCACAGGGGTGGAAGATAGCCAGAGGACAAGGCCGAAAAAACCGTTGTAAGCGGGAAAATATACTGATAAACTAGACTGAAGGGGTGAGGCCCATGTCTACTGAGAAACGCAAGCAGTTCATCATCAACGTATCCTATTTTTTGATTATAATCGGCATTGCCTACATAGTGATTAAGTATCTGCTTGGTTTGGTCACCCCATTCTTGGTTGGTTTCGTGGTGGCCGTTATGCTGCAGAAGGTGATCAATACCCTTGCTGTCAAGCTCAGGCTGCCCAAAAAGCTATCCGCGGTCTTTTCGGTGTTGGTGTTTTACCTGGTGCTGGGTTTTCTCCTCTTCTGGCTGGCCATGAGTATTATCGCCGGGGCGAAAGATCTTGTGGAACGGCTGCCAGGGATCTATACCAGGGATATCGAGCCCGTGATTATGGAGGTTTTTATGGCCATTGAACGGCTGATGGCCAGGTTTGACCTGACCATGGTGCAGTTCTTAGAGGACTTCCATATCACTTTATCACAGTCCATCGGCAAAATTGTCTCTGAAATGTCCTCCGTAGCCATTGCCACGATAACCTCCGCGGTGTCACTGGTGCCCCGCATGTTCTTGGGCATAGTGCTGTCTGTGATTTCATCGGTGTTTTTCGCCATGGATTTTGAGATGGTGATGTCTTTCCTAACAGACCTGCTTCCCCAGAAATGGCGGAGTTACAGTGGGGAAATGCGCAGCTTTTCTTCAAACATTTTGGGCAAGTATATTAAGTCGTACATCCTCATTATGCTGATCACCTTTACAGAGGTGGCCATCGGCCTTTCCATCCTCAGGGTCAATAATGCCATACCCATTGCTGCTTTTACTGCGGTGGTAGATATTCTGCCCGTTTTAGGCACAGGTGCCATTCTGATACCCTGGGGATTGTTTAATCTGGCAAAAGGCAATCTCTTTTTGGGGCTGGGGCTGCTAGTGCTCTATGTAGTGATCACCATCATCCGCAATGTGCTCGAGCCCCGCTTGGTGGGGCAGCAGATCGGTCTCCATCCCATTGTGATGCTGCTCTGTATGTATGTAGGCGTGAGGCTTTTTGGAGTAGTGGGGTTGTTCGCCCTACCCATCAGCATTTTGGTTGTTAAGTACTTCTATGAGCACGGAAGAATCGATCCAACGCCTTAGGGTACAGGAGGTGTCCCGTGGAGAAGATCATTGAGGTTCGGGGTTTGGTTAAATCCTATGGTGAGATTGAAGCAGTGCGGGGTATCGACTTCTATGTGGAAAGGGGCAGGCTTTTCGCCTTTTTGGGGCCCAACGGGGCTGGGAAATCCACCACGGTGGAGATTCTGAGCACAGCACTCAAAAAGGATGCCGGGGAGGTAGTGATCAACGGTTTTACCCTGGGGAGAGAGGATGATGAGATTCGTTCCTCCATGGGCGTAGTCTTCCAAGGGAACTTCCTAGACGATCGCCTCACAGTGCGGGGAAATTTGCTGACCAGGGGAAGCTTTTACGGACTGAAGGGAAAAGAGCTGGAGGAGGCGGTGGAGCAGGCTGCGTATGAAGCAGCTGCCCTAGATTTCATGGAACAGCGCTATGGAAGCCTCTCTGGCGGACAGCGCAGGCGGGCGGATTTGGCCAGGGCCCTGGTTAACCGGCCCAAGATTCTGTTTCTTGATGAACCCACCACGGGCCTTGACGCCCAAACTCGGCGCAGCGTGTGGGAGTATATCCGCCGCATGCAGGAGCAAAGAGATATGACCGTTTTCCTTACCACCCACTACATGGAGGAAGCGGCACAGGCAGATTATGTACTTGTCATCGATCATGGGCTCATCGCGGCTAAAGGCACGCCTGCTCAGCTGAAGGAGGCCTATGCATCTGACCAGCTTAGGTTGTATTCCTCTAGGGTGGAAGAGATCACAGCTATCCTTAGGGAGATGGGCCTAAACTTTGAACAGCGGGCCGGTTTTGTGACCGCATCCATTCCCACAACGCTCCAGGCGCTGCCCATTGTAGAGCGCTGCCGAGATTACCTTTCTGGCTTTGAGGTCCTCCAGGGCACCATGGATGATGCGTTTCTCGCCATTACTGGGAAGGAGATCCGCTCATGACTACTTTGGCCATTCGCAATTTGAAGATCTTTTTTCGGGACCGGGCTTCGGTATTTTTTTCGCTTTTGGCGGTCTTGATCATCATTGGGCTTTACGCCGCGTTTTTGGGAGATACCTTGGTGAGAGGGATGCCGGATGTGCCAGGTGCCAGGTTTCTGATGGACAGCTGGATTATGGCTGGGCTCTTGGCGGTAACCTCCCTGACTTCCACCATGGGAGCTGCCGGTGTGGTGGTGGAAGACCGAGCCCGCGGCATTGCTAAGGATTTTCAGTGCTCGCCCCTGAAGAAAAGCACTATAGTGGCAGGCTATCTTCTGGCCGCCATTTTGGTTGGGCTCATTATGACTACAGTCGCGCTTATCGCAGCCCAGGTTTATATAGTCGCCAGCGGTGGGAAGCTGCTGCCCCTGGCGGCTCTGCTTAAAACTGTGGGACTGATTGTGCTTTCCACCATAGCCAGCGGTAGTCTGGTCTTCTTCCTAACCTCCTTTCTGAAGACCCCCAATGCCTTTGGAGTGGCCAGTACAGTAATTGGCACCCTGGCAGGTTTTCTAATGGGCATTTATGTGCCCGTCAGTGTTCTCCCCAGCACTGTTCAGGTTGTGGTGAAGGCCTTTCCCATCTCCCATGCCGCGGTGCTGCTGCGCCAAGTGATGATGGAGGTCCCCCTGGCGGAAACATTTGCAGCGGCCCCAGCTGGCACCGCAGCGCGCTTCCAGGAAGAACTGGGGGTAATCTACAAAGTCGGCGATTACACACTGAGTCCCGCGCACAGCGCGGCGGTTCTAGTGCTGAGCGCGGTGGTCTTTTTTGCCCTCGCGGTTCGGCGTATGATGAAAGAATGAGTGAATCTAGGAGGTACTGTAATTGATCGAAGCTGTAAAGGAAATAGCTCTAGCCGCAGGAGAAATCCTAATGGAAAAACTGCTTACGGGAGTTTCGGTTCAGGCCAAGGGGAGCATAGACCTGGTTACAGATGCTGACCAGGCCTCAGAGGCGTTTGTCGTGAGAGAACTGCGCAAAAGATTCCCTGAGCATGGCATTCTCGCGGAGGAAGGTGCCCGCCGGGAAGGTGCAGGTGAGTATCTGTGGGTGATCGATCCCCTGGATGGCACCACCAATTTCGCCCACGGTTTCCCCTACTTCTGCGTCTCTATTGGGCTGGTCCAGGGAGATGAGACCGTTTTAGCAGTTGTTTACGACCCTGTGCGCAGGGAGTGTTTTGCTGCGGAAAAGGGAAGCGGCGCTTACTTGAACGGCAGACGGCTCACAGTGTCCAAGACCGACACTGTGCACAGGAGCCTACTGGCCACAGGCTTCCCCTATGATATTGCAACAACGTCCCGGAACAACTTGGAAGCCTTCAGCAGGGTGAATAAGGCTTCCCAAGGAGTGCGCTCTTTGGGAGCGGCCGCGCTGGATCTCTGCCAGGTAGCGGCCGGGCGTCTGGATGCCTTTTGGGAACTCTCGCTGCGGCCCTGGGATCTGGCCGCGGGAAGCCTGATGGTGCAGGAGGCTCAAGGTACAGTCACCGGATGCGCGGGGGAGAAATTCAGTCCCCTGGGCCATGACGTCTGTGCGTCCAATGGATTCATTCATGAGGAACTTCTGCAGCTGATCAAGCTGTAGCCAGGTGAGAAAGGGGTGATGGGATGGGTACCAAGACCCGCAGTTTCGGCGCTTCCAGCCGCGAAAGCCACGATTCTGCCCGATTCTACCGCCGTCGGCTGTACAGCGAGGTGGATGTGGAGCAGCTCGATGGAATCAGGCTAGGCGAAGTTGCTGAGGAACACCTGAATCAGGTCCACCACCATGACTCGAGGAATCTTGCTTTCCTTCCTGACAACTCCGTGCATCTTATGATCACTTCTCCCCCTTACAACGTGGGCAAGGAATATGATCTTGATCTTTCTCAGGATGAATACCTGGGTCTGCTCCGGGATGTTATGGAAGAGGTGTATCGGGTGCTGGTCCCTGGGGGCAGGGCGTGCATCAACATCGCCAATGTGGGCCGCAAACCCTATATCCCCCTTAACAGCATGATCAACCAGCTCATGCTGGAGGTGGGTTATTTAATGAGGGGTGAGATTATCTGGAACAAGGGGGCCAGTGCCGGTGCATCCTGTGCCTGGGGCAGCTGGCGGTCCGCTTCCAACCCCGTTCTGCGTGATGCCCATGAGTACATCATGGTTTACTGCAAGCAGTCTTTTACCCGCAGGCCTGATCGGGAAGGAGCCGAGAGCACCATCAGCAGGGATGAGTTTTTGGAGTACACCAAGAGCGTGTGGACCTTCAACACTGAATCGGCTAAGAGGGTTAACCATCCCGCTCCCTTTCCTGTGGAGCTTCCCTACCGCCTTATTCAGCTCTACTCTTTCCAAGGAGACATTGTTCTGGATCCCTTCTGCGGAAGCGGCACCACCTGCATTGCTGCTCTGCAAACCCAGAGGAACTTCATTGGGGTAGATAACGAGCTGAGTTACGTGGAGGGAGCCCGCCGGCGCCTTACTGCCTTCTTGGAATGCGGTGAAGATGTGGTGGAGCCGCATGCTGGCGGGAAGGCAGGTGGGGCAGATGGCTGAGGGGTTTGGGAAAATGGTAGTTGATCCTGGAGAGAGGCACTTGTTGGGCAGTTCCGCCAGCTGGAAGGGTATTGCCGTAAACCTGCTTCTGGTAGTGGGTAAGGTGGCCGCCGGGGTGCTCTCTGGCAGTGTTTCAGTGTTGGCCGATGGGATCAACAACCTGATGGACGCGGCAGGTTCCATCATCACCTTCGCTGGTTTCAGAATGGCTGCGAAGAAAGCCGATAAAGAGCATCCCTTTGGGCACGGCCGCTACGAGTACTTGGCGGGCTTGGGGGCGTCAGTGCTGATCCTCATCGTAGGCATAGAGATGGCCCGAAGTGGAGTAGAGGAAATCCTCAGGCCCACCGATTTAGAGCTCAACCTCCTCACCTTCGCTGTACTGGGAATCTCTATTGTGGTTAAGATTTGGATGGCTTTATCGTACGCGCGTTTGAGCAGGCGCATTGGCTCTTCGGCGTTGAAGGCCGTGTCAGTGGACAGCAGAAACGATGCCCTGGCCACAGGCGCCGTGCTGGCTAGTTTTGCTCTTCAGCGCTATACCGGTTTGCAGCTAGATGGCTGGGGGGCAGTGCTGGTAGCCCTTTTTATCCTCCATAACGGATTAGGGCTGGTTAGGGAAACGATCAGCCCCCTAATCGGGGAAGCGCCTTCTCAAGAGCTGGTTGAGTACATCACAGACAAAATCGCCGAGCATGACCAGGTGCTGGGTATTCATGATCTGATCATCCACGACTATGGCCCAGGGCGCCGTTATGTAAGTGCCCATGTGGAAATGCCTGAAGACGAAGACCCTATAAAAACTCACGCCATTATTGATACCATCGAGCAGGACTTTCTGGAGACCGATCAGATTCACCTGATCATTCACTATGACCCAGTTCCCCGCAACGCTCCGAGGCCCTAGGGCCTCTTTTTTTGATCGATCTAGACGGATGCCAAAATCCAAAGCGCACTCAGCCCGTGCCTGCTTATCGTTTTGGGTGAAATATTTAATGATAAACATAAAATAGTTATTGACTAGCATGAAACGGAGTGCTAGAATCTAACCAGAATAAACTTAAGGAGGCAGGGCAATGGTGCACGTCAATGATGCCGGGCAGGCAGCAAGGTTGGCCCGGACAGTAAACAAGGTGCTGAAAGTGTTCTATTTCGCAGGCCTAATCGGGCTGCTCCTGGTGGTGGGTATGCTGGTTTTGGCGACGCTGGGGCCAGAACGGTTTTTCGCTGTGGAGCGCTTTCGCTCTGGTGGCTTTTCCTTGGAACTGAACGGGCTTGTGCGCTACGAGCTTCGTTCGGCGAACCTCAGCGATGGGATGAGCCTGCGCAGTGTCTTTCAGAGTATCGCAGGGGCAGCTATTGTGTATGCGCTAGTGTTTGTCTATGTGCTCAGGAGGCTCAGGGAGGTTTTGGATACGGTGGTTATGGGCGAGCCTTTCCATCGCGATAATCCTAAAAGGATTCGAGATATTGGCCTCGGGGTAACGGCTGCCGCCTTTTTAGTTCCTGCGGCCAACAGTTGGGTGGCTCACCAGATGATCCAATCCTTTTCCCTGTCAGGCTTTTCCATAGTCTATTCCCCAGATGTTCAGATTATCTTCACAGGACTGCTCCTCCTAGTCCTGGCTGGGGTCTTCGCCTATGGATGCTATCTGCAGGAAGAAATGGATCAGACTGTATAGGAGGTTGTCCCATGCCAATTATTGTTAGACTCGATCGGGTATTGGCAGATCGCAAAATGCCCCTCAACGTTCTGTCTGAGAAGGTTGGGATTTCCGTGGTCAACCTGTCGAACCTCAAGACAGGCAAAGCCAAGGCCATCCGTTTCAGTACTCTAGAGGCCATCTGCGCTGCCCTGGAGTGTCAACCTGGCGACCTGCTGGAATACGAGCAGGTACCAGAGGACTGAGTGCAGTGCAGTTTACAAATAATTCACGAGAAGTTTCGGTTGAAAAAGCATAAGCCCAGGTAGGCAACCAGCTGTGGTTGCCTTTTTAAATTGCCAACTCAGCATTTTCAGAACCCAGTTTGTTCGAAAAGCGTAATATTTTCCGCGTAGGGAGGATTTACCTGGGAAGCGTGGAAGTAAAGGACAACATTCGCGCGCGAAAAAAATATTAAAGGGGTGTTAAGATGTGAAGAAACGCAGTGCGCTGGTTGCAGTTGTCATGCTCCTAGTATTGGCATTCAGCACGGCTGTCTGGGCTGACAATGACACGCTGGTTATCGGAAGCGGCGCAGAAGCTGTGGGCCTTGACCCTAGGCTGGAAACGGACGTACCCTCGTTTGAACGCATTAACGTTATTATGGAGCCGTTAGTGAAGTTCGCCACGAACATGGAGCTTGTACCTGCTCTAGCCACAGAGTGGGATGTAAGCGAAGATACCATGACCCTGTGGTTTAAGCTGCGTGAAGGCGTCAAGTGGCATGACGGCACGCCATTTACCGCCGAAGATGTGAAGTACACCTATGAATGGGTACTCAATCCTGACAACGGTGCTCCCAATATGGGGCTCTATGCCGCGATCAGTGAAATTGAGGTGGTAAATGATTACGAAATCATCTTCCGCCTGGGCGAGCCCAATGCCTTTTTGATGAACAACATCGCTCGTATGCCCATTACTCCGAAACACGATGGTGACCGCTCTGATTTCCGCCAGAAGCCTCAAGGCACAGGACCCTACAAGTTCGTATCCTGGACCAGGGATGACCGTTTGGTTTTGGTGGAAAACGAAGAGTATTGGGGCGGCAGGCCGAATATCCCCAATCTGGTGTTTAGGGCAATTCCCGAGAACGCCACTAGGCTTCTGGCCTTTGAAGCCGGTGAAATCGACATCTACCAAGGTGGCGTAGTGCCTCAGGAAATCACCCGTTTGGAGCAGGATCCCAAGTACGTAGTGCAGAGGACTCCTGGTACAGGTTACAACTACCTTGGTTTCAACACTAAGGTGGGAGCCCTCTCCGATGTGCGTGTGCGTCAGGCTTTGAGTTACGTCATTAACCGTGAAGGCATTGTGAAGAACGTGCTCAACGGGATTGGAACTCCGGGTATTGGGCCTGTTTCCATGTCCCTGCCCTGGTTTAATCCTGATCTGCCGCGCTACGAGTACAGCCCTGAGAAGGCCAAGGAACTGCTGGCTGAAGCAGGGTACAAGCCAGGTGACATCAACATCAGGCTGTTTACCAATGAGAACCCGGATCGGATCCGCATAGCAGAGATCCTGCAGTACGAAGCCCAGCAGGTTGGTATCAATGTGGAAGTGTTCGTGGAGGAGTGGGGTGCCTACTTGGCCCGCATCCAAGAAACTGACGACTTCGACATCTTCATCCTGGGCTGGTCTGGCCAGCTTGACCCTGACCGTGCTATGATCCGTCAGTTCCACACCAATGGTTCGAATAACTACGGCAAGTATTCCAATGAACGCGTCGACTATCTGCTCGACCTGGGTCGCACCGTGCCTCAAGAGTCACAGGAATCCATCGATATTTACCGCGAAGCTCAATACATCGTGGTAAGTGAGGTTCCTTACGGCTTCATAAACTACACCGAAGAAGTGGGCCTCCTCCATCCTTACATCGGCAACTGGGAGGTACACCCCTACGGTGCAGCAGCATGGCAGGATGCGCACCTCATGACTAAGAGCAAATAAGAAGTAACGCAAACGCAGAGGCAGGATGCCAGGTGTTGCACACCTGGTATCCTCCATTTTAGTAAAGGGTGGGTTTGTCCAAATGCTACGTTACATTATTCGGCGCCTTGTTCAGATGATACCCCTGCTGATCGGAGTTTCCATCATTGTATTCCTCCTCGGGCACCTGGCCCCTGGCGATCCAGTCCGTCTGCTCTTAGGAGAAGAAGCGACGGAAGAAGACGTGGCTAGACTGAATGCCATCTACGGCTTCGATCAGCCCCTTCCCGTGCAGTATCTGCGCTGGTTCACCAGGGCTATCACTGGGGATCTGGGTGTGTCTATTCGCCAAACCATGCCTGTGAGGGCTCTCATCTTCGAGCGGTTGGGGGCCACTCTGGAACTGGCCATCTTCTCTGTGGTCATTGCTGTTTTGTTGGGGATTCCAGTGGGAGTGTTTGCTGCTACGCGGCGGGGTTCCCTCTGGGACTACGTCAGTATGATCGTTTCATTGATCGGCGTGTCCATGCCTGGCTTTTGGTTGGGGCTGGTGCTGCTCTCTTACGTGGCCCTACATGTGCCTTGGTTACCCATGTTCGGCAGGGACGCTTCGGTTTTTCAAGGCCTGTGGGTGCTGCTCACCCAATTCCGAGCAGATGTCTTCCTGACCGGATTGCGCCACATCCTGCTTCCGGCCACAGCCCTAGGAGTGAGCATGATGGCCATTATTGCCAGGCTGACCAGGTCCAGTTTGCTGGAGGTCTTGGGTAAAGACTATATCCGCACTGCCCAGGCCAAGGGGCTTAAGTACAGTATGGTAGTGCTCAAACACGGCCTGCGCAACGCACTGCTTCCGGTGATCACCATCGTGGGCATCCAATTCGGTGCTATGCTGGGTGGTGCAGTGGTTACCGAAACAGTATTTGCCTGGCCGGGGGTTGGCCGCCTAGTGGTGAACGCCATCAGCCAACGTGACTTTCCCTTGGTACAGGGGGGTGTGTTGATGATGGCAGTAGTGTTTACTTTTGTGAACCTGCTGGTGGATATCAGCTATGCGTTGGTCAACCCTCGCATCCGCTACGAGTAAGGAGGCAGAAACGTGAAATACTTGCTGCGCAGTAAAAGCGCTGTAACTGGACTTATTCTGATCGGCATCCTAATTATCGTGGCGATCCTCGCCGAGGTTATAGCTCCCCATGATCCTTACAGAATGGACATTTGGAACAGTTACCTGGCACCTGAAGGTTTCTCAGGCAAGTACATCTTAGGAACAGACGATATGGGTCGGGATGTGCTCAGCCGAATTCTAGTAGGCAGCAGGGTGTCACTCCTGGTGGCAGCCACAGCCACCGGTGTTTCCCTGGTTCTCGGCGTTATTCTGGGAGCGGTGGCTGGCTATGTTGGTGGTGCTGTGGACGCGTTCATAATGCGGGTTATGGATTTGATCCTCGCTTTTCCTTCCATATTGCTGGCCATCGCCATTGTGGCCACGGTGGGTCCTGGCGTGGTGAACGCCATGTTTGCCATTGCCATAGTGCGCATCCCAGCCATGGTGAGGGTGACCCGCAGTATGGTTCTGGCCCTTAAGGAAGAGGAGTTTGTTATGGCTGGCCAGGCCTTGGGCCTGTCTGATGTAAGAATCTTGTTTCGCCATATTCTGATCAACTGTTTTGCCCCCATTTTGGTGGTTGCTTCTCTGAACATGGGAACAGCCATTACAGTGGAAGCAACCCTGAGTTTCCTGGGTCTAGGGGCCCAGCCTCCAGTGATCAGCTGGGGACGCATGTTGGCCCTAGGCAGGGAGGCTATCAGGACTGCACCTCATATGACCCTTTATCCCGGTTTAGCCATTGTTTTTACGGTGCTTGGTTTTAACCTCTTGGGGGACGGACTGCGTGACATCGGTGACCCGCAGCTGCGGGGGAGGTAGGGAAACGCCCTTGACAGGGCGCTTTCTTTTTTCCAGCATTGCATGGGAAGGGGCTACCTGGTACCATTAAAGGAAAAGAGCCTGGCAGGTGCTGAAATGAGGTTTGGGTAATGCGCAGAGTTGTGGTAGGGATTCTAGCCCACGTAGATGCAGGAAAAACTACATTATCTGAGAGCATGCTCTATCTAAGCGGGAAAATTCAGCGCTTGGGCAGAGTGGACAAGAAAGACGCCTATCTGGACACCCATGATCTGGAGCGGGCCCGGGGCATAACCATTTTCTCCAAGCAGGCCATTTTTGAATTCGACGGCACCGAGTTCACCCTATTGGATACTCCTGGGCACGTGGATTTTTCCACCGAAATGGAGCGGACTCTACAGGTTCTCGACTGCGCCATCTTGGTAATCAGCGGCGCGGATGGGGTGCAGGGGCATACCGCCACAATCTGGCGCCTTTTGTCTCTGTACAAAGTGCCTGTTTTTCTCTTTGTGAACAAAATGGATCAGCCCCAGGCTGATCGCCAAGCGCTGCTGGCGGATCTGAGAAGCGATTTGGATCACCGCTGCACCGATTTCGGCAGCCCTGATTTCCTGGAGCAGGTGGCCCTCTGTGACGAAGGTTTGATGGACGAGTATCTGGAGGAGGACACCATTTCCCACCAGACTATTCAGCGCGCCATCGCGAAACGCCAGGTGTTCCCGGTCTATTTCGGCTCTGCCCTCAGGGTAGAGGGGGTAGAGGAGTTTCTGGAAGGTTTGGCCCAGTTCGTACAGCCTTCCGCCTATCCCCAGAGGTTCGGGGCCAGGGTGTTTAAAGTCTCCCGCGATGAACAGGGCAGCCGCCTCACCCATTTGAAAATCACAGGCGGAACCCTGAGGGTAAGAGATGCGGTTTCCAACGGTGAGTGGGAGGAGAAAGTGAACCAAATCCGCCTCTATTCTGGGGAAAAATATGAGGTTGTTCAAGAAATTGGAGCGGGGGCGGTGTGTGCCGTGGTGGGCCTGAGCCGCACCAAGCCCGGGGAGGGGCTGGGAGTGGATATGGGAGCCCGGCCTCCGGTCCTAGAACCAGTGCTGTCCTACCGCATCATCCTACCTGCGGGCTGCGATGCCCGTACCATGCTGGCCAAGCTGAGCGAACTAGAAGAAGAGGATCCTGAACTGAGGATCGTCTGGGATGAGCAGCTTCAGGAAATTCAGGCGCAGCTCATGGGCGATGTGCAGACTGAGGTGCTGCAGAGCCTGATTGAACAGCGCTTCGATGTCCAGGTGCAGTTCGACGAAGGCCGGATACTGTACAAAGAGACCATCGCCAATGTTGTGGAAGGAGTGGGCCATTTCGAGCCCCTCAGGCACTATGCCGAGGTTCATCTGCTGCTGGAGCCTGGAGAGCGAGGCAGCGGGCTGGAGTTTGCCCTGGACTGCAGTGAAGATCTGCTGGCCAAGAACTGGCAGCGGCTCATTCTGACTCATTTGCAGGAAAAAACCCATGTAGGGGTACTTACAGGGTCTCCCATTACCGATCTTAAGATCACGGTGGCAGCTGGGCGAGCCCATAAGTCCCATACCGAGGGCGGCGATTTTCGGGAAGCTACCTACCGGGCCGTGCGCCAAGGACTGAAAGAAGCCCAATCAGTCCTTTTGGAACCCTATTATTCCTTCCGGCTGGAGATCCCAGAAAAACAGGTGGGCCGCGCCATGAGCGATATTGAGAAGATGCAGGGCGTGTGGGAAATAGCTTCCTCCCAGGGCCAGATGGCGGTTTTGGTGGGGAGTGCGCCAGTGGTGAATATGCGCAATTATCACAAAGAGGTGGCAGCCTACACCAGGGGTCTGGGCCGCCTCTCCTTGAGCCTTGAGGGTTACAGGCCCTGTCACAATGCCCAGGAAGTGATTGCCTCCTTTAATTATGATTCCGAGCGTGATGTGGAAAATCCCACAGGCTCAATCTTTTGTGCCGGCGGCACCGGCTTTTATGTGCCCTGGGACGAAGTCAAGCGTTACATGCATGTGGAACCGGTGCTTCCTCCCGAAAAGCCTGTGGCGCCCCCGCGGGCTGCTGTTAGAGCAGCCAGGGACATCGCTGATGATGAGGATCTAAGGTATTGGGATACAACGGCCAACCGGGGGCGGAAGGTAAAATGGAAAAGACGTACAGGGGTCAAACAGCAGGAACAGACCTCCCTGGTATCACTTCCAGAGCCCAGGGAAGAGTACCTCTTGGTTGATGGGTACAATGTTATCCACGCTTGGCCGGAGCTGCAGGACCTGGCCCAGGGAAACATGGATGCTGCTCGCATGAGGCTGCTGGACGCCCTCAGCAGCTATCAGGGGATCAAGAAGAACAGGATTATTGTGGTATTTGACGCCTATCGGGTGCAAAACCGCGCCATGGAAGAAAGCCACGACTACCACAACATCCATGTGGTGTTTACCAAAGAGGCCCAGACTGCTGATGAGTACATTGAAAAGTTCGCCCATGACCATAAGAAAAAGTACGACATCGTGGTAGCCACTAGCGACGCCCTGCAGCAGGTAATTATCAGGAGTGCCGGCTGCGCACTGCTTTCCGCCAGAGAGCTTAGGGAAGAGATCGAAGCCGCTAAGGAGCAGGTGATGAGAACCTATCTTAGGCTGCAGAGAATCCGCCGTTCTTCGCTGCAGGACAGCCTAGCCACTGATATCAAAAAGCGGTTGGAAGACCTCAGAAGAGACAGGTAGGTAAAGTGCCCGGGGTTGACACTGCGCCCTTGTAGTGATATATTTATAACATGAAGTTAGATTTATATCACAAAGGAGGATGCGGCATGAATCGACTCAGCCTGCTGGGTTTCTTGGGGCTTCTGGGCCTTTTAGGGTGGGCAACCAAGAACCCCGGGTTTTACGGCTTCTTTGGTTTCTTTGGCTTTTTTGCTTGGCGCAGGACTCTGGAAGATGAGCGTTTTCACGATAATTTAGGGAAGGCGGCTAAGAACGCTCTTGTGGCGGGCATCGCCCTTTTTCCCCTGATTGTGGTCTGGGCAGCCTTTACCTCTTTTCAAGAGGCCTATGCCGTTGGATTCGCGGTGAATTTCACCCTTCAGCTCTTGGTCTTCACCATCAGCCTAGCCCGCTATGAACAAGGAGGTGGGGGCAGCTGAAACTTGTAACCAAGATCAAGGAATACCGAGCGAAACAGGACATTACCCAGGAGCAGCTAGCGGCTATGGTTGGGGTGCGCAGGGAGACTATTGTCCACCTGGAGGGAGGGCGTTATAATCCGTCTCTGAGGTTAGCCATGGATATCGCTCGTGTCCTGGGTACCAGCGTTGAGGAGATCTTTACGTTTGTAGAGGATTAAGGGAGTGTGGGATGGGGATTATGGTGGAGCAGATTAAGCAGGAATTGGCCAAGTATGTGATACCCGAAAAAGCAGAGTTCCTTCCTAAGTTCTTTCAAGCCCATCCAGGAGGCTATGGGGAGGGAGATATCTTCTTGGGAGTGACAGTGCCCATGCAGCGCAAGGTGGCCAAGATGTTCTACCGCCGCCTTTCTCTGGGAGAATTGGAGGCGCTGCTTCAGGAGCCTGTCCACGAGTACCGCTTTACCGCCTTGGCCATGCTGGTTTACATGTATGAAAAGGCAGAAACTGAGGAAAAACGCAGGGAGATCGTGGAGCTCTACTTAGCCAATACAGACTATATCAACAACTGGGATCTAGTTGATGCTTCAGCAGACAAGATCCTCGGTCCTTATCTGTATGACAAGGATAGGAGCGTGTTGTGGGAACTAGCCCAATCCGGCTGCCTTTGGCAGGAGAGGATTTCTGTGATAGCCACTTTCCATTTCATTAAACAAGGAGATTTTGCCGATACACTGAAGCTTGCTGAGTTCTTCTTGGACCATGAGCATGACCTTATTCACAAGGCAGTGGGGTGGATGCTCAGGGAAATCGGCAATCGAGATTTCCAGACCGAGTTCGCTTTCCTCAAGGAGCATTACCAGAGAATGCCCCGCACCATGCTGCGCTATGCCATCGAGAAGTTTGAACCACAGCTGCGTAGGGACTTCCTGCAGGGCTTGATCTAACAAAAAGCCAGGCCCGATTGACCGGGCCTGGCTGCTAGTTATGCTCTACAGCTGCGTTAAGCGAACGTAACAGACTTTGGTGCATTGGATGATGGTCAGTTCGAATCTGGGGTCCGTTTCTTCCACTTCTAGAAAGGTTTCCCCAAATGCTCGGAGAAATCCGTTGATCTCGCCGCACTTGGTAGCAACCGTAACCCTGCGATCCAAGAAAGGTACCAGCCCTTCTGGACACTGGCAGCATTCGCAGCGCATGGTCATTCCTCCCTCGGCCCGTATCTAGGCACACGCACAAAGCAGATCTCGCTGCAGCTAACAACGATGGGATTGCCAGATTTCCCCTGCTGCAGGGCGATTGAGCTGTCGCCCACGAAAACCAGTTTACCAGACACGGTCCCGCAGGAAGTAGTCACTTCCACAAAGCGGTTGACAAAATCCCTGAGTGTGGCAGGACAGGGGCACGGCTCTTTCTTCGGCGGTGGCGGTGGTGGAACAGGAGCGGGGACGCAGAGTACGTCTCCTGGAAAGATCAGGCTGGGATTGGTGATATGGGGATTAGCGGCGATCAAAGCGTCCAGAGAAACGCCAAAACGCTGGGCGACGAAGAACATGGTGTCCCCTGGCACAACGGTGTATCGTCCTGAAAACCCGGGCGGGCAGTGGCTGGGAACTCGGGGAAAACCTTGGTGGCTGGGAAACATAAAGGTTCTCCTCCTCTCTGATAACTAGCATTGATAATATATGCGGGCACGTCTTAACCTGAACCAGGAACGGAGAGCCTGATTGCTGTGGGTTATCACTCTAGTTCCAAGGAGTACTGGCGGATCTGGCGGTACACCGCCTCTTTGTGCTGTCCCTGGAGGATCTTGGGCTGCACCCCGAAGATGTAGGCCGGGTAGATAGTAATGTCCAATACTCCTTGGGGGCCGATGGTGCAAGCCAGCAAAATGGTTTCCCAGGTTTCAGGTAGGTTGAGGTCAAAAACGAAGTTGCCCAGGCTGTAGGCGATGACGCAGCCTTCGTAGAACTCGATCCCCTGTAGAACGTGGGGGTGGTGGCCCAGCACTAGATCGGCACCGGCAGCGGCAGCCGCCTGGGCCAGCTTTCTCTGCTCTGGAGTGGGTTCATGCACGTATTCTCTGCCCCAGTGTATGGACACAACGACCACGTCCACAAGCTCCCTGAGCTTGCTGACATCATCCACAATATAATCCAGCTCCGCCGGGGCAACCCCCGGTTCGTTTTCCGTCGCCCTCCAGCTGATGGGCTCCCGGGCATGGACAAACCACATCTCAGTGTAGGCCACAAAGCCCACCGTGATCCCATCCACTTCCCTTATTACAGGAGCGCGGGCCTCGTCTAAATCGCGTCCTGCTCCAACCCAGTCAATGCCATATTCTCGCAGCAGCCGCATAGTCTCCAGCAGGCCCCCATGGTGATAGTCCAGGGCATGGTTGTTGGCGAGGGATACGACATCCACACCAGCAAAAGCCAGCCCTTCCACAGCCTTGGGGGGAGCTTGAAACATGTTGATAAAGCGGCCTTCAGAGCCGATGGGCGACTCCAGGTTAGCCACGGTGAGTTCTGCACTGCGCAGCAAGGGGCCTGTATCTGAGAAGATGAACTCCCAGCCCTGTTCTAACCCCGTTTTTTTCACCTCGCGATTCAGCATAATATCGCCAACAGCCAAAAGCTGGAACTGCTGCCCCCAAGGATTGGCCCAGGTTGTCTCCTGGGTGGCGAGATGGAGCTTATGCACTGCGTTTCCCTGCCAGTTCTGCACCCAGTCCCGAAAAAGCTCAGGAAGGCTTTTCGGCCGCCTGCTCAGGAAAAGGCGGCGGGTAAGGGGATAGGTGATCCGCCCAGCAACTGGGTCTCTGGGATCGATGCCGTCCAGAGTCAACACTTTCACAGCAGGCCTGCGGTCTTGGAGGGGAATTATGCCCAGTCTTCCCCGGCCTTTCTGAAGTTCTTCCACTACCTCCGCGGCGGATAAGTACGGTACTGGCTGTTCCCACCAGGGATATCCGTCCAGAGCCAGCTCTTCGGCCACCAGCACCTCTTGGGGCTCGGTGGAGATCAGGCGGATCAGACTCTCCAGCTCCAAATCAACCAGGGAATCCCAGAACGGGACCACAACTACAGGTACCAAGGAGGCCAGCTGCCAGCTGATCAGCCCGGGAGTAGGTTCCCCCAGTTCCACAAGGTAGTCGAGTTTGCCTTGTTCCAGCTGGACGGCAAGTTCTGAAGCCTGTTCCAGCATCGCTTCAGTGTACTCCTGGCCGGGAAAGAGCCTGTGAATCAGCTGGCTGGAACACCCTGCCCAGCCTATCCTGGGAGGTGGTGGTGGACCGGCCAGCCAAGCTAGAACGGTCAGGACTGTTCCCAAAGCCAATAGGACCAAAAACGGAGTCAAAAGAAGTGCGCGTCTGCGCAGGACCACTACTACCACGGCGGTCGCCTCCCAGTAATATATACGGGAATACGGGAGGTGGCATGCGTCGCTTGAGTGCTTGCATTTCAGCCTCGGTTTTATACAAAAAGGCAATTTCAGCCAATTTTGGGGTTGTCTTTGTGCAAACGTTGGTATAAAATAACATGGGGAGATAGTCAAGATGTTCTTCATCGGCGTTTTCGGCGTACAAGACAAAAGCGAAACCATCAAGACAGAACAGGCCGTAACCTGCCCGGTGTGCGGAGCCTATGATCGCTTCGAGGTTATCCGGGTCTTTAGATACTTCCATTTCTTCTTTATCCCTCTGTGGAAATGGAACAAGCGTTTCTTTGTACGTACTCGGTGCTGCCAAAGGCTGTGCGCTTTAGATGACGAGGTGGGCAGGCGCATCGAGGAAGGCCAGCAGGTGGTGATCACCTCAGAGCATGTCCACTGCGGTGAACCAGTGCAGGCGGCGTGTTCCCACTGCGGTGCACAGCTGCACAGCTCTTTCAGCTATTGCCCCTACTGCGGAAATCGGATTTAGGGGCAGGCAAAACTCTGGAATTGTTTACGTTTTATTACTGGTACAGTAACTTAATCGTTGTAAAATACATGATTGGTGTTCGATGATCGAGGAGCAGACGCCAACACACACATTTTCGTGACGTCTCAACTGAATATTTGGCAAACCATGGGAAACCATGGGGCGCAAAGCTATAGGGGCTAAGCACTCTTGTGTATGCCAGCCAGTTGCGGTTATTTAGTGGTGGAAATACTTTCTAACTGCCTGGTTGGAGAGTATTTTTTTGCGTGTGAGGGGGTTCATAATGGGGTTACTGCGCAGTTTGGTCAATGACGAAGTGGACGGGGAGCAGGAGACGGAAATACCTCAGGAGAACGGATTGCAGGATCAGCATGATCAGCCGGGGCGACTCGCCATAATCAATGGGCAGCTGCACATGGAGGAGCCCAAGGGCAGGGGAGCTTGGCCCGTGCTTGTACCTGGGCCAAGGGTGAAACTCTATGATGGCGAACAGCTGGTTACCAAGCCCATAGTGGTGGAAAACATCGAAGGATTGTCCATTACCGTCGATCAGGAGCCTCCTGCCAGCGCGTATGAGGTGATTGTGTCGCGCGATAAAATGGAGGTGCTGCTCAAAACAAGTTTCAGAACGGGCAGGGCTTTTCGGTTGTGCGACGCAGATTTCGAGCAGCGCTTGGTGCTCAAAGCTGAACCAGCGGCGGATCTGCCTGCTAAGCCCATTGATCCGAAACTGGTCTTGGCCCATTTGAAGAAAGAGGGCATTCAGACTGATCTGATTCATCCTGAAGCCATCATCGAGGCCTGCCTGGGGCGTCAGGACACGGAGGTGGTGATCGCCAGGGGGGTGGCACCTGTGCCTCCAGTGGACGGCAGGATTGAGATTGTTTGCAGCCTGCAGACCAGGTTCAGCAGCGAAGCCCAAGGTGATCGGGTGGACTTCTTAGATCGGGGCAGCTTTAACGCAGTGAACGCCGGAGACGTTTTGGCCTGCCTGCATCATCCAGTCCCAGGTACACCAGGGAAAGATGTGTACGGCAAAGTGGTGCCGCCTCCTGCGGCACGGTCGCCCCGTTTGGTGGCTGGCTCTGGAGTGAAATTGGTCAAAAATGGAACCATGGCGGTAGCTGAAGTGACGGGGCGTCCCATCCTCAGGCGTGGTGTGCTCCAGGTCAACCCTCAGCTGGTAATTGGGCAGAACGTTGACTTGAGTACGGGCAATGTAGAGTTCAGGGGAGACGTTGCCGTGTTGGGAGATGTTCAAGAGTCTCTTACTGTGAAGGCCGGCGGTTCGGTGGATGTCCGAGGTAGCGTCTTTCATGCAGACATCGTGGCGGAGGAAGATGTGATTATCTCCGATAAGCTCATCGGCGGTTCTGTGGTTGCCGGAACTGATCAGCCCGGCCTCACCAAAGCTGTGCGCCTTCTGAAACTGCTGGACCGGGAGTTGGAACAGCTGCTGGCGGCATTTCGGCAGTTAAAAGCGCACCCCAGGCTTTCTGTGGCGGACCTGAGCGTGCGTGGTGACGGCTACTTAATCAAGCTGATCTTGGAGGCCCGCTTTTCCCACATTCCCAAGAAGTTCGCAGTGTTGGACGCTCTGCTGGCTGGAGAGGCTCAGTCCAGCGAAGAGGAGCTGCTGACCGTAATTAATGGTGTAAGGGCGGCGGCCAAGCGCTTTTTGGGTGCGGCGCCTTTGGAGTTTAAGCGTATCGAGGAAGTAGCGCGAGAGAAAATCCACTTGAGAGCTTACGGGGCAGAACTGGAGCAGGCGCTGGATTCCGCAGCCGATATCTATGTCTATTACTGCCAGAATGCTAAGCTGGAAGCCACCGGCAACATTACCATAACCGGTCCCCTCGCCTACGATTGTGAAGTTGTGGCTGGGGACACTTTGAGGGTGGCAGGCAACTGCCGGAGCGGGTTCTATGCCGCGACAACCGCCATCCTTGCCAAGACGGTGGGGGCCACGGGCATGGGTAAAACCGAACTCTGTGTGGGTGACAAAGGCGTCATTGGCGCGGACAAGTTCTGTCCGGGAGTGCGGCTGAGAATTGGCTCGGTGCAGACTGTGATCGAGCAGGAGTGTCTGACCACGCTCTTTTATGTGCAGGACGGAAAGCTGCACAGTAGGGAATTTCGGCAAGGAGGAGCAGTATGCTGAGAGTAAAGGTGATTAAAGGGGTACCCGAGGTGGTTATTGCCTTGGAGGGATCCTTGGATATGGGTACAGGCGAGGCGCTGCAGAGGGCGGTTGACGAGCTGAATCTGAACCGCATCCACAGCCTAACCTTCTCACTGAGCGGCTTGGAGATCATCGATTCAACCGGGATTGGGCAGTTAATCGGCTACCACAGGGCTTTGAGCCAGCGGAATGGCCGGGTTTATCTTGAGAACGACAATGCAGAGATCGAGGAGATCCTTGGATTGATTGGCGTAAGGGAGATCTTGAGGTCATGACGCTGCCGGGATTTGATCTGATTTCCGCCACAGGCGGGTGGGCTTTTCCCATCTTCGCGGTGCTGGGCTGCTATTTTTGCTACCGCCTGGGCCGTCGCGTGCAAAAGGCCAAAACCGAGCAGGCCAAGGATCAGGAGCTCTTTGCCGCCTATCAGGAAGTTATCCCCCTGGTTACCTGCGGCACCTTGCGCTTGATTTCGCCTGAAGAATATCAGAACGCCTACTCCAAGGACAAGCCTCTTTTGGTGATCGACATTAAACAGAAGGATGATGTGCGCCTCGTCCGCCAAACAGTGGATCAGTTTTTTTCCGGGGTGTTCACTACTTGGAGCGAAGTCCGCGGGGGGATTCTCACTGCCCTATCAGAAGCAGTGACCAATGTGGTTAAGCACACACCTGGTGGCAGGCTGTTGGTGTATTTGGATCCGGCCGGCCCAAGATTTCATGTGGAGGATTACGGCAGCGGGATGGATCTGGCTAAGCTGCCTGCCATGTTTGTCAGTGGCTATTCCGAGAAATCCACCTTGGGAGCTGGTTTCACCATTATGATGCGCTATGTGGAGCAGATCGAAATCTGCACATCAGAGGCAGGGGTCTCCTTAGTTCTGAGGACCAATGTGGGGCAGATGCTGAGCCGAAAGCGTACCCGAAGGGAGGGCGGCGATTTCCATGCGCTTAGTTGCCGTGCAGCGGCTGAAGCCGGGAATGGTTGTGGGCAAAACCATCTTTGGCAGTAACGGCCAAATCCTGCTCAAGCAGGGAGTTGAGCTTACTCAACGCTATATCAACCACCTCCAGGAGCACTTTATCGAGGTTGTGTACATCACTACAGGCAGTGATGTTTCTGCCGACGACGTGATCAGCGATCAAACCAGGATCAAGGCCCTGCGCGAGACCAAGAGAATTCTCAGCGCAGTTAAGCGCGGTGCGGAAGTGGAAATCGAGCAGGTGCGCCAAGCCCTAATCGGGATCATCGACGAGCTGCTGCTCCACGATGATGTCATGGTTAACCTGGTGGATATCCGCTCCCACAATGAGGAGCTTTTCCACCACAGCCTCAATGTGTCCATCCTCTCGGTGATAGTAGGAATTGAACTGCAGTTCAGCCAGAATAGGTTGAAGGACTTGGCGGTAGCTGCCCTTCTCCATGACATGGGCAAAGTATTAGATGAAGACGAGAAGCAGCATTTGGTTGTCGGCCGCAGGATTCTGCGGGAGAACAAGAGGGTGGGGCGCAGGATACTCGATGCTATCTCCCAGCACCATGAACGCTGGGATGGCCAGGGCTTTCCCGAGGGGCTGGCGGGGGAGGACATTTGTCGGGAGGCCCGAATATTACAGGTTACCAATGTTTTTGACTTGATGTCTGCCAACTCCAGGTATCCAGTGGAGGAGGTTATTGAGTTCCTCATGGCAGGGAGCGGTACCGCTTTTGAGCCTGCTGCCGTACGGGCGTTCCTCAACTGCGTATCCTTCTATCCAGTGGGAACACCAGTCGAACTAAATACGGGTGAGTCCGGGATCGTGACCAGGGCCAACCGGGGCTTTCCCACCAGGCCTGTGGTGCGGGTAACCAGCAATGCCTTTGGGCCTATTGAGCATTCCTATGAGCTGGATCTCACAGTGCATCCAACCCATTTCGTGCTCAAGACCTTGGAGAGTGAGGACTGGGACGAATGAGACTGTCTGAGTACCATGGAGACTTTGTGCACAGTTTATATGAGGCTTGCCTGAGCTCTGAAACCGCGCCCTTTGAGGCCCTGGGCCGGGAGCTGATCAGGGGGCTTGAGGCTGTGGCTGTATCCATCTGGACAGAACATCCCCGGGTACCTGGAGCACTGTCCAGGATGGTTTACCAGCAGACTTTGAAGAATGACGAGCTGCCGCAGCAGGACTACTATGCTGCTCGGCGAGTTCAGTCAGCAGAAGGGCTGATCACAGACACCGTCACCCTGAAAGATAGACGACGCCTCTCCTACTGCGCGCTTCCCCTTAGGGGCCGCAAAGCCCAGTTTTTCCTGGTCTTTTGGGCTTCGGAACCGTTTGGAGAGCAGGAGGCACATGTTCTCAGCGAGCTGGCTGGCAGGCTGTGCACCCTGCTGGATGTGGTCTTGTCCAGCGATCTCTTCCAGGTGCAGCGAGTGAGCAGTGAGCTTCAGGCTGCCCAGTTCCTGCAAAGACAGCTCATGCCCTGCCTAGACTGCCTGCCCTCCGAGTCGCAATTGGCCTACCGCAACCTCCCCGTCCATGAACTGGGTGGAGACTACCTCGATGTACTGCGCTATCCCAATGGCACTCTGGGATTAACGGTGGCTGATGCCATGGGATCCGGTGTGCCGGCAGCGTTCGTTATGGTTATGGCCAGAACCATATTCCGCTTGATCACCAAGGTGACTACAACTCCCAGCAGTGTACTCCACGAACTAAACAACCACTTCATCTCCGAAATTGCCGATGTAAACACCTTTGTCACCCAGTTCTACGCCGTCTTTGATCCTGTCAGCAGGCGTTTGGAATACGCCAATGCCGGCCATAACGCCCCTGTCTTACTTAGGCGGGAAACGGGGAAAGTGGCCTTTCTGCCTGGCAGAGGCATTGCCCTAGGCGGAGTGGGCGATTCTGAATACGTCCAAAAGAGCATTGACCTGGAGGAGGGCGACATCTTGGTGATGTACACCGATGGCCTCAAAGAGGCCAGGGATGATCAAAATAACAGCTTTGGCCTCCAGGGGATTTCCCGTACTCTGCTCAATTACAAGGAATACAGTGCTGAAGGAATCTGCGATGGGCTGATCAACAATGTGCTCCGCCACAGCAGTGTCCAGGTTGATGATCTGAGTTTTTTGGTGTTGAAGGCCTAACTACAAGGTGCGTCCGGGAGACGTGCCTTTTTTGTTACGGGGAAAAATCGGGCGCGTTAAGAGGATATTATCATTTTGAGCCGAAGATAACAAACAAGTGCAATAAAAACAACGGCGGCAAAATGAGCATAAGGAGTAATGGGGATGAGCAAGCAGTTATATGACTTAGACTATCTCGATCTGGAAAGCGCAAAGCAGCGAATCCGTGAGCTTGAGGACAAGCTTGCCTGGGAAACACGCCTGCTGAGGGCCATCAAGGACAACTTCGACGTTGCCGTCTACGCCAAGGACTTGGAAGGCAGAAAAATCTTGACTAACCGTGTGGATTTGGAGAACCAGGGCCTAACCGATGAGTCCCAGGTTCTGGGGAAAACCGACTTCGACCTGTTTCCGCGCCATATTGCTGAGCAGTTCTGGCGCGACGACTCCACAGTGCTTAAGCAGGGCAAATCCATAATCAATCGGGAAGAGCTTCTGGTTGAAAAGGCCACCGGTAAAGAGCGATGGCTGCGCACTTCCAAACTGCCCATCCATGATGAAAGTGGCCAGGTGATCGGCTTGGTGGGCTTCGGTCAGGACATCACCCTAGAGAAGCAGCTGGAAAGGGAGAATGTGGAGGCTGCTACCAGAATTAAAGAGCAGGAAGATGCGGTGGAAGAGATGATCTCGGAACTGGGCAAAATCCCTGAGAACATCGGCAAGCTCGTTAATGCCATCACCTACATCGCCAGGCAGACCAAGATGGTCTCCATCAATGCCACCATTGAAGCGGCTAGGCTGGGAGATTTGGGACGGGGCTTTGAAGTAGTGGCGGAAGAGGTGGGCCAGCTTTCGGATCGATCAAGCGAGGCGGCCACTCAGGTGAGAGATGCCATTGCCGAGGTTGAAACCTTGGTCACCAAAATACTAGAGGTCTGGAAGACACGCAACGGAGCGCACAAATAAGTCATTCTTGTGATGATGTCCCGTTTCTCACAGTCGTATAGATATAGCAAAGGAGCTCAGCATATGCTGAGCTCTCTTGGTATCCGTACGGTTAGGCCCTGCGCAGACTCCACAGCTGGATTGGCACCCGACGGGGCCTTTTCTTGGTGATCCTTATGGAATAGTAGGGTACATCGCTCCGGGTCAGCTGTCCAGAGCACTTCTGGCAGTAAGAAACATAGGAAGGATTAGCAGTAAAGCAGTCGCGGCAGATTCTCATACGAACATCTCCTTTACCAGTATTTTGGGAACAAAAAAACGCATGCCTCTACCATGAGATAACATACGCTTGGTGTACTCCTACGGGGTTAGCTGACGGATTAGGACACCCAAGTTGCCCCTCCTGCTCTGCCGGAGCAGGATTCACCCCAAGAGATGGTTCCCCCGCTGACTGTGCTATTCGGAGATGTCACTTATATTATACCAGTTCTTCCAGGGAAATCAAGGGATTTAACGCAAACTGCTGGGGTCTTGTCATCTCACTCTTTGGCATCCTCCAAAAGCGAAGGGCTGCAGGGCCATGCCCTCAGGTGTCCGGAATTCGCCGCATTGCTCAGCTTAAGCCTAATAAATGTATAATAGAACATTTATATATATCCCACAAAGATTTGACACCGAAGTCGTTGACAGGGTGCAGAGGCCCCAGTATAATGAAGTTGCTCGTGAAAAAAATAACGAACTCTCGTAAGTGCAGTGTTATGCCTCTTTTTTTGCACTAATTTAGAGGTGAAGCTGTCAACTCGCTACGATACTTGCAAAGGAGCGGAGAACATGGGATGCCCTTGTGGTCATGATGGATCGGGTTTGGAAAGATATCTCCAGCCGCTGCAGGAGGTATTGGCTAAGTACCCCTCTGAAGAACGCTACTTAGTTCCCATTCTGCAGGATGCGCAGGAAGCCTACGGCTACCTTCCCCAGGAAGTACTGCGCGAGGTTGCTGTGAAGTTAAACATCTCGTTCAGTAAGGTGTACGGTGTTGCCACTTTTTACACTCAATTTCACCTCCAGCCTCGAGGGAAGAACGTCATCAAGGTGTGTACAGGAACTGCTTGTCATGTGAGGGGCGCTGGAGAGGTGCTGAAAGCCATCGAAGAGGAACTGGGCATCCAAAGCGGACAAACCACTCCGGACCTGGAGTTCACACTGGAAACCGTTGCCTGCATCGGTGCTTGCGGTTTGGCACCGGTAATCATGATTAACGACGATACCCATGGACGGTTGACCAAAAGCAGTGTGAAGACTGTGTTGGAGGGCTATAAAAACCAGTCAGGCGGAGGTGTGGTGGCGTGAAGTCATTGTCTGAGTTTCGAGAAATGAAGAAGGCCATTTCGGACAGGTTGCTCTCTGAGAGGCAGGATGGAAAGCCCAGGATCATCATTGGGATGGGGACCTGCGGAATCGCCGCGGGCGCCCGCGAGATCCTGCGCGCTGTACAGAGCCAGGTGGAGAGCCGAAAACTTGATCTGGCCATCTCCCAGACGGGATGCATCGGCATGTGCCAGTATGAGCCTCTGATGGACGTGGAGATGCCCAACGGGCAGCGCATCACCTATGGCGGCGTTACTGCTGCAGATATACCCAGGATTATTTCCGAGCATGTCCTAAATGGTAAGGTTGTGGAGGAGTTAGCCATTGCCAGTTATGGTGAAGGGGTGGGGAATGTCCCTTCCTACAGCGAGCTAGGGTTTTTCCAGAAGCAGCACAGGCTTGCTCTAGCTAACTGCGGACGCATCGATCCGGAGAGTATAGACGAATACATTGCCAACGGCGGTTACGGAGCCTGCGTCAAGACTTTGACAGAGATGACCCCTGAGGAAGTGATTGCCGAAGTTAAACAGGCGGGCCTGCGGGGGCGGGGCGGTGCTGGTTTTCCCACGGGTTTGAAATGGGAGCTCACCCGCAAAACCCCCAGTGATAAAAAGTACCTGATCTGCAACGCCGATGAAGGAGACCCAGGGGCGTTTATGGATCGCAGCCTGCTCGAGGGCGATCCTCATCTGGTAATCGAAGGTATGATTATTGGTGCCTATGCCATTGGCGCAGACGAAGGCTATATCTACGTACGAGCTGAGTATCCCTTAGCGATTAAGCGCCTGGAAACAGCCTTGACTCAGGCCAGAGAGTATGGGTTCTTAGGTGAGAACATCTTTGGCAGCGGGTTCAACTTTGACCTGCACATCAAGAAGGGTGCCGGAGCATTTGTCTGTGGAGAAGAAACAGCCCTGATGGCTTCCATCGAAGGTAAGCGGGGTATGCCCAGGCCGAAGCCGCCCTTCCCATCCGTTTCTGGGCTGTGGGGCAAACCCACCAATATTAACAATGTAGAGACCTTTGGCAACGTGGCCCATATCCTGCGCGGCGGTGCCGAACAGTACCGGTCCATTGGCACCGAGACCAGCACTGGCACCAAGGTGTTTGCCCTTACAGGGAAAATCGCCAACACCGGTTTGGTGGAGGTACCCATGGGCATGTCCCTGCGGGAAGTTATCTATGACATTGGCGGTGGCCTGTCTGCTGGCGCTGAGCTGAAAGCAGTACAGATCGGCGGCCCCTCTGGAGGCTGTATTCCTGTCCACCTCCTGGATCTGCCCATTGACTATGAATCTCTCCAGGAAGTGGGAGCAATGATGGGTTCAGGCGGCATGGTGGTCATGGACCAGGGCACCTGTATGGTGGATGTAGCTCGCTTTTTCCTGAAGTTTACCCAGAATGAATCCTGCGGTAAGTGTACCCCCTGCAGAGAGGGCACCATGCGCATGCTGGAGATTCTGGATCGTATCTGCTCTGGTGAAGGGGAGGAAGGCGATCTGGAGCTCTTGGAGGACCTGGGCCGTCACATCCGAGAGACATCCCTCTGCCAGCTGGGAGGCTCTGCGCCTAACCCGGTCTTGAGCACCCTGCACTATTTCCGAGATGAATATGAGGCCCATATCAAGGAGAAGCGTTGTCCAGCCAATGTCTGTGCAGGCATGAGTGCCCCTTATCAAATCGATACTGCGGCCTGCGTTGGCTGCGGTGCGTGCGTACGGATCTGTCCCACTGGAGCCATCAGCGGTGAGCGGCGCCAGCCCCACAGCATTGATGCCGATGCCTGTGTGATCTGCGGTGCCTGTGCTGCCAAATGTCCAGTCCACGCCATTGCCCAAGGTGCTTAGGTGGGAGAAAGGAGATGCGACATGAACAAGATCGCTTTGACCATAGATGACCAGAGAGTTGAAGTGGAACCAGGGACAACCCTTCTGGAAGCGGCACGTCAGATTGGGATTGAGATTCCCACCCTCTGCTACCATCCCGATCTGTCTCTCCATGGTTCCTGCCGGGTGTGCGTAGTGGAGGATGTGAATACCAAAAGGCTCTTGGCTTCCTGTGTAGTGGAAGCGGCAGAGGGCATGGTGATCAGCACCCGCAGCAGCCACGCTCGCCGGGCGAGGCGGCGCAATGTTGAGCTTCTGCTGGCTAACCACCCCAACGACTGCCTCAGCTGTGAACGCAACGGCAGCTGCGAATTGCAGGAAATCACCCACAAGCTGGGCGTTACTAAGGAGGACGTGGAAAGGTTCCGCGGCAAACAGAGGGACTTTCCCCTGGACGAACGGGGGCCGGCTCTCAGGCGAGAACCCAACAAGTGTATTCTCTGCGGCCGCTGTGTGCGGGTATGTGAGGAAGTACAGGGTTTAGCAGCTGTGGATTTTGCCGGAAGGGGCTTTAACTCCATTGTCACTACCGCGTTTGACCTCCCCTTAAGCGAAATCAACTGTGCCAGCTGCGGCCAATGTGCCACGGTGTGCCCCACTGGCGCCATCACGGAAGTACGGGAAGTTGATGCGGTGTGGAGGGCATTAGAAGACGAAGACAAGTTCGTGGTGGTTCAGACCGCACCAGCCATCCAGGCAAGTATTGGCGAGGAGTTCGGCCTGCCAGCTGGGACCGTGGTCACCGGCAAGCTGGTTACTGCCCTGAGGATGCTGGGCTTTGACGGTGTCTTTTCCACAGAGTTCACTGCGGATTTGACCATTATTGAAGAGGGCTGGGAGTTCATTGATAGGATCCAGGGCAATAAGCGTCTGCCCATTATCACTTCCTGCTGCCCAGGCTGGATTAAGTATGCGGAGCATAACTACCCTGACCTGCTAGAGCATCTTTCCACAGCCAAATCGCCGCAGCAGATGTTTTCCACCCTGGCCAAAACTTACTACGCAGAACGCATTGGTGTGGATCCTGAGAAAATCTACACAGTATCCATCATGCCCTGTACAGCCAAGAAGTTCGAGAAAAACCGGATCGAACACCGAGACAGCGGCTTCCAGGATACCGATGCTGTGCTAACCACCAGGGAACTGGCGGATATGATTAAGGAAGTGGGCATAGATCTAGCTCATCTCCACGAAGAAGACTATGATTCCATCATGGGCAGCCTCTCCGGTGCAGCCACCATCTTCGGCACCACAGGCGGTGTTACCGAAGCGGCTCTCCGTACTGTGAAGGAACTGCTCACAGGAGAACCTCTAGACCGGCTCAACCTAGGTATCTTGGGCAATCGCGAGGCCGAGGTAGAAATCGCGGGGCGCACTTACAGGATTGCCATGGTGAGCGGGCTGGCCAACGCCGCTGAAGTGCTGAACCAGGTGCGGGCGGGAACCTGTGACCTGGATTGGATTGAAGTTATGGCCTGTCCCCATGGCTGTGTCGGCGGAGGCGGGCAGCCCCTACCCAACAGCAGGGAGCAGAAGGAAAAACGGGCCCAAGCCTTGGCCAGTATCGATGAGCATAAGTCCATCCGGAAATCCCATGAGAATCCAGCTATAAAGAAACTGTACGAGGACTTCCTAGGCGAGCCCCTGGGAGGCAGAGCCCACGAGCTTCTGCACACTTCCTATCAGGCTCGTCCGCGCTAGTGGCATTCTTATCTAGGTTGGAGGAGGCACCAACATGCGTAGGTTAAGGTATCTCATTTTGATTCTAGTGATTTTCTCCGTGTTGTCTCCATCCCCCTGGGCTAGGGCCGAAGAAGGGAGAAAGATTTTCATCCAAAGCCCGCCTACTGTGGGGGTACTTCCTCTGATCTGGGTTCAAGAGCAGGGTGTACTGCCCAGAGGAATTGATTTGGAGATTATCATCTCCCAAGACCATCAGCGGGGCCTCTCCCTCATATCCAGTGGAGATCTGGATCTGCTGGTGACCGGCGTTAACGTGGGCGCTAAAGCCTACAATCGCGGCATAGATCTGCAGTTGGTGAACACCAACATCTGGGGTATTGATTACCTGCTTACTTCCGGCTTTCAAGCTGAGAGTTGGAAGGACCTAGAGGGAAGAACCCTCAGCCTACCGCTGCAGGGTGGCCCCCTGGATTTTTTGGCCCGCTACTTCCTGCACAACCACGGGGTGGATTTAGATCAAATCGACTTTGCCTACCTTCCTTCCAATAATGGAGCTCGAGCTTTCCAGCTGGGCAGGCTGGACGCGATCATCCTTCCCGAGCCCATGGTTACGATTACTCTCAACAACTACGATCAGGCGGTTTTGTCCTTGGATATTCAAGAAGAATGGGGCAAACTCCATGCTGGTGAGGAGCGCATTCCTTTTGTGGGCTTGTTTGTGCAGGGGGGCTTTGCCAAAGAGAATTCTGAGTTGGTGGATCTGCTCCATCAGTACTATCAGGAGGGAGTGGACTGGGTGCAGTCCCACCCAGAAGCGGCCGCAGAGTTGGCCGCCCAGCACTTTGGCCAGCCTGCTGCCTTGGTGCAGGAATCCTTGGGTAGGATCCATCTCCAGGTGTATCCCCAGGATGAAGCCAGGGAGCTGATTGAGCTTCTCTTCACTGAAATCATGGACTACTACCCAGAGATGATAGGGGGGAGGTTGCCCGATGGCGATTTCTATTTCTAGACGCAAAGGTGAGTTTCAAAAGCTAGCCATAGGCACTGCAGGACTCTTGGTGGTCTTCGCCTGTTGGAGCCGCTTGGCAGAAAACTATCATCCCCTGATCCTCCCTTCACCCCACGAGACCGGGAAAGCCCTGCTCGCGCTGTGGAAGGAGGGCAGCCTGGTCTCCAATGTCTTGGTTACCCTGAGCCGCACTCTCTGTGGTTGTTCGTTGGCTCTTTTCAGCGGGTTTGCTCTCGCTGTGCTCACGAAAGGCACCACCTTCTGGCAGGCCCTGGTCAGGCCGATCCTCACATTGATCCAGATCATCCCGCCTGTGGTCTGGACGGTGTTGGCTGTGATCTGGTTCGGCATCGCCGATCATGTGGCCCCTGTTTTTCTGATTTTCGTTGTTACCCTTCCCGTTGCTTTTGTCAGCTTTTTTTCCGGCTTGGACAGCATCGATGGGCAGCTGGTGGAGATGGCTGCAGTGTACCGCTGCAGCAGGCTCAAGACCATCACAGAGATCTATCTTCCGGCCTTGATCCCCCATTTTGTGTCCACGGTGAGTGTGGGCATCTCCTTCGCCTGGAAGGCAGCGATTTTCGCAGAGTTTATGGGCAGCACCACTGGCGTGGGCTTCGCCCTCAGCACCGCCAACAGTAACTTGCAGACAGAGAAGGTGTTTGCCTGGGTGTTAGTACTGATTGCGGTGATGCTCGTGTGTGAGTACGGGCTCCTCACTCCCCTGAGGCGTCGGGCGGCGAGGTGGTCTGCTTGAGAGTAGTCGTTCTGGAGTATGTTGGCGTCACCAAGGAGTTTGCCGGCGACGAAGGCATACTCCAAGTAGTGGATGATTTGTCGTTGACCATAAAACGGGGTGAGATTGTAGCCCTCCTGGGTCCTTCCGGCTGCGGTAAGACCACCCTGCTGAACATGGGAGCACAACTGCTGAAACCAACTCGGGGCCGCGTGGTTTGTCCTAAAGGCACCCGGGTTGCTTACGCGTTTCAGGAGCCACGGCTTCTGCCATGGAAGACAGTGGAGGAAAACATCCGTTTTGTGCAGGATAATTTCCTGCCTGAACCCCTCGGTGGCGAGATTCGGGAGAGGATCTTGGTCCAGACTCAGCTATCCGACTTCCGCAATGCCTACCCCGATGAGCTCAGCGGCGGGATGAAGCAGAGGGTGGAAATCGCCCGGGCCCTGTCCATCCAGCCCGACCTCTTGTTGATGGACGAGCCCTTCAAATCCCTGGACCCAGCTTTGAAGCTGGAGCTCCGCAGTCTCCTCCTGGCAGAGCACAGCAGGCAGCAGTTTGCCCTTCTGCTGGTTACGCACGATCCAGGGGAGGCCGTACTCCTCGCCGATCGGGTGATCTTGCTTTCCCGGCGGCCGGCACAGATTCGTACAGAGATTGCCTTAAAGGCTCCCCAAGAGCTCCGCACCCTAGCAGATCCTCTGCTCGCGGGCTGGCTGGACGAAATCCATGGGCTCATGGTGGGGGCGCAGTAACCCTTTCCCCGCTTGCTTCTGTTTCCAAAGGGAATAGAATCTCTCTTTCCCCGGGACACTAGAAGAGAGTGAAATTCAGTGGAAAGGGTTGAACACTATGCCGAGCAATTTGCAGCCACCCACCCCAACCATGCAAGATATGGAGATTGTATCCCAGGATCTCAAGGCCTTTGATGGCAGGTTCAAACTGGATAAGTACGGCTTTGACCCTAAAATGCCGGGTCATGCCACAGAGCACAAGATGATTGTTCGTCAGCAGCCCCGCACGGCCAAGAAAGTGGGCTGCGGCATCAGCCTGCCTCTGGAAGTACGCCAGGAGATAGCCCTTATGCTGGATGAACATCAATGTGCGCTAACGGTTGCTCTGCACCAGTACAACAAACATCACTGGTTGAGCGAAGGGGCGGAGGGCTTTATAAGCCTGCACCACTTGCTGGAGGAACACATTGAAAAGACTATGAAACACATTGATGATGTGGGGGAGCGAGTGGCCAGGTTGGGAATGGTTCCCACTGCCCACCCTGTGGCACAGCACGAGCTGTCCTATATCAAATGTGAGCCAGAAGGCCGGTATTCGATTAGGGACTTCCTGCGCAATGATCTGGAGCATGAGCTGAAGATCCAGCAGATGCTGCGCAAAACCATCGAACGTGCCCATCAACTCAAAGACTATGGCACAGTGGAGGTACTAGAGGATATTCTGGTTGAGCGGGAAGACCTGGGTTATCACCTCTACAGTGTTCTGGAAGATGATACGCTGGTGCGGGGTATGGAGCACCTCATCTCCCAATCAGGCAACATCGCGGGTGACCGTCCCATGGATCCCAGCACTCCCCTTCAGTAGTGGGAAAACTGCAAGACCTTTTTCCCGGTTAAAGTGGGCCAATCTCCCAGGAGGTTGGCTCTTTTTTTGCTGCCCAGGATTGCAATTCGGAAACATTCATGAAAAAAATGAAAAGGGAAGGAGAAGAGCTGGAGAATCAAGAAGAAAACCAATAAGAGTATGAAGGTGTATCCCACAGCAAGGAGCGAGTCCATGGCTACTCTGAGAGACATTGCGATCCGCGCGGGAACTTCCATAGCTACCGTCAGCCGGGTGTTAAACGGGCATCAGACGGTAAATGCGGCGGTGGCATCCCGGGTGCTGGAAGCCGCCGCAGAACTAGGCTATGAGAAAAGCAAGGGAAACAAGCTGAAACAGACCCTGGCAGTCCTTGTCACCTGGCCCAGCACGTCGCCCACTCAGACGCTAAGGGACAGCCAGTACGCCATGATGTTTCTGCACCCCATCTATGTGGCGGCAGAGCGGCTTGGTTACCATCTGGTGTTCCACTTTGGCACTGAAGAGGGCAAGCTTTCCTCCTCCCTGCGCTGGGAGATCTCCACCAAACAGTTCGAAGGCGCCCTAATTGTGGGCAGCTATCAGTCTATGGAACGCACCTATATCAAGCATCTCCATACTGCAGGCATTCCCTTTTTCCATTTGTCCAAGCCCCCTATGGATGCTGACGGTTCCCTGAGCTATGTGGCTGTAGATGACTACGCTGGAGGGTACCGGGCTGGGGAGCATCTGGTGAAGGCGGGCTGTGAAAAAGTGCTGCATATAGCTGGCCCCAAGTATTCCAGGGACGCCCTGGAGCGCCAAAAGGGGTTTATCCAAGCGTGCCGGGATTATGGACTGGAGGATCGCTGTATCACAGTGTTTCAAGGAGACTTCCATGAGCCAGCCGGCGAGCGCTGCGCCCAGTACCTGCTGAAAAAAGGCAATCTTCCCCATGGAATTTTTGCAGCCAATGACATGATGGCCATTGGCTGTCTGCGTGCCCTGCAGGAGGGGGGAGTTAAGGTACCTGGAGACACGCGCATGGTGGGGTTTGACGATATTGTCCTTGCTTCCTATGTTGACCCCAGCCTGACCACCATCCGTGTGCCCTACGAAGATTTGGCCCGCATTGCCACAGAGGAATTGGTGAAGCAGATCGAGTATCCAGTACGGAAGACGATAAAGGTGCGGTTAGAGGCGGAGCTGGTGGTGAGGCGCTCTTGTGGTGCGCAACCAACCGCGAGCTGACCGTCTCCATAGTTGAGCATCTGTCAATTTTGTGATAGTATTACATTACCTGTTTACATAACATCTCTCGAGGGAGGTCAACCCATGCCGTGGAGTCCGTCGTTGTCCGTTGGTATTGAGCTGATTGATGAGCAGCACAAGGAGTGGTTTGACAGGGCGGAGCGCCTTTTTGAAGCAGGAAAGAAGGGACAAGCCAAGGAGTACATTGGAGAACTTCTGGAGTTCCTGGACAGCTACACCAGGAAGCATTTTGCCGATGAAGAGAAGTACATGGCTCAGATGGGCTACCCGGGCCTGGAGGAACAGAAGAAGGCCCATGCATCCTTCATTGCCCAGCTGGCTGAGCTGCGCCAGAACTACGATTCTTCAGGCGGCAGTATCAGTGTGATTATCAATGCCAACAAGATTGTAATTGATTGGCTGACCAAACACATCTCTCAAATGGATAGGAAGATTGGGGAGTTTGTGAACAAGAAATAGTGTAGGCCCTGAGAGGGAATCGCGGAACGCTGCCGAGGCGTTCCCTTTTTTGTTTCCAAAAGTTGGGGCAGGAGTCTTTGGGGAAAAGCTTAATTAGTATATCCAAAAGCAGTTCGACGGGGGTTTGGACCGATGAAGCGGGCTGTTCTTAGATCAAAGGGTTACCTAGTACTGCTTATGCTGGCCCTGCTTGGGGTTGGATGTACAAATAGTGTCGATTCGGGCCCACAGATGCTGTATATACCGATTCTGGCTGATGCCTCTTGGCTTTTGGCTGATGGCACCTTTATCAGCGGTGTCGATATGGCCGTGGAGGAGCTGAATCGGGAGTATGCAGACAAGGGGTTCACCGTGAGGACTGAAGTTATCGATGACCAGGCCAGCTATGAGCTGGGTGTGGAAAAGGCTGCGGAGCTGGCTGGGGATGCGGCAGTGACCGCTGTGCTGAACCTGCAGAACTTCGATGTGTCCAAGACTACAGGGGATATGCTGGCCAGTGCTGGTAAAGTAGTCCTCTTTCCCTATGGAGCCTATGACTCCCTCTTTACTAGGGATAACCCCTACCTCTTCTGCGGTGTTCCTTCCTTCGCAGTTTTAGGTGAGGCCATGGCCCGCTATGTTGATGAGGCAGGCTATCGGCGCGCCGCCGTCTACTACAACGGGGTTCAATCCCAGAACGAACTCGTTACCGCCTTTGAGCGGGCTCTGCTGCATCGTGAGGCTAAAGTGGTTGACTATGTGTCCTCCATAGTTTCCGCCAGCCATTTCAGCACTATTGATGCCCGCTGGAAAGCTTTAGGGGTGGATGCGGTGGTGATAGCCCAATACGGGCTGGAACCTGCCTTTCGTGTGCTGGAGATTATCCGGGGCAGCAGCAGTGAGTTGGCCATAATTGGGGAGCCCATCTTCAACCGCGCCAACGCACTGGCAGTGCACAAAGACATCGCAGAAGGGATGGTAGTTCCCTCCACCTTGGTCCTGGAAGAGAGTGAGAGGTTGTCCTCCTTCCAAGAGCGCTATCGGGGCAAATATGGACATGATGCGGACACTTGGGCGGTGCAGGGTTATGACATGGTGCGCCTCATCGTTGATACCGCGGTGGAGCTTGGCACCACTGATCCAGCCCTTATCGCTCAAGGGCTCCATGCAGAAGGGGGCTACACTGGAGTAGGGCGCAGCATTCAATTTGAGCCTGGAGGGGCCTTGGCTGTGGATGTCACTCAGCTGCCTATGTTGACCTGTAGGGATGGACAGTTCCGTTAAGATGGGGAGGGAGCGGTCGATGAAGAGGTATCCAACAGTAGTGGTAGTGCTGGCCTTGGTTTTGGCCTTGCCCAGCTGGGGCATAGTGCATGCCCAGAGTGAGAGCGTGGTAAGATACACACTCTATATAGGACTAAATGACAAAGACACCTATCAGCAGGAGATTACAACTCTAGAAGCAGAAGAGATCGTAACGGAAATCGCCTTAAAGTACGTGGATGGGTTTACTCGAGTACTGGCCAAGGGTGCGTACACAGATGATCAGGGGGTTGTCACCTATGAAAACACCCTGATCTATGAGTTCATCTATGTGAGCGAAGAGCAGATCAACCAGATCATGGATGAGGTGTTGTTGGCCCTGAACCAAAACTCCATCCTGGTGGTCCGGGAGGAAGTGGATTGTCAGTTTTATACCGGGGCCTGGGAGGCTGCAGCCCAGCCCAGTGGGAGGTAATCTATGGAAAAGATCAAAGTAATTCTAGACGTAGATCCAGGCCATGACGATGCCGTAGCTATTCTGCTAGCTGGCAGGCACCCCAAGCTGGAGGTGAGGGGGATCACTGTGGTAGCCGGCAATCAGGTGCTGGACAAAACCCTGCAAAATGCCCTGAATATCTGTGAGTATGCCGGGCTGGACATTCCTGTGTATGCCGGCATGAGCAGGCCGCTCCTCAGGGAGCAGGTCATTTCCACAGTGCATGGAGAATCGGGTTTGGACGGAGTGGAGTTTGGCACGGTCGCCAAACGAGCTGAGGATCAGCACGCAGTTGATTTTATAATTAAGGAAGCGCTGGCCAGCCAGGGGGACTTGGTGCTGATTCCGGTGGGACCCCTGACCAATATCGCAATGGCCCTGCTGAAAGAGCCTAGGATCACCAAGGGCATCAAGGAGATCGTCCTGATGGGTGGTGCCTGTGGACAGGGCAACTACACGGCATCGGCAGAGTTCAACATCTTTGCTGATCCTGAGGCGGCCCACATAGTGTTCAGCAGCGGGCTGCCCCTGACCATGGTGGGACTGGATGTAACTAACCAGGCCATCGCCTATCCCCATGTCTTGGACAGGATCAAGGGCTTGGGCAGCAGGGTGAGCAGGATGGTGGTGGACTCCATGCAGTCCTACTACGCTGCTTACCTTACTCTGGGAGACTGGCCGGGGCCGGCTGTGCACGATGTGTGTGCCGTGGCCTATGTAATTGACCCCAGTATTCTGCAGGTGAAGAAGGCCCGTGTGGATGTGGAAACGAACGGGGGGCTGACCTATGGCAGGACTGTGTGCGACTTTCGAGCCGCTCCTGACAGGCCAGCTAACGCTCAGGTGGCGGTGGGGATTGACCAGGAGAAGCTGTGGGATCTGCTGATCTCAGTCTTGGAACAGTACTAAGCAGTACAAAATACTAAGGAATTCTTGAGGGGTGCAAACTTGCTTGCACCTCTTTTTTGCGTGCTCTGCTCTAAGAGGTGTCTGAAATAAACCTGGTAACGGAGCGAAGCTGTAAAATAGGAACTAGTCTTATAAATGTGTGAAAATAGTAATTGCCGACTTAGAACGGCAATCAAGTGAAATTAAGGAGGATTTCACAATCAGGCATAGAAATATGCAAGTGGAAACATTCATAACTATACAGCTGTAATTTTCTAGCTGGCGTTATGAATGTTTTCGGTGAAGAGGCGCTTTTTTCGCGATCTGCAAAGGGACAGATGGGCAGTAAGGTATCTAGAACTGCAGCTGTATGGGTCGAATCTTTGGATGGGAGTGGTGAGTTTGGATCAAGGCTATGTTGTACAGATGCAAGGAATCACCAAAGAGTTCCCCGGTGTTGTAGCGCTGAACGGTGTTGATTTCAACTTGAAGAGGGGAGAAGTCCATGCCTTGGTGGGTGAAAACGGGGCAGGTAAGTCCACTCTGATCAAAATTCTCTCTGGAGCTTACCAAATGGATCGCGGCGAAATCCGCATCAATGGGCAAAAGGTGAACATCTCCAGCCCCAGGCACTCTCAGGAACTTGGCATCAGCGTGATCTATCAGGAGTTCAACCTGGTTCCCTATCTTTCCGTGGCAGAAAACATCTTCCTAGGCCGAGAGTCCATGAGCAACGGCGTCTTCATCAATAACAAGGAGAACAGGGCCAAGGCCCAGGAGCTCTTGGACCGCTTGGAACTAGAGATCAGTATCGACGACACTGTTGCCGATTTGGGAGTTGCTCAGCAGCAGATGGTAGAGGTGGCCAAGGCCCTTTCCATGCAGGCCAGTATTATCGTAATGGATGAGCCCACCTCAGCCCTGGGCAACCGCGAAATTGAGCAGCTGTTTCGGACCATCGAAAAAATGAAATCCGAAGGGATTTCCATTATATATATCTCTCATCGGTTGGAGGAGTTGTGGCAGATTGCAGACCGGGTCACGGTCCTCAGGGATGGGCAATTCATTACCACCTCAGATATGGAGACCATGGACAAGGATCAGCTGATCAAGTACATGGTGGGAAGGGATCTCACTGAACAGTTCCCGGAACGGAATGTATCGTTGGGAGAAGAGATTCTGAGAGTCGAGAACCTGAGCAAAAAAGGGGTTCTGGAGAACATCTCCTTCAACCTCAGGAAGGGCGAAGTAGTGGGCTTTGCCGGACTGGTTGGCTCTGGCCGCACTGAGCTGATGCGCTGCCTTTTCGGGGCAGATCGCTTCGAACAAGGAAAGATCTATCTCGAGGGCAGGGAAATCGAGATCAAGTCACCGCGGGATGCCATTGGCCATGGCATAGGCTTTATCACTGAAGACCGTCAGCGGCAGGGTTTGATGCTGGTAAGGCCTGTTAAGGAGAACATCACCGTCACTGCCCTAGACAGGGTAATCAGCAACCTCTTGATCGACCACAGCGAAGAAAGGCGCATCGCCGAGGACTTAGTTGACAAGCTGCGGATTAGGACTCCTGGTTTAGAACAGGAGGTAAGATACCTAAGCGGCGGAAACCAGCAGAAGGTAGTTATCTCCAAATGGTTGTTGGAAAAAGCCAAAATCCTCATTTTTGACGAGCCTACGCGGGGAATCGATGTGGGAGCTAAGAAAGAGGTGTACAGCCTCATCAACGAACTAGTGGGCCAGGGGGTGGGCGTTATTATGGTATCTTCTGAGCTCCCAGAGATCTTGGGGATGAGCGACAGGATCTATGTGATGAGCGAAGGGAGGATCACTGGTGAGTTAGGATCACAAGAAGCTACCCAGGAAAAAATCCTGCAATATGCCACAGAGGAGTGAGTGAAATGATCAAATCATCGCCAAGAAAGCTTGCACCGCAGAGAAGGCTGGACTCTTTCAGGAAGGAATTGGGGGCTCTCACCGGTTTGATCCTCTTGTGCATTGTGATGTCTTTTGCCTCTCCTTACTTCCTTTCTTTGACCAACCTGATGAATGTCCTGCGGCAGTCCACCCTAATTGGTATAGTTGCCGCAGGCATGACCATGATCATTATCACCGGCGGAATTGATCTGTCCGTGGGGTCGGTTCTCAGCCTGTCCAGCTGTTTGACCGCTGGAATGATCATTTGGTATGGCTGGAACGTGTGGTTATCCGTGGCGCTGGGCATTATTATCGGTGCTGTATTTGGCCTGCTGAACGGCTTGCTTATCACCCAGATCCCGCTGCCTCCCTTTATTGCCACCCTGGGCATTATGGGAGTAGCCAGAGGTTTGGCCTTTGTTTACACAGGCGGGGCACCCATTTACACCTTCCCTAAATCCTTTAGGTATCTTGGTCAGGGCATGATCGGACCTGTTCCTTTTCCCGTAATTCTCATGCTGATCATTTATGTGCTCTTCTACATCCTCCTGAAGCGCACGAAACTGGGGCGCTACACATATGCCATTGGAGGCAATGAAGAGGCGGCCATTCTCTCAGGAATCCAGGTGGGCAAGTTCAAGACCGTGGTGTACGCCTTAACAGGGGCTTTAGCAGCTCTGGCAGGCATGATCCTGGCAGCCCGGCTGGACGCCGCTACCTCGGTGGCAGGGGATGGCTTTGAGCTAGACGTAATTGCCGCTGTAGTAATCGGAGGAACCAGTCTGAGCGGGGGACAAGGCGGAGTAATCGGATCCCTCATCGGTGCCCTGATCATGGGCGTGGTGAGAAACGGCCTCAACCTGCTCTTAGTATCCTCCCACTGGCAGAGGGTGATCTTGGGAGTTATTATCCTGGTTGCTGTTACCGTTGACGTATTGCGGAAGAGAGGAGTGTTTGTAAAGAGCAGGGGGTGATATGGGCTAAGGGAGTGTAGTTTGTAGACTAACCACAATTAAGACAAAAGGAGGACTACAGCATGAAGAAGTTAGTTGTGTTGGTAATGGCTCTTCTGATGGTGACCGGTGGTGCCATGGCCGCTGACAAGATCGAGGTTGCTATGATCTCTCCCGCATTGACAAGCACCTTCTATCTGGCCACAAATGCAGGTGCTACTGAGGTAGCTGAAGAGCTCGGCTGGCAGCTGCATAAGCTAGCTCCCGATAGAGAGACCAACTTTATGGCACAGGTGGGTATGGTAGAAGACATGATCCAGCGGAACGTGGACGCCATTGCCATTTGCGCCATCAATGACAAGGCGGTTGTCGGTGCTGTGGAGAAGGCTAATGAAGCTGGTATTCCCGTTTTCGTCTTCAACTCCCTAACCGAGCTGCCTGGCGGCGAAGTAGTAGCCTACGTAGGTTATGACCAAAGGGCTGGCGGCCGCAAGTGCGGCCTGGCGGCAGTTGAGATGCTGCACAGCAAGTATGGTGAGTTCAAGGGTAAGATCGCCATCCTAGAAGGCGTACCTGGCTACCACACCACTGAGCGCAAGGGTGGGTTCATGGAAGTTCTCGAGAAGTTCCCCGAGATCGAAATCGTAGCTTCTCAGCCTGCTGACTGGGAGCGCGAAAAGGGCATGAATGTAACCGAGAACCTCCTGCAGGCCATTCCCGATCTCGATCTGGTCTTTGGCTGCAGCGACGCCATGGCCCAAGGCGCAGCCCAAGCTGCCCGTTCCATGGGTAAAGATATCTTTACCATTGGTATCGACGGCAACCCCGATGCCATCGAAGATGTGGCCAACGGCAGACTAACTGCTACTCTGGCTGTATTCCCAGTTGAGATGGGACGCCTGACCATTAGGGCCATCAAGGATTACTTTGATGGAAAAGACGTTCCCTACATGATCAAGACCCCAACTGAAATCGTTGATTTGGACAACTGGGAAAGGATTGAGTAATCATCTAGACCCTTTAGAGCAGAACCTCCCCGCCAAGCGGGGAGGTTCTATTTTTAAGGCACTGTGATACAATAGTGGTGGACAATCTAGATAAGGAATGAACATATTGGTAGAAAGCAAGCTTTGGACGAACAAGTACTTCGCAGCACTAATGGCGGTTCTAGCCTGCATTTTGTGGGGCAGTGCCTTTCCTGTGCTCAAGGTTACCTATGCCGAGCTGCAGATCGCACCTGATGACATCTCAGCCCGTATGTTAATCGCTGGAGCCAGGTTTCTTTTAGCAGGTCTGATGGTGTTTGCAGCGCAGCGCTTCCTAATGGGCGAGGGGGTGGGGGTGCCCCGGGATAGGCTGCCTTCCCTGTTTTTACTGGGGCTGGCCCAAACTGGACTGCAATACTTCTTTTTCTATAACGGAGTGGCGGTAGTAAGCGGGATCAAAAGCGCCATCCTCAATGCCGTGGGGAACTTCTTCGTGGTTCTCTTGGCCCATTTCATTTACACCAACGACAGACTGAACTGGGGAAAGGTAGTGGGCTTAATCGCTGGGTTCGCAGGGATTGCCACTGCCAACTGGGTCCCCGGTACGGCGTTGACCTGGGACTTTCGCTTGCGCGGTGAGGGCTTTATGGTTCTCGCTGGGCTCACCAGCGCCTTTGGTACATTTTACGCGAAACGACTGGGCAGGAGCTTAAACCCCATTGCAGTGAATGCCTACCAGCTCTCTCTGGGCTCACTCCTGCTCTTACTTCTCGGCGGACCGGCACTGGCCGAGGGCACCCTGCGTCCCAGCCCCCTCTTTTGGGTTCTGTTCATTTACTCCGCCTTTCTCTCAGCAGCTGCCTTTTCCATCTGGTACATCCTGTTGAAGCACAACAAAGCGGGGGAGATCACAATCTACCGTTTTGTGATCCCCATCTCTGGAGCGGTTTTGTCAGTCCTGGTGCTGCCTGAGGAGCAGTTCACCTCCTCCATTTTGGCAGCGCTGCTCCTGGTTACTGCGGGGATCATTGCCGTGAACTACTGGCAGAGGAGTGGCTCGAAGAGATAGCGTTCTTCACTCTGGGAAGATAACCTCCACGCCTGCCGACTCCAGATGATGGAGCCATTTATCTGAGGGCCGCTGATCCGTCACCAAGTAATCAAGGTCCTGGACGGGGCAGACCAAGCGGTAGGAGATTTCATCAAACTTCGTGTGGTCGCATAGAAAGACCGATTTGCGTGTTCCTCTGATCATTTGCTGCTTTAAGTAGGCATCTTCTTCATTGACATCGGTTACGCCTTCCTCCAGGGAGATGGAGCGGGCGGAAAAGAAGAGGATGTCTGTACGGTATTCGGAGATGCGCAGCCTAGTGGTTTCGCCTATGAAGCCTCGGGAAAAGGAGCTCATCCAGCCCCCCGTGCAGAATATCCGTGCGGAATGGAGCTGATCCAAGCAGTCCAAGGCTAACTGCGCGCTGTTAGTGAGGATTTTCAGGTTCTCCTTGTCCTTGAGGTAACGGGGCAGATAAGCCACGGTACTGGTGGTGTCCAAGGCGACAAACTGATTATCGGTGACTAAGTCTGTGGCAAGTTCCGCAATGATCTCTTTTGCTGCTCGATTTCTCTCTTTCCGCATGAAAAAGGGAATTTCATTGCTCGGATGCTCGATTAGCTTTGCCCCACCGTAAAAACGGCGTACCAGGCCTTCCTGCTCCAACTGGGCGAGATCCCTCCTAATGGTGGAGCGGCTGACATACAGCTTGTCTGCTAGGTGGTGGACATAGACCACCTTTTTTGTCTTCAGCTCTTCTCTAATCAGTTCAACTCTGTCTATACCCAATCTCGTACCACTCCTCTGCGTGTTCGCGCTCAACTTCGAGCAAATGAGCACCTAGTCGTGCGCTTTGCTCATTTTACCATGTTCCCCTTCAAAGTGCAAGAACTTTACTCTATAATAACAAGAGGGTCACTATATGCCGGCAGCAGCGATACTTCAGCCCCAAAGCCGCAACTCTGGGGCGTCTTGTGTTGGGGGGGAGAACCTGTTGTGACTTGCCTGCAGGCGTTCAAGCTGGTAAAATCAATGGGGTGTTCTGATTGGTCATTGGTTTCCAGAAAAAGCGTGGCAGAAGTTTGTTAAAGGTGTTTGGCTGTGGATGGCGAATCTGTGAATGCTGCGTTCAAATTGCTCAATTGGTGAACCTAGGCTGTTCAGATCACCGATTACGGTGCCGCAGTAAGGGATAAGGAGTGAGTAGTATGAGTGTGGGTATTTCTATTAGGAATGCATTCAAGAAGTTCGGGGAAAATGTGATTATCCCTGACCTCAGCCTCGATGTCCAAAAGGGTGAGTTCTTTACTCTCTTGGGGCCATCAGGTTGTGGCAAAACGACTCTGCTCAGGATGATAGCCGGGTTTAACACTATTGATGGCGGTGAGTTTTATTTTGACGATCGTATGATCAATGATCTCAACCCCGCCAAGCGGAATATCGGTATGGTGTTCCAAAACTACGCGATTTTCCCCCACATGAGCGTTCGCAAGAACGTGGAGTTTGGTTTGACCAATAGGAACATGTCCAAGACGGAAATCCGCCAAAGGGCAGAGCGGTTCTTGGATCTCATGCAAATTGGGGAGCTGGCTGATCGTATGCCTAACAGCCTGTCAGGCGGACAGCAGCAGCGGGTAGCCTTGGCCCGAGCGCTGTGCATTGAGCCAGATGTTCTGTTGATGGACGAGCCTTTGTCCAACTTAGACGCAAAACTGCGTGTGGAAATGCGCACGGTGATTAAGCATATTCAGCAGACGATCGGGATCACCACTATCTATGTGACCCATGACCAAGAGGAGGCCATGGCAGTATCTGATCGCATAGCGGTTATGAACAAGGGTGTAATCCAGCATGTGGGAACTCCTAAGAACATCTATCAGCGCCCTGCCAACACATTTGTGGCCACCTTTATCGGCCGCAGCAACCTGCTGGAAGGCGAACTGACCATGAAGGATGGCTTGCCTCACCTCAAGTTTGCCAACTATGAAGCAGCCATTCCCAATGTGAAGGAAGAATTCAAGACTCCTCAAAAGATCGTCATTTCCATCAGGCCTGAAGAGCTGGTTGTCAGCCGCCGTTCGCAGGAGGGCTTTAAGGCTGTGATCGAGGACAGCGTCTTCTTGGGCTTAAACACACATTACTTTATCCGCCTAGAAAACGGGACTCAGGTGGAGTCGGTAACTGAGTCTACCATTGAAAGCATTATTGAACCAGGGACAGAGGTGTCCCTCACAGTGAAGACTGAGAAGGTGAATCTGTTTACTGCAGATGGAACGGTGAACATTCTCGAAGGTGTTCAAAACGACGTCATCAGCTCCACTAAGGCCGGGGGCAGAGCTCAAAAGCGCCTGGCAGTAGGATAATAGCAGGAAGGGAGGTAGAAGATCATGGGAGCAAAACGCAGGTTTGATATGTGGACAGTGGTGTCATTGACGCTGCTGGGATTGTTTGCCCTTTTCTTGCTGTACCCGCTGTGGGGCCTGCTGCGGCAGTCTGTTCTAAACGCTCAGGGCGAGTTCACTCTGGAGTATTTCCAGCGTTTCTTCTCCTATCGTTATTACACGATTACTATCGTTAACAGCCTTAAGGTGTCGGCGGCCATCACCCTCGTCACACTGATCTTGGGTATCCCCATTTCTTACTTTTATTCCTTTTATCAGCTCAAGGGTGCCAAGGTCCTGTTTGTGGTGAGCCTGCTCTGTGCCATGTCGGCGCCTTTTATCGGAGCGTACTCCTGGATCCTGCTGCTGGGACGTCAAGGGGTGATCACGAAGTTCTTAGGCGACTACTTGGGCATCAATATAGGCAGCATCTACGGCTTTGGTGGCATCTTGTTTGTTCAATCCTTGAAGCTTTTCCCCTTGGTTTTCATCTATATGAATGGTGCCTTCAAAGATATTGACAACTCGCTGCTAGAGGCTTCCGCCAATATGGGTATAGTTGGCGTGCGGAGACTGTTCCGGGTAATTCTGCAGTTGACCATGCCCACAATTCTTGCAGCCTCATTGGTTGTGTTCATGAGGGCGTTTGCAGACTTCGGAACTCCCCTCTTGATCGGCGAAGGCTATCGGACCTTCCCGGTTGAGATTTACAACCAGTACCTGGGAGAACATGGACAAGACTACCGCTTTGCAGCAGCCATCAGTGTGCTGGCCGTTATCATGACCACTGCTGTCTTCTTGCTGCAGAAGTGGGCAACGAGCAGGTATGATTTCTCCATCAGTGCCATGAACCCAGTGGAGAAGAAGAAGCCTACGGGTATTGGCGGCGTCTTGATGCACCTGTATTCCTACATCTTGGTGGGCATCGCCTTCCTGCCGCAGGCGTACATTGTGTACCTGTCCTTCCGGAACTCGTCCGGGGCAGTATTCCTGCCAGGCTTTTCCCTGGACAACTACCGCATGGCTGCCAACCGGCTGTTAGGTAGGTCCATCAATAACACGGTGTTCTTGGGACTGGGTGCTTTGGCCGTGATCGTTGTGGTGGCCATGATCATCGCCTACCTGGTAGTGAGGCGCTCCAATGTGCTGAACAACACCATTGACACATTGTCCATGATACCCTACGTCATGCCTGGCTCGGTCATCGGTATTGCCTTGGTCATTGCTTTCAGCAATAGGCCCTTTGCCTTGACCGGTACGGCGGCGATCATGATGATTGCCTGGGTAATCCGCCGTATGCCCTATACCATCAGGTCCGCCACGGCTACACTGCAGCTGGTGCCCTTGAGTGTTGAGGAAGCAGCTACCAGTTTAGGGGCTTCGAAACCCAAAACCTTCGCCAGAATCACCGTGCCCATGATGCGAAACGGTATTCTGTCAGGGGCCATCCTGAGTTGGATTACCATTGTCACTGAGCTGTCCAGTGCCATCATCCTGTACAATAACAGAACGATTACTCTGACCATGTCCACCTACGTGGCCATTTCCAGAGGCAACGACGGGTTGGCCGCAGCCTTTGCCGCCATTACCACAGCGGTGACAGCCATCTCCATCATCATTTACCTCGCGGTGAGCAAGACGGAGGATGTGCAGATCTAAATCGGTTTTTGCAGCGGGAGCTGTAAAAATAAAAACCAAAGAAAAGGAGATGTAAAGATGAAGAATCGCCTAGTCTTACTGCTTGCACTTGTCATGTCGCTGTCGCTCTTCGTTTCATCGGTCGCACTCGGGTCTTCAGATTTTTCCAGTGATCTCGTTCTTTATTCCAGTATGACCGATAACGACCTGAACAACTTGGTAAGCTTGTTCAACAAGAAGTATCCCAACATCCGCATTGAGATCGTCAATGGTTCTGCTGGCGAACTCACAGCCCGGATCAGAGCTGAGAAGAACAATCCCCAAGGTGACGTAATGTGGGGCGGCCTCAGCAACAGTGACGGAGCAATGTATGATGATCTGTTTGAGCACTATCTGTCGCCATATGAAGATGAAATCTATCCAGCCTACAGATCCAACAACGGCTTCTACAACCTCGACCATCTCTCCACCATCGTGTTCTGCGTGAACACAGATCTGGAGAAAGAGCTGGGCATGAACATCACCAGTTACAAAGACCTCCTCGACCCCAGACTCAAGGGTAAGATCGTTATGCCCGATCCTAACTCCTCGTCTTCTGCTTGGAACCATGTCTGCAACATTTTTGCAGTGTTCGGCAATGACACCAAGGAAGCATGGGATTTCATGGAAGGTCTCCTGAGAAACGACGTAGTCATTTCCACCTCTTCTTCCGTAGCGTTCAAGAGCGTGCACTCCGGTGAATACGTTGTTGGGCTCTCCTATGAAGACGGCGCTTCTACCTTGCTCAAATCTGGTGCAACCAACATCAAGATCGTTTACCCAGAAGAGGGTGCTTCCGCTTCCGCTTTCGGCGTTGCTGTAATTAAGGGCGCCAAGAACGCAGAAGCCGCGAAGTTGATGGTGGATTACCTGATGAGCCCTGAAGGGCAATCCGAACTGGGTACAGCCCTGGGTACACTGCGCTTCACCAACTCTAAGGCCAAGTACGACACACCTTATCTGCCAGCAACCGAAGAAATCACTTGGGCAGAGAGAGACGTTGATTGGCTCATCGAGAACAAAGACGCAGTTCTCAGAAAGTGGAACGATCTCTACATGCGCATTAAATACTAAGCGCGGCAAGGCTTCAAGGTGCTGGGTTCAACCCGGCACCTTTTTTGATCTGCCAATGAGCCCCTTCAGGGAAGGTTCTTTCATGATGGCCTCTAAGGTAGAAGGATTTTGCTCAAGCTAAGGGAAGAGTAATCGGAAAACTGATAGATGGAGGCTGGGTATGGAGATAAGAGGTTACTTGCAGAGAGTTTATCAAGAACTGCACGCCCATCCAGAGCTGTCCCAAGAGGAAGTGCAGACTGCGCAGTATGTGGAAGCAGAGCTGAGAAGGATGGGCTTTTCCGTATGGACCCAGGTAGGCGGACACGGCGTGGTGGGGGTCTTGGACCTGGGCGGTCCTGGCCTGACCCTAGCGCTGCGCTGCGATATGGATGCCCTGCCAATTAAGGAAGAAACGGGGGTACCCTTTGCTTCCAGGAATCCTGGAGTGATGCACGCCTGTGGGCATGACAGCCATATGACAGTTGTGCTTGGCACCTGCCTCTTTGCTGCTCAAAACAAAGAGGAGTTAAAAGGGCGACTGGTAGCCGTCTTTCAGCCCGCCGAGGAAACGGTGGGCGGTGCCCAGGGTATGATTGAGGACGGACTTTTTGACCAGTTCCCGCCTGATCGCTTAGTGGGCGTTCACAACTTGCCCAGTTTGCCTGTTGGCTGCTTGGGCCTCCAGGCTGGCCCCATTACTGCCAATGCAGATAGTTTCAGGGCTGTTTTCCATGGAGCTGGTGGCCACGGCGCCCTGCCGCACCGCACCAAGGATGCCATCGCCATGGCAGCCGCTGGGGTGCAGAATGCCTTTGCAGTGACGCAGCGTCGCACCGAAGCCAACTATCCCCAGGTGCTCTCCTTTGGCATCATTCAAGGGGGGACCAGCTTCAACATTATCCCGGAGAAAGTGGTGCTGGAAGGGACGGTGCGTACTGTACGCAACGAGGATCAGGAGCAGATGATCAGCCTTTTGCACCAAGCCTTTGGATCCGCGGCGGGCCTCTACGGCGGAACGTACGAGCTGGAGTACAGTAAGGGTGTTCCAGCAGTGGTCAATGACGAACAGGTTGTGCGAGAACTGGCCCAGTTCTTTGCCTCCCAGATCCCTGAGATTAAAGTGGTTTCAGAGGGCTTAGCCAGCCTGATTGGGGAAGATGTCTCCCTATTCTTACAGCAAGTGCCTGGTGTTCTGCTCTATATTGGGTCGGGGCAGGAAGGTGCAGTCAATGAGCTGCATAATCCCCGCTTTGTGGTACCCCAGGAGTGTCTAAACACTGGATGGAAAGCCTTAACGAGCATTGTAAAGGGATACTTAGGATGACGGGGCGAGGCAGATCAGGCGCGGCTGCTAATCAGCCGCGTTGATCACCACCAGGTTACCTGACTCGTAGCGCTGTAGGCCTCGGTAAAACACAAAACGGGCCAGGAGCGAAATGCTCAGCGCGAAAAAGGCCATAAGGGCCGCATGGGCCAAGGTAAACTCACTGAGGATTCTCACTGGCAGATAGGAAACGAAGCCCGCGGGAATCAGGGTATACAGCACAAGGCGGGTGACGGCTGAGAAAATCCCTTCTGGGTACAGGGAAAAGGAGAGCAGGGCTTCCGTTAACTGGGAAGCCAGCCCAACACTGTTTCCCAACCAGAAACTCAATGAATGGGCGAGCACGGAAAAACTGGTGGACACGAACCCACCCGCCAAGCAGAGAGCCAGAAAACCCAGCATCATACTTGGGGAAGGAGAAGCGGCCATGATGAAGATGGTCAGGGCAAAGGCCAGATCTCCCCAGGCTGCCGCTGAGGAGCGGGATACCAGAACATGGAACAGCACTGGCCTGGGCATGGTCAGGTAGAAATCCAGCCGACCTTCCGCGATGGTGGAGCTTAACGAAAAGGATCCGGCAAAGAACAGGGCTTGGAAGGCGTACGCGCCCGCGGCCAGGGCATACAAGAGCAGGATCTGCTGAAAACTCCAGCCATTTAGGGAGTCAATTTTCGTAAACAGCACCCACCAGAAAAAGAGCAGCATGAGGTTGTTGAGGAACATAAAGATGATCTGGCTGATAAAGGCACCGCGGTACTCCATGGCTGACTGGAGATTGGCGGAGAAGTACTGTAATAGGAATCTGACTGTTCGCTTAACCTCCATGAACATGTACTTGACGCACCCCTTTCCTGAACAGGGCAGAAACCAAGAGCGAGAGCAGCAAGGCCCACACGATCTGGCCCCCTAGCATCTGCCAGAGAAAGCCGTATTCGAAGTTCACAATCAACCGGGCAGGAGCCGAAACACCGTAGCGCAGGGGCAGCAGGTAGGATATAAACCTAAGGCCCGCTGGATACGCTTCTACCGGTACAAACAATCCACCGAAGATAAAGACCAGCTTGTTGAAGATCCAGAAAAAGGGCCTGTTGTCTTCCAGCCAGAAGGCCAGTAAGGCCAGGGAAAAGTTCATGAGAAAGTTGATGGCGACTGCTAAGGCCAAACCCAGGATCATCCAGCCGAGCTTATCCCACTCCACGGCCAAAGACCCCATGGTGAGATAGGCAAAGGCTGCCCCAACTAGCAGGTTGGTGAGGAGGCGGACCAAAAACTCGCCACAGTGTACAGCTAAGTAGTAGAGAATGTAGGAATAAGGGCGGCTCAGCTTATAGGCTAGGTCGCCACTTTTCACATCATTGCTCACTGTCCGATGGGTTGCCGGGGTGGAGAGGGTGATTACTTCGGTGAACACCATGTACCAGAGCATGCCAGTGGCGTTCAGGCCGGCGATCTGACCTCCTCCCAGAACCGTTTTCCACAGTTGGGAGAAAATGAACAGAATCAGGATGAGGAACATGCTGCTGGTGAAGTGATCAGCTAGATAGACCACTCTATTGGTTAAGCTGATTTCAGCAATTCGAAGGTATTTGCCCAGAGAGCCTCTAACCAGCTGCATCCTGATCACCTTCCTGTACGGGACGTGCGTAGATATCCCGGATGATTACTTCCATGGCAGGTTCTTCCACGCTGATATCCTCAGCCTTCACTTGGGCGAAGAGTTCTGTAAGGACACTTTCCACGGCAGTGAGTTTAGTGTTCATCCGGAATTTGACGCCTTTCTCCGTATGTTTCAGGATTTCCACATTGGTGAGGGAAAGGCTGGGACAGGGTGCCCCAAATTTGACGTTTACCAGCTTCGTGGTGAGGTAGTTATGCCGCAGATGAGAGGTCGTTGTATCCAGGATGATTTCGCCATGGTTGACCACGATCACGCGCCTGCAGAGCTGTTCAATGTCCCCAGCGTCATGGGAGGTGAGGAAAATCGTGGTTTTCTCTTCTTCATTGAGCCGCTTGATCAGTTCACGGATCTTCAGTTTGGCCACCACATCCAGGCCGATAGTGGGTTCATCCAGAAAGATTACCTTAGGTTTGTGCAGCATACTAGCCGCGATTTCGCAGCGCATGCGCTGCCCCAGGGAGAGCTTTCTCACCGGGGTCTTGATGAACTCCTCCAGCTCAAATAACTCCACCAACCGATGGAGCCGTTCTTTGTAGACCCTGGTGTCGATCTCGTAAATGCTCGCCAGCAGGCGGAAGCTGTCCAGAGCAGGAAGGTGGTACCACAGCTGGGATTTCTGGCCAAAGACCGAGCCTATGTTGTAGGCAAGCTGGCGGCGAGCTTCCCATGGTACCAGCCCCAGAACCTGAGCGCTGCCCCCTGTGGGGTTGAGGATTCCCGTGAGCATTTTGATTGTTGTGCTCTTTCCAGCGCCATTCGGTCCGATGAACGCCAACAGCTCTCCCTCTTCCACCTGGAAGCTGATTCCTTTCACCGCAGTCACTTCACTGTAGGTTGGGCGCAGCACAGCCTGCAAACTGCCCCACAATCCTGGCTCCTTAGATTTGGTGCGAAACACTTTGCACAGGCCATCAACCTCGATCACCGCCAAGGCGGAACCCTCCTCACGTGAATATTTGCACAAGCATACCACTGTCTTTATGCAGTGTCAAGGTGGATTCTTGCTGAAACTTTCAGGACAGGCTAAGTGGTCAGTGCCGCGTTCAGGCTGTGGGGGAAAAATTTACATTCTGGGAAAAAAAGGATTCGCCTGGCTGGCTGTCACTGTGATACAATTTTTGGCAGAAAAGTTGCAGGGAACGATGTTTCAGCATGAAAAGGGGGGCTTGTAGTGACAAGTAGAACGAAGTTCATCTTTATCACAGGCGGTGTTGTATCTGGGCTGGGCAAGGGGATTACCGCGGCCAGCCTAGGTCGTTTGCTCAAGCAGAGGGGTCTGAAAGTTGCAGCCCAAAAACTCGATCCGTATATGAACGTAGATCCTGGAACCATGAGCCCCTTTGAACACGGGGAAGTATTTGTAACCGATGACGGTGCAGAAACCGATTTGGACCTAGGTCACTATGAGCGCTTCATGGACGAAGATCTTACCAAGTTCTCCAACCTCACATCTGGCCGAGTCTATTGGAATGTACTCAACCGCGAGCGGCAGGGAGGGTATCTAGGCAAAACGGTTCAGGCCATCCCCCATATTACCGGTGAAATCATGGATTTCATCTATAGTGCTGCTGACAAAAGCCAAGCTGATGTACTCATTACCGAGATCGGGGGCACCGTGGGTGATATTGAGAGCCAGCCCTTCTTAGAGGCCATTCGCCAGGTCTCCCTGGAGATTGGCCAGGAGCATTGTCTTTTTATCCATGTCACCTTGGTCCCGTTCCTAAAGTGGGCAGGAGAGCATAAATCCAAGCCCACTCAGCACTCAGTGAAAGAGCTGCGTTCCATGGGTATTTCCCCCAGGATTATCGTGGCCCGCACTGATGAGCCCCTAGATGAGCAGATTAAGGCCAAAATCGCTTTGTTCTGCAATGTCCAGCCGGACTGCGTCGTTGAAAATCGCACCCTATCCTGCCTCTATGAAGCGCCGCTTATGCTGCACCAAAATGGGTTGGATACAGTGGTATGCCGGGAGTTGGGTTTGGAGGCAGAGCAGCCCGATCTGCGGGAGTGGGAGCAGATGGTGGAGAGAATTCGGAAGCGATCAAACGAAGTTGTCATCGGCATCGTGGGCAAATATGTGAAGCTGCCCGATGCCTATCTGTCCATCATTGAAAGCCTCAATCATGCAGGATTCGATGCTGGGGTTAATGTGTGCATAAGGTGGATAGACAGCGAAGAGGTGACCGAGCATACAGCCCACGAGCAGCTCGCTGGAATTGACGGTATGATCGTCCCTGGTGGATTTGGGGAACGGGGCATAGAAGGAAAGATCATCGCCTGCCGCTATGCCCGGGAGCACGGCATTCCCTTCCTAGGCATCTGCCTGGGCATGCAGTGTGCTGTGATCGAGTTTGCCCGCCATGTGTGCGGGTTCGCCGGGGCCCACTCCGCTGAGTTTGATGAGAGTTCGCCGCACCGGGTTATCGATCTTATGGAAGACCAGATCGGCATAACTGATCTGGGGGGGACGATGCGCCTGGGCGCCTATCCCTGCCAGGTTAGGGAAGATACTCTGCTGAAGACACTCTACGGTGTTGAGCAGATCAGTGAAAGGCACAGGCACAGATATGAAGTGAATAACGCCTATCGGGAGATCTTGGCCCAAAATGGACTGGTGCTCAGTGGAACCTCTCCTGACCACAGCTTGGTGGAGGCGGTGGAACTGCCTGGACACCGTTTCTTCGTTGGAGTGCAGTACCATCCCGAGTTTAAGAGTCGTCCCAATCGGCCGCATCCCTTGTTTGTAGGACTGGTGAGGGCTTCTTTGGAGGGCAGGCAATGAGAGACTACGAAGTGGAACTGAGGAACAGAGTGCAGTTTATTAGGGACTGTTTGGAAGCCGCATCTGCCCAGGGCATTGTGTACGGAAACAGCGGCGGCAAAGACAGCGCCTTAGTTGGTATTCTCTGCAAAAAGGCTTGTGAAAACACGGTGGGGTTGATTATGCCCTGCCGGTCACGGCGCAGTTACCACCAGGATCGCAGGGATGCGGAAGCATTTGCCCAGCAGTTCGGCATTGCAGCCAGGGTGGTGGATCTCGGGAAGGTGCTGGACGAACTGGAGACCGCGGTAGGAAATGTAACATCCCTCACCGATCTGGGCGTGGCCAATATGGCGCCGCGTCTGAGGATGACCACGCTCTATGCCGTGGCGGCCAGTGAGAACCGGCTGGTGGCCGGTACAGGTAACAGGAGTGAGGGCTACATGGGCTATTTCACCAAATGGGGCGATGGTGCCTATGATTTCAACCCCATTGGAGATCTGACTGTCACTGAGGTTTATGAATTCCTGCGGTTTCTAGGGGCTCCAGCCTCAATTCTGGAGAAAGCTCCTTCCGCCGGCTTGTTCGATGGCCAAACAGATGAAGGGGAAATGGGTGTATCCTATCAGAGCATTGACGCCTTTTTGGCTGGTGCTGCCATCAGCAGTGCTGAACAGTCTGTTATCGAAAAGTACCACCAGGCAACTGAGCACAAACGACGTCTGCCGCTGGTCTATGGAGGGCGAGCATGAGGATCAACAGGGGTTTCCTTAATCTACAGGACAGCTATCTTTTTTCCCGCATTGCCGAAAAGGTGACGGAGTACCAAAAACAGAACCCCGAGAAAGAGATTATCCGGTTGGGTATAGGTGATGTGACGCTGCCCCTGGCTCCCGCTGTAATTGAAGCTATGCAGCAGGCGGTGTCAGAGATGGGCAGTGCCCATACGTTCCGCGGCTATGGGGAGGAGCAGGGGTATGCCTTTCTTAGACGGGCTGTGTGCGGCTATTATGCCAGCAAGGGGGTTGAACTTGAAGCGGATGAGGTCTTTATCAGTGATGGGGCAAAGAGCGATCTAGGCAATATTCCTGATGTCTTTGCTGTCGAGAATACGGTGCTTGTTCCTGACCCTGTTTATCCCGTATATCTAGATACGAATGTTATGGCGGGACGGAGCATCATTTTCAGCAAAGGAAGTATTGAAAACGGGTTTCTGCCCCTTCCTGAGCCAGGGCTGCATGCCGATCTAGTCTATCTCTGCTCGCCGAATAATCCCACAGGTGCAGTTTATACCAAGGAGCAGCTAAAGGCCTGGGTGGATTGGGCCCTTGATCACGATGCGGTGATCATCTTTGACAGTGCCTATGAAGCCTTCGTTCAAGATCAGGAGCTGCCCACCAGCATTTATCAAATCGAAGGAGCCAAAAGTTGTGCCATTGAGTTCTGTTCTCTGTCCAAAACCGCGGGTTTTACAGGCATCCGCTGCGGCTACACAGTGGTGCCCCAGGAGTTGGTGCGGGATCACGTTTCTGTAAACAGGCTCTGGCTGAGGCGTCAGACCACGAAGTTTAACGGAGTATCCTATATCGTCCAGCGCGGTGCTGAGGCCGTGTTCACTGAAGACGGATTGAGGCAGACTCAAGAGAGCATCAACTATTACAGGGAGAACGCGCGTTTAATCGCAGATACCTTGGCTGAACTGGGGCTGTGGTTCACAGGGGGTACCAATGCGCCCTATATCTGGCTGCAGTGCCCTAATCACATGTCTTCTTGGGAATTTTTTGACCTACTCTTAGAGAGATATGGCATCGTGGGAACCCCAGGTTCGGGCTTCGGCGAGAATGGGGAGGGCTTCTTCCGCCTCACAGCTTTCGGCAGGAGAGAAGAGATATTGAAGGCCATGGACCGCCTGAGGAAGATGCCTCTCTAAAGAAGAAAGGGCTGCGGGAGTACCCACAGCCCTTTTTGCTGCCTTTTTACCGCATATACATCTGCGGTTTGAAGTATCTCTGTAGAGAGACGAACATGATGAGCAGAGGCAAAATGGTAAAGAAACTGGCCGTCAACGTCAGATTGTAAACTGGGAACCCCTGGGGGTCTGTAATGGTGGTGATACCCAGAATCAGGGGCATGCGTACGCGGCTGTTCAGCACTACCAAGGGCAGGAAGAAGTTGTTCCAGCTGCTCACAAAGGCTAACAGGAACAGGGTAATGAACCCCGGGATGACATTGGGCAGCCCAATCTTAAAGAAGGTCGTGAGATCATTGGCGCCGTCAATGGCTGCCGCGTCAAACACCTCGTCTTCCACCTGGTTCCAGTACGAAACCATCATGTAGACTGCAAAGATGTTGACAAAGGAAGGCAGCAGCACAGCCCATCTGGTATCCAGCAAGTTGATGTCTCTGAACATCATAAAGATGGGCAGTGTGGTGGCAAAACCAGGCACCATGGCGAAGGCGATGATAAAAATGAACAGCAGCCGCTTGCCAATAAAGTCGTATTTCCTAAAGGCATAACCCGCCAGAGCAGCCACGAATACGCCCACAAAGGCACCTACCGTAGCATACAGGAACGAGTTGGCCATCCAGTTTAGGAACACACCGCCTTGGTAATTGAAGACCCCTGAGATGTTCTGCATTAAGTGGCTGGGCCTTCCAGGCAGCAGTGACTTCTGGAATAGCTGGCTCACATTCTTAGTGGTCCCCATCGTTAACCAATAGAAGGGGAAAATAAAATATACAGCCAGCAGAACTAGGATTACGGTAATGACCACATAGGATCGTCTACTTCTTATCATTTTTCACTCCCCCTCCTTAATGCCGGCGCCCTAAGATCTGCCGTCCTGCGGACCTTAGGATGTACCAGGAAAAGCTGCAGGTTAGAACCGCCAGGATAATTCCCATGGCGGAGGCATAGGTGAACCTTCCCTGGGAGAACGCCGAGTTATAGATATACATCGCCGGAGTGTAGTTTAGGGGCAAAACCACTAGGTTTCCTAACATCCACGGTTCATTGAACACCTGCATAGCGCCGATGGCGTTAAAGATAAACAGTGTAATCATGGGTCCTTTCAGCAGGGGCAGCTTAATGCGGAAAGCGATCTGCCAGAGGCCTGCCCCGTCCAGCTGAGCCGCTTCTGAATACTCCTTGGGTATGGCAATCAGTGACGAATAGACCAGAAACGCAGTATAGCCCGTAAACTGCCAAAGGATTATCACCAAGAGGATCCCTGGAACATTGCCCCTTGTGAGCAGTTTTATATTCTCAAGCCCAAACAAGCTCAGCAGGGGACTGAGGGGTGACATAGAGTCCGAGAAAATATAGGACCAGACAAGGCCTGAGACAATGCCTGGAATTGTGTAAGGCAGGTAGTAAATGAACCTGTAAACAGGCCCCCCACCTTTACGCGTCTCGTAGAGAAAGGCAATCATGGTGGCTAGAAAGATCATAAGAGGTACTTGAACAAGGAGCAGGAACAAGGGTATCTTGAAAGAGTCCCAAAACATGGAATCTGCGAATATTCTCTTGTAGTTGTCAAAACCGACATACCACATCCTAGCCCCCCGCTGTCCGTATAGGGAAAGCTTAACGCCGAGCCCGATGGGGTACACCACTAAGCCAATAAACACGGCCAGGAACGGGGCTAGAAACAGATAAGCCTTTAAGGTTGACTTCAGTTTTGCCTTACTAATCCAAGTCATTCTATGAACACTCCTGCACTTAGAGTTATACAGCGCCGCTGCACTGGGAAAGCCTACAACGCCAGAAGACTAGAGTGAGCACATTGTGGGGAAGGGGGGTGCAGAGCACCCCTCTTCTTGTTATCTCTTATTCGGGCAGTTCTCCAACGATTACGTTAAAGTAGCCGAATTCTTCCATGAAGCCGATAACCTGCTCTTCCCACATGGGCAGGATGTCAGCAAAGCGGTCGATCTTGCCATCTGCATAGTCCTGCAGCAGTAAGCTCAGGGCGCTGTCCAGGTTGGACCAGACGGGCAGGCAGACAAACGTGGTGTTGATCAGGTTATGGGCATCCCACAGATCTTCCACGATAACCTGGCCGCCAAAGAAGGTGTCTTCGATCGCCAGTTCGTGAACGACTTCTTCGTAGCGCTGGGATACCATAATCGGCAGGTTGCTGTACTGATTCAGGCATCTCAGGGAATCAGGATGCGAGTTCAGCCAGTTTACGAAGATGGCTGCAGCCTCTGGATTCTTGGAGTGGGCGGTTACATAGAAACCGGAGCCACCCAGCATACCGTTGTGAGGCTTGGAAGGATCGAAGTTTGGAGGAGCAATTACTCTCCACTGACCTTCGGAATCGGGAGCATTGTAGCGCAGCCACTCAGCGAACCAGCAGCCGTTCAGCACTGTTGCGGTGGTTCCCATGTTGAGGGAGTTGTACCAGTCAGCGTTCCACCACATGGTAGGATTGATGATACCATCGTCAATGAGCTCGCCCCAGAACTCAAATACTTGTTCTGCTACGGGGTTGGTAAAGTCGATGTACCAGTTACCATCGTGGTAGTCGAACATCTTGGCACCAGACTGCCACACAAGGCCTACCCACCACAGGGCGTAGCCCAGAGGAGGTGCATTGAACTCCAACTCGGGAGCAGCTGCTTTGAACTTACGGGCTTGCACTGCAAAGTCTTCCCAGGTTACGGGAACTTCAATGCCGTATTGGTCAAAGAGGTCTTGGCGATAGAAGAAGCCAATCGCGCCGCTGTCTTGTGGTGTTCCGTAGATTTCTCCGTCCATGGCGCACCAGCCAAGAGCTTCCTCGCCGTAGAGCTTAACAAAGGTTTCCTCATCCAGCCACTTGTTAATGGGTTGGAACGCACCTAAGTCCATGTACTGGGGTGCGAAGGAATACTCGACCATAAGCACGTCTGGCAGGCCGGAACCTGCTGCGAGAGCGGTCTGAGCTTTCTCATAGTGCACGCCGAAGTCTTCCCAAATCACTTCGATATCTGGATATGCCTTTTGGAATTCCTCGATGGAGTAGTTCTCGTTACTCGTCCAAGCCCACATGGTTATTGTGGTGGGTTTGCCCGTATACTCCGGATAGTAGTCAGCTGCAAAGGCACTGACACTCAGTGCAAGCACCAACAATAACACTGCAAAAACCTTTTTCATTCACTCTTCCCTCCTGTGTGATTTCCTTGTTCACCCTAAATACCTTCCAGCGCCGTGCCGTTCCCTAAACATACCCCCTTTCTTGGCGGCACGAGACGACTAGAAAACAGATCCAGCCGTCTTTGAATCGATTCAAGATCGAGGTAAGATGTCTGACATTTACAATGACTATTCGTCGCTGTTTAACCAATTCCTCTTATTTAGGGCATGGAATTGCCAAAAATGCGCGGATGCGAACAAAAAACGCTTCGAGTTATAGTCCGGCGACCGATGTTTAGCGGTCGCCGTAAAATTTATGAAATATGGGAGGAATTTTTATGGAGATATTGAATGTTTAATTGCCAGATGTCTGACATCCTACTTTTTTGTGGGGATAGCGAGGTGGGTGGATGATTTAAAAGGGACCGAGTTTGCGTGAGGGGCATGTGTTGTCTGGAAAGATCAGTCGTGGACACTGCACATTTGTGAGGAGGAAACAGATGAGAAAAAAGAGCATGCTGTTGATGTTGGCTTTAAGTGTTTGCCTGGTTTTCTCAAGTGTTCTTTTCGCTGCTGAGCCGCCTAGGAACGAAACCCTGATCGTTGATATTCTCACCGGGAAAGTTGGCAACCCTGGGAATTTCAACTTCTGGGCAACCTGGGTAGGGAATGACAAAGGCCTGCAGCAGTTGGTCATCGATCCTTTGTGGATGGCAGACTATGTGACCGGCGAGATGATCAACGTACTAGCCAAGGAAAACCCGATTTACAATGACGACCTCACCACCATGACCGTCAAGCTGCGGGAAGGTATCTACTGGAACGATGGCGTTCCTTTCACAGCAGATGACGTGGTTTACACTGTTGAACTCAGCATGGAGACACCTGGGTTCGGCTACCACACCCAGTTCAACCAGGACGTTGCGAAGGTCTACAAAACAGATGACTACACAGTGGTCTTCGAGCTGACGCAGCCCAACTCCCGCTTCCACTATCAGTTCCTGGATCGCTGGGGCGCCTGCCGCATTCTGCCCAAGCACGTGTTTGAGACAGTTGAGGATCCTCTGAGCTTCCAGTTCAACCCGCCTGTGGGCACTGGCCCATACAAGCTGGTGGAATACGATCTGGGCGGCTACTGGTTCCTCTATGAGCTTAGGGAAGACTGGGAGCGCACAGCCACCGGTATGTTGTACGGTAAGCCTGCACCCAAGTATGTCAAGTTCATCTATGTTGGTGACGCATCCAAGAAGGCCATGGCCATGATCAGCCATGAACTGGATATGGCCGACCTGACCCCTGAGTCCTTAGAAGTTGTTCTGGCTAGGAACGAGTATGCCAGCGGCTACTACAAGGACTTCCCCTGGGCAGAGCTTCTGCATCCATGCGTAACTGGTGCAGCGTTCAACACCTTGGTTCCACCATTCGACAATCCTGAAGTACGCTGGGCTTTGAACTTGGCATTGGATGCCAAGAACCTGGCCATGACCGCCTACAACGGCGCTGTGGCTTTTGCTCCGGCTTACATCCCGGCGCTGCTTCCGTACTATGAGCATTACTACGAGCGGCTGCTGCCTTATCTGGAAGAATACACCATGGAGATCGATGGCGAGGAGTACAAGATCTTCAACTCTAACCTGCCGTTTGAGATGGCAGAAGAGGCCAAACGCAGAGGGTACGATGTACCAGAGACAGAGGACGAGATCAGAGTGATGTTCGGTTACGGCTGGTGGAAACACTCTCCGGAACTGGCTGAAAAGCTCCTGCTGAAGAACGGCTTTACTAGAGGCAGAGATGGAAAATGGCTGCTGCCCGACGGTACTCCTTGGAAGATTGAGATCGTCTGCTTGACAGCTGCCACTAACCCCTCGTTCAAGTGGGCGTTTGCCATCGCCAATCAGTGGGCGTCCTTCGGTATCGACTGCGAAGCCATTCCTACTGAACAGTGCCAGGCGCTGACCGAGAGCGGCGACTACATGGTAGTGGGTGGTCAGCCAGCGGCCGAACCCTTTGGTTCTGGTATCGACCTCTACAGAGGACTCAACGTCTATCACTCCCAGTACTGGAAGCCTTTGGGTGAGAAGCTCGTGGGCCATCAGTCCAGATGGGTCAATGAGGAAATCGACTACTACATCGAAGAGATGGAAAAAGCCGATTACAGTGATCCCATTAACATCGATTTGGCCATCGAAGTAGCGAAGCTGCTCATCGACGGTCAGCCCGGAGTGTCCGTGGCGTCCTTCCCAGGCTTCATGGGCCTTGACACCTACTATTGGACGAACTATCCCACTGGGGATAACCCCTACGCTGTTCCATGGTATCACTGGCCGAACCTGAAGTTCGTGCTGCCATTCCTCCAGCCGACGGGACGGTAGTAACAACCCTGCGAAGCCTCCCTCTCCAGGGAGGCTTCTTAACAAAGGTCTCAATATTTCCAGTGTGGAGGGTTCATCTTGCTCAAAAAGTACTATATCCCGCGTTTGATCCAGTATTTCACCGTCTTGTTCATCGGCTTGACCTTAGTCTTCGTGATCCCCCGCCTGCTCCCGTCTAATCCGGTGGAACACCAGCTGAGCAGAATGATGTCCCAGGGGCAGTACCTGGACCCATCGGCCATCGAAGCGATGAGGGAGACTCTGGAGCAGCTCTACGGCCTCAAAGGCGGCACCTTCGAGCAGTACATTGACTACTTCAAACGACTGTTCACCGGGGATTTAGGTCCCTCTTTCACTCAGTTTCCCACTCCCGTGATGACTCTGATCAGGCAGTCCCTGCCCTGGACAGTCGGGCTTCTGTTCGCGTCCTTGAGCATCTCCTGGATCGTGGGAACGGTTTTGGGGGGAATTCGGGTCAGCTTCCCCCGTTCCAGGCTGGCCAGGCTGATCGAACTCTTGATCATGGGAGTGAGGCCGATTCCCTACTACATTGTCTCGCTGGTCCTGCTCATCCTCTTTGCCTTTCTCTGGCCCGTGTTTCCCATGTCTGGGGGTTACAGCATGGGGGTCAAGGTCGGGTTCAATGCCCGGTTTATCCTGGATCTGCTGCGCCATGCTTTTCTACCGATTCTGTCGATGGTGATCATCGAAATCGGCGGCTGGTTCCTCCAGATGCGCAATGTGGCCTCAAACATTGTTGAAGAAGACTATGTAGTCTACGCTGAGGCCTCAGGGCTGCCCAAGGCCAAGATCGTATTCATGTACATCATGCGCAATGCCATTATCCCGCAGATCACGGGGTTTGCTCTCAACATCGGGTTCATCTTTGGTGGAGCTCTGATTACCGAGATCGTCTTTGCCTACCCCGGTATGGGCTATCTGCTGTACTCTGCTATCCTATCAGGAGACTACAACCTGATCATGGGGATCAACGTCTTTTCCATTGTGGGTGTCTCCACGGCTATGCTCATCGTGGATCTGATCTACCCGCTGCTTGATCCCAGGGTCAGGTACCAATAAGGGGGGGAGTTAGATGTTTCGAGTCATTAGAGATCTATATGTAAACGATAGGCGATTTACCTTTGGCTTTACGGTGCTGGTCTTTTTTGTAATAATCTCGTTTGTCTCCCTCCTGTCGCCCTACGATATGCGGGCCTGGAACGCTGTTCCCAGGTATCTGCCGCCGAGCGCCAAGCATCCCCTCGGCACCAACTCCATCGGGCAGGACATCATGTGGCAGGCTATGGTCGCCACAAAGAACTCCCTGCTCTTGGGAGCGATCGCCGCGGCCATCTCCCGGGTGATCGCCATCGTCGTGGGGCTCTTGAGCGGGTATAAAGGCGGGATTTTTGACCGTATCGTCATGGTCATGACTGACAGCTTCATCATCTTGCCCATGTTCCCCATCCTGATTCTCATTGCCACGATCTTGCGCAGTTCACTGAACATGGTTGTGTTGGGCGTGGTGATCGGGCTGTTTGGGTGGGCCTGGGACGCAAGGCTGTTCCGCTCGCAGATTCTGAGCCTGAAAGAAAGGGAGTTCACGAGAACGGCGGTCTTTTCTGGATTAAGCACGTTCAAAATCGTTCTCACCGAACATCTGCCCTATGTGTTTCCGCTGGTCATGGCCACCACTATCAACAACGTAATCTGGGTGATTGGTATGGAAGTGACCCTCTCTATGCTGGGACTCTCCAACCTGAATACACCCACCATCGGTACCATGATCTACTGGGCGCTGCAGTATCAGGCAATATTCCTGGAGATGTGGAACTGGATCTTGACTCCAGTCACCATCTGCGTGGTTTTGATCCTCGGCCTCTACATGCTGTCTACCAGCATCAGCGAGTACCTGGATCCCCGCACCAGGCTGCAGATGATTAGGAAGGGGTGAAGTCATGGCCATTTTGGAAGTTAACAACCTCAAAGCGTATTACGTCACCCACACCTTCGGCCGCAGCAGCACGGTCCGGGCCGTGGATGGTGTTTCTTTTCAGGTAAACAAGAACGAGATCTACGGGATCGCTGGAGAGTCAGGATGCGGAAAGTCAACCCTGCTCAAGGCCATCAGCGGATTGGTGAAGCCGCCCCTGCAGATCCTGGATGGAGAGGTCGGCTACAACTTCGATGACGAGCGCTTGGATATCCTCTCCCTGCGCGATGACAGGAAGAGGCGCAAGCTGCGTGGTGCCCGTATTTCCTTGATTCCCCAGGGTTCCATGAGTGTGCTGAACCCTGTGCGCCGGGTCAGGAAGGCTTTCGAAGACGTGATCTATGCTCACCTTGATGTGAGTGAGAAAGAGTTTGAAGAGTTGGTGAGCAGACACCTCCTCGCCTTGGGTTTGGACTGGACTGTAATGCATACCTATCCCCACCAACTCTCTGGGGGCATGAGGCAGCGCATCACCATCGCTTTGTCCACAATACTCAGGCCGGACATCATTTTCGCCGATGAGCCCACCACAGCCCTGGATGTAGTGGTGCAGCGCGGCGTGGTACAGCTCATCAAGAAGATCAAAGAAGAACAGCAGAACACCTTGATCATGGTAACCCACGATATGTCCATCCATGCCAATCTCTGCGATCGCCTGGCTGTGATGTATGCTGGGGAAATCGTAGAAGAGGGTGACGTGCAGTCCATCTTCAGTGCTCCGAAACACCCCTATACCACTATGCTGCTGGACTCGCTGCCCAAAGTAGGGGACAGCTCAGCAAGGGTGAGTGCACCGGGAGCTCCGCCTTCCTTGGTTGATCCTCCAGAGGGATGCAGGTTCCATCCCCGCTGTCCGCATGTGATGGAGCGCTGTCGAGTGGAGTCGCCAGTTCTAAATGGGCTGGGCAATGGCCACAGGGTGGCATGTTTCCTTCAGGAGGGTGGCAAATGAAGAACGGAAAACTACTGGCAGTCGATAACTTGACCAAGGTTTTTACCAAGGGCCAAGGTCTTGTGAAATCTAAGATCGAAGCGGTGAGCAAAGTCTCTTTTGACTTGGAACTTGACCGCCCTGAGATCTTAACTTTGGCGGGAGAGAGCGGCAGCGGCAAATCCACTGTAGCCAAATTGATCCTAGGTTTTGAAACTCCAACCACAGGAAGCATTTTGTACAAAGGGGAGCCAATAGCTAACTTGAAGGGAAAAAAGGACTTCATGAGGGCGGTTCAGCCGATCTTTCAGAACCCCTTTGAAACCTTCAACCCTTTGAAAAAGGTTCAAAGTTATTTCCATGAAACGGAACGGAATTTTACCCAGACTTCTCCTGGACAGTATCCCCTCACGGAAAAATCCCTCCAATTGGTGGGGCTCACCTCCGCTGAGATCAAGGACAAGTATCCCAGTGAGATGTCAGGGGGTCAGCTGCAGAGGGCGTCCATTGCCAGGGCGCTGATCACCAACCCCTCGCTGCTTATCGCTGATGAACCGGTATCCATGATTGACGCTTCCCTGCGCATGTCGGTGGTGAATCTGTTTAAGACACTTAAAGAAGAAGCACAGGTAAGCATCATCTACATCACCCATGACTTAGCCACCGCCTATTACATCAGTGACCGCATCGCCATAATGCTCAGGGGCCAGTTTGTGGAATTGGGATCGGTGAAAAAGGTGCTGGACAATCCGCTGCACCCCTACAGCCAACTGTTGAAAACGTCCGTTCCAGCTCCTGATCCCCGCGACAGGTGGACAGAGGATATCGCCTTAAGCGATCTGGAAACGAAGGAATACACAAGGAAAGGGTGTAAGTTCGCGGGCCGGTGCCCAAAGGTATTTGACCTCTGCCATGAGCAGGAACCTGACCACCACGCAGTTGATGACAGGCTTGTAAAGTGCCATTTGTATGCGTAAGAATCCTTGGTTCAGGTAGGTGATGTAAATGGCTATTAACAAAATTCACAGGAAAAAAGTCTGGCAGGAGGTTGCTGAAGAACTGCAGAGGCTCATCGTCGACGGCCACTGGGAGAAGGGGGAGAAACTGCCAGGGGAGGTGGACCTAGCCAAGGAGTTCGGTGTGAGCCGGTCCACTTTGAGGGAAGCTCTGCGGGCCCTGAGTTCCAGGGGGTTGGTGCAGATCAGGCACGGGGAAGGCAATTTCGTCTGGTATCCCGAGGCAGAAGATTACCTCAACCCTCTGATGCCGAGACTGCTCGTGGACAGGGAAGACGTTTTCGCCATTATGGAAGCTAGGAGTATGGTGGAGGTTAAAACAGCGGCTTTGGCTGCAGAGCGGGCAACTGCGGAGACAATTGCGGAACTGCGGTCACTGCTGGAGAACATGGAAAGGTCCCGGGAAGACCGCAAGCAGTTCGCCCACTACGATCACAGCTTCCACAAACAGATTGCCTTGGCCACTGAGAACAACGTGATCTTGAAAATCTATGAGGCCATTGAGGTGTTCCTGGTTTCCCAGCAGCTGCAGATTGTGGATTATGTGGATGCCATCGAACGGGGGATCACTGACCACAGGGCCATACTTGAGGCTATCGTTGCTGGCGATCAAGAGCAGGCAGCAGAAGCCATGCGCGCCCATTTGGAGCGCACCTACCAGGCGATTATGGATAATCGAAGGAAGGAGGATCTGCATTGAAAAGGATCGGATTCATTGGATTGGGACTCATGGGCCGCCCCATGGCGCTAAACCTGCTCAAGGCAGGCTATGAGCTTACAGTCTATGACCGTAATGAAGAAAAGGTGGCATCTTTGGTGGAAGCTGGGGCCGCCGGAGCAGAAACACCCCAGGCGGTTGCCCGAGCTTCAGAAGTGATTATCACTATGCTTCCTAACTCACCCCATGTACGGGAGGTTGTTTTCGGCGAGAATGGCCTTTACCCCGAGCTGCGCTCCGGCCAGTATTTTCTAGATATGAGCTCCATCTCCCCAATTACAGCGAAGGAAATCGCTGAGAAATTGCGGGAAAAAGGGGTTGCCGCCTTAGATGCGCCTGTCTCCGGCGGGGTAGAAAAGGCTCAGGCAGGTACCCTGGCCTGTATGGTGGGGGGCACGGAGGAAGCATTTGCCGCGGTCAAGGATGTTTTGGGCGCCATGGCAGCTTCAGCTGTGCTGGTGGGGCCTCCTGGTGCGGGCCAGACCTGCAAGTTAGTCAACCAGATGATCGTGGGAGTGAATATCGCCGCAGTGGCGGAAGCTTTGACTTTGGGCAAGAAAGCTGGTGTTGATCCTGAGAACATCTTCCAAGCCATTCGCGGTGGTTTGGCGGGGAGCCAGTGTTTGGAGGATAAGGCGCCGCGCATGTTCTCTGGAAACTTCGCGCCTGGTTTTCGGATTAATCTCCATGCCAAGGATCTGGCCAATGTCCTGGAGACCAGTCATGAGCTGAATGTGGCAGTGCCTCTAACCGCGCAGGTGATGGAGATGATGCAGGTGCTGATCAGCGATGGCCACGGCACGAGCGACCACGGGGGATTGGCCCTGTTTTACGAAAAGCTTAATTCACTTTCACTGCAGCAGGAAAGTTGAGGGCAGGCCATATGCAAAAACGAGATCTAGACTATTTGAAGAGTAAAGCGCGGGCAGTACGGGAAGGGATTGTGCGGGCTATAGGTGTGGACCAGAAAGGCCATTTAGGCGGGTCCATGTCTTCCGCGGATTTGGTCACCGCCCTGTATTTCTACAAGATGCGGCACTGGCCTGATGATCCGAAAAACCCGGATCGGGACAGGTTTATCTTCAGTAAAGGCCATTCTGTCTTGGCACAGTATGCAGCCTTAGCCGAATGCGGGTACTTTCCAGCGGAGGCCCTGCCCACCACAAAGCAGTTGGGTTCCTTTCTTCAGGGCCATCCTGAGCGGGATCGTACCCCAGGAATCGAGGCCAACACAGGAAGTTTGGGTCAGGGTCTGTCCATCGGCTTGGGCATGGCTTTAGCTGCCCGCCTGGACAAAAGGGACTACAAGGTCTATGTGATCGTAGGCGATGCAGAACTGGCAGAAGGACAGATCTGGGAAGCAGTTACAGCCGCGTCTTTTTACAGAACTGATAATCTCATTGCCATCGTGGATCACAATAAGATGCAGGCTACAGGACCCATCGTCCAGCTGTATGATGTGGGTGCGGTGGGCAAGAAGTTCGCATCCTTTGGCTGGCGGGTTCTGGAGATTGACGGTCATGACATGGAAGCGGTGGTGGATGCCTTAGACGCCGCGGATATTTCCACCGGCCAGCCAGTGGCCATTGTCGCCCATACGGTGAAAGGCAAAGGCGTGTCCTTCGCGGAGAATGTGGCTAGCTTCCACAATGGAGCGTTAACACGGGAGCAGTACCAACAAGCCTTGAGAGAGATTGCACATAATGAGGTGTGAGCGATGACAAAATTAGCCTGTCCACGGGAAGCCTATGGCAGGCATCTCGTGAAAACTGCAGCGGCAGATGAGCGGATAGTGGCCCTCGATGCTGACTTAAGCGGCTCAACCATGTCCTGCCTGTTGAGGGAAGAATACCCAGAACGGTTCTTCGAAATGGGGATCGCGGAACAGAACATGGTGGCAGTTGCCGCTGGACTTGCCCTAAGCGGTAAGATTCCCTTCGTCCATTCTTTCTCCATGTTTCTAACCGGGCGCGCCTTTGAACAGGTGCGCCAGAGTGTCGCCTTGGCTAAGGCTAATGTTAAGCTGATCGGATCCAGCTGCGGCTTTTCCGATTTCGGCGATGGCGCAACCCATCAAGCTTTAGAAGATGTGGCCGTTATGAGAGCTCTGCCCAATATGACAGTACTGGTGCCCATGGATGCCGCAGAGGTGGCGGAGGCTGTGGATCTTGCTCTGGAAATCCAAGGCCCGGTGTATATCCGCATCAGCCGCTCGCCAATGGAATATTTAACCAAGGCGATCCCCGGGAGCAGCCTTTTCGAGCCTGCACTCATGGCCGATGGCAGAGATCTTACCGTGTTTGCCAATGGGCTGATGACCACAGAAGCACTTCAAGCTCGGGAAATCTTAGCGAAAGAAGGAATTTCGCTAAGGGTGGTAAATGTATCCTGTGTGAAGCCCCTGTCTAAAGAAGCTATCCAGCGCTGGGCGGAAGATGTGCAGGGTGTAATCACTGTAGAAGAACACAGCGTGATCGGCGGCTTAGGCAGTGCCGTCTTAGAGGCACTAGCCCTGTCACCCAGGCCTACTTATGTGATGGGTGCTGAAGACGTCTTTGGGCAGTCAGCCCAGAGTCACGAAGAGCTGTTGGTCTACTATGGCCTGACTAAAGAAGCCATTTGTCAACGGGCTCGCTTCCTCTTGGGAAGGAGGGAAGCCAGTTGATCAAGGCTTTTGATCTGTCTGGTAGGGTTGCCATTGTAACGGGAGGCGCCCAAGGTCTGGGACGGGCTATGGCTGAGGGCCTGGCGGAAGCTGGGGCGGCTATTGTGATTGCGGACATCAACGAGGAGAAAGCTGCCGCCACAGCCGCTGAGTTCAGGCAAGAGGGATTTGCCGCTGAAGCCTTCCGTGTGGATGTAGCCCAACGCAGCAGCGTGGACCGCTTGATGGAGTATGTGGTGGAGCGGCATGGGAGAATCGATGTCGTGGTGAACAGCGCAGGGCTAAACCGGCGCTATTCCATGGCGGAGATCACCGAAGAGGACTACGACACCATCATGGACACCAATCTGAAGGGCACGTTCAATGTGTGCCAGGCTGCAGGAAAGGCTATGCTGGCCCTGGGCATCCCAGGATCCCTGATCAATATCTCTTCCATGTCTTCCCTGATCATCAACAGAAGGCGTCCCGTGGGGGTATACTGCTCCTCCAAGGCCGGCGTGAACGGTTTGACTAAGGCCTTTGCCGCGGAGTGGGCTCCCCATGGCATTCGTGTGAACGCCATTGCCCCTGGGTACTTCCTCACACCTTTGAACGAAGAGTGGATGAAGACGCAGCAGGGAACAGATGCCCTAGACCAAACGCCCATGGGCCGCTTTGCCCAGCCGTCTGAGCTGGGGCCCACTGCTGTGTACTTAGCTTCTGACGCTTCCAGCTTTATGACGGGGCAGGTATTGGTGCTTGATGGAGGGTACACAATCTGGTAGAACACGACTAGTAGGAGGAACAGGATATGCTGCAAGCAGCCATTATTGGGTATGGTGGCATGGGAAAATGGCACCATGACGCGATATCCACACAAGTAAAGGGAATTACAGTTACAGGCATCTATGATGTGCGGGAGGAAGCCAACGAGGAAGCCCGGGCTAAGGGCCTGAAGGTCTATGAGTCTGCCCATGACCTGTTCGGTGATGCTGATCTGGACCTGGTGATCATTGCTACTCCTAACGACTCCCACAAGGATTACATTATCGAAGGGCTGCACCGGGGCAAGCACGTGGTTTGTGAGAAGCCTGTGGTGCTTAAGTCTGAGGATTTGGTGGAGATCATGGAAGTGAACGAGACCGCGCCTGGGCTGTTCACCATCCACCAAAATCGCAGGTGGGACAAGGACTTCCAAATCGTAAAGACCATTTTGGAGCAGGACACCGTGGGCAAGCCTTACTTCATTGAAAGCAGGGTCAATGGGTCAAGTGTGTTTCTGCACGGCTGGCGGGATTACAAAATCAACGGCGGCGGCATGCTCTACGATTGGGGAGTGCACCTCATCGACCAAGCTCTGCAGCTCATCCCGGAGAAGGTGACCTCAGTTACAGCTCACCTGTTCAACATTCACTCTCAGGAAGTAGATGACAATGTGAAGGTGCTGCTCACCTTTGAAGGGGGCACGTCCATGCTCCTGGAGGTGGCCACCAACTGTTTTATCACTGCGCCTAGGTGGCATGTTTCGGGAAAAGACGGCACCTTTGTCATTAACAATTGGAATTGTGACGGCAAGATCGTTCAGCTAGCGGACAAGAGCGCACTGAAGTGGGAAAGCGACATTGTCTACACATCCGCCGGGCCAACCCGGACCATGGCGCCCCGCCCTGTGAACACCACTGTGGAGAAACCGCTGCCCCATATTTTGGATGCCAGGGGTAACGAGTATCACCGCTGGTCTTCCGCGGACATTTTCTACCACAACTTGATCGACGCCATCCGCGGTGAGGCTGCCCTCTATGTGCAGCCCAGTGAAGCTCTGCGGGTGATGAAAGTGATTGAGGCGGCATTTGCCTCAGCGGAGCAAGGGCACGGCATTTCCTGTTCGATTTAGGGTTTAGCATAACATCAAGGATGGAGGAGGAAGAAGTATGGAGACCACAAAGGTTGCCTTTATTGGTGTAGGTGATATCAGCGGTATTTACCTGGAGAACTTGACCAAGCTCTTTAAGCAGATTGAAGTAATCGGCGTCTGCGACCTGGTCCGGGAAAAAGCGGAAAGGGCGCAGGAGAAGTACAGTATTCCGAAGATCTACGAGACGATGTATGACGCCTTTGCCGATGATGAAGTGGAGATTATCCTCAATCTGACTCGTCCTTATGAGCATTTTGAAGTAACCAAGGCAGCCCTGGAAGCGGGGAAACATGTCTATTCAGAAAAGCCCCTGGGCGCCTCGAAGGAAGAAGGCGAACAGCTCGTTGCTTTAGCCAAAGAAAAGGGTTTGAGCATTGGAGGAGCCCCTGACACCTTTTTGGGAGCGTCTATTCAGACCTGCCGCAAGCTAATCGATGATGGATTCATTGGGCAGCCCCTAGGCTTTAACGCTTCCATGATCTGCCGCGGCCATGAGAGCTGGCATCCCGATCCAGAGTTCTATTACAAGTACGGCGGCGGCCCCTTGATGGATATGGGCCCCTATTACGTCACAGCACTGATCAACCTTTTGGGCAGGGTAGCCAGTGTGACCAGTGTGGCTCGTACTTCGTTCAAACAGCGCGTCATTACCAGTCAGCCCCTGGCTGGCAAGGTGGTGGACGTGGACGTGCCTACTTACATAACTGGCATTATGGAGTTCGACAACGGAGTGGTGGGGAACCTATTCACCACCTTTGATGTGGTTTATGACGAGCAGGCCCACTTTGAGATCTACGGTACGGAAGGAACGCTCATCGTTCCCGACCCCAACTTCTTTGGCAACAGCATCTACCTGCTCCGCCCAGAGTCAGGCGAGTACAGAGAAATGCCGCTGGTCTTTGACTACAAGGAAAACTCCAGGGGATTGGGCTTGGCTGATATGGCTGTGGCCCTGAAGAACAATCGGCCTATTCGGGCGAACATGGAGCAGACCTTCCATGTGCTCGATGTGATGACTGCTTTCCAGAGGAGCAGTGACAAGCAGGCTCGAGAGGTTATTCAGTCGCCGTTCACCAGGCAGGCGCCCATGGAGAAACCCAAAGTTCTAGGCATCTTCGAGGGTTAGGCACTTACTCAAAAACACAGGGAGGTATAGAAATGAAGGTAGCTTACACTGGCTGGACCTGGTTGATCCACCATGAGGATAATCACAAGTATGAATTTGAGCAGTTTCTCAAGGAAGTATCGGACCTAGGCTATGAAGCGGTGGAGAACTTCGCCTTTATCACCAAGTACTTCGATAATGACGCCAATGCTGTGAAGGAGCTCTTGGACAAGTACAATTTGGAGATGGCCAACCTCTACCACCACTATTCCGACGATCCAGAAGCAGACTACGCTAAGGCCGTTGAGTATGTGGACTTTATGAAGAAGATCGGAGCCACATACATGAACCTGCAGGCTGTGATGTGGCGTGACAAGCCCTACGATCGGCCGTTGGATGAAAAGACGATTCTCGCCTATGCCGAACTTTCCAACAGGATCGGCAAACTGTGCCGGGATAACGGCTTGGTGGCATGTTTCCATCCCCACGCTAACACAGCCATCTACAAAGAAGAGGAAATCGATCTTTTCGTGGCCAACACAGATCCTGAGCTGGTGGGGCTTTGTCTAGATACTGCCCACACGACTTTAGCGGGCATGGACTGTGTGCAGGCTTTTGAGAAATATGCGGATCGCATCGTTTATGTCCACCTCAAGGACGTCGATCCAGATCAAGAAGAGCATGCAGCATGGCCCATGGCCAGCTTCCGCCCCTTGGGATACGGTACCGTTGATTTCAAGGGGATCTACAAGGTGTTGAAGAAACACGGTTATGACGGTGTTCTGTGTGTAGAACTGGACAACCCGCCGGTCTGCAACTACAAAGCAGCCATGGATTCCCGGAACTACATCCACAATGTGCTTGGCCTCTAAGCCAAAGAACAATGCGGCGGCTTCCCACAAGGGTGGCCGCCTTTTCTAGATCCGCCAGAAGTGCCAAGTGTGCAGCGAAACCTATGGACGTTCACTTCAGAGAGAAGGGGGTTGACCATGACAGCACCATCTGCCTCATCGCGCATTATCAAAACCACCTATCTGACCTTTACGGCCCTGATTGCAGCCTGGCTCGGGGCCTGGCTGCTCAAGGTTCGTTTGGAGGAGAGTATCACTTGGCTGGCAGTCGGTGCAGGAAGCTTCTTGTACTGGACGGCAGCTAAGATCCTGATTTGGATAGTGCCAGCCGTTTGGTTGATCCAAAGGTCTGGCCGCACCATCCATGAGGTTCTTGGGCTCTCCCGCTGGAAGTCCTGGCTGGCCTGGGGGGGCGGAATCGGGCTTGCCATTGCCCTTACCGGAATCATTCCCAATTACCTGGCAGGAAATAGGATTCTGCCTGACCAAATCAGCTTCCCCCTTTTGAATATGCTGGTGATAGCTCCCCTCTTTGAAGAGTTCCTGCTGCGGGGAGCGATCCAGGGTAACCTGGAGCGGGCCTATCCATTTTGGACAGCCAACCTGATCACTTCTGTTATGTTTTTGATTCTCCATGTTCCCGGCTGGTTCTTTATGGGAGTGTTGTGGGAGAATTTCGCCAATCCCTTTGGCGGTGCCCTCTCCATTTTTTTGGTGAGCCTGGGTTTTGGGTATGCGGCGCATCGTTCTAGGTCAGTTCTGGGAGGGGTTGTGGCTCATTTTTTGAACAACTTGTTCTAGCTGTGGTTTCTGGCTACAAAGAGGGTATGGGAGTTCAACTTACTGCACAGTTGGGCTCCTTTTTTGCGCAAGATGCAGTAAAAGCATTGACAGAAACCTCTGTCCTGTGTTACATTTAGACCAGATGGTTTAGACCAGATGGTCCAAGAAAGAAAAAGAGGGGCGTAGCATGGCAAAAGCCGCCGCCCTACAGGGGGTGATCTAGCTGGCCAGGACTTTCAACTACCATGCGCTTCTCGGTGAGGGAAATCCGCTGCTCAAGTATCCTCGGCTCCAAGAGGCAGCCATTGACGAGTTTGCCCTGAAAAGTTTCGAAGAGGCCTCCCTAAACGAGATCTTGAAGCAGGCCGATATGAGCAAGGGCAGCCTTTATCACCATTTTGGCGATAAGTTCGGGCTCTACTTGGCCATGATGGACATTATCGTGAACAAGAAGCTGTCCTACTTCTACCCTATTCTGCGCCAAAATGCAGAGGATACCAGCGATTTCTTCGCCATGCTCAAGGAGATTATGAAGGGGACCTTGGAGTTCATGCTGGAAGATGAACGACTACACCACCTCTTCAACAGGGTGATGGAGGAGCGCGAAGACTTTCGCAGCCGAGTGTACAGCTTCTTTCCCATGGACTATGCTGGCAATTTTAGTGAGTTTGTCCGCCAAGCGGTACAGTCGGGTCAGATCGACACCCGCTATCCGCCTGATTTTGTGGCCAAGGTAGTGGAGATCATGTTTGCCAACATTCACAAATTGGTTTCAGTTGGGGATCCCAATGAACTCCTGAACATTGCCACGCAGGTGGTAGACATGATTCAGTATGGGATCTCCCGCTAATCAGTAGGGAAGAAAGGGGATGGCTATGGGAGTTGCGTTTCAAGTGCAAGATCTGTCATTCCAGTATCCTTCCTCCACAGAGGAGACTATCAAAGGCATCACCTTTGATGTACTCGAGGGGGAAATCTTCGGGCTTTTAGGCCCCTCAGGGGCGGGGAAGTCCACAACCCAGAAGATCCTAGTGAAGCTTCTGGAGGATTATCGCGGTTCCATTGCTTATTTCGGCAGGGATCTGAAAACGATGGGCAGCGCGTTTTACGAGGAGATTGGTGTCGGGTTTGAAATGCCCGTTCATTTTTCCAAGTTAACTGCCTTAGAAAACCTCAGGTTCTTCTCGGGGTTCTACAAGGACACTGCCAATATCCAGGAATTGATGAGAGGGTGGGCCTCTGGGAGTACCGTGATATGAAGGTGGGCGAGTATTCCAAGGGCATGAAGGTCCGCCTGAATTTTGTGCGGACTATGCTCAACAATCCCCGTGTTCTTTTCCTGGATGAGGTGACCAATGGACTGGATCCAAAGAATGCCAGGATCATTAAGGATATGATAGCTGAATACCGAGCTCAGGGTGGTACAGTGTTCCTCACTACCCACTTGATGAACGATGTGGAACAGCTCTGCGATCGCGTGGCCTTCTGTGTCAGCGGAAGGTTGATGGAAGTTTCCACACCTCGGGATCTGAAGCTGAAGTACGGGAAGCGAGAAGTCAAGGTGGAATACAGAGAAAACGGCACTATTGCCAGCGCCACCTTTCCGTTGGATGGCATTGGTTCAAATGAGGAGTTTTATAAGCTCCTGCAGACGGGTAACGTGGAGACCATTCACAGCGGTGAAACCTCCATGGAGGAAATCTTTATTATTGTGACGGGAGTTGACCTAAAATGAGGAGTCTAACTCGGCTTATAGCAGGCGAACTGCAGCGGCTGGTTAGGTACAAGATCCTCCCGGTCAGCCTGGCAACTGCTGTGCTCTGGATCGCTCTGTTCTGGTTCCTTTCTCCAAAAGAAGCTGTGGAGATAGCTCCCTTGCTGATGCTGGTGGATGCGGCGGTGATGTCCATCCTGCTTCTGGGTGCTTCCCACCATCTGGAAAAGCAGGAGGGTACCATCAGGACCATGATGGTGATGCCCATATCGCCTGCTCAAATCCTGGCCGCCAAAACGGCTGCCTCCATGCTCCTCGCCTTAGAATCCGCCGCTGTGACATCCGCTGCCTTGTTCTTCATCCATAGAGTTACCTACAACTATCTGGCGCTGCTGGCAGTTGTGGCCGTAACGGTTGCAGCCCATGCAGCCAGCCACCTCATAACTGCAGCGGTGAGCGGTGAGTACGAGATAGCGATGGCGGCTGCAGGGTTTTTGTATCTGGTGGCGCTGGCTGCAGTACTGTTCAAGTGGGCGGTGTATCCCAA
>DURH01000024.1 GCA_012837385.1 Bacillota bacterium
AGCGGGAGGGGAAGGAGCAGTAAAAACAGCAGGAGCAGCACCAGTGTCTGCAGTAGTTGAATACCTCTTTGCATCCGGCACCACTCCCTTCGCCAGCTTCCTCTCCAGCAGGATGTCCTTCCATTTACTACTTTATTCCACTCGGGACAGGGTGTCAATGAAGGCTGGGGGGAAGAGTGAGCCCAATAATCAGAGCATTAGTGAGTAAGTGGCTTAATTTGTAGGTGTGCGACATTCAGCCAGGTCTTGACTTTAGGCTGGTCGGCTTGTACTATATAAAAAACGTCCTTTTGTCGTGTCCAAACTAGCCTTTTCGGCAGGGAGGGCGTGAAAAAGGGACAAATTCGAAGTATAGGGAGGAAAAGAAGTTGAGAAGAGCGTGGTTAGTTGTACTCTTAGTTTTTGTTGTAGCATTCTCTTCTGCAGCCATGGCCTCAGCTGAAACGCTGATCGTGGCCCAAGGCGCTGACCCAGTCACACTGGACCCCCATGGACAGAACGACCAGCCGTCTGCCCGGGTCAGGGTGCAGATCTATGAGACCCTAGTCAATCACGGCTATGACCTGGACATTGTTCCTGGGCTTGCTAAGAGCTGGGAGCAGATTGACGAAGTCACTTGGGAATTCAAATTGCAGGAAGGCGTAAGGTTCCATAACGGTGACCTGTTTACTGCAGCCGATGTGAAGTACTCCTTCGACCGCATTAAAGAACTGCCATCACCTGCCGCATTCCTCATCGATGAAGTTAGTGAAGTTGTGGTTGTAGATCCCTATACTGTACAGATCGTCTTGAAACAACCCTTTGCTCCTATCCTTGCCCACCTTGCCCATCCTTCCAACGCCATCGTGAACAGGCGTTCAGTGGAAGAGGCCGGCGATGCCTACGGCACGCAGGTGGCAGTGGGAACCGGCCCCTTTGAGTTTGTAGAGTGGGTAGCAGGCTCTCACGTAGAACTGAAGCGGAACGAAAACTACTGGGGTGAGAAGGCTAAGGTTGAAACCCTGATCATCCGCGGTATTCCTGAGAACACAGTTAGGGCCATTGAGCTGGAGACCGGCGGTGTGGATATTGCTTACAACATCGCTCCCATTGATGAGCTCCGCCTCACTGGTACACCAGGCTTGATTCTGGACAAGTATGAGACCCTATCCACCAGCTATATCGGATTTAACGTTGCGAAGGAGCCCTTCAACAATCCGCTGGTGCGCCAGGCCATCAACTACGCCCTGGACGTAGACGCAGTAGTAGACTATATTTACAGCGGCCAAGCCATACCGGTGACTGGTCCCCTGCCTCCACTGGTATGGGCGTCCAAGACCGATCTGCCAGGCTATGACTTTGATCCTGAAAAGGCCAAGCAGCTCTTGGCTGAAGCTGGATATCCAAATGGCTTTAAGACATCTATCTGGACCAATGACAACCCACTGCGCATGCAGATTGCCGAGATGTTCCAGGCTGACCTAGCGGAAATCGGAGTAGATGTAGAAGTACTCATCGTTCCCTGGGCCACCTACCTGGAAGACACGGCAGCTGGTAAGCACGACATGTTCATTTTGGGCTGGGTAACTGTAACTGCTGACCCAGACTACGGCCTCTGGGCCCTGTTCCACAGCAGCCAGTTCGGCAATGCTGGTAACCGTTCTTTCTACGCCAATCCTCGGGTAGACGAACTCCTGGAGCTCGGTCGTTCCGAAGCTGATCCTGAGAAGCGGGCAGCTATCTACGCCGAAGCACAGGCGCTCATCGTTGAGGATGCACCTTGGGCGTTCCTCATCGCAACCAGTGAAGTCAACGGTCTGCGGGATAACATTGAAGGATTCGTTCCTCATCCAGCTGGCCACCACAAACTGTCAACAGTAGTCAAGAAATAGAGTTCACAAACAAGCGGCGGGGTATCCGTATACCCCGCCCACCACTTCTATGCTGCTTTAAGGGAAAGGTGGTTTGCTTGTGTGGCGTTATATCCTGAGACGCTTGCTTATGCTTATTCCCGTATTGATCGGGATTTCTATTTTTGTCTTTCTCCTTATGTATTTTACTCCGGGCGATCCGGCCCTTTTAATGTTGGGTGAAGGAGCGCCTCCTGAGCAGTATGCTGCTCTGCGGGAATCCATGGGCTTGGATGACCCTGTCTATGTGCAGTACTTCAGGTGGCTCGGCAACGCGGTGCGGGGCGATTTGGGACGCTCGCTGCGCTCGAAAAAGCTAGTTACTACCGAGATCCTGGATCGGCTGCCTGCCACAACGCAGCTGGCTGTCGCGGCTGTCACCTTTGCCGTGGTGGTTGGGGTGCCGGTGGGGATTCTCTCCGCATCAAAACCCAACTCCTGGTTTGACAATATCGCCATGGTGGGAGCTTTAACCGGTGTAGGTATGCCCGTTTTCTGGCAAGGCATCATGCTTATTCTGATTTTTTCCGTTCACCTGCACTGGTTCCCGTCGTCTGGCCGAATGGGGGGCTTGGAGTATTTAGTCCTGCCCACCATCACCTTGGGAACGGCATCTACAGCCAGCATTGCCAGGCTGACCCGTTCTGCCATGCTGGAAGTTTTACAGCAGGATTATATCCGCACAGCTCGCTCCAAGGGCCTGCCCCGCAGGACGGTTGTCTTCAGGCATGCGCTGCGCAATGCTTTGATTCCCGTGGTAACCATGATCGGCTTGCAGTTTGGAGGGCTGATGAGCGGAGCGGTGTTAACCGAGTCCATTTTCGCTTGGCCCGGCATTGGGCGTATGATTGTGGACGCCATCAATAACAAGGACTTCCCCCTTGTGCAGGGCACCATCATGACCTTTGCCCTGATTTACGCCTTGGTGAACCTGATAATTGACGTGACCTACGCTTTCTTAGATCCCCGCCTGCGTTTGGTCTATGAATAGGAAGGTGATGCGAGCATGGCAGTAGATGTAACCAAGCCTCAAAGTCAATGGCGGCGTGTTCTCAAGCAATGGCTCCGGAACCGCCGGGCGGTTGTGGGGGCCATCGTCCTTCTAGTGATCATATTCATGGCCATTTTTGCTCCCTATGTCGCCACCCACGATCCCACTAAGCAGAACATCCGCAATCAGCTGAAACCGCCCTCTAGAGAACACTTCTTTGGTACCGATCAGTTTGGGCGGGACACCTACTCCCGCGTTGTTTACGGAGCTAGGCTGTCACTGCGGGTGGGCTTTTTGTCCATTTCCTTCGCCCTTGTTGTAGGCTGTTTCTTGGGTCTGATCGCGGGCTATTACGGCGGCTGGGCGGACATGTTGATCATGCGTGTTATCGACATCCTTTTGGCCCTGCCAGGCTTCCTTCTGGCTCTGTCCATTGTGGCTGCCCTGGGGCCTGGGTTGGAGAATGTCATTATGGCCATCGGCGTTTCCTATATTCCCTCCTTTGCCCGCATGATGCGCTCTGCGGTGCTGTCCACACGGGAACTCGATTATGTTGATGCTGCCCAGGCTTTGGGCGCTTCGGACTGGCGGATCATTCTGCTGCACATTCTGCCCAATTCACTAAGCCCCATCATTGTGTTAACCACGCTGAGCATGGCGGGTGCCATCTTGTCTGCAGCGGGTTTGAGCTTCTTGGGCATGGGCGCTCAGCCGCCCACTCCTGAGTGGGGCAGCATGATTTCCACCTCCAGGCCATTTATTCGGGTGAGCCACTGGGCTGTAACCATTCCGGGCTTGGCCATCTTTATCACAGTGATGTGCCTCAATCTCGTAGGGGATGGACTCAGAGATGCACTAGACCCCCGTTTGAAGAACTTAGGTTAACAGCCGACGGGCTCTGATCGATCAAAGAATAACCTCCAATTTTCCTTACAAAACAGCAGGAGAAGTGCCGGATGTCATGGAATTGTTACATTCCCCGGCAAATAGATATTGCTGGAGATATTGAAAATGGGAGGTTTTTTCATGAAGCGTATCGGTTTAGTGTTGGTGTTGCTGGTTCTGTTCAGTGCCGTGGCCAGTGCCGCGCCGCTAAAAGTGGCGCTGCTGATCAACGGTACGCTGGGAGATCGTTCCTTCTTTGACTCAGCCTATGACGGCATGCAGATGGCCCAAGAGGAGCTTGGCATTCAAGCTCGGATTATTGAAATGAGCTATGATCAGAGCGTATGGGAACCCACCCTCGCCGA
>DURH01000025.1 GCA_012837385.1 Bacillota bacterium
AGCAGGTACTGGCCACTGTCCTGCACAGTGGGAAAAGCGTCCACAGGCTGCGTTTACGGGAAGCACAACAGCAGGAAACCGGCCAGATCGAAGCTTCATCTGGTTTGCTGCCACCGAGTTTTACCCTCGCGGCACTGCTGGGCGAAGTTCTAGACAGCAGTGACGCTGAAGCAGATGGCCGCGATACTGCGCCCAAGGTATCGTCGGAAGCCGGAAGTGAGGAGCAGGTGGAGTTCATCCCCGGTGTTGAGGAGCAACTGGAAGAGGAGTCCGTCGCCGACTCGGAGCTCATGTTTGCCCCGATCTTACCGGGAAATCCAGACTTGTCCAGCGATTTTTCTCTGGAGGACGGGGACGTAGGAAATGTTCAGAGGCTTTCGAGTGTACCTGAAGGTGGTTCCCAGGAGCTGGTCAGCATACCCGGTGAGGCAGTCGAGCCGCCAGAGGCAGAGCTCAAGACAGTGCCAAACCCCGATCCTGCTGTGTCTCGTCAGGAGAGTGAGGTTCAGAGTGAAGTTCCACTGAAAACCCTTAGTGAACTTCACAGTGTCCTCGGCAATGAGATAGGGGCTGAGCCTTCGCCCAAACGCAATGTCCGTCACTTGGAATCTGCGCAGGTTAAGCATCCGGAGAGGACCGATGGGAGTCCAATGGCTGTCTCGGCAGCAGCTACCGATGAAATGGGCACCGCCATCGAATCCCGTGACTTGCAGGATACTCGGCTGTCCCAATTCACGGAGATGCCTGAGACTCAGGTTGTGGTAATTGAGCCAGAGTCCCGGGAGACTGCCGTTAGGCTGGTAGCTGCGGAGATTCCGGGCAGAAACGTGGAAGGCGAGGATCCCTTGGATGAACTGGCCACCGAAGAGGTTCAGGAACCGCTTCAGGCCAGAGTTGACAGGGGAGCTGCAGAGCTGAAGGCTTCTGTGACAGGGGAAAAGGAGGAGACGCCTGAGACCAGGCGGGTCAATTCCTTAGAGAAGCCCTTGGAGAAGGAGACTGTCACGGAGTCTCAGAGATCTGAACAGCCCGCAGCAGCGCCAAATGGATTATTGGTGCAGGCGTCCGAACTAGAGGGGGAAGAGATTCAAGCGCCCGCCAAGAACGTTCTAGATCTGCGGGAACCTGAGCAGATGCTTCCCAAGTTGGTGAAGACCATGGAGTCCCTAGTTACGGAAGAGCGCAGCGAAGTGCGCATTGAGCTCAAACCAGAACACCTAGGGGAGCTGAAAATCCGTATCTCCATGGAGCGGGGCATCATGACGGCTGAGTTCATGGTAGAGAGCAGAAGAGTGCAGGAGCTGATTTCAGCGCAGCTTCCTCAGCTCTATACGGCTCTTCAGGAGCAGGGTACTGCACTGGCAGATGTGATGATCAACATCGACATGGGCCAACAGCAAGAGCCCCAAGCTCAGCATCAGAGTGTTCCCAACCGCCACCCGCAGAGAACCACCGAGAGCCGCGAACCACGGAAAGCCGGGCATTACCTGGGCACAAGCAGATGGAACCGCGTAGATGTTCGGGTGTAAGGAGGTGAGGTAGTTGTATGTAAACACAGTGGGCAGTGTGGACGATCTCCTCAGACAGCGGGAGGGGGTAGAAAGGGACCCCAGTGCTTTGGGCAAGGATCAGTTCTTGAAGCTCTTGATCACTCAGCTGAAGCACCAAGACCCCATCAGTCCCGTGGAAGACAAGGAGTTCATTGCTCAGCTAGCCCAGTTCAGCAGTTTGGAACAGATGCAGAATCTCAATACCAATCTCAGTGACATGATGCTGGCGCAGCAGAAATTGACATCGCTGGGCCAGGCCATGCAGATGATTGGCAAAGAAGTGGAGCTGTTCACCAAAGAAGGGGAAAACCTCTTTGGCAGAGTAACGGGAGTTCAGTTCAAGAATGGCTGGCCGGAGATCATTGTAGGTGGCAAACTCTACGATTTCACTGAAGTGGCAGCCATCAGGGAGGAAGTGAAGGATGACTCAACAGTTTAAGGTTCCACGGGGATTACCCATTCAGCCAATACAGCGGCAGGCGCCCAGAACCAAACCTGCGGCTAAACTTACTGACTCCTTCGCGAAAATCCTAGAAGGCAAGCTGCAACAGAGAACGGTTAAGTTCTCCGCCCATGCTGCCAAGAGGCTGGAAGCCCGTGGCATTCAGCTCAGTGAGGAACAGCTGCAGACCTTGGAAGAGGCGGTGGACAAGGCCAGGAACAAGGGTGGGCGAGAAACCCTAATTCTCCTTGGCGACGTGGCCTTGGTGGTAAGCGTGGTTAACCGCACCGTGATTACTGCCATCGATGGAGACAGCCTCAAGGATAACGTGTTTACCCAGATTGACAGCGCGGTTATAACTTAAGACAGGGCTGGACCCTACGGGGAGCCCTCCCCCCACTGAACGAATGAGGTGGGGTACAAAGGAGGATCGATAGTATGATGCGTTCTATGTTTGCCGGTGTATCGGGTCTGAAGACACACCAGACCCGTATGGACGTCATCGGCAACAATATTGCAAACGTCAATACCGCGGGCTACAAAGCAGCGCGGGCAACTTTTCAAGAAATGCTGACTCAAACATTGCGCGGGGCCTCCGCACCAACTAGCGACCGCGGGGGAACTAACCCTCAACAAGTGGGCTTGGGCGTGCAGATGGGCTCTATCGACGTCAAGCATACGCAAGGAAACATCCAACCGACTGGTTACATCACTGACTTGGCCATTGAAGGGGAAGGCTTCTTTATCCTGGAAGATGGGGAGAACCGCCTCTACACACGGGCCGGCATGTTCGGATTAGACAGGGGTAGAGACGCCACGGAGGACGGTAGCAGTGACGGAGGCGAAGAGGCTGTGGAAGGCAGCTTAATATCGCTGGTTAGTGGACACAGGGTGCTTGGCTATAAAGCCAATTCAGACGGCGTGATTGACCCCAATGCCAAGCTGGAACCGCTGTACATTTCTGCCTCTGAGGGGATTTCTCCCAAAGCCACCGATACTGTGCAGTTCGCGGGGAATCTTGACGCTCGGTACGAGCCAGGCAGAATAGTCAGCCGAACCGTGCAAGTCTACGACTCACTGGGCCGAGAGCACACGGTGATAGTGGATCTCCAGCGTCGTGTCCAGGACAGTGCCTGGCAGTGGAGCACGCGCCTGTCTGTTACCAGTGACCGCATCCCTTCAGACAAGAGGGGTCTCATTCAAAGCAATGCAACGTACAAGATAAGGAGGAACAATGGTGGCTTTGAACTCATTGATGACTCCGATCCTCAAGACATCAAAGTCTTAGCCAAGAGCAGTGATGGCCTGGTCTGGACGATTGAAGACCCAGACAACTACACATTTGAGCTATCGAAGCAAATAACGATTGATGATCTTGACCGTAGCGATAATAACGTCATTGTGGTAAGAACGGCATCGTCAGGGAATGGGTTGGTACTTACCGCAGATGTGGCACTGGTCGTGGATGAAGAGAATGACATAGATTATGGAGTGATTACCTTTAACCCTGATGGGAGTTTTCTAGGCGTCGAACCAGAAGAAAGTACGATTGCGTTCAGTCCAGCAAGGGCAGGTAACCTCACAATCAAGATGGATTTCGCACAGTTTACCCAGTACGCCAATGACTTTACTGGCCGGTTCTTGAGTCAGAATGGATATGCCAGTGGTGCCTTGGAGAGCTATGTGATTGACCAGAACGGAGTCATTGTTGGAAGCTTTTCCAACGGCTTGACCAGGCCATTGGGGCAGATAGCCTTGGCCAAGTTTTCCAATACTGGAGGATTGATGCGGGCTGGATCCACTATGTATGTTGAGACTGCCAACTCTGGTACAGCTCAAGTCCAGGCTCCTGGAACAGCTGGGTACGGTACCATCGCTCCCAGCTCCCTGGAAATGTCCAATGTGGACCTCAGTGACGAGTTCACTGAGATGATCGTGACTCAGAGGGGCTTCCAGGCCAACTCCCGGATCATCACCGCATCAGATGAGATGCTTCAGGAGCTTGTGAACTTGAAACGATAGGACTGTTTATTCAGGCGGGGCTACATAGGCAGCCCCACTAGTCCATGAAGGAAATGGAGTGCAGGTATATGGATCTAGCAACGCTGTTGGGTATTATCATCGGTCTTGCTTTGATGGCTATATCCATCTTGCTTGAAGGCGACCTGATGCTGTTTTGGAGTCTGTCCAGTTTATTAATCGTCTTTGGTGGCACGTTCGCTTCCATCATGGTCAACTTCTCCATGAACCAGGTGCTCAGCGTAATCCCTCTCCTGAAAGTGGCTTTTTCCAGGCAGAAGAGTAATAGTGCAGCCATCATTGATACACTTGTGGAGTTTGCTGAAATCTCTCGCCGAGAAGGGTTGCTGGCTCTGGAAGAAAGGGCGCAGGCAACCAACGAACCCTTCCTCCAAAAAGGCATTCAGCTCATTGTAGACGGTACAGATGCTGAGCTGGTGCGGAGCATTCTAGAAATTGAGCTAGTTTTTCTGGAGGAACGGCATCGGATCGGCCGACAGATTTTTGAAAAAATGGGTGCGTTATCGCCAGCCTATGGGATGATCGGGACTCTGATCGGACTCATTGCCATGTTGAGCCGCTTGGATAACCCGGATCAAGTAGGTATGGGGATGGCAGTTGCTCTGATTACCACCCTCTATGGTGCAGTAGCTTCCAACCTTCTCTTCCTGCCCATCGCTGGGAAACTCCGCCTTAAGAGCGATGAAGAGGTCCTCATGAAGCAGGTTATGATTGAGGGAATTTTGTCGATTCAAGCAGGGGAGAATCCCAGAATTGTAGAAGAAAAGCTCAAGTCCTTCCTGGCACCGGCGGACAGAGAGACTCCACAAAGGGCTGGTGTAGGCGAGCGGGCGTCCGAGGGAGTGACAGTAAATGCGTAGAAGACGGCAGGAGGAGTCGGAAAGCTCTGGTTCCTGGCTTACTACATACTCCGATATGATGTCACTTCTGCTGGCCTTTTTTGTCCTGCTGTTTTCAATGTCGGCTGTAGATGAGGCCAAGTTCGCGTCGATTATCGCGGCGTTCCAGAACTACTTAGGCATCCTCGACCAAGGTCCTACCTTATTGGAGCAGCACGGGCCCATACCCTTTGATTACTCCGATGTGAGTCGGCGTCAGCTGTCGGATCTCTATGAGCAGCTGAGTGAGATGATAGAAGTGGAAGGCCTGCAGGGAGTGGAACTGGAGCTGCAGGAACGGGGGCTGATTGTGCGCTTCGCGGAACAGGTGTTCTTTGATCTTGGCGAGGCCGCTTTGAAGCCGGAAGCATTAGAGGTGCTTAAGACCTTGGCTGGTACACTAAAAACACTACCCAACCCCCTGCGCGTGGAAGGACACACTGACAATTGGCCGATCAGCACCGCACGGTTTCCCTCCAACTGGGAGTTGAGTGTGCACCGAGCCACTAACGTGGTGCGTTTCCTCATCGAGGAAGAGGGCTTTGATCCCAATAAGCTGTCAGTGGCAGGTTACTCAGAGTACCGGCCTATTAGGCCGAACGACACTGCTGAAGATCGTGCTATGAATCGCCGGGTTGATATCGTGATCTTAAGTCTCGATCTCTGGGACTTTGAACCCAATTAGAGGAGGCAAGGGAATGGCCAAGAAAGTGGAAGTGGATGTAAAATTACTCATAATTGCGATTGCCCTAGTGATTTTGGCGACCGTGGGAAGTGCCTTTGCTACGTATCTGATCTTCCGCGGCAGCGCGGCAGATGCTCCTCAGGGTTCAGAAGCGACTACCACTAAGAGAGAAATGGGACCCACACATGGATTAGGTGAGTTTACGCTCAATCTTTTGTCACCTCCCGCTCAGCGGCGTTTTATTCGCACCGAGATCGTTTTGGAAGCCAGCAGCAAAAAAGCAGTGGAAGAGCTGGAGAACAGGATGCCTCAGATTCGCGATGCGGTTATCACTCTGATCCGTGCTAGAACTGCCGAGGACTTAAGCACTCAGGCGGGCATGGAATCACTGCGTTTCGATATCCTAGAGGCCACCAATGAACTGGTCACTAAGGGAGAGGTTACAGACGTCTTCTTCATTGACTTGATCATCCAATAGCTGCCTAGAAAGGAGTTACCATGACGAGTTCCATCCTATCGCAAGGCGAAATCGACGCACTACTTCAGGGAACTACGTCTCAGTCGCGTTCCAAGGCTTTCTTTGATCTACTCACTGAGGCCTTTCTCAGCGCGGCTTCTCCCTTAGAGGCGGAGGGACCTTATATCGAACGTTTAGAGCACACTCTGGCGCAGAATGTCGCTCCACGGGCCTTTGCAGTTGCAGCTGAACTGGACCGCCAGGAAATGCTGCTGCTCATGGCAGCAGAAGACGGTGAGCGGCTTGGCCAGTATCTAGGCTCGCCTGCTCGGCAAACGGTGGAGACTATGAGCCAAGCCCTGGTTTCCTATTTGGCAGAGACTCTCGATGTTTCTTACAGGGTTTTTCAAGGACAGACAGTTCAGCTGGATTCCCTGTCTTTACAGGCTGGTTGGGCTAAGCCTTCGCTGGTCAGATACTTCCTTACCGCTGGAACAGAACGGTTGGAGTTCTGCGCAGTTATCCCAGATTTAGAGGGGCTTGAGCGCTTGGCAGAGGAAGCGCAGGCTAGACCCGGCAGGGTACAGAGAAGAACGGTGACTAAAGGCAGACTTCCTCTGGGCTCGGAGGCCTCGATCAGCAAAGCGGTTTTCACCCCAATTGGCGAGTTGGCACATGTCCAAGATGAGCAGGGCCTCAACCTTTTAGAGGACATAGACTTAACAATTACAGTGGAGCTTGGTTCCACAACACTAACGCTCAGTGAAATTCTCGATCTGAAGCCTCAGTCCGTGATTCGCCTGGAAAGGCTGGCAGGAGAACCTGTCGATGTGTATGTGAACGATAGCCGAGTCGCCAGGGGCGAAGTGGTGGTTTTGGAGGAGAACTTCGGTGTGCGCATTTTGGAGATAGTACCCCAGCGCCAGCGCCGGCGGGAGTGAAGCGGATGGATACGGAGATGATCTGGGGTTTGATCCGCGTTATCCTGGCTCTGGCCATTATCGTTCCCTGTGCTGTGTTGGCTGCCCGCTGGTATGGACAGAGGCATGTGGGGGGGCGAGACCTAGAGATTAAGGAAGTGGTATCCTTAGGCCCCAACCGAGCACTGTACGTAGTGGCCTGGGAAGGCAAGCAGCTCCTGCTTGGTGTGACCACCCAGAGTATTACTCTCTTAGGAGAAAGCCCGCAGCCGCAGCCCCACGTTGATCAGAAGGAGGTCCAGGACTAGATGGGCTTTTTGCAGACAACCATCCCTTTTCCCAGCATTGACATTGGCCTTGGAGTGGCGGAAGCTCCAGGCGATGTGGCCATCACCCTGCAGGTGCTCTTATTGTTAACCATTCTTACGCTGGCCCCAGCCATCCTGGTTCTCTTGACCTCCTTTACGAGGACGGTTATTGTTCTCTCCTTGATTCGCAATGCTTTGGGTACCAACCAGGTTCCCCCTAATCAGGTTCTGGTTGGGCTTGCTCTGCTCTTAACAGCCTTTGTTATGGCACCCACTTTTGGTGCGGTTTATACCGATGCACTCCTGCCCTATTTCCGGGAGGAGCTGTCTCTGGAAGAGATGTGGACGGTGGGGATGGAACCCATCAGGGAGTTCATGCTGCGCAACACGCGGGAGAAGGATCTAGAGATGTTTGTGATGTTAAGGGGAGGGGAGCAGCCTCAAACACCAGCGGACGTGGAGACGCTAACCTTGATTCCTGCCTTTGTGATTTCAGAACTGAAAACCGCTTTTCAACTGGGATTTGTCATTTTTGTCCCCTTCCTGGTCATTGATATGGTAGTGGCGTCCACACTCATGGGCATGGGTATGATGATGCTGCCGCCCATTATGATCTCACTGCCCTTTAAGCTGCTCCTGTTTGTCCTGGTGGACGGTTGGCATCTGATAGTGCGCTCGCTGCTGTCGAGCTTTGCCTGAGAGGTGGTTGAATGACGGATTTAGTGGTTGTCAGTATTGCCAGGGAGGCTGTCTTAACCATTTTGCTGGTGGCCGGCCCTGCCTTGGGAATCGGAATGCTGGTGGGGTTGTTGGTGAGTATCTTCCAGGCCACAACCCAAATTCAGGAGCAGACCCTAACCTTCATACCGAAGATCGTGGCAGTACTAGTGTCCATCGTAATCTTTGGGCCTTGGATGATTCGGCGCTTGGTGGACTTTGCAGAGCGCCTGCTGGGCGAACTGCCATCGTTTATTATGTAGGGGGAGGCGGCGAAGTTGATCTCTGTTGCAGATTTCGTACGCTTCTCCCTAAGTTTTATTCGCCTGACCACCTTTTTTTCAGCAGCTCCGCTGTTCAGCATGCGCAGTGTTCCTATAGCTGCCAAGGTGGGCCTTTCTGCGTTTTGCGCCTTAATCGCGCTGCCCGAGCTGGACCCGGCATGGGATCTTGGCTCCTGGCATGTCCTAGCCCTGCTGGCAGCCCAGGAGGTGGCGGTGGGCCTGCTCTTGGCTCTAATGGTTATCCTGGTCTTTGCAGTAGTAACCTTTGCAGGACATTTCGTCGACGTACCCTTGGGTTTCGGGATGGCGTCCGTTTTTGATCCAAGCCTGGGAGGGCAGGTTCCTGTGTTCTCCCAGTTCTATCATATCGTGGCAGCCTTGATTTTCCTGGGTCTGAACGCCCATCTGTGGCTGATCCAGGCTGTGCAGCAGTCCTTTCAAATCTTGCCCTTTGGCAGTATTCTGCGCATAGAGCCAAGCTTTTGGCTGCTGGTGGACTTAGTGAAGCAGATGTTTGTGATCGGCCTTAAGATCGCTCTGCCCGTCACAGCAACCATTCTGCTCACCGACATCGGCCTAGGCATCGTGATCCGGGCCGTTCCCCAGATCAACGTGTTTGTTCTGGGTTTTCCCATCAAAATCACGGTGGGTCTAGTGATTGTCATGTTTGCCATTCCCGCTGCCGTGAGCATTATCACCGAGCTGTTCACTTCAGATGGTTTGCTGTTTCGTTACCTTCAAGAGCTCTTCGCTCTAGGGGGGAGTTAGGTGGAATATCGTTTAAACCTCCAGTTCTTCGCAGGGGAGAAGACAGAGCCAGCCACACCGCGACGCAGGGAAGAGGCACGCAAGAAGGGGCAGGTAGCGAAAAGCGTAGAAGTATCGACTGCCCTCATGGTGTTAACAGGTGTGCTTCTGATCCGTGCCTTGGGTCCATATGCAGCTGGGCATCTCCGGGAGACGCTTCAGCATTACTTGGGCAATCTCACTATGTGGGAAGGGGACTTAGCGGGTTTGGGGAATATCTTCCTGGTGGCCCTGCTCAAGCTGGGGATGGTCATGGCTCCCATCTTTTTGGCTTTCCTGGTAGTGTCTGTGGTGAGTCAGGCTGTGCAGGTGGGGTTTGTGGTTACCAGCGAAGTCTTGCAGCCCAAGTTTTCCCGCATCAATCCACTTGAGGGGTTCCGGCGCATCTTCTCCAAGCGCGCCGTAGTTGAGTTCTTGAAATCCTTGGCCAAGGTTAGCTTGGTTGGGTACTTAGTCTACCAGCAGCTCAGGGGAGACTTGCAGTGGCTTCCCCAAATGGGGCTCTTCAACCTGGAACACAGCGTCACCCTCATTTCTGACGGTGTTTATGGTATGGGGCTGCGGGTGGGGCTGTTTCTGTTAGTCTTGGCCGCCGCCGATTACTGGTGGCAGAGGCGGGAGTTCGAGAACAGTATCAAGATGTCCAAAGAAGAGATCAAAGAGGAATACAAGCAGCTGGAAGGGGATCCTATGATTCGATCGAGGATCCGTCAGCGTCAGCGTCAAATGGCCCAGCAGAGAATGATGCAGGCCATTCCCACCGCCGATGTGATAATTACCAACCCCACTCATTACGCGGTGGCGGTAAAGTACACCCCAGGCGAGATGAACGCGCCTAAAGTTGTAGCTAAAGGCCGGGGCCCAATTGCGCAGAGGATCAAGGAAGAAGGGCAAAAACATCGTATTACTACAGTAGAGAATGTGGAACTCGCCCGGGCTTTGTATGACAGTACTGAAGTGGGGCAGGAGATTCCAGCGGATCTCTATCCTGCCGTGGCTGAGGTGTTGGCTTTTGTCTATCGTTTGCGCAAGAAGACAGTTTAAGTATGAGCAGGAAGGACGGTGAATATGGCTAAAACTGGAATTTCCCTTCAGCAGAGCGTGGGTCGCCTTAGTGACCTTTTCGTGGTTTTTGCCGTCGTCTTAATCGTAGTAATGATGGTTCTTCCCCTGCCTCCATTCATGTTGGATATGCTGTTGGCAGTGAACATCAGCCTATCACTGCTCATTTTGCTCATTGCCATGAACATCAGAGAAGCGTTGGAGATCTCCGTGTTTCCATCACTTCTTTTGATCACAACCCTTTTTCGTCTGGCCTTGAGCGTATCGTCGACGCGGTTGATTCTGCTCACCGGCAATCCAGGCAGGATCATTATTGCCTTCGGAGACTTCGTTGTGGGCGGTAACTATGTTGTAGGTTTCGTAATCTTCTTGATCTTGGTTGTGGTCCAGTTCATAGTGATTACCAAGGGTGCGGAGCGCGTAGCAGAAGTGGCCGCCCGCTTTACCCTGGATGCCATGCCAGGTAAGCAGATGAGTATTGATGCCGACTTAAACTCGGGCCTGATTACAGAATCAGAAGCTAGGCAGCGGCGGATCCAGATCGCCAGGGAAGCCGATTTCTACGGCTCCATGGACGGTGCTGCTAAGTTTGTCAAAGGGGATGCCATCGCCGGCATTATCATTATCGTGATCGACTTGTTGGGTGGTTTCGCCATCGGGATGTTTCAGAAAGGGATGGATTTTTCCGGTGCTTTGAGCCGTTATGCCCTGTTGACCGTGGGGGACGGCCTCGTATCGCAGATTCCTGCCCTGCTCATCTCCACTGCCACCGGTATTATTGTTACTCGAGGCGCCTCGGAGAACAACTTGGGCAGGGATGTAACCCAACAGCTCTTCTCCCATTACCAGGTGTTGGGTACTGCGGCAGTGGTTGTGGCCTTATTTGGTCTGTTCGGCGGACTGCCTAAGCTGCCGTTTTTGATGCTCGCTGCTTCCCTAGGGGCCCTCTCCTTCGGGGTACGGAGAGCAGAGAAGGGACAGGAGTTGGAAGAAGATGCCGCTTTAGAACAGCGGCAGCTGGAAGAATCACGCAAGCCTGAGAGCCTGGTTTCACTGCTCCAGGTGGATCAGATCGAATTGGAAATCGGCTACAGTCTGATTCCCTTAGTGGATGAAGCCCAGGGTGGTGACCTGCTTGACCGTATCAGTATGATCCGCCGCCAGTGCGCCATTGAACTGGGACTGTTGGTTCCGGTTATCCGGATCAGGGACAATCTCCAGCTCAGCCCCGATGAGTATGTGGTGAAGATTAAAGGGATACAGGTGGGCCGCGGAGAAATAATGATCAACCACTACTTGGCCATGGATGCAGGGGGAGTAACAGAACAGGTGCCTGGTATCCCAACAACTGAGCCTGCCTTTGGACTGCAGGCGCTGTGGGTTGATGCGGCCACCAGGGAGCGGGCGGAATATGCCGGCTACACAGTAGTGGATCCCCCGGCTGTCTTGGCTACTCATCTCACTGAAATCATCCGCGAACACTCCTATGAACTGCTGGGGCGCCAGGAAGTACGAGCTCTCCTCGATGGAGCTCGAGAGAATTATCCTGCGGTTGTGGACGAACTTGTGCCTGATCTGCTCACCGTGGGTGAAGTGCAGAAAGTGCTCCAGAACCTGCTGAGGGAAGGAGTTCCCATCCGCAACCTTGTTGCTATCCTAGAAACCCTGGCGGATCTGGCGCCTGTGACTAGGGATGCAGATTATCTCACAGAGTATGTGCGGGAAGCGTTGGGCAGGCAGATCTGCCAGATGTATCAGGAGAACGGCGCGCTCAGTGTACTGACCCTGAGTCCCGAATGGGAAGAAGAGATTGCCGGTTCGCTTGAACACACAGACCGCGGTTTGTCGGTGGCCATGGATCCCCGGATTCTGCAGACGCTCTATCATGCGTTGGGACAAGCTTTAGAAGAGTATGTCATGCCCTATCCCCTGATCTTAGTTTCTCCTCAGATTCGAATGGCGCTAAAAAGACTGACTGAACGGGCTCTTCCTCGGCTCATTGTCATGTCCTATAACGAGATTAGTCCAGATGTCCAGGTAAATGCGGTAGGAACGGTGAAGTGGAACCATGAGGGTTAAGAAATTTACTGGCAAGACGATACAAGAAGCGGTAGACAGTATGCGTCAGGAGTTTGGACGCGACGCCGTTATTCTCCATACTACCCAGAAAAGGCGCTGGTTTTGGGGCCGTGTGGGTCCCAAACGCTATGAGGTGTTGGGGGCCCATGACCCAGGATCTCGGCAGGGGGCGGGCAATGCAGTACCGAAAACCCAGAGACAGGCTTATTCCAGGCCCGCATCTCCCCAGACCGCAACTGCGCCCTCTGAAGCGCGCATCGATCCTTCCTGGTCAGAAGCTGTGCAGAACCTGTATGGGCGCTTAATCGGAGTAGACGTCCCCAAAGATCTAGCTCTACAGCTGATCAAAGAAGTCCTCAGCCAACTGCCTAGAGAGGACTGGAACAATGAGGGCAGAGTGTGGGAAAGGCTCACAGTGGTTACGGCACAGCGCATACAAACATCTGCACCATGGGAGTTTGACGGACAGCAGCGTGTGGTGTGCTTGATTGGGCCTACAGGGGTGGGGAAAACCACAACCATCGCCAAACTAGCTGCCAACTTCGCACTGGTGGGCCAGCGCAAGGTTGGTTTGATTACCGCAGACACTTACCGCATTGCCGCGGTTGAACAGCTGAAAACATATGCTGAGATAATTGGCCTTCCTGTCCATGTGGCCTACAGTCCCAAGGAGCTTAAGGAAGGTATAGCCAAGATGAAGGACAAGGACCTCATCCTTATCGATACCGCGGGAAGGAGTCAGAACAACCAACTGCACATTGGTGAGTTGAAGAGCTTTTTTGAGGGCATCGAGGCCGAACTACATCTGGTAATCAGTGCTACCACGAAGCCTAAGGACGTAGATGAAATTATCAAGGTTTTCGGGCAATTGCCAATTGATCGTGTGATTATCACCAAGTTGGATGAGACCAGCGTGTATGGTGTACTGCTTCACACTTGTGATCGAGCCGGAGTACCTATTGCCTTTGTCACTACTGGCCAGGGGGTTCCAGAGGACATAGAAGTGGCGGACACCGAGCGAATTGCCCAACTCATTTTGGGGGACACGTAATGATGAGAGACCAAGCGGAAGACCTGAGAAGAATGGCTGGACAAAGGGGACCCAGCTCTCGAATCATCGCCGTGACTAGTGGAAAAGGCGGGGTTGGGAAAACGAATATTGCGGTTAACTTAGCTTTGGCCCTTTGTCAGTTGAACCATAGGGTGGTTCTTATTGATGTGGATTTAGGCCTGGCCAATGTGGATATTGTGTTAGGTATCAGCCCTAAGTACAATTTAGGGCATGTGATGCGTGGCGAGAAGACGCTGCATGAGATTATCATGGACGGGCCTCTGGGATTGAAGATTATCTCTGGAGGTTCGGGTATTACGGAATTGGCCAACCTCAATGGATGGCGTCTGGACGCCTTTGTCGCCTCCTTCGAGCAGCTGAATAGGGAGTTCGACTTTGTCATCCTGGACACTGGGGCAGGGGTGCATCGCAATGTGACTAGTTTTGTGTTGGCCGCCACAGATGTATTGGTGGTCACCACCCCAGAGCCGACTGCCATCACTGACGCCTACGGGCTTCTGAAGGTGATCCGCCAGCGCGCTCCCGAGACCAGAGTGCGCCTGGTTGTGAATATGGCGAAAAGCCCGGCCGAAGCCGAGATGGTGGCGGAAAGGCTTAACTCTGTTTTGAGGGAATTTGTACAGTGGGAAGTGGAGTACACGGGTTATATTCTCACCGAATCTCAAGTGGTTAGGGCAGTAGCCGAACAGCAGCCCGTTTTGCTGGCTTTCCCTTCGTCCATGGCCAGCAGGTCCCTAAAGAGGATCGCGGGTATCCTGGCCGGTGAGGACGCACCAAGCCAGCCCTTGGGCATCAAGGGTTTCTTCGCACGAGTATCCAGCTTTCTTCACATTTAGCGAGGTGGGGATATGCAGGTTGTACCAAATCAGTTAGTGGAGCTGCATCTAGACACCGGTGACGGCAGGCAGGTTTTCCGCACTAGAGTGGAAGATGCCTATGATGATATCGTACTGGTTGGCGCTCCACTGCAGCAGGGACATGTTGTACCTATCCGCGTAGGTACCCAGCTGCAGATTGAATTTATACTTAAGGGCCAAATCCAGGAAGGACGCTTCGGTAACACAGCCATTGTGGAAAAGCGCGTTCGTACCCAGGTACCCCTGCTGCAGCTGCGGCTTTTGGGTGACTGGGAGAAGAAGCAGAAGCGCGATTTTGTTAGGGTGCCGGTCCATATCGATGCCGTGGTGGTTCCAAAGCAGGAAGATGGTTCAGAACTCCCGGCGCAGACAGCACTGATCTTAAACCTCAGCGGCGGCGGTTTCCTGCTGCGCTCAGCTCATCCGTTTCAGCTGGAGGATGAAGTCCGTGTTTCTTTTCGGGTTGGAGACGAGCAGATTGTAGCCGCGGCCCATGTTGCCCGGATGGTACCAACAGAGACTGGCCAGGATTACGGTTTTGCCTTCTTGGATATTCCCGAGAAGATGCGGAAGGTGATTATCCAGTTTGTGTTTAAACGGCAGATCGAGCTGGCCGCCCTTGCCCGGGAGGATATCACCTAATTCATTCCCTATGGGGTGAAAAATGTGTCTTTGCAGAACGATCAGAACAGGATTGAAGAGTTGTGGCATCGCTATAAACAAGCTGGTGATCTCCAGGCACGCGAGCAGCTCTTAGAAGAACACATCCCCTTGGTGAAGTATGTAGCTGGGCGGCTAGCCATGAACCTGCCCAGCAGCGTGGATGTAGGCGATTTAGAGAGTTTCGGTTTCTTCGGCCTTCTCGATGCGCTGGAAAAGTACGATGCGGCGCGCAATACGAAGTTTGAGACCTATGCCACAACTAGGATCAGAGGAGCGATTATTGATGGCTTGCGCTCCCTGGATTGGGTTCCTAGAAGCACCCGCTCCAAGGCTCGCTTAGTGGAAAGCCAGATCTACGAACTCACCAACGACCTCGGGCGCACCCCGACAAATGAAGAGGTGGCCGCCGCGCTAGGGCTGGGCCTGGAGGAGTACTACGGCATTCTGTCGGAGTTAAAGGGTGCAAATCTGTTCTCCTTAGATGAAGCGGCCGCCAGCGACCAAACCGCAGATAACCTGAAGATCCTTGATCTGGTTGTTGATCAGGCGCTGCTGCCTGATCAACAAGTTGTGGAGCAGGAGAGTGTCGAAGAGTTGGCGGCGGCCATTGAAGAACTTCCAGAACGAGAGCAATTGGTGTTGGCGCTGTACTATCATGAGGACTTGACCCTAAAAGAGATAGGCCATGTCCTACAAGTATCTGAGTCGAGGGTTTCGCAGATCCATACCAAGGCCATAATGACGCTGCGCAAGCGACTCAGTTAAGAGCGGAGGGAGCGGTATGTCCATCAAGTTTCCCGATTTCCAAGTACTGGTTACCCGCTCTGAGCAGGTGCCTAGGCCGACCCGCGAGGGGGACCTCACGGGCGCTGCAGGCCGGATGGCCCCCCAGGTGAGCCAGGAGTTTGCCGACCAGGAGCGGCGTGTCGAGAGGAAGCGCGAGGCGGATCGCATCCGTGACCGCCGAGACGAAGACAGGCAAGACAGGCCAAAGCAGGGTCAGAGCAAACGCCAAAAGCGTCCGGGTACAGGGCGGCGGATTGATGTGCGGGCCTAGGAGGTAGGTGCGGTGGAATATTTCCTCGTCTTTTCACTGGGGATTGCGGTGGCGGTCATGGGTTTGTTCCTCATCCGCCCAAGTCTTTTTGCGCGCCCAAATACGGATTATTCCATGGTTGAGGCGATGGTGGACGAAGCCATTGAGCAGCTCGAGCACAGGCAGGAGGAAATCCTTGCAGAGATCGAAGCCCAACACCAGGCCCTTTTGGAACTGCAGAAGCAGATAATCGCAACTTTCCTGCCGGAACAGCAGCGTTCCCCGAAAGTGCTGGCAGTACTGGAACTCGCGGCGCAGGAAATTGATGCGGAAGACATCGCGAAAAAGCTGGGCTTGGGTCGCGGCGAAGTGGAGCTGATTTTGGAGCTAAATAAGGACGGAGACCCCCTTGCTGAAACCAGTTAAATGTGCTATATTAGCTAGTGGTGTATAAACTACACACGCCCTTCGATGGGAGATAGGGGTGCCGCAAGGTCCTATCCTCAGGTGACAGGGGCGGAGGAAAAACAAAGGAAGGAGGTGGGCGATTTGGCCGTAATTGCGATGAAACAGCTGTTAGAGGCCGGCGTTCACTTCGGGCATCAGACCCGCAGATGGAATCCGAAAATGGCACAGTACATTTTCACAGAGAGAAATGGTATTTACATCATTGACCTTCAAAAGACGGTCAGGAAAGTGGAAGAAGCCTACAACTTCATCCGGGAGACTGTGGCTTCAGGTAAGTCCGTGCTTTTTGTAGGCACGAAGAAGCAGGCGCAGGAGACTATTCAGGATGAAGCCCAACGGTGCGGTATGTTCTACGTGAACCAGCGCTGGCTGGGTGGAATGCTGACCAACTTCAAAACCATCTCTTCGCGAATCAGCCGTCTGGAACAGATCGAAAAGATGGAAGAAGATGGTCTCTTTGACGTTCTTCCGAAGAAGGAAGTAATCCAACTGCGCAAAGAGAAGGAGCGCTTAGCTCGCTTCTTGGGCGGTATCCGTGACATGAAAACCCTGCCTGGCGCGGTATTCGTGGTGGATCCCCGCAAAGAACGCATTGCCGTGGCAGAAGCCCGCAAGCTGGGTATTCCCATCGTAGCTATTGTAGACACTAACTGTGATCCTGATGAAGTGGATTATGTCATTCCCGGCAACGATGATGCCATTAGAGCCGTGAAACTTCTCACTTCTACAATTGCCAGCGCTGTTGTGGAAGCAAAAGAAGGCGCCAGCTTTGCAGAGGCCGGCGAAGAGGCGGAAGCAGAAAGCGCAGAAGCCAACGGAGACGCAGAATAACACTGGTAAAGAGGGAGTGGGAGGGTGACTCTCACCCCTCTTTTCAACAGATTCAAAAAGGAGGGTTTATATGGCGGAAGTTACAACAGCCATGGTCAAGGAGTTGCGCGAAAAGACAGGTGCCGGCATGATGGACTGCAAAAAGGCCCTCGTCGAGACCAATGGAGACATTAACGCTGCTGTAGACTACTTGAGGGAGAAGGGCCTTGCTGCTGCAGCGAAGAAGGCGGGCCGTATTGCCGCCGAAGGCCTGGTCACATCCTACATACACATGGGTGGGCGCATCGGAGTCTTGGTAGAAGTCAACTGCGAGACAGACTTCGTGGCCAAGACCGAGGAGTTTGCTGAACTGGCCAAAGACATTGCTATGCACATTGCTGCCTCAAAGCCAGAGTATGTCAGCCGGGAGGAGATTCCCGAGTCAGTATTGGAGCATGAGCGTACGATTTACAGAGCTATGGCAGAGAATGAAGGCAAACCAGCACATATTATTGACAAAATCGTTGAAGGACGGCTGGATCGGTTTGCCAAGGAGGTCTGCCTCCTGGATCAGCCTTTTGTCAAAGACCCTGATATGACCGTTGGTGAGCTTCTCACTGCTAAGGTTGCAAAAATCGGCGAAAAGATCTCTGTAAGACGTTTTGTCCGCTATGAGCGGGGCGAAGGCCTAGAAAAGCGTCAAGACGATTTTGCCGCAGAGGTCATGGCCCAGATGGGGCAATAGGAGGAAGGAGGACACCATTGGTGTTCTCCCTTTTTTTGGTGGAGGGATCTCCCGCTTTGAGCAGAATAATTAAGGAGTGGTGTCCATGTTAAAGCCTAAGTACCAGCGAGTGGTTCTCAAGCTGAGTGGAGAAGCATTGGGCGGCGGTAGTTTTGGTATAGACCCGGAGGTAGTGGGGTACATCGCCCAGGAGATCAGCAGCGTGATGCGCCTGGGGGTTGAAATAGCCATCGTTGTAGGCGGAGGAAATATCTGGCGCGGTGCCGTGGGAAGTGCCAAAGGCATGGATCGCAGCACTGCCGATTACATGGGTATGCTGGCTACGGTGATCAATGCCTTGGCACTCCAAGACGCCTTGGAAACGCTTGGCGTGCAAACCAGGGTGCAGACTGCCATTGAGATGCGCCAGATTGCAGAGCCCTACATCCGTCGCCGAGCAATCCGCCACCTGGAAAAGGGCCGCATTGTCATTTTTGCTTCAGGCACAGGCAACCCCTACTTTTCCACTGATACCACCGCAGCTCTTAGAGCCCTGGAGATTGAAGCCGAGGTTATTCTCATGGCCAAGAGGGGAGTAGATGGCGTTTACACCGCCGATCCCCGCACTGATCCCAATGCAACCCGCTATGATTCAATCACCTACTTAGAAGTGATCAGCCAAGGCCTGGGAGTGATGGATTCCACAGCCACTTCGCTTTGCATGGACAACAACATTCCTATGATTGTGTTCAACTTCGATGAACCAGGCAGCATTGAAAAAGCGATTCGCGGATCAAGAATAGGTACTTACGTAGGAGGCGAATGACATGATTAATGCGATTTTGGATGACGGAAAAACCAGGATGGAAGAAGTCATTGTCAGAACCAAGAAGGCCTTTGCCAGCGTGCGTACTGGCAGAGCCAATCCCGCCCTTCTGGACCGCATTACCGTATCCTATTACGGCACACCCACTCCCTTGAACCAGATGGCCAGCGTAACGGTTCCTGAACCTAGGCTCCTCGTGATTACTCCTTGGGACAAGAGTTCCATCAAGGATATTGAAAAAGCTATCCTCACCTCCGACTTAGGGCTGGTGCCCAATAATGATGGCACCGTGATTCGCTTAGCCATACCAGCTTTAACCGAAGAGCGCCGCAAAGAACTGGTTCGCTTGGTGCGGAGAGACGCAGAGGATTTTCGGGTGGCCGTGCGCAATATTCGGCGTGACCTCAACGAAGATGCCAAGGACTTGGAGAAAGAAGGAGAAATCTCCGAAGATGATCTCCGCCGGGCCCAAGATGAGATTCAAAAACTGACAGATCACTATATTGAGGAGATTGATCAGCTTTTGAAGGCTAAAGAAAAGGAGATTATGGAGGTTTGAGCCAGCGTTTGGACGTGTCAGAATGGGAATTCCTCATTGGATATCCCCTAGAGGAAGCGGAGCAGGTTCTCCGGGAAGAAGCAGTGGACTATCAGGTTATTGTTACTGCAGCGCCAAAGAGACAGGCCTCCCATGAAGAGCTGGACGATGCAGACAGCGTCTGCGTTATAGCCGTGCGCAGCGGTTCACCGCTGACGCTGGTTTGCGCGGGCCACGATTGGAATGTGAGCTAGGAGGCGGACCCTTGAGTACAGCAAAGAGCGGTTTACCAGCACATGTGGCAATCATCATGGATGGCAACGGGCGCTGGGCTAGGCGGAGAGCCATGCCCCGCTATCTCGGGCATAGGCAGGGAGTAAAGGCACTAAAAACAGCAGTACGTTACGCCTCGCGGCGCGGCATCGGCACCCTCACCGTATACGCCTTCAGTACAGAAAACTGGAGGAGGCCAAAGGAAGAGGTGGATTTCCTCCTGGATCTGATGTATAAGACGTTTGTCCAGGAAATTGAAGAGCTGCGCCGGGAGGGTGTAAGAATCCGACTTATTGGCGAGCGGACAAGCCTTTCTCCCGACGTCCTGGCCATCTGGGATAATGCGGAGAAGGTCACAGCGGAGAACACGGGGCTTAACCTTAATGTGGCTTTTAACTATGGAGGGCGTACTGAACTCACCAGGGCTGTGCGGGAGTTGGTTGGGCAAGCAGCCCGCGGGGAAATCTCTGTGGAGGATATCACGGAGGAGGCCCTCGCGCGGCAGCTCTACACCTGGCCCAGCCCAGATCCTGATCTGATTATCCGCACCGGGGGCGAGTACCGCCTCAGCAACTTTCTGCTGTGGCAGGCCGCCTACAGCGAGCTGTATGTTACAGAAGTGCTCTGGCCAGATTTTGGCGAGCGGGAGTTTGAAGAGGCTCTACAGGATTATCTCAGACGGGAGCGCCGTTTTGGACAAGTACCCCAAAAGGAGCAGAATAGCTAGGTATGTTAGGACAGAGAGTTCTCACGGCAGTTATCGGTATCCCCATTCTCCTGGCCGCCCTCTATTTTGGAGGCGCGGTCTGGCGTGTGCTGGTGGCAGTGATAATCATGATAGGCCTGGGTGAGTTCGCCTCCATGAGCGGCCCCGGGCTTTACTTCGATTATCTCATGGTATCTGGACTATCACTCTTAGCCATCACATATAGTGGGGTAGATGGAACAAAGCTGCTCCTCTGGTTAGCCCTCCAGCTCATCTACTACTTGCTCAGGGCTTCGTTCAGTGGAATGCACGGTTTTGCATCGTCCTTCAATATCATGGGAGTACTTTATGTTGCCCTGCTCTACAGCTTCCTGATCTTAGTCAGGGAGCAGCTCGGCATGGGCTGGACCCTGTTTGGCTTTGTCATTACCTGGGCGACAGATACAGGGGCGTATTTCGGGGGGACCAAGTACGGGCAGCGTAAGCTCTGCCCGCAGATCAGTCCCAATAAATCTGTGGAAGGCGCTCTTTTTGGCATCCTAGGTGGAGCAGTGGCGGGTGTGATCTTTGCCCTGGCTGTAAACCAATCCCCAATTCGCCTCGCCCTTTTTGCGGTAGTGCTTTCACTTTGTGCCCAGCTCGGTGATCTGGTGGAGTCGGCCTTGAAAAGGGAAAGGGCCGTGAAGGACAGCGGTTCCATACTGCCTGGTCACGGAGGCATACTTGATCGCTTCGACTCTCTCGCTTTTGTCTTTCCTGTGCTCTTCGCACTGCTGAAACTGTTCGGCTAGCACTTCGTGGCCCCGAAGAGGGGTGAAGTGTTGTTACCGCCGCTGGTTATCGCCTCGGTGAGCTTTTGTGTCACTCTTTTTCTCTTAAAGCTGGCTTTTCCCTATCTAGCCCCGTTTCTCCTCGGACTGATCCTAGCCGTCATTTTGGACGTGCCCATCGGCTGGTTGGAGTGTAGGGGCTGGCCCCGACCCCTGACCTCTTTCCTGTTCGTGGCGCTGACCTTTGTCACTCTGCCTGCCTTGTTTACCTTGTTCCTAGTGAAACTCTGGCAGGAGCTCCAGGGGTTATTGGAATTGGGCGTGGTGGGCAGGCTGTCCAGGGAGGTTGCGGAGCATTTCCCAGTCGCTTTGGACAAGATACCTTTTGCTGCTGATCTGGATGTAAGTGGTTTGTTCTCCCTGCCCCAGCTCCTTATGGACTGGGCGTTAGCGATTCCCGATCTTTTTTTGATCTGGACGCTTACTGCTCTCAGCGCTTATTTTTTCTGCCGCGATAAGCGCAGGCTGGTTGCCTTGGCCACCAGCCAGATGCCAAAGATCAAAGGTTTTAGCTTCAGACGGCTCTATTACGATACACTGGGCGCTTTGTGGCACCTGATCCGCGTCCAGCTGCTCTTGATGTTTTTGTCCACCAGCGTTAGTATGGTTTTTTTCTCCTTATTGGAACTGCCGTATCCCATCCTATCTGGCTTCTTGGTGGGCTTTTTTGACCTTTGCCCAGTGCTGGGCCCCGGCTTGGTTTACTTGGCCCTAGCTCTTCTGCAGTTATTCATGGGTAATTCCAGAATAGCCCTGGCTTTAGGTATAGGTTATCTGATATTATTACTGCTAAGACAGTGGGGTGAGCCGCACCTAGTTGGTGAAAGGCTGGGGCTCCATCCGTTAACCGCCTTAATGGGGGTCTATGTAGGGTTTCGGTTCTGGGGACCCCTAGGTGCGGTGGCTGGACCCATTTTGCTCGTCTTTATCAAGGCTTATCTGTACCAAGCAAGTTCATGAGGTCGTAAGAAAGGGTTTTCCCATGCCTAATGTAGTGATTCTTGGTTCTACTGGTTCAATCGGAACTCAGACCCTGGATGTAATCCGCACGCTGCCAGAGTTTAAGGTGCTGGGCTTAGCTGCTGGCACCAACTTCAGACTGCTCAGGCAGCAGATCGCTGAGTTCAAGCCCCAGTTTGCCAGCATTTTGAGCCCTGAGCATGCTTCGGCTTTGCGGGAAGAGTTCTCCATCCCTGTGTACAGCGAAGAGGATGGCCTGGAAGAGATGGTGACCGATCCCAGGTGCGATCTAGTGGTGGCAGCCATGGTGGGGGCAGCAGGGTTAAAACCCACATTAGCAGCCCTGCAGGCAGGCAAGCGTGTGGCGCTGGCCAATAAGGAGACCTTGGTGGCTGGCGGCCATTTGGTTATGCGGTACCGGGATCAGTTGGTTCCCATTGATTCAGAGCACAGCGCGCTTTGGCAGCTCTTTGGCGGCCGCAAGCGTGAGGATATTGCCGGTATCGTGCTTACAGCTTCCGGAGGACCCTTTTACAGCTACAAGGGTGATCTAGGCGAAGTTACCATTGACCAGGCTCTGGCCCACCCCAGATGGAATATGGGGGGAAAGATCAGCATCGATTCAGCTACCTTGATGAACAAAGGCCTGGAAGTAATTGAGGCTCATTGGCTGTTTGACTTCCCCTATGACGCCATAGATGTGGTGGTACACCCGCAGAGCATCATCCATTCCCTGATCAGGCTCCAGGATGGCGCGCTTTTGGCGCATTTGGGGACAACAGATATGCGTCTGCCCATTCAATATGCCTTAACCTATCCCCAGGTTCAAAAGTCTCCTGTAAAGCCCCTGGATTTAGCGGCGCTGGATGGGCTGACTTTTGGAACGGTAGATCATGAGCGTTTTCCCAGCCTGCGGCTGGCCTACACAGCAGGGCGAGAGGGAGGCGCCAAGCCTATTGCCCTCAATGCCGCCAATGAAGAGGCGGTGTGGGCGTTTTTGGAGGGCCGGATCAAGTTCAGCCAGATACCTGAGGTTGTGAGTGAAGTTATCCAGGCTTTCCAGGGGAAATCTTTCCCCACCTTGGAGGAGATACTAGCCATAGACGCTGAAGCCCGTCTACAGGCGCAGGCCTGCATGGGCAGGAGAGGATGATAATATGGTCACACTTATTGCTTTTGTGGTCATTTTCGGGACCATAGTGCTCGTTCATGAGCTTGGGCACTTCTTGGTTGCCAAAGCCGCTGGAATCCGTGTGTATGAGTTTGCCGTCGGTTTTGGTCCGGTAGTTGGGAGCTTTACGAGAAAAGAAACGAAGTACTCCCTGAGGGCCTTTCCCCTGGGCGGATTTGTGAAAATGGCGGGAATGGACGAGCCCGTAGATGATCAGGACGAAGTACCAGATGATGATCCCCACAGCTTCCAGAGGAAAAGCCTGCCCTGGAGGTTAAGCACCATTGCTGCCGGGCCCATCATGAACTTCATTTTTGCCATTGTGCTGTTTGTTCTTTACTTCATGTTGGTGACGGTGCCTCCCATGGTAACCACTGTAGAGCCCAATTCACCAGCCGATTTGGCAGGCCTTCTGCCAGGCGACGTGTTTATCAGTATCAATGGTGAACAGACAGCTGATTCCGATCAGATTGTGGCCATGATTCAAGCTGCCGCGGAGCAGGAACTTGAGATAGTGGTGCGCCGCCAAGGCCAGCTGGTCACTTTGAGGGCCGTGCCTGAGGAGCTCGGCGGCCAGGGTCGCCTGGGAATCGGTATCGGTGATGCGAAACCCCAGTATCCCTTTTTCATCAGCCTGCGAGCGGGGGTAGTACAGACCTGGAGGCTCATCACTCAGTTGGTGGGTGATATCGGGCGCATGATCACAGGCAAACAGCAGGTGGAAATCTCAGGCCCCATCGGCATCGTGCAGATCGTGGGTGAGACTGCCCGCCACGGCTTTTCTCAGCTATTGATCCTGGCCATTGTGCTCAACGTCAACTTAGGGCTCTTAAACCTTCTGCCCGTTCCCGTCTTGGATGGCGGCTGGCTCTTGATTTTAATCCTAGAGGCTGTGCGGGGCAAACCGCTGGCACCAGAAACTAGGGGCATAGCGCAGTTTATTGGCTTAGCTCTGCTGATTATGCTTATGCTCTTTGCCACATTTAAGGATCTGGCCCGTTTCAGCCTGTTTTCCTAACGGAGTGGAGTGTTTGATAATGCGGAAAGCAACACGTCAGGTGTGGGTGGGCGACGTACCCATGGGAGGCGGCGCCCCGATCTCCGTACAGTCTATGACCAATACAGACACCAGGGATGTCTCGGCCACCCTCAAGCAGATTGAGGCTCTGGCCAGTGCAGGATGCCACATAGTGAGGGTGGCTGTGCCCGATGAGCAAGCGGCACAAGCGCTCTTTTCTTTGGTCAAGCACAGCGGCGTCCCCTTGGTGGCGGATATTCATTTTGATCACCGCTTGGCTTTGACGGCTCTGGAAGCTGGAGTACATAAGCTGAGGCTGAACCCTGGCAACATTAGGGACGAACGCAGGGTGTTGGAAGTGGTGAAAGCTGCTCAGGAACGCAAGGTACCCATTCGCATCGGTGTGAACTCGGGATCCATTTCCAAACCGCTCCTGGAAAGGTATGGGAGGACCGCCACAGCCATGGTGGAAAGCGCCTTGGAGCATGTAGCTATTTTCGAACGCCTGAACTTCCAGGACATCGTGATCTCCGTGAAAGCCACGGACATAGATCTCACTGTTGAGGCCTATGAACAGTTAAGCCGGCGCGTGCCCTACCCCCTGCATCTAGGTATCACTGAAGCTGGGACAGCGTGGTTTGGGACCATCAAGTCGGCAGCGGGCCTGGGTGCACTTTTGTCCAGGGGTTTGGGAGACACCTTGCGAGTGTCGCTCACAGCGGATCCGGTGGAAGAGGTTAGGGTGGGATGGGCCATTCTCACTGCCCTAGGCCTGCGCAGGCGGGGGCCAGTGTTCATTTCCTGCCCCACCTGTGGAAGAACAGAGATCGACTTGGAAGGAATAGCGCAGGAAGTGGAGAACCGTTTAAGGGACTTCCCTCTGCCGATTACAATTGCGGTAATGGGCTGCGTGGTGAATGGGCCAGGGGAAGCCAGCCATGCGGATCTGGGTATCACTGGAGGCAGAGGTGTGGGGCTGGTCTTTCGCCGCGGGGAGATTGTCCGCAAAGTGCCAGAAACAGAATTGGTGGACGCACTCGTGGACGAAGCTAATAGATTGCTTGAAAAGGATAGGGGATAGCTATGCTAATGTCGCAGTTGTATGCGCCAACATTGCGGGAAACGCCCGCGGAGGCTGAGTTGGTCAGTCATCAGCTTATGCTCAGGGCTGGGCTCATGCGCAGGTCAGCGTCGGGTATGTACTCTTTTCTGCCCCTAGGTCTTCGGGCCGTTCGTAAGGTGGAGCAGATTATCAGGGAAGAGATGAACGCCATCGGCGGGCAGGAAGTGCTCATGCCCATCGTACAGCCTGCGGAGCTCTGGCAGGAATCGGGGCGCTGGGATGACTATGGCGATGAGATGTTCAGGCTCAAGGATCGCCATAACCGCCATTTCTGTTTAGGGCCCACACATGAAGAGCTGATTACTGCCTTAGTCCGTTCCGAAGTGCGTTCCTATCGCCAGCTGCCGCTGCGCTTATACCAGATCCAGAACAAGTATCGGGATGAAATCAGGCCGCGTTTTGGATTGATGCGGGGCCGCGAGTTCATTATGAAGGACATGTACTCCTTTGATCAGGATGAGCAGGGCTTGGACGAGAGTTATTGGGCGGCGTTTCACGCCTATGAACGCATTTTCCGGCGCTGCGGTGTTGAGGCCCATCCTGTGGAAGCGGACTCGGGAGCTATTGGCGGCGATGTAACCCACGAGTTTATGGTGTTGGCGGAAGCAGGGGAAGACCTAGTGCTGTACTGTCCCCACTGCGGGTATGCCGCCAATGTGGAACGCGCCCAGGGTGTTGAGCCAGAAGGGGAGGGGGCGCAGGTGGAGCTGAAGGAGCTCCAGGAAGTTCCCACACCACATGTGAGCACTATTGCCCAGGTATGCTCTTTCCTGAGTGTGCAGCCTGAGAACTGCATTAAGACTCTGATTTACTTAGCAGATGGAAAGCCAGTTGCGGCCTTGGTGCGCGGCGATCACAACCTAAATGAGATCAAGCTGCGTAAGTATCTCAAATGTGATGTGCTGGAACTGGCCGATGAGGAGACTATTTACCGCATTACCGGAGCACCGGTTGGCTTTGCAGGCCCAGTGGGGCTGGATGTGCCTCTCTATGCCGACTATGCAGTGAAGCAGATGGCTAATGCTGTGGTGGGTGCCAATAAAGGCGATCACCACATGATCAATGCCAACCTAGAACGGGATTTTTCTGTGACCAGTTTTGCAGATCTGCGGGAGGCTCAACCGGGAGATCCCTGTCCCCGCTGCTTTAAGGCCCTCGAAGGGGCGCGAGGAATTGAGGTCGGCCAGGTGTTCAAATTGGGAACGAAGTATTCCCAGGCCATGGGGGCAACCTTCCTTCAAGAGAATGGCGTGGAGACTCCCTTGATTATGGGCTGTTATGGTATTGGAGTTGGGCGTACCGTTGCCGCGGTGATAGAGAAGAACTACGATGGTGATGGCATCATATGGCCCATCAGTATTGCACCTTACCATGTCGTTATTGTTCCTGTCAGCATGAAGGACCAGGTTCAGGCTGAGGCTGCCCAGAAGCTCTACGCAGAGCTAGGTGCGGCTGGCATCGAGACTGTACTCGATGATCGTGATGAACGTCCAGGAGTCAAGTTTAAGGATGCCGATCTCATTGGTTTCCCCATCCGGGTGACCATTGGGCCGAAGTCCCTGGAACAGGGTGAAATGGAGATTATCATCAGGCGCACCAAGGAGAAGATCAGTGTGCCAGTGGAGGAAGTCTTAACCATTATTAGGCAGATCCTGGAGGATGGAGATGTAAAGTGAGAGTAGCCGCGATTGTCCCCGCATATAACGAAGAACAGACAATCGGGACCGTGGTAGAAGCGCTGCTGCAGTGTCAGCTCATCGATGAGCTCATCGTGGTCAGTGATGGTTCCGACGATCACACAGTAGACGTAGCAAGCAAATACCCTGTTAAGGTAATTGAGCTGAAAGAGAACGTGGGAAAAGGCGGGGCAATGAAAGCAGGGGCAAGTGCCACTACCTGTGATGTACTGCTGTTCGTTGACGCGGATTTGGTGGGCCTCAATCATGAGCACATCAAGGCCCTTTTGGAGCCAGTACTCTCAAGGCGCACTGCCATGAGCATTGGGGTCTTTTCGGAAGGCAGGCGCAGTACAGATTTGGCTCAGAAGTTGGCACCGTCCCTTTCCGGTCAAAGGGCTGTGCGCAGGGATCTGTTTGACGAGGTTCCCAATCTGGAAAACAGCGGTTACGGCGTGGAAGTGACCCTGACCCAGTTTGCAGAGAAGAACCACGTGGAAGTGGTGCGTGTACCCCTTCCGGCAGTCTTCCAAGTGATGAAGGAAGAAAAGCGGGGCCTGGTCAAGGGATTTGCCGCCAGATTGAAGATGTACTGGGACATCGTTCGTTCTTTACGCATCTAGGAATTATTTAAGTTTTCGAGCCCCTTAAGGACTGCGCAGGCTAGGATGGTGCGCGGTCTTTTAGGGGACTTTTTTGGGAGGTGGAGTGGTGGCGTCCTTTTCTATTGAACCAGAAAACAGGTTCTTCCTTGCTTCTTTAAGCTCCCATCCCTTAGTTCAGCAGCTGGAGATTGAGTGCATTGGAGTTGACCCTCAGCGCCGGGCGTGGACATTTGTGCTTAAAGGTGCGCCACAAGGCGACCCAGCCCTCTGGGACGAACTAAGGCAGGCTGTGCGCAACCTGCATCCTGAGGTGGCGCACGTCAGCTTCGAATGGACTGATGCAGCAAAGGAACCTAACGAGTCGGAACAGGCCTACCTGGAAAACGCCATCAAGCAGGTAAATGGGGGTCCCATCAACTACGGTACAGCAGCAACCGGCAGCAGTAACGGAAACGGTAATGGAAATGGCAGTGGCGGACGGATGAACGGGCGCCGCCGCAGCCTGCTTAGGAAATCCATCCCTGGAGAGCCCATTCCCATCGTGGAACTTCAGGAAGCAGATGAAAATGTGATTATCTGCGGCGAAGTGGTAGCATTTGAATCCCGTCTTACCCGCACCGGCAAGACCCTGATCATGTTCGATGTCTATGACGGAACTGATACCTTGGGCTGTAAAGCGTTTCTGGATGAACCGGAAGAAGTGAGCGTCAAGAAGGGCCAGTGGGTTAAGGTCGTGGGCAGGCTGCAATTTCAAACCTACGACAACGAGCTGTCCCTCATGGCCCAGGGGCTGGCCTTTGCCGAGGCTCCCCCCTGCCTCGCCGATAATGCAGAGGTCAAACGGGTGGAACTACACCTGCATACCAAAATGAGCGGCTTGGACGGCACCATTGATGTGGGACAGCTGATGAAGCTCGCTGCTTCCCTAGGCCATGACACAGTGGCGATTACCGACCACGGCGTGGTACAGGCCTTCCCAGAAGCCCATCGAGCTGGCAAAAAACATGGGCTGAAAGTTATCTACGGCGTAGAGGGGTATCTCATTGATGACCCCGAGGTTAAGGCCAGGCCATATCACATTGTACTTCTGGCCAAGAACCGCACCGGACTGAAGAACCTCTACCGACTAGTGTCATATTCGCATCTGAATTATTTCTACCGTACTCCCCGTATCCCCAGGGCCGTGCTGGAAGAACACCGGGAAGGACTGATTGTCGGCTCGGCCTGTGAAGCAGGTGAAGTCTACCGCGCGGTGATAAACCAGCAGCCGAATGTGCTGGAAGTTGCGGAGTTCTACGACTATCTGGAGATACAACCATTGGACAACAATGAGTTCTTGGTCGGCACTACCCATGTGCATTCCAAGGAGGATCTGATCCGCATCAACCAGCAGATCATCAAACTGGGCGAGCGGCTCAATAAGCCTGTGGTGGCCACAGGCGACGTGCACTTCCTCAGGCCTGAGGATGCCTTTGTCCGCACCATTCTGCTGGCCGGCAAGGGTATGGGGGATGCTGAGCATCAGGCCCCCCTGTATTACCGTACCACAGAGGAAATGCTCCAGGAGTTTTCCTACTTAAGCCCGGAAAAGGCCTATGAGGTTGTGGTGGAAAACCCCCGCAAGATCGCGGAGGAAGTTGAGGACCTGAGTCCCGTTCCCTCCGGTTTTTACCCTCCGCACCTGCCCGAAGCGGAACGGGAACTGGAAAAGATGACCTATGCTAAGGCAGCGGAGATCTATGGAACGCCTCTGCCTGACCTTGTCCAAGTCCGCTTGGAGAGGGAACTGAAGGCTATTATCGACCATGGCTATGCATCACTGTATCTGATCGCCCATAAGCTGGTTAAGAAGTCCCTGGACGATGGATACTTGGTTGGATCCCGGGGCTCAGTGGGCTCTTCCCTGGTGGCCACCATGTGTGAGATCACCGAGGTAAATCCCCTGCCGCCCCACTATGTCTGCCCCCAGTGTCACTGGAGTGAGTTCTTCATCGCAGGGGAGGTGGGTGCAGGGGTTGACCTGGCAGACCGCATCTGCCCTGAATGCGAGGCTGCCCTGAAAAAACTGGGCTTCAACATTCCCTTTGAAGTGTTTATGGGCTTTCACGGCGACAAGGTGCCTGACATTGACCTCAACTTCAGCGGCGAGTACCAAGGCCAGATCCACAGTTATACTGAAGAGCTGTTCGGCAAAGAACAGGTTTTCCGCGCCGGCACCATCGGTACTCTGGCAGACAAAACCGCCTACGGCTTTATCATGAAGTATCTGGAACAAACCAATGCAAGCAAACGTCATGCGGAGATCAACCGCTTGGTGTCGAAGCTTTCCGGCGTGCGCCGCACTACCGGCCAGCATCCTGGGGGTATGGTGGTAGTCCCGGCGGGGATGGAAGTGTTTGAGTTCACTCCCATCCAGTATCCCGCCAATGATTCCAGCAGTGGAACCATCACTACCCATTTCGAGTACCATGCCCTTGATGATTGCCTGGTTAAGCTGGACATTTTAGGCCATGACGATCCAACCATGCTGCGGATGTTGGAGGATCTCACAGGGGTTTCGGTCCTGGACATCCCCCTCAACGATCCAGCCACCATGGCCATCTTTTCGTCTACTGACAGTCTGGGGGTCACTCCTGAACAGATCGGCACTTCTGTGGGAACCCTAGGTGTGCCGGAGTTTGGCACCCGTTTTGTCCGTCAGATGTTGGAGGACACACTGCCCAAGACCTTCAGCGACTTGGTGCGCATCAGCGGGCTTTCGCATGGGACCAATGTGTGGACTAACAACGCAGAGGATTTGATCCGCCGGGGAATAACCGATATCAGTGAGGTCATTTCCACCAGGGACGATATCATGTCCTACCTTATGCTTAAGGGTGTGGAAGCCAGACACGCCTTCCGCATCATGGAACAGGTGCGCAAGGGAAGGGGACTCACCGAGGACGATGTGGCCCTGATGAAGCAATATGACGTTCCCCAGTGGTATATAGAATCGTGTCAGAAGATCAGCTACATGTTCCCCAAGGCCCATGCGGTGGCCTATGTAATGATGGCTTTTCGCATCGCCTATTTCAAGGTTCACCATCCTGTGGCTTTCTATGCCGCCCTCTTTTCACTACAGGCAGGAGATTTCGATGCTCAGCTGATCTGCAGGGGAGAGCAAGCGGTGAAGGCGGAACTGGAGAGAATTATCAGCAAAGGGTTCGATGCTACTCCTAAGGAAAGGAGCATGGTCACTCTGCTGGAGATCGTGATCGAGGCCATGGTGCGCGGCGTGCGCTTCCTGCCTGTGGATCTCTACAAGTCTGCGGCCCAGGCTTTTCTCATTGAGGATGATGCCCTGCGCCCGCCCTTTGCATCGCTTCAGGGTGTGGGCGCCAGTGCCGCGGCCAGCATTGTGCAGGCTCGGCAAGACGGGGAGTTCATTTCCGTGGAAGATCTGCGCCAGAGGTCAGGAGTTACCAAGGCGGTCATTGAAGCGATGCGTTTGCACGGGTGCTTAGAAGGCCTGCCTGAAACGAACCAATTGACACTCTTTTAGTAGTTGTGGTATAATGCGTACGAATACTGATGAGTTGCCGGGAGAGTGGGATGTTAGCCCACTCTTTTGACGTATGCGTACAGAAACAGGGCATAATTGTGGAAAAGGGGGCGATAAGCTGTGAGTCGTGTGCACATCGAAAAGCTGGTGGCTGATTGGACTGAAGAGATTGTCCAAGGAACGGATCTGGAGCTGGTCGATGTAGAATATGTAAAAGAAGCGGGCAATTGGATCCTTCGGGTCTATATTGACAAGCCCGCAGGGGTGGACCTGGAAGACTGCCGCCAGGTGAGCGAAGCTTTGGAGAAACGACTGGATGAAGCAGATCCCATTCCAGGATCGTATTCGCTGGAGGTTTCCTCTCCCGGGTTGGAACGGCCCCTTAAGAAACGGGCCGACTATGAACGATTCCAGGGGCGCAGAGTTCAGATACATACATACAGCGGCATTCACGGACGTAAGCGCTTTGAGGCAGTGTTAGCGGGGCTGGATGGAGATAACGTTTTGCTAGAATGGGAAGGGGACACCATAGAGATTCCCCTAGAGCTGATTTCCAAGGCCAACTTGGTCCTGGAGCTCTAAAACGGGAGGCCAAACACGATGAATTTGGAATTAATAGGTGCACTTACAGAACTGGAGAAGGAGCGCGGCATATCCAAGGAACTGCTTTTGGATGCCATTGAAACCGCCATTGTTTCCGCTTATAAGAAGAACTACGGAGCGAGCTCTTCTGCCAGTGTGCGAGTGGAGCTAAACCAGCACACTGGGGAGATTCACGTCTATTCCCGCCGTGTAGTGGTGGATGAGGTAGAAGACGATACGCTGGAGATTTCCCTGGAAGACGCCATGGAACTAGACGCTAATTATCAGCTCGGCGATGTGGTGGAACGAGAAGTCACCCCGGCCAATTTCGGACGGATCGCCGCTCAAACCGCCAAGCAGGTGGTGATTCAGAAAATCAGAGAAGCTGAGCGTTCCATCGTCTACGATGTCTACTCCAATCGCGAGGGCGATGTGGTTACAGGCACGGTGCAGCGCGCTGACCAACGGCAGGTGCTGGTGGATTTGGGTGATGTGGAGGCGGTTCTGCCTGCCAGCGAACAGATCCCTGGCGAAGTGTACAATCCCCATATGAAGCTGCGTTTTTATATCAATGAGGTTCGCCAGAGCAGCAAAGGCCCCCAGATTTTTCTGTCCAGGACTCATCCCGGGCTCTTAAGGGCACTGTTCGAGTTTGAGGTGCCTGAGATTCAGAGCGGAGAAGTGGAGATCAAATCGGTGGCCAGGGAGGCGGGGAACCGCTCCAAAATCGCTGTGTACAGCCGTGACCCCAACATCGATCCAGTGGGTGCCTGTGTCGGGGCGCGGGGCAGCAGGGTGCAGGCGGTTGTGGCGGAGCTGGGCAGCGAAAGGATCGACATCGTTCAATGGGAACGGGATGTTGCCCAGTTTATCAAGAATGCCCTCAGCCCAGCGAAGGTGCTCTATGTGCGCATTGACGAACAAGCTAAGGTGGCACACACAGTGGTCCCAGATGATCAGCTGTCCCTGGCAATCGGCAAGGAAGGCCAGAATGCCCGCTTGGCGGCGCGCCTAACGGGCTGGCGCATCGACATCAAGAGTGAAGAACAGGCCATCGAGCTTGGCTTGGATCAGATGCCTGAAGTGATAGTGCACGTGCCTGAGCCTGTAGATGTGGAAGAAGTTTTTGAACCTGAACTTGAACATGAAGTCGAAATCGAAGTCGAAGTAGAGGAAGTTGAACTTGAGGCTGAGACCGCAGATGAACCTCAAGTGGATGAAATAGAAGAAGAACAGAAGCCAGAAGAGATTCGAGAAGAGAAGCCTAAAGAGCAGCCCGTTGTTCAAGAGATCAGTGCACAAGATCTGGCCGGACTGACTAACATAGTCAAACGCAAGAGCTGGCAGGAGCGCTTCGGCAGTGTGGACCTGGAACCTGAGGCCAGCGCCGCTGACACGCCCGCCCCGGAAAAGCAGGAAACTACCAAGCCAAAAAAGAAGAGAGAAAAGGTTATCACAGACTTATCTCAACTGCAGTCCATCTTTGATGATGAGAAGTAGGTGGTAAAATGCGCAAGAAGCATGTTCCCATGCGCACCTGTGTAGGATGCCGTACGTCCGCTCCCAAGCGGGATTTGATCCGGGTGGTGCGCAGCCCGGAGGGAGAGGTGGCCCTGGATCTGGTGGGCAAGAGCCCTGGACGCGGGGTGTATATCCATCCTGATGCAATCTGTTTGGAGCGGGCTGTGAAAGGGCGCCAAATAGAGAGAGCGTTGGGAACGCCCATCGGCGATCAGCTTTTGGATGATCTGAAGAAGGTGCTGCATGAAAGACAGAGTGAAGAGCGCTGACAAGTTCTATAACTATCTGGGTTTAGCAACCCGAGCTGGCCAAGTTGTGTCGGGAGAGTATGCGGTGGAAGGCGCAGTGCGCAGAGGTAAGGTTGTGCTGCTCATAATTGCTGCTGATGCCTCTGAGAACACGCGCCGTAAATTCAGTTCACTGGCTCGCAACCACAATGTAAAAGCCATCGTCGCAGGTGAAAAGGATGTGCTGGGTCAGGCCATGGGAAAACCATCGAGAGCGATTGTGGGGTTAACAGATCGCAGTTTTGCCAACGTGATTCAGGAAAGCTTGAGGGAGTCAGTGCAGGAGAATAATTAGGAGTGATGCCGATGAAGAACAAAATAAGAATCTATGAGTTGGCAAAGGAACTCGATTTAAAGAGTAAGTTTGTTGTTGAGTTTCTGCACGACCTCGGTGCTGATGTGGCGAACCATATGAGCTCCATTGATGAAGATATTGCCAATATGCTTAGGGAGCATTTCGCACCGGAAGAGGAAGCGCCTCTCGTAGAGGAAGTAGACGAGGAGATTAAAGTGGTGAAGAAAAAGAGGCGTTCCTTCAAAGAGGAAGAGGATCGCGATGATGCCGCGAAGCTGCGGGCCAAGAAGAAGGCTGCCGCCAAGAAAGGCAAGCCCACAGGACAGCAATCTGCTGAGAAGAAGCCCAGACGCATCACCTTAGGCGAAAGCGTAGCAGTTGGCGAGCTTGCGCAGAAAATTGGGGTATCTGGCACTGAAGTGATTAAGCAGCTCATGAAAATCGGCGTTATGGCTTCCCTCGCCCAAAGTGTGGATTTTGATATTGCCGCCATTGTAGCCTCCCAATTTGGGGTAGAAGCGGAACCCGAAAGGGATTTGGCGGAAGAAGTGTTTGCTCCTGCGTCCCAAGATCCTGATAGAGCGGTGCCCAGGCCTCCTGTGGTAACCATCATGGGGCACGTTGACCATGGAAAAACAACTTTACTGGACTCCATCCGTAAAACGAAAGTGACAGCCACCGAAGCCGGAGGCATTACACAGCATATCGGAGCTTATCAAATCGTATATAACGACAAACCCATTACTTTCCTTGATACCCCAGGTCACGAAGCATTTACAGCCATCAGGGCGAGAGGTGCGAGGGTAACTGACGTAGCTATCCTGGTGGTAGCCGCCAACGATGGAGTAATGCCTCAGACAGTGGAGGCCATCAACCATGCTAAGGCCGCCGGCGTACCCATTATTGTGGCCATCAACAAGACCGACCTACCGGCAGCCAATCCTGACCGGGTGAAGCAGGAGCTTACAGAACACGGCTTGGTTGTGGAAGAATGGGGAGGCGACACCATCGCTGTCAACATTTCCGCTCTGCACGGTGAAGGTATTGAGGATCTTCTGGAAATGATCCTGTTAGTGGCGGAGATGGAAGATGTGAAGGCAGACCCAGACTGCCCAGCCAGGGGAACGGTAATCGATGCTAAGCTAGATAAGGGCAGGGGCCCTGTGGCCACCGTTCTGATTTCACAAGGTACCCTCAGGGTTGGAGACGACTTTGTGGTAGGCAATTACTGCGGCAGGGTAAGGGCTTTGATCAATGATCAGGGAGAGAACATTAAAGAGGCTACCCCATCCATGCCCGTTGAGGTACTGGGCATCTCTGATGTGCCGCAGGCTGGTGACCAGTTCGTTGTGGTGAAAGACGAACAGACCGCGCGCCAGGTGGCATCCATTCAGCAGCAGAAACAGCGTGATCGCGATCTGAGCAAGTCCAGCAGAGTCACCTTGGATGATCTGTTCCAGAGAATTCAAGAAGGCGATGTGAAGGAGCTCAACCTGGTGATCAAGGCTGACGTACAGGGTTCAGCTGAAGCAGTGAGATCCTCACTGGAGAAGCTGTCCACTGACGAAGTACGGGTGAATGTGATTCACCAAGGCGTCGGAGCAATCTCCGAATCAGACGTACTGCTGGCCACGGCGTCCGATGCGGTCATTATCGGATTTAACGTGCGTCCTGAACCAAATGCCCGCAAGGCCGCGGAGCGAGATGGGGTGGACATCCGTGTCTACCGCATTATCTATAACTTGCTTGACGATGTGAAGGCCGCTATGGCAGGACTCCTCGATCCTGAGTTTAAGGAACAGATCCTGGGTAGGGCCGAAGTTCGCCAGACATTCCGGGTCCCCGGCAGCGTGGTGGCTGGATGCTATGTCTTGGATGGCAAAATCACCCGTTCGGCAGAAGTCCGCGTTTTGCGCGACAACGTCATTGTCCATGAAGGGAAAATCTCTTCTCTGAGGCGTTTTAAGGACGATGTAAGGGAAGTAGCCCATGGCTATGAATGCGGCATTGGAGTAGAGCGCTTTAATGACATCAAAGAAGGGGACGTAATTGAAGCGTTCACCATGGTAAGGGTGGAACGAAGTCTTTAGGACGGTGACAGTGGAATGACAGAAAGACTGGGCAGATTGGCCCAAGAGATCAAGCGTGAAGTAAGCAGCATTATCGCCACTGAGGTGAAAGACCCGAGGTTGGGTATGCTGAGCATTACCGATGTTCAAGTTTCCCGAGATCTGTCTTGGGCCAAGATATACTTCAGCCAGCTGGGCAGCGAAGAAGAACGGGAGCGCACCCTGGATGGCCTGGAGCGCGCCAGGGGTTTTATCCGCTCCGAGCTGGCGAAACGACTGCGAGTGCGCCATACTCCAGAGATAATCTTCCTCTTTGATCCTTCTCTGGAACAGGGTGCCCGCATGGATGCACTTTTGAGGTCGCTGGACATACCAAAGGAAGATGAAACCGCTGATGAATAGCCTAGAAGAGATCGTCCGCTATCTGCATGATCATGACAACTATGTCATTGTCGGCCATGAAGGCCCCGATCCAGACAGTTTAGGATCTATGCTGGGGCTGTTTTTCGGGTTGTCCAAGCTGGGTAAGGGCTGCCGCCTGATCAGCGCCGACCCGCTCCCGCCCTACCTAAGCTGGTCTGGCTTGGATCAAGTTGAACAGCTTGGTGCGGAGTTTGCACCAGGCGAGAGCACCGTGATTGTGGTGGACTGCGAGCCGCAGCGCACAGGCAGTGTCAGCAGTGGTGTGCTGCAGGCCAAGAGCCTGATCAACATCGACCATCACCAGCGAGAACGTGGGCTGGGAGACTTGGTGTATGTGGAACCAGCGGAGGCAGCCACCAGCATTATCGTCTACCGCATCCTGAGGCTGCTTGGTGTGCCCTTCGACAAAGATATTGCCACCGCCTTGTACGGAGGCATTGTAGGTGATACAGGAGGATTCCGCCATGCTAACACCAACAGTGAAGTGCTGAGCATTGCCGGCGAACTGTTGGATTATGGGGTGGATCCCTCACGCACGGCACGGGAGATCTTCTCCATGCAGCCTTTAGGGTTTCTCCAGCTGTTAGGTTACGCCCTCTCCAATCTGCACACCGCTCACGACGGCAAGTTGGTTTGGTTGGCGGTAAGCCATGCCGATTTCCAGCGTTTTGATGTGGTGCCGGAGAACACGGATCATCTGGTGAGCTATGTGAGAACACTGGATAGTGCAGAAATTGCCATGGTGTTCCGAGAAGTAAGCCCTGGAGTGACCAGGCTGGGCCTGCGAGCTAATCACGTAGATGTGGGCAGCCTTGCTCGCCACTTCGGCGGTGGAGGCCATAAACTGGCCTCAGGAGCGACCCTGAGGGGCAGTTTCCATGAGATAGTAGCGGAAGTGACGGACGTCGCTGAGCGCTACTTGGCAACAGGTGAAATCAATGGACGGGATCATTAACGTTTTGAAGCCTCCGGGGATGAGCTCCCACCAGGTAGTGAGCTATTTCCGCAGGCTGCTGGGGATCAAAAAAGTCGGTCATGGGGGAACCCTGGATCCAGGGGCCAGCGGCGTACTACCCATCTTGGTGGGAAGGGCGACGCGCCTCTCTAATTTCCTGATGGACTACGATAAGACCTATGTTGCAGAACTCACTCTAGGCCTATCCACAACCACCCAAGACGCCAGTGGTGACACAACCAGTATGCATACAGATTTCTCCATATCCCCCCGGGACTTGGCTGATACCTTGGCCTCGTTCCAGGGATCCATCTGGCAGACGCCTCCCATGGCCTCAGCCATAAGGGTGGGAGGCAAGCGCCTGTACGAACTGGAGCGCCAAGGCATCTCTGTGCCAAGGGAACCCAGGCAGGTGCAGATCTATTCGATCAACATCATGGCCATCTGGCATGAGCAGGAGACCATGGGTTTTGGCACCAGGGTGCTCTTGAGGGTAGTGTGCTCCAAAGGGACCTATGTCCGCACACTGTGCCACGACATTGGGGAAAAACTAGGTGTGGGAGCCCACATGTCCTTTCTGACCAGGGTGAGCAGCGGCCCATTTCACAGCAGCAGCGCCTACACCTTGGAGGAAGCAGCGGCATTGGCCGAGAGGGGCAGCTATGAGTTCCTGCTGCCCATGGACAGCGGACTTCCCGGTTGGGTCAAGGTCAAAGTCCACCCCGCAGTGGAAGAACGGATTAAGAACGGGAATTATGTCCTGCCAGAGCATCTTATTGACGTCCCCAGTACTCTTACTGTGGGAGACGATGTGGCTCTGCTCGATGTGGAAGGCAGCCTGCTGGCCTTGGCTGAGATAAAAAAGACGGACCAATTGATCTGTCAACCGTTCCGAGTATTTATGAGATAGGTGCAGCACATGGAGATAAAATGGATAAATGAGACAAAGGCTGCCAAACGCAGTGTGGCCCTGGGGACTTTCGACGGAGTGCACCGTGGCCACCAAAAACTCTTGGAGATGGCAGTTTTACATAGACCCCACCAGGGTAGCAGTGCCGTTTTGACGTTCGACGTTCCCCCAGAACAGCATTTTAAAGGGCAGTATCGCCTGCTGAGCTCCTTTCGGAGTAAAGTGGACTTGATCCGTGCCCAGGGGATTGATGAGGTGGCTTGGATCCCGTTTGGGCCCGAGATCTCCTCTTTGGAGGCCCACGAGTTTGTGCAGAGGATTCTCCTGGACGAGCTGAAGGCGGTACATGTTATCTGTGGGTTCAACTACCGTTTTGGCAAACAGCGCGCAGGTGATGTGCGCTTTCTAGAAGAACAGGGGAGGGTGCACGGTTTTGAGGTGACCGTGGTTCCCTCAGTTCAGGGAAGAGGCGGTCAGGTGATCAGCAGCACCCTGATCCGCCAGCTCTTGGCGGAAGGACAGCTGGAACAAGCTGTGGAATACCTGGACCGCTATCCTTCCTACAGCGGCACCGTGGTGCGTGGAGAAGGTAGGGGCAGGAAGCTGGGCTTTCCCACAGCTAATCTGCAGATCGATCCACTCTTAGTTCTGCCGGGAGAGGGAGTGTACTTAACTTGGTGCCTCCTGCCCAGTGGGCAGGGAGTCCCGGCACTGACTTCCATTGGACGGAACCCTACTTTTGATGGACAGGTTCAAACAGTGGAAGCCTATCTTCTGGATTTCGCCGAAGACCTCTATGGTCAGACCTTGGAGATTCAATTCCTGCAGAGAATGAGGGACATGATCCGCTACCGCTCGCCCCAGGATCTGCAGGAGCAAATCAAAGCAGACATCCAAGAAGCCAGGCGGCTGCTGAGCCAATTTCGTTTACAAGATTCGAGAGTTGTGCTAAAATAGCATTGTGCCTAAAGCCCAAGCCGAAGGCACGAAAAAGCCCTTTTCTAGGAACAGCGTATCTCCGGCGTTGTTCTTGGGAAGCGGTTTGAGACAAATTTTGGAGGTGGCTTTTTTGATTTCTCAAGAAGCAAAAGCAGAGATTATTAAGAAGTACAGTCGACATGAAGGTGACACCGGTTCCCCAGAAGTTCAAGTGGCCATTTTGACCCACAGGATTCAGGAACTCACTGAGCACCTCAAGGTGCACAAGAATGATCACCATTCTAGAAGAGGCCTCTATAAGATGATCGGGCAGCGTCGTGGTCTTTTGAACTACCTGATGAAGAAAGACATTGACCGCTACCGCACACTTATTGAGGAGCTAGGTTTGCGTCGATAAAAACGAGCGGGTATCTTACCCCGCTCTTTTTTGAACAACACTAGCGACAAGAAGATGAATAACGGCTATACTAGCTGTAGCTGACAAAAAAGTTATTGGAGGTTAGAAAATGCAGACCGAGTTTCAAAGGGAGTTAGCCGGAAGAACCTTGACTCTGGAATTCGGTGGCGTGGCCAAGCAGGCGAACGGTTCTGTACTCGTTCGTTACGGAGAAACAGTGGTATTGGTCACAGCTACCATGAGCAAGGAACCCAGAACAGGCATCGACTTCTTCCCATTATTGGTCGATTATGAAGAGCGTATGTATGCCGTAGGCCGAATTCCCGGTGGGTGGGGACGCAGAGAAGGCCGCCCCAGCGAGGAAGCCATCCTCTCCGCCCGCATGATCGACCGTCCGCTGCGCCCCCTCTTTCCAAGCGGGTTCCGCAACGACGTGCAGATTGTCGCCACAGTAATGTCTGTGGACAAGAACAATTCACCCACTATCGCAGCCTTGATCGGAGCAAGTGCAGCGCTCACCGTATCAGACATTCCCTTCAGCGGACCAGTTGGGGGAGTGAAAGTAGGGCTGGTCAACGGGGAGTTTGTACTCAACCCCACCCTGGCCCAACAGGCTGAATCCGACCTGGATATCACCGTCGCCGGCACCAAAGATGCAGTAATGATGGTGGAAGCCGCTGCCAATGAGGTTCCGGAGCAGGCTGTGCTGGATGCCATCGCGTTTGGGCATGAAGCCATTAAGGAGCTCTGCCAGCTGCAGGAAGAGATCCGCGCTGAAATCGGCAAGGATAAAGTGGAAGTACCTGTCTTCCAGCCAGAGTCAGACATTGACCGCTGGGTGCGGGAATATGTTTATGAAGATCTGGTACAGGCACTGAAGGCCAGTGAGAAGTTGGAAAGGGAGCGGCTGTTGGATGAGGTTCAGCAGGGCGCCCACGAGGCTTATCTGGAGGAGTTCGGTGAAGAACAGCATGAAGAACAGAGCAAGTTCATCGATGCTGTGTTCGATGCTGTGCTGAAGGAAGAAGTGCGCCGATCCATTACTAAGGACAAAGCTCGCCCCGATGGACGCAAACCAGATGAGATCCGTCCCATCACCTGCCAAGTTGGGGTACTCCCCAGAGTACATGGCACCGGATTGTTTACCAGGGGTCAGACCCAAGTGCTCACTGCGCTTACCCTTGGGCTGAAATCCGATGAGCAGTTGCTGGATAATCTCACTGACGAAGAGAGCAAACGCTACATCCATCATTATAACTTCCCAGCTTACAGCGTGGGAGAAGTGCGCCCCATGCGCGGCCCTGGCCGTCGCGAGATTGGGCATGGTGCATTGGCGGAACGGGCATTACTGCCAGTCATCCCCAAGGAAGAAGAGTTCCCCTACACCCTGCGCCTCGTTTCCGAAGTGCTGGAGTCCAACGGTTCTTCCTCCATGGCCAGCATCTGCGGCAGCACCCTCGCGCTCATGGACGCAGGTGTGCCCATCAAGAAGCCGGTAGCAGGTATTGCCATGGGCTTGATGATGATGGACGGAGATTACACTATTCTCACCGACATCCAAGGCATGGAAGATGCTTTGGGAGACATGGACTTCAAAGTGGCCGGTACCTCTGAAGGAATTACCGCGCTGCAGATGGATATCAAAATCGGTGGGGTAACCCAAGAGATCATGACCCAAGCCTTGGAGCAGGCCCGCAGAGGAAGGATGTTCATCCTAGAGAAGATGCTGGCATGCATTCCCGAACCACGTCCTGAGCTGTCTCGGTACGCACCACGGATTATCACCATGGAAATTCCTGTTGACAAGATTCGAGACGTGATTGGGCCTGGCGGCAAGATCATTCGGGACATTATCGCCAAAACAGGAGTGGAGATCGATATCGAGGACGACGGACGCGTCTACATAGCCTCCACAGACGGCGAGGGCGGCGAAAAAGCCCAGCAGCTCATCGAGCGCTATGTCAAGGATGTTGAAGTGGGCGAAACCTACCTTGGGGTTGTGAAGCGAATCATGAACTTTGGTGCCTTTGTGGAAATCTTGCCTGGCAAGGAAGGCCTGGTCCACATTTCCCAGCTGGAACGCCGCAGGGTGAACAAGGTGGAAGATGTGGTCAACATAGGCGATGAAGTCTTGGTCAAGGTGATGGAGATTGACCGACAAGGCAGAATCAATCTTTCCCGCAAAGAAGCTCTTCCCAAGGAGGAGGAATCTAAAGCCTAATATAGAAATAAATTAATAGTACCATAATAAAGCAGGTAGAAAGAACAACCTGCTTTTTTATTTTCTTAACATGAAGAGGGGTATGTCCATGGCCATTTTGGCTGTCTATCCACAGGGCAGCACACTGCATGTGGCTGCAGGGGCCCCAGAGGCCTTTCAAACAGCTTCCATCCGGCTTTCATCGTACAGTGTTGAAGCAGCCATCTCCTCAGGAGTGATCCCTTGGTTGGAATCTGTGGGGATTACCCAGGACTCTGTGGATTTTGTGGTGACCAGCGGCAGTGCGCCTGAGAGTCCCCCTACCGGGATCCAACCCTGGGATCCTCCCCAAGGGCAAGGAGCGCAGCAGGAAGGTTTCGGCAGCGAGCTTTTTGAACTACTAGCGGCGCGCTTGGCAAAACCCATTTATCTAATCGACCCTGCCAGCAGAGGGGAATGCCATGCCCAAGCGCTAGTTACAGGAACGCCAGCGATTCAGCGCACCTGTTTGGCGGACTACTTCATATTCAAATACCTGGCTCGCCAGGAGGCACATAGGCGTGGTCTTCCGCTCAGCGAAGGGCGCTTCATTGCTGCCCATCTCGGTGAAATTAACCAGTTAGGAGCCTTGGTGGGGACAAGGGTGGTGGATTGCATCACCAGCGCCGATGAGGGCCCATTTGCCTTGAGCCAGAGCGGATCCCTGCCCTTTGATGGGCTATTGGAGCTTTGCGGCACCGCAGAGGATCGAGAAGCGGTACTTACTACCATTGAGGACGAGGGAGGGCTCAAGGGTTACCTGGGCTTAGAAAGCGTCACTGAGCTGTTCAGCATACAGAATGAACAGTCAGAACTGATCAGGCACGCTTTGATCTACCAGACTGCCAAAGAAATCGGCGCCTTCGCTGCTGTGCTGGAGGGTAGGGTAGACGCCGTTATCCTGTCTGGTGAATTAGCTGGTGTAAAAGCTTTTGTAGACGAGCTGCAGAAGCGCGTCGGCTTTATTGCCCCCGTCTCCGCGGTGCCGGGCAATCAGGCAGCAGCGGCCCTGATGGACGGCGCACGCAGAATTCTCAGCTAAAGGAGTGTTGACCATGGGGTTTGCACAGCTTAGAGAGAGTCTGCAGGGACGTCCTGGCAAGACTCTGGTCCTCGCTTGGGGACTTGATGGAGGAGTGCTGAAGGCGTGCCGGCAGGCACTGGATCACAATTTTCTGGAAGAAGTGATTGTTACAGGGCCTCCAGATCAGGTGGAAGAGGCAGCTCGGGAGGCCCAGGTTAGCCTCGAGGGGTTCACCATGCATGCCGCGTCCAACCCAGCCGCAGGAGCCGCGGAGGCAGTGCGGCTGATCAGGGAGGGTAAGGGGCAGGTGCTGATGAAGGGGCACCTCAACACCAGTGTTATCCTCCGAGCGGTGGTGAACAAGGAGACTGGTATTCGTGCTCAAGCGCTGCTCAGCCACATCACAGTGGTGGAGCTGCCCTCCAGGAGGCTAGCACTGCTCACCGATGCCGCCATGAATATCAAGCCGGATCTGCAGCAGAAAGCGCAGATTCTAGACAATGCCATTTCCTTTGCCTGGTCCATTGGCCTAGAGAATCCTAAGGCAGCTGTCTTGGCCTCTGTTGAGACAGTAAACCCGCAGATGCAGGATACTTTAGATGCGGCAGCCCTGACCTTAATGGGGGCTAGAAATCAGTTTTCGCGGCCAGCGGTTGTAGATGGCCCCTTGGCCTTTGACAATGCCTATTCCAAGGAAGCAGCAGCTCAGAAGGGCATCAGCAGCCCGGTAGCAGGTCAAGCTGATATCTTCCTGGTGCCTGAGATCACCGCGGGCAACGTTTTATACAAATCCTTGGTGTATGTGGGGGGCCTGGCTGTGGCGGGCATAGTGTCTGGCGCGACCTGTCCCATAGTGCTCACCTCCAGGGCTGACAGTTCCGAATCCAAGCTCAATTCCATCGCAGTGGCCTGCTTGGCGCTGAGCGGAAGCTAGGGGGTGGATCGTGGAGCACATTGTTCTAGTGATCAACCCAGGTTCTACCAGCACCAAACTGGCAGTGTACAGAGATGAAAGGCAGACCCACACAACCAGCCTGCACCACTCCAATCAAGATCTAGCCAGGTTCTCTGATATTGAGGATCAGAAGGGCTTCCGCGAGAAAGTGATCGTGGAGTGGCTGGAGTCAGAGGACATCCCTCTGGAGTCGCTCACCGCCATTGTGGCCAGAGGAGGCCTTTTGGCACCCATGCCAGGAGGGACCTATCACGTTAATGAAGTTATGGTTCAGCATATGGCAGAGGGGCGCTATGGCAGGCACGCCTCCAACCTCGCTGGACTGATTGCCTATGACCTTAGTCAGCGTTTAGGCATTCCCGCCTTTATCGTAGATCCTGTGGTAGTGGACGAGCTGGACCCGGTGGCTCGGATTAGCGGAAATCCCCAGGTGCAGCGGATCTCCATCTTTCACGCCCTGAATCAAAGAGCCAATGGCAAGAAAGCTGCTTTGCTGCTAGGCCGTCCCTATGAGGAGTTGAACCTGATAATCGCCCACCTAGGAGGCGGAATCTCCGTTGGAGCCCACAAAAAGGGCAGGGTTGTGGATGTGAACAACGCCCTCTCCGGTGAAGGGCCGTTTTCTCCTGAACGCGTGGGGTCGCTGCCCAGCCGCAGACTGGTCCACTACTTCTTCGATCAGCACTGGACCAAGGGGGATTTGATGAAGCTATTTGTGGGACGGTCAGGTCTGGTTGCCCATTTGGGTACAAATGACAGCCGGGAGATCGTGGCTCGCATGCATGCAGGAGATGCTGATGCCAAGTTCTACTTCCAGGCCATGTGCTATCAAATTGCCAAGGAGATAGGCAGGGCCAGTACTGTGTTTTGCGGTAATGTAGATCAGATAGTGCTCACTGGCGGGCTGGCCCACTCTACTGAACTCGTGGAAGAACTCAAACCCCGCGTGGAGTTCATCGCTCCCGTTGTGGTGCTGCCAGGAGAGAATGAGCTGGAAGCCTTAGCCTTCGGCGCCCTGCGGGTTCTCCGGGGAGAAGAGCAGGCCCGGCACTATGCTGTGGATGGAAATAGTGAGCATCCAGCAAGGGAGGTGAAGCAATGAGGGGTCTAGTTTTGATCAATGAGGAACGGTGCAAGGCGTGCAGCCTCTGCATCACCGCCTGCCCCCATGATGTTCTGCAGTTGGGTAAAGCAATCAATTCCAGGGGCTATCATCCTGTGGAGGCGTACCAGCCTGAAAAATGCACAGGGTGTACTCTGTGTGCTGTCATATGTCCTGATCTAGTACTAACTATTCAGCGTGAGATTCCGGAAAGGAAGTGATCATGTGGCCAAGACGTTAATGAAGGGCAACGAAGCCCTGGCTGAGGCGGCGATTCGGGCAGGGTGCAAGGCCTTCTTCGGTTATCCCATCACCCCGCAAAACGAGGTACCTGCGTATATGGCGGATCAGCTGCCAATGCGGGGCGGAGTGTACCTGCAGGCAGAGAGTGAAGTGTCTGCCATCAATATGGTCTACGGTGCTGCCGGTGCCGGTGCTCGTGTTATGACATCGTCCTCCAGCCCTGGCATCAGCTTGAAGCAGGAAGGTATTTCTTATATCGCGGCGGGGGAGCTTCCCTGCGTGATCGTAAATGTCATGCGCTGCGGACCAGGCCTAGGCGGCATTCAGCCCAGCCAAGGCGATTATTTCCAAGCGGTGAAAGGCGGAGGACACGGTGATTACCGCCTGATCGTGTTGGCTCCTGGAAGTGTCCAGGAAATGGCGGACCTGACAGCCTTAGGCTTTGACTTAGCTGACAAGTGGCGTAATCCTGTAATGATCCTGGCAGACGGAATTCTGGGCCAGATGATGGAGCCCGTGGATTTCTCCCAAGGCCATGTGCCCCAGCAGGTGGAAAAGCCCTGGGCTACCACTGGTGCGGTGGACAGGGGACCCAATGTAGTGAACACTCTCGATATTATCCCAGAGTCCTTCGAAAAGAAGCTGGATAGACTCCTATCCAAGTACGAGCAGATAAAAGCTGAGGAAGTGCGCTGGCAGGAAGAGGGTACAGAGGATGCCGAGGTGATCCTAGTAGGCTACGGTACCTGTGCCAGAATTGCCCGCTCCGCCATGGACTTGGCCCGCAAAGAAGGGATCAAGGTTGGCCTGTTTAGGCCGATTACCCTTTGGCCTTTCCCGGAGCAGCAGATCAGAGCATTGGCCAAACCTGAACGCAAGTTCCTCGCTGTTGAGATGAGCGCCGGCCAGATGATCGAAGATGTGCGCCTGGCTGTGGAGGGCAAGAGCCCCGTCTATCTCAGCAACCGCCTCGGCGGCATGGTTCCAACACCCGAGGATGTCTTGGCCAAGATTCGCGAGATCGTGGAAGGGAGGGTCAGCTAGTGAAGACCGTTTTTCAGAAACCGGAAGCTCTCACCGATGTGCAGATGCACTACTGCCCAGGCTGTACCCACGGCATAATCCATCGCTTAGTGGCTGAAGCCATTGACTCCCTGGGAGTTCGGGAGCAGACCATCGGTGTGGCAAGTGTGGGCTGTTCTGTGTTTGCCTATGATTATTTCAACTGTGACATGCAGCAGGCGGCACATGGGCGCGCTCCTGCGGTGGCCACGGGCATCAAGCGAGTCCGTCCAGAAAATATCGTGTTCACCTACCAGGGCGATGGAGACCTAGCTTCCATTGGGATGGCGGAGATCGTCCACGCCGCAGCTCGGGGGGAGAATATCACAGTCATTTTCGTGAACAACGCGATCTACGGCATGACCAGCGGTCAGATGGCCCCCACATCTCTCCTGGGCCAAGTCACGGCAACGTCCCCTCGGGGTCGTACCGCCAGTGAGATGGGCTATCCCATCAAGGTCTGTGAGCTGCTGGCCACGCTGGAAGGGCCAGCTTATCTAGCTAGGGTGTCCAGCCACAATACCCGGCACATCCTACAGGCGGGCAAGGCCATTAAGAAAGCCTTTGAGATGCAGCAGCAGAAGAAGGGCTTCGCCTTGGTTGAGGTCCTTTCTACTTGTTCAGTGAACTGGGGCATGACTCCCATTAACGCCATGAAGTGGCTGGAGGAGAACATGATTCCCCACTATCCTCTCGGTGTGTACAAGGACATCACTGCAAAGGAGGGTGAATAGCATGGCTGAGATAATTATCGCTGGCTTTGGCGGCCAGGGTGTGCTGGTCCTGGGACAGGTGATTGCGTATGCAGGTATGATCGAGAATAAGTCGGTCTCTTGGCTCCCGTCCTACGGACCTGAACAGCGCGGTGGAACCTGCAACTGCTCTGTGGTGGTCACACCTGGAGAAGTGGGCTCTCCCGTGGTAACCGTGCCCTCTGACGCCCTGGTGATGAATGGGCCCTCCTTTGATCGCTTTGAACCTAAGGTCAGTGCTGGCGGCCTTTTGGTTTACAACTCGTCTCTGGTACCCAAAACATCCCAACGTGATGATATCACGACCATTGCCGTTCCTGCTAACGAAATCGCGGATGAACTGGGCAATGCTAGGATAGCCAATATGGTGATGCTGGGAGCCTTTGTGCAGGCCACTGGCATAGTCATGGAAGAGAGCATTGAAGAGGCGCTGAAGGCGGTGCTTTCTGAGCGCCACCACAGCCTCATTCCTTTGAACATGCAAGCTTTTGAAAGGGGTAGGGCATACCAATAGCAGATCCAAAAGGAGGCTTGAGGTATGGAGTGTTCTACCCGTTGGGGAGTGGTGGCGAGGGTGAGCAGCCTTCCTGGGAGGCAGGAACTACTGGTGAGAGTTGGAGCCGATGAGATTAAGGCCATCTGTTACCCAGAGCTTACCGGTCACTGTCAGCCCGGCGATGGGGTGCTGCTCAACACCACTGCGGTAGATCTGAATTTAGGTACTGGAGGTTGGCACTACGTTCTCGCCATCGAGGGGCGAGAACGTAGTCTTGCTTCTGCCCCTGGCCACATCATCAAGCTGCGGTACACTCCGCTGCAGGGGCGGGTGTTGGCAGTGGAAGAAGAGGAGAGCCCCCACCATAAAATCATGTCTCAGGCTGACTCCCTGGAAGGTCTGATGGTGGCAGTGGGCAGCCTGCACAGCATGCTGGCTCCCCTGAGTTGGATCATCCATAGACGCTGCCCTGGCAAACGTTTGGTGTATCTGATGAGTGACGGTGCGGCTCTGCCCCTGGCCTTCAGCCAAACCGTCTCCTTATTAAAGGGGCGGGGGATGCTGGCCGCAACGATCACCTTCGGCCACGCCTTTGGCGGAGATCTGGAAGCCGTGAACATCTACAGTGCCCTCTTGGCTGCTAAGTATGCGGCTGACGCTGATTTGGCCGTGGTCCTGATGGGGCCTGGGGTGGTGGGCACCAAGACCACCTGGGGAACCACAGCACTTGAGCAGGGCATTTTCCTAAACGCAGTACTGCATCTGGAAGGCACCCCTGTTGCCATTCCCCGGATGAGTTTGGCGGATTCCCGATCCCGCCATCGCGGGTTAAGCCACCACACCCAGACGGTACTAGGCAGGATCGTGCAGGAACCAGTTTTTCTTCCCCTGCCCTGCTGTTTTCGACAGTTCCCCCACTGGGAAGATCAGATCGGGGATCTGCCGCACAGGATCAGCTGGGAGGATACTGAGGAAGAGTTCCAGCACCTGATGGAAGCTGACCTGCCTTTGAGCACCATGGGAAGGGGTCCCCAAGAGGATCCCTGGTTTTTTCACGGAGTAACCGCGGCAGCGCTCTTCCTGAGTCGCTTGGCCGATCGTGGCAGTTGAGGAGGAAACCTTGTGACCTTAGTCTACGCTGATCTCCACATTCATGTAGGGAGTACCAAAAAGGGAAAACCTGTGAAGATAACCGCTTCCCGTAAGCTCACCCTCCCGGCGTTAGTGAAGACAGCTCAGGAAAAGGGGCTCCAACTCTTGGGGTTGGTGGACGCATCTTGCAGCGGAGTGCTGGAGGATCTGAAGGATCTGGCCGAACAGGGCACACTGCAGCCCGTGGAAGGAGGCGGCTGCCGCTGGGGTGACATTATCCTTTTTCCAGGAAGTGAGGTGGAGCTCACCCATACCAACGGACGAGCCGCGCATTTCCTCGCTTATTTCCCAAACCTAGAAGCAGTGGAGGAATATGCGTTTGCCCTGCGGCCCTATGTAACTAACCCCGCTTTATCCACCCAAAGGGTGAGGCTTTCCCCTGATGCCTGGCTGGAGCTGGTGTGTTCCTGCGGTGGAGCCGCTTTGGCAGCCCACGCCTTCACTCCCCATAAGGGTGTTTACGGTAACTGCGTGACCAAGCTTGGTGAGATGTTCACCCAACCAGAGCTGCTAGCGGGCCTAGAATTGGGCTTAAGTGCTGATACCAGCATGGCCCAGTGCATCCACGATACGCACCGCTTCGCCTATACAGCCAGTTCCGATGCCCACTCTCTAGCCACCATGGGCAGGGAGTTCACCGTATATGATTTACCCACCGTCTCCTTCCAGGCCTGGCAGAGTGCTCTTCTGGGCCAAGGTAGAGGCATCAGAGCCACCCATGGGATGGACCCCCGTTTGGGCAAGTACTATCGAAGCTTCTGTCCCCGCTGCCAAGTGCTGGCAAGTGATCCCCAGGCAGTACTGTCCTGCCCCCAGTGTAGAGGCCAGATGGTCAAGGGTGTGTGGGATCGCATCCAGGAAGTCGCCGACTTTCCTGAAAGCCAGGTTAGGAGGCCGCCCTACATCTCCCATGTACCCCTTTTGATGCTCCCAGGCGTAGGGCCAGCGGTTTACAGCCGCCTTATGGAGAACGTTGGAAGCGAGATCCATGTGCTGTACCACGCGGCACTGGAAGGGATCGAAGCGGTGGCTGGTGGACGTGCAGCAGCGTCGATTCGCGATCTGAGGGGGGGAGCTTTGCCCATTCAACCTGGGGGAGGAGGAACTTATGGCAGAGTTATCCAATAATGAGGCAGGATTGTCTCTGCACCCGTTGTACTTTATTACCTAAACCCGTTTGAGTCCAGCTCCTAAGGAGCGGATGATCCTCTGCCTAAGGAGGGGCTGCCCCGTGAACAGTGACCTGTTTCGAAAGACGGCGCTGGACAAGCTATCTTCCCCTGAACGACTTAATGAGTACATCAAAATCACCAACCCCGGGGTCTGGAGTGTGCTTCTAGCTTGTTTAGCACTCCTGGTGGCCGTGGGTTTTTGGGCGTTTTACGGGAACATACCTGATACGGTGCACGCCTTTGGGATCATCTTTCCTGAACATGGCGTAACCCAGGTTATCCCTACGGCAGGGGGCCGTATCAGCAACATGCGGGTGCAAGTTGGCGATTACGTGGAGGCCGGCCAGATTCTGGCGGTGATCCCCCAGGAGGATCTGATTAGACGCATTAACGAAGCGCGCAGCGCACCTGAGCCTGATCAGGACGAGATTTCCAAGCTCATGGCTGAATACGAAAGCAGGTCCTTGGTGCTGTCGCCTGTTTCAGGAATTGTTCTCTCGGCGAGGAGAACAGACGAAACCATCACGGCGGCAGAAGTGATCGCTTCCATAGTTAAGATGGAACAGTTTGCCGACAAGCAGCAGGTGATCGGCTATGTACCGGTGTCCGCAGCTCAGAAGCTTAAAGAGGGCATGGAAGTGCAGGTGTCTCCGGAATTCGCCCCCAGAGAAGAATACGGCTTTGTTTATGGACGCATTACCAGAATTGGAGCTTATCCGGTGTCTGAAGCAGACGTTTTGGCAGCGGTGGGCAACATGCAGTATGCACAGAGGCTGTTTCCTAGAGAGAACAGCGTAGAGGTACGGGTCACCCTCACAGTGGATCCCAACTCGCCCAATGGGGTGAAATGGTCTAATGAGAATGGCAAACAGCTGCCCCTGGCTTTAGGCACCTACTGCAGACTGCAGATTGTGGTTCAAAACTACAAGCCCTTCGAGCTTATGTTCTAGGGTGAGGAGATGCTCATGGCCAAAGTAGCGAAAGTTCCCGTCATTATGCAGATGGAAGCAGTGGAATGCGGCGCAGCTTGCCTCGCGATGATCCTGGCGTACCATGGCAAATGGGTGCCCCTGGAACAGCTGCGGGAGGAATGCGGCGTTTCCAGGGATGGCAGCAAAGCCAGGAACATGGTTGTTGTGGCTAGAGCCCATGGGCTTAAGGCCCAGGGATACCGCAAAGAACCCCAAGCTCTGCGCGGGATGGTTCTGCCTGCCATAATCCACTGGAATTTCAACCACTTTGTCGTTCTATGCGGTTTTAAGAAGGGCAGGGCTGTACTAAATGATCCCGCCCGGGGCAGGATAGAGGTTTCCCTGGAAGAGCTGGACCAATCCTTTACCGGGATCGTCCTGGCTTTTGAGAAGACAGATCAGTTCGTTCCTTCCGGGAAGCCTAAGAGCATCTGGCAATTCGCCAAGAAGAGGCTGCGAGGTACTGCTGGGGCTGTGGCCTTTGTGATGCTCACGGGTATACTTGCCACGGGGATTTGGACACTCACGCCCGTGTTTTCACGCATCTTTATGGACCACATTCTCTCTGGGCGAAACCCGGAGTGGGTGGGTCCACTGCTTGGAGCCATGGCCGTTACTCTGATCTTTCAGTTTGTGGTCAGTGCTGTGCAAGGTATTTATTGGGTTAAGATCGAAGGGAAGTTGGCGGTAGAGGCCAATGCGGCCTTTATGTGGCATGTTCTCCGGCTGCCTATAGGTTTCTTCGCACAGCGTTTTGCAGGCGATATTGCCGCCCGCCAGTCCAGTAATGAACAGATCGCCGCGGCCCTCATCGGCCGTTTGGCGCCCATCGCCCTAAACACAGCTCTGCTCGTGGTCTATCTAGCAATTATGATTAGGTACAATGTGTGGATGGCTTTAGTGGGGGTAATCACCGCTTTCCTCTATCTGGCGGTGATGCGCCTGGTCTCTAGGAAGCGCGTTGATATGAGCAGGGTTGCGCTGCGAGACGGGGGCCAGCTTATCGGTGTTACCATGTCGGCCTTTGAGACCATTGAAACCATCAAGGCCTCCGGAATCGAGAACAGCTTCTTTCAGCGCTGGGCAGGGTATTTCGCCAAGTACAGCAATGCCCAAGTGGACTTTAACAGGGCCAATCAATTCTACAGCCTCATTCCCCCTCTTCTGCAGCGGGGATCCAACATCATCATCTTGATGATGGGGGTGTATCTCATTCTTGATGGATCTTTTACCATCGGCATGCTTCTGGCTTTTCAGGGCTTCGCAGTATCGTTTCTCATGCCCGTACAGGAGCTGGTGGGAGTGTCGCAGTCCATCATTGAGATGCGTTCCAAAATGGAACGAGTGGAGGATGTTTTCGACTATGTGCCAGATGTGCCGGATACAGAGCGCATCATTGAATACCCGCTGCGCCGGTTAAAGGGAGCGGTGGAGCTCAGGAACATCACCTTTGGGTACAGCAAAACGGACCCTCCCCTGATCGAAGACTTCTCATTAACGCTGAAACCAGGTGGCAGTGTCGCCTTTGTAGGTGGATCAGGAAGCGGCAAGTCTACCCTGGGCAAACTCATTGCTGGGTTGTACAAGCCCTGGTCGGGCCAGATTCTCTTTGATGGGGTGCCCCGCGAAGAAATTCCAAGGGAAGTTGTGACTGCCTCTCTGGGGGTGGTAGACCAGGATATCGTTCTGTTCGAGGACACGATCTTTAACAATGTGACCATGTGGGACAAGTCCATTGATGAGGCGGCGGTAATTGAGGCCTGCAAGGACGCGCAGATTCACGCAGAGATCATGGGCAGGGAAGGCGGATATGCCCATGTGATCCGTGAAGGCGGAAGGAACTTTTCAGGAGGCCAAAGGCAGCGTCTGGAAATCGCCAGGGCATTGGCCCAAGGGCCAACGGTGCTTATCCTAGATGAAGCCACCAGTGCTCTAGATACCAAGACCGAACAGTTGGTGATGGAAGCGGTGCGAGCCAGGGGCTTGTCCATGATCATTGTAGCCCATCGCCTTTCCACAATACGCGATTGCGACGAGATTATTGTGTTGGATAACGGACAGGTGGTGGAACGGGGAACCCATGAAGAGCTGCTGAAACAAGGCGGGAAGTACAGTGCCTTGGTCAGCACATAAAGTTTCGAGGTGATCTAGGTGTCATTGGATCCGCAGCTGCAAAAACGCCTTGACTATGACAGCAAAGCCATGGCCGGTGCTTTCTCCGACCTTCTCTCTGTTGTGGGCGGCAAAAAGCCAGAGCAGGTCAATGTGGAACAGGAAGCGCAGCTGCAGAGCGCTCTGGAAGCGATTTTTTCCGCACTCTCCCTTCAGGTTCCCGAGATACCCGAGGAGCTGCAGGAACTGGAACTCCGCTTGGACTACATGCTGCGCCCCACAGGCGTGATGAGGCGCCGAGTGGAGCTGGTGGGGAAGTGGTGGAACCAAACCATGGGCCCACTGCTGGGCAGTACCACAGAAGGCCATGTGGTAGCTGTTCTTCCAGCCTTTCCCGGGGGGTATGCTTTTCGTGATCCGGCGTCTGGCAGGCTGATCAGGGTGAACCGCAAGACAGTGGGAAGACTGGAGAAGGAGGCCTTTTGCTTCTACCGCGCTCTACCTCCGAAGAAACTGGCCCTCATCGATCTGGTTAGCTTTATGGTGCAGTGCTTAAGCGCGGGGGATGTGCTTCTGGTGCTGCTCGCCAGCCTGCTGGTGAGCCTTTTGGGGCTGTTCTTGCCCTACATGAACAAGCAGATCTTCGACAGCGTCATCCCCAGCGGCACCAAGAGCGACCTCCTACCAGTCGCGGCTCTGCTGGCAGGAGCCACCGTAGGCTCTGCCATGTTCTCCATGACCCGCAGTCTAGCCCTGATGCGCCTGCGGGACAAAATCAGCCACTTTGTGCAGTCTGCGGCTCTGGCCAGGCTGTTTACTCTACCCGTGTCCTTTTTCAAAGATTATTCCGCGGGTGAGATTTCCAGGAGGGTGATGAGCATCAACACCCTCACCGAAACACTATCCGATTCTGTGCTTTCCAGCCTGCTGGCAGCTCTGTTTTCATCTGTGTATATCTATCAAATGGCTGGCTTCGCACCAGTGTTGGTGATGCCGGCCCTGCTCACCATCGGCGCGCTGCTCACCGCAACCCTAGCCACGGGATTGGTGAGACAGATGCACAGCCGGAAGTTGATGCAGATGGGAGCGAAACTAGACGGATTAGTTTTTGGGCTTTTCGGCGGCATCGCCAAGATCAAAGTGGCAGGAGCTGAACGGCGAGCGTTTGCCAAATGGGCATCTCGGTACCGTGACATTGGGAAGCTCCAATACAACCCACCTCTGCTGCTGCCGCTGAGCAATTCCATTACTGGCGCCATATTCCTAGGAGGTACGCTTCTGCTCTATTTCTACGCTGCCAAAAGCGGTGTGACGCAGTCCGACTTTATCGCTTTTAATGCCGCCTACGGCCTTGTGACCAGTTCCCTTACGTCTTTAGTGGGCGTAGTAATGGCTCTATCCACAGTGAAGCCGCATCTAGAAATGGTGCAGCCCATTTTGGAAGCGATGCCCGAACATGATCCAGGGAAGAGGCAGGTAGTTGATCTCTCTGGGCAAATTGAGGTTTCCAATTTGAGTTTCAGCTACTCCAAAGAGGAGCCTCTAGTTTTAAACAACGTCAGTTTCCAGGTGACCCCAGGCGAGTACATAGCAATCGTGGGCAGATCGGGGAGCGGGAAATCAACCCTAATGCGCCTTTTGTTGGGATTTGAAACCCCCAACTCAGGCGCGATTTACTACGACGGCCATGACCTGAAGACCTTGGATGTGCGCAGTGTACGCCAGTGCATCGGAGTGGATCTCCAGGATAGCAGGTTGTTTCCAGGGAGCATCTTCGCCAACATCATTGTTACAGCACCATGGAGTACTCTGGATGATGCCTGGGAAGCAGCACGTTTAGCTGGAGTGGATGAGGATATTCGGGCCATGCCCATGGGCATGCATACCCTGGTGAGCGAAGGAGGCGGCGGGCTTTCTGGAGGCCAAAAACAGAGAATCCTCATCGCTCGGGCCATTATTTCCAAGCCCAGTATTCTTCTATTTGACGAAGCGACATCAGCCTTGGACAATATTACGCAGCAGAGGGTGATCCAGAGCCTGAGCAGCCTCAAGTGCACCCGGATTGTAATTGCCCATAGGCTGTCCACTGTGCAGGACTGCGATCGGATCATTGTGCTGGATCAGGGAAAGGTTGTGGAAGAGGGAACCTATGAGGAGCTCATGGCCAACAAGGGCTTGTTTTACGAGTTTGCCATTAGGCAGATTATGTGAGGGTAAGAAGTGGATAGGCGTTAGGCCTGGTTGTTGGAGGTGTGTGCTGTGACACGTGCTGAGTCGAACATTGTTCTCTTTTCTATCACCTTGTGCTGGGCCTCCTCTTACATCTTCGTCAAAAACCTGCCGCCGGATCTTTCACCTTTTGCTTACATGACCATAACCTCAGGATTGGCCTTTATCATCCTGTCCACTGTGTTCTTCCGGCGCCTTCCGGGCCTAAAAGGCCGAGTGCTGCTGCGCAGTGCAGTTCTGGCCGCCATTATCTGCTGCAATTTGGTGTTTGAGCGGCTGGGGATAGCCCAGATTCCAGCGTCTACGGCAAGTTTCGTCGCTTCCCTAACCATCGTATTTGTCCCCGTTTTCCTCCTGTTTTTGAAGAAAAAGCCGACCAAA